>JAJQEF010000037.1:30966-36605 GCA_021201795.1 Rikenellaceae bacterium
ATTTAAAATTTATCTTATTCCACTTTTAGAAAAAATGATAAATTTCCTCAAACCACTGTCCAATAACCAAGAGATTGAAGATAATATTAAAATACTTGAAGAGTCAAGAGAATGGTTGATAAATAATATAGATGAATATTTTAAACTATTAGGAATAAACGAATAATAATGTACGGTTCACGGTTCAATAACAAACAATTAAAGCATCTTGTTTATCTTTTCAATGAAGAGATGATCTTTCAGCCTGCAGTTGATGAAAAGGCGGTTAATGGCTTGTTTTCCTGTAAACTCACACAGCCGTTAATGGTGCGGGATGTCCGTAAGTTATGTTACATTATGGATCAGTTAAGACAAAAGGGAATGATAACCCCCATGTGGCAGGCGGTGTCGGAGAAACAGAACTGTTTCATGTCCTTGCGTGGCAAGCCGATCTCACGAAATACCCTCTCCAGTGCTAAATACTGCGCCATTAACGAAGACAACGATTATCATCGCTATGCAGAATATATAAATATTGTCGCTCGTATGTAAGTGAGCGAAAGTGAGAGATTTTTTGTCTCTTATTTTATTTTACATTCTTTTGCAGGGTAATTTATAACCAATTATAAAATATGCCTATGCAAAATGAAATTCAAACAAGACTCGAAACAATCGAGCAGTTACTACGGGGACAGAAGACCGTCCTCACATTCGACGAAGCGTGTCAGTTTACAGGGTTGTCTAAATCCTATATGTATAAATTGACTTGCGGGAACAGAATCCCGTTCTACAAACCCCATGGCAAGCACATCTATTTCAATCGTCCGGAACTCGAAAACTGATTGTTACAAAACCGGCACAAGACCAGATCCGAGATCGAAGAAGAGTCGATAAATTATCTGGTCACGGGCAAACTCAAATCCAAATCCTAATGGATAGCCTGACATCTTCGGGCACTATCCGCCAAAGCAGGAAACCTAAAAAATGGATTTGACGCGAATCCGAATCCCACATTAAAGTATAAAATATTAACTTCCGACCATTCGGTAAGTGGAATACTTATACCCTTGTTTTTAAGGTAGCAAGTTTATGTCGGTGTGTTACATAACCGACCAACTTGCAACCACCAAAGTGGTAGAGTTGCTCCCGATGGTCGCAAATAATCATATCATGAAAAAAACATTTTTTATATCCATACGGCTTAATAAAAAGTTACAACTCTTGCTTTATGCCTTAGTCCGCAGGAGCGGTAAAAGCCGGAGTGAAGTCATCCGTGAATTGATACTCAACGGATATGTAAAGGAGAGGATCAGCAAAGAACATATCCAAATTATACGGCAACTCGCCGGAGAAGCGACCAACCTTAACCAGCTCGCAAAAAAAGCAAATACATTTGGCTTTAAAGAGGTAGCTTGAAAATGCGAACAGTCTGCGGATAAAATAAACGGTCTGATTAAAACTATCCGCCATGATGGCTAAGATAACGAAAGGTAAATCTTTCGGCGGGTGCGTCAGGTATGTCCTCGATAAGGAACGGGCATATCTGATCGAAACTGCCGGAATCCACGAAACCGATCCGGAGCAAATGATATGGGATTTTAATTTGCAGACACTCCTCAATCCTAAAGTCAAAAATATTGTCGGTCATATATCTTTGAATTTCCCTGTCGAGGACAAAGCAATGGCAACGGACGATGAACGACTGCGGTTAATCGCCCGTGACTATATGCGCAGAATGGGTATCCGCAATACTCAATTCCTGATAGCACGCCATACCGACAAAGACCATTCGCATTGTCATATCATTTTTAACCGTGTAGATAACGACGGCAAAACCATCTCCGATAAGAATGACCGCTACCGTAACGAGAAAGTATGTAAGATGCTAACGGCTAAATACCGCCTGCACTTTTCGGAAGGGAAAAAGAACATCAAACCGGAACGGTTGCGGGGATCCGATGCGCTCAAGCATGAATTATTTAGCATTATCAAGCATACCCTTAACGAGAGCCAAACCCTGAAAGACTTCGAGGACAACTTATCTGATAAAGGAGTTGAGACAACCTATAAATTCAACGGCAGTACCAAAGAAATTCAGGGCATAAAGTTGGAATACAAAGGGCAAACCTTCTCCGGATCAAAGATAGACCGCCAATTCAGCTACGGTAATCTAAGTGGTCATTTTGCAATATCGGAACATAACCTTAACGTCCGTCAAGAGAAGGCACAGAAAGAATACCCCCAATTTGAAAATTATTCCTCTTTCGGCGATTGGTTCTCCCATACTTTCGGATCGCACTACGATCAGAACGAAGAAGAGGTAGAGCAACTGCGAAAGAAAAAGAAGAAACAAATTATTATGAAACCAAAAAGATAAAAATTATGAAAAGTATTTCAACCGATCCCATAACTAAATGGGACGAATTATTAGTAGACTTCAACTTATTCCTGTGCGAATATTTTGGCTACAGTGAAGCAGCTTATTATAACCGTATCTGCAACGGTAATATTATATGTGCATGAACGAGGAAATGTGATCTATATATACGTTTCTGGGAGACAAGCGGAGGTACGCATGGCTTGCCGGACAAAATAGTGATTATCGTAACCGCCAATTTTAAAAAGTTAAATCAGGACGCCTACTTTACCGTTCTGTTGCGCTTTCTGAAAGAGTACGCACCTAAATACGGCTTTGAAAATATTTGGATAGAGGGAGAAATTGACCGCTTCGACAAATCGAAGTACGGGTTTGTCAAGTATGATAGTTACGTTTATATCCCCATACGTATAGAGGATATAGTTATCCCGAAATAATCTCCCATTCCCTGTTGTATGCAAATGTAATGTCGCAAAAGACAAATACGAAAGGTCGGTGCCGTCCGTGACGGGTGCCAAGTCAAACCTTGCGTATTTACTTTTCCGACTTTGGCTGGGCGCTACCAACAAGAAATGGAGAGGTGTGGTAATAGTAAAAAGTAAGGGATCAAAGACCTTTGAAGAATTCTTCAGGACTTATCTCATAGAATTTACAAAGAATATGAAAAGTGGAAAGAGAGTAATTTGTCTTTGCGTTTTCTATTCTGTCAAGATTTATTTGTGTTGCCTCGTACACCTGTTCCTGAGTCAGGTTTTTATTTTCACGGATCGGTTTAAACCTATGACCAACGGATTCTAAAAAATCTTTTTCTATTCTTTCTTTACTCATAAAACAAAGAACAGAAGCAAATCAAAATTTTCTACCAACCGTACTGTCTGTAATTAATAACTTTTTATATATTTGTATTCATAACATTACTAACGATATGTTATATTTGTATAACGATTCAAGTTAAAAAGGGCGCAAATGCGCTGATAAATACATAGAGGTTAAACATCTTTATGCCGATGACCAAATCTAGGAAACTGCCGTAAGGCAGGATTTAATCGAATGGCGTAGTAGTTGTTGAAACCCTTCGTATGCACTGATCTTAACGGATCAGGGCAACGTTGGGCGCAGACAATACTTCCATTCGAGGGTCATTCCTAGAACCTGGTCTCGGGAGTATTGTCCTTGCGTCTTTTTTTGTACCCTCTCTCATCTCATTATTCCATATTCAATTTCATAACATATCACACATTTATAGCTATGGCTAACCCCAACTATGCACCGCTTAAGATCGGTGTGTTCTATGACGGCAACCTGTTTCTGCATATTTCAAATTATTATACATACAGCCATCCGCAAAGGTCACGGATCGACATCGAGGGACTTCACAAATATATCCTGAATAAAGTAGCGGATGCAGAGCGCGTCGAAGTCGAAGACTGCATCATTACTGAAACACAATACTTCCGTGGTCGGTTGAGCGCTTACGATGCTACCAAGCGTGGCAACCAGCTCTATAATGATCGTGTGTTCGAGGACATTCTAATGGGTTCCGGAGTACAAACACACTATATGCCCCTACGGGAGATGAACGGCAAGAAAGAAGAAAAAGGAATATATGTATGGCTTGCCCTCTCGGTATACAAACAATGTATCCAAAATAATATAGATGTAGCGGTAATGATAGTCTCCGATACTGAATACTTAACCCTGTTCCGTGAATTGAAGAATCTGGGTGTTCGGGTAATGCTGTTATCGTGGGACTTCAAATACATGAACGATAGCGGTAACATTCAGGTCACAAGAACATCTTATGAGCTACTTAATATCGCAAAATACCCCGTTGATATGATAAAAGAAATCGACAACGGTTTAGAGAATAACGATAAACTCATCGAGGGGCTGTTTGTAGTTCAGGAGCAGGAAAAAGATGCCGACCTGATAGAGATACACGAGAGTGGCGAGGGTGAAATATTAAGCATAAAGAACGGTTGTTACGGTTTATCAAATATCCGAACAATAACCTGTTCTTTCACTTTAGTTCCGTGAATGGCAATCCGCACGCCCTGAAAGAAAATGACAAGGTGTCCTTTGAGATCTCAAAGAACGAATTAGGCAATTTAATCGCAACCAACATAAAGAAGATAGATCATGTACATGAACCCCGATAGTTGCAGAACACTGATCGTAATCGGTGACCGCATGGCAAAAAATAAAAAAGAATACATCGGACTTTACCGCAAAGTCCGTGAGATGATAAACATATTCCTCTATATAGGAATTACCACTTTTGTGATAAGCGAATACAACGAAGTAGGAAAAATGATTGTGGAGGTATTACGCAGGCATAAACGTAAAGATATAAATATTGAGTTCTTCGATAATCATCCCGCTTTGAACGACCTAAACCCGATGCCCCTAGGCGAACCCGAAAATATGTATATCGGCATCAAAGGCTTCCAATACGATCCTCAATATATGATGCCGCAGGCGTGTTTCTTCTTCTTTATAACCGAAGAAGTCAAACCCAACAGTTTAACTTACATAATCAACCGCAAGGCGCAACAGGAAGGCAAAAGAGTTTACACGATATAATTAGGTAATCAGGTTAGAAGGGTTAGCACCGTGGAGTTTTTGAGGGAAACAACGAACATTTAGTATTTCCACGCTATAACTTTTCTAAACCACCGGCAGGCGCATTATTTTCATTTGAAGTTTATAATTTCTTCAAAATGTTATTAAATAAAGGAAGTGTAATGCGCCTGCTTTTTATTCACAAACCTTATTTTACGCTATTGACTTTATATTTGCAGAAGTCGTGTAGTAAATAATTCAAAAAAAGACTACTTATTAAAATAAGTAGTCTTTAAATATTTTCACCCATATTTATTTTTTTACTCCATCCATAAGAACTTGATAAAGTTTATACCTCCAAAAATCTAATGAAGCAATATGATCATCTTCAATAAGCAGTTCAATTTTTTCGAATATTTCAGCCAACTCAAAAATCGTTCTCACTCTATTGTAAAGAATTGTTTGGATTTGCGCCTTATATAGTTTACTAAACTCATTATTATTTACACGGTGTATTTTCATTAGTAGATGTTGTCTTAAAAGATCTGGAGTTTCAAGAACTTTTATTTGTTTTGCATCATCTGTAGTTTCGTCAATAAAGTCTTTTATAAGTAAGTCTAAATTATTAATTTTCTCTTTTACTTTTTTCAATACCTACACTATGGGCAAATGAAATAATAGTAGACTTAGTTTCATCGGGTTTAATATATATATTCTTGTC
>JAJQEF010000017.1 GCA_021201795.1 Rikenellaceae bacterium
GTTGAATTCATAACGGTGGCGGTGGCGTTCGCTGATTTCATCGTTTCCGTAAGCATTAAAGGAAATTGAGTTTTTATCGAGTTTGCATGTATAAGCTCCGAGACGCATGGTTCCGCCTTTTTCGGTGACATTCTTTTGTTCTTCCATTAAATCGATCACGGGAAATTTCGCATGATCGTCCATTTCCGTGGAATTCGCTTCCGAATAACCGAGAACGTTTCTTGCATACTCTATAACACAGCACTGCATTCCGAGGCATATACCGAAAAATGGAACCTTATTGGTTCTTGCATAATTTACAGCAAGGATTTTACCTTCAATCCCCCTGTTGCCAAAGCCCGGAGCGACAAGAATACCTGACATAGAACCCAACACAGAATCTATATTTTCCAATGTCAGTTTCTCCGAATTTATATATTTTAAATTTACTTTGGCATCATTGGTCGCACCTGCGTGAATAAAAGATTCTACGATCGATTTATAGGCATCCGGAAGTTCCGTATATTTACCTATCAATGCAATATCTACTTTTTTCTTAGGTTCTTTAACTTTCTGTACGAATTTGATCCAGTTGTCAAGATCAGGTTTTTTACTGCAGTCGAGGTTGAGTTTTCTCAAAGTAACCGCATCGAGCTTCTGATCCAGCATTCTCAAAGGGACTTCGTATATAGTGGGTACGTCTATCGACTCAACTACCGCATCCTTATCGACATTACAAAATAATGCTACCTTTGAACGAATCTCTTCGCTCATATGTTTTTCCGCACGCAATACCAGTATATCCGGCTGAAGTCCGTTTTCCAGCAACATTTTCACAGAATGTTGCGTAGGTTTAGTTTTCAATTCTCCTGATGCGGACATATATGGAAGGAGGGTCAGGTGAACAACAACCGTATTACAGGCACCGAGATTATAACGCAACTGTCGCACCGCTTCAATGTAAGGAAGAGATTCAATATCTCCAACGGTACCTCCGATTTCCGTTATTACTACATCATGCTTCTGATTGCTCGCAACAAGTTTTATCCTGCGTTTTATTTCATCCGTAATATGAGGAATAACCTGAACTGTTTTTCCAAGAAATTCGCCACGTCTCTCTTTATTTATAACACTTTGATAAATTCGTCCTGTAGTGACATTATTTGCCTGAGAAGTGTGGATATTAGTAAAACGTTCATAATGACCTAAATCAAGGTCTGTTTCCGCACCGTCTTCCGTCACGTAACACTCTCCATGTTCATAAGGGTTCAATGTACCCGGATCGACATTGATGTATGGGTCAAGTTTCTGTATTACAACTGAATATCCTCTTGCCTGGAGTAGTTTCGCCAATGATGCAGAAATAATACCTTTCCCGAGCGATGATGCGACTCCTCCTGTAACAAAAATATATTTGGTTTGTTTTTTAGATTCCATTTAATATTATTCCTCCTGATTATCCAATAATTTTATTTTCTCAATAATTCCAGACATATCTTCTTTTGCCTTGGTAATTTTATCATTAACATCTCGAACCAGAAGATCGGCATTTTTGGATTTGGCAAAGAATCCAATATTGTTATCCAATAATGATATGTCCGATTCCAGTTGTTTAAGTTTGTTATATAAACGGTCTCTTTCGTTTCTGACCGAATTTTTATTTTTGAGAGATGATACTTTACTACGGAATCTATCCATCTTTCTATCTCTATCTTCTCCTTTGATTTTTGCAAAATGAGCATCGATTGTTTCTCGGTATTCAGCTTGGAGCGCGTCCTTTTCTTTAATCGGAACAAATCCAATCTCGGCCCATCGTCGTTGAAAATCTTTAAGCATTTCAAACCCGGTCTCACGATCGGTAATTTCGAATTTTTTTATTTCTTCGAGTAACTCTTTTTTCTTTAATAAATTCTGTTCGTAAGCAGAATCCAATTCCGAGAAATGTTGTGATTTTCTGTCAAAAAAAGTATCGCATGCCTTACGGAATCTTTTCCAAACAGAATCGGAATTCTTACGGGCAACAATCCCTATTTCTTTCCAGCGTTTTTGCAATTCGATCAACTGGTCCGTAGTATTTTTCCAATCAGTACTATTCTGGAGGGATTCGGCTATAATACAAATATCTATTTTATCCTGAAGGTTTTTGTCCATCTCTTCCTTTATGCCGTAATAAAAAACCCTTTTCTTCTCAAAAAAATTATCACAGGCTGTCCTGAATCTTTCATAAATAGCAGTGTTTTCTTTTTTAGGAGCAAAACCTATAGTTTTCCATATTTTCTGAATCTCTATTATTTCGTCAGAAGCTGCATCGATACCCTTCTTATCGGAATATTCCGAATTTGCAATATTTTCTACCTTAAGACATAATTCGGATTTTATTTCCAGATTTTTAACCTGCTCCTCTTTAAGTAGGTCGAAATATTCCTGATGTCTTTTGTTGATCTTTGAACTGGCCTCTTTGAAACGATCCCATAAAGACTCCTTTAATTCTTTAGCCACAGGGCCAATCTCACGCCATTGATCGTGCAGTTTCTGTAATTCATGGAAGGCCGAGATAGGGGAGGAATTCATAATTAATGCTTCTGCCGTTTCACATAATTGCGTTTTACTTTCAGCATTTTTTTTGAGATCCAAATCTCTTAACTCATTATTTATCTTTATATAATTATAAAAATTTTCAACATGCAGATGATAAGTTTCCCATAAATCTTTAATATGACTCTGTGGAACCGAACCTATTTCCTTCCACTCTGCCTGTAACTCCCTAAAAATAGAAAAAGTCTGATTTAATGTTTCATGACTATTGACCAGATCTTTGAGTTTGTCAATTATTTCAAGTTTTCTTTTATAATTTTCCTCTTTTCCCTTTTCGGATTCTACGATAAAAGCATCTCTTTTTTTCCTGTACTGAGAAAGTAGTATTTTAAACTGTTCCTCGCATTCATCATCTGGAGCAACAAAGTTTTCCTCAGAATTTCCTTCTTCCAGAAATGCTTTTTTAATTTCTTCTATTTTTTGTTTTTGAAGTTTATAGAATGCTGTTTTAATAGCCTCAATTTCCTTTCTGAAATTATTCACAGCCTCTTCCTGAAGAAGATCGGATAATGTTTTAATAAGTTCATCGGAACTTAATTGTGAATAATCATTAGACGGTAAACTTTCCGGTAATTCATCTTTTTGTTGTGATTCATTTACATTTTCTTCAGAGATTAAATCAGACGACATAGTATTATCGATATTTTGTTCAATATCGACTTGTTCCTGCGGAACAGATTCATTAAGGTTATTCCTTGTTTCCATATTCCAAAAATTAATATGTATAATATACAAAGGTACTTATAATTCAATTTATTCCCAACGTAATAATGATAATATTTATTGCAGCGGGGAATCCGACTCTTTAGCCATGTGCGAGTAAAAAAGTTTATCCAATAATCCTATGGATATTTTTTTAATAAAGAAGGATGCCTTGCCCTGAAAATCCATAAGTAGCAGTTTTTTCCTTTTATTTATTCCTTTCGATATCCGTAATGCAACTTCTTCGGCACTCATCATTTTTTCTTCGTTTCGCGGAGTTTCTCCCTGATTGGAACCGTCTGCCGTAAGGGCTGAGAATCGTACATTAGTAGCTGTGAATCCGGGGTAAGCAATCATTACATGGACCTTTTTTTTCAAATTCTCAATTCTCACCGTTTCAAGGAACCCCTGCATCGCATATTTTGAAGCAGAATAACCCGTACGGGCCGGAAGTCCGTGAATTCCAGCAACTGACGAAACTCCTACAATGGATCCTTGTGTATCCTGAAGATAGGGCAGTGCATATTTTACACAGTACACGGTTCCCCAAAAATTAACATCCATTAATCTTTTTAACACATCCAAGTCGACATCATCGAGCAAAGCTCTCATTGAAATTCCTGCATTACAGATCAGGACATCGATTTTCCCGAACGTCTCGATTGTTTTATTTATCAACAATTTACAGTCATTCTCATTCGTAACGTCCACCTTTAAACAGATATTATCTACATTCCTGTCAGTCAATTCTTTGGAGATTTCCCTCAGTTTTTCCTCATTACGCGCCGCCATAGCTACTTTAGCGCCGTTCTTAGCAAATTCATTTACCAAGGCAAGTCCGATCCCGGAACTCGCTCCGGTCACAACAACTACTTTATTTTTAAATCTCATTTTATATACTCAAGAATATAAATCATTTGCGGATCAATTTCAACAGTAGACTCTCCGTCTCCCTGTTCGGTATTCTGCACAAAAATATTCAATATTTTTTCCTTTTTCCATAATTCCATATCAAAAGTCGGCTCCCAAGAATTTACCGTAAAAGACGTTAAATCCTCGAAAGTCCATTCGTTTTTATCTATATCCGATATTGTAGCCATTGAGACTTTCGATCCCCTTTCTTCATCCCTGAACAAAAAGTATATATTCGCCTTTCCTTCTTCATTAAAGCAGAGAATACGCGGGCGTGAAATGGGTATTTTCTTAGTTCCGGCACCGGATAAAGAAAATCCTGATATTCTTCCTGTAACCTGGTTTCTCATCCATACATCTCCACTTTTATATAATATGTAATATTGTGGAACACCTGAGTCCGGATCCCTCCAATAAGTGGCTATATACGGGACTCCATTATCATCAACGGCCATACTGGTTTGATTTATCAATTCACTATTTTGAGGTATGCGCCAAACATACTCTGCATTTCCGAGAGTAATGGGCAGATTGTATTTTTCCCCATTCGATTTCTCCCATGTATCACCGGAATCTCTCGATACAGCATAACACAAATCATGATTGGTATCAACATTATAAGTTTCGCGCCAAACCCAGGAAACATGGATATTATCCTGATTGTCAACATATATCTGCCAATAAGCGTTCCGTTTATTTTCTCCGGAGATAAGATTATTATTCATATCGTTCCAGCCCCCGGTTTTTATGTCATATTTCTTCAAAACCAGATTACCGTTTCCGGAACTTCCGCTTCTGTAAGCAAATAATAAATCTCCGTTCGAGAATTTATAGAATTCGGGATAAGTAACGTTATCCTCCTCTACTTCCGTCATCTTCATTTTATCGCGCAGCTCAAGTGATATGGGAGCCACAGACCTGGTATAATTCAACGGATGACCGTGATGATCCCAGGAAACATGTAGATAACCATTACCGTCAACCGTTATACTTATCACATTATGAGCATCATTTGCATTTCCTTTGTACTGGGTAATGCTAATTTCCCATACCTCGGTTCCATGTTTTCTTTTGCCTAATACCACATTTTTCTCTTTATCATAAAAAGCGACAAATTGATAATCTTGATAAGTGGCTAACGAACTGTTTCTGAAAATAGCAGTATTAACAGAATTTTTGCTCCATCCCAAATCTACTGGGATTAAATTCGAGGCTGAAAAAATATAATTATTACATAATATCGAAAAAATACAGAGCAAAATAGATCGTGTATATTTCATAGCTTTAGGTTAATTTTAAAATTTTAGCGTTAAATTTGTATACAAAGTAATAAAATTTTGATGTGAAAATACCATATATCGATATTCATTCCCATGATATTACCCAAAATAAAGAAATTTTAAAAATATATTCTATATTACTTGGCAATGAAATTATGATTCCTCAAAATATTCTTTTCTCTGCAGGAATTCATCCACGGAATACTAACAATGCAACAGACTCCGATCTTTCGATTTTTGAAAATAAAACAGATAACCTACTGGCAATAGGAGAAATAGGCCTGGACTTTTCTATTAAAACTCTAGATAAGGAAAAACAATTATATTGGTTTGAAAAACAACTCCGAATTGCTACTGAATTACAATTACCCGTAATAATCCATTGCGTGAAAGCTTACTATGAAGTTATTCGGTTATTAAAAAAGTACCCATTAAGTACAGTTATTTTCCATTCTTTCATTGGAAACAACGAGATATACTCCCAGATCAACAAAAACAGATATTTTATTTCATTGAGTCAGAAAAGTCTACGTTCAACTAAAACAATGAATATATTAAAAAATGTAGATGTGAATTATTTATTTATTGAAAGTGATGAAAAAGACAATATATTTGATACATATTTGACCGTAAGTGCTATTATAGACATAAATCCAGAGAAATTCCGGGAAATTATATATAAAAACTTTATTTCAGGATTTAATTATGTTAAGTTGGCTTGAGAGAACAGAACTACTCCTAGGAGAGGAGAAATTAAAAATTTTAAGAAAATCAAATATTCTCGTTGTCGGGTTGGGAGGAGTCGGCGCATATGCTGCTGAAATGCTATCCAGAAGCGGAATAGAAAATTTGACTATTGTCGATGCAGATATCGTCAATCCATCCAATATAAACCGACAATTAATTGCTCTTCGTAGCACCATCGGGAAATACAAAGCGGATGTTTTATATGAGAGATTGAAAGATATTAATCCCCGAGCCAATCTAAATAAACAAATAATATTTCTTAAAGATAATCTGATTGACGAGTTACTCGACTCACAACGGTTTGATTATGTAGTGGATGCGATTGACACTCTTTCTCCTAAAGTAAATTTAATCAAATCCTGCCTGGGAAAAGGCATTCCAGTTGTAAGCTCCATGGGGGCTGGAGCTAAAACAGCTCCGGAACAAATAGAAATAAAAGATATTTCAAAATCCCATCATTGTCCGCTGGCACATATGCTTAGGAAAAGACTGCATAAGATAGGCATCCATAAAGGATTTAAAGTAGTATTTTCTCCTGAAAAACCACGCGAAGGAGCACTAATTTTATGTGACGAACAGAATAAAAAATCAAACGTAGGAACCATATCTTATCTACCTGTTGTATTCGGATGCTTTTGTGCATCGGTGGTTATACGTGATCTTCTGGGAGAATTATAAACTCCTGAAATCCTGTATAATAGAAGCTAAAAACCCCAATCTACTTAACATAATATATATTATAATTCACGTAAATCATTCACTATTATAGACTTCAAACGTTTTATCGGAATAAAAAATAATGATTTTTTCAATGTTTTTATTTTGTTTTGTGTGGTGTCCCGCCGTATACATTTCCATGTCTTTTTTTAAAAATGAAAATTCTTCGGATTTCTCTGCTCTATAAATATTTCCGTATCCTAAAATAAGCCAATCAGGATTCACATCCGGAAATTTCTCTAAAAGCTTTGCAAAGAAATCGAAACTGGGTTTATTCCTTCCGGAAGTAATATGCGACACGCTGGATGGCTGTATATCCATTATTTCAGCAAACTGAGACGGTGTAAGATTTTTAACCTTCAGAAATTCCAATAATCTCTCATTCATTCTTTTTTTTACAAATGTAAAATTTTTATTTTACTTTCCAAAAACACCACAAATCACACAGTATCGTTGTGCAATTTTTATCAATATTTTAATTTAAATAAATCTTACAACTATTTAATTATCAGAAGAATAATTTAAATTATGTATCTGATTTATTTTCGACTGAATACTTTTCAATAAATTCAAATAACCACAACTGAATACATACTTAAGACAAGTAGATATAATTGACTGATTATTCGTACATTATCTTTATTGGTTACGATTAATTAATACTTTTAATTATATCACATGAATGTTCTTTACATTTGTAATTAACGGAAATTGCTAAAAAAAATAAAAAGTGATTATATTTGTTTCAAATTTTACTTCATATGAAATTTGGCTTTTACTTATTATTAATATTAGGATTTGTTAGCTGTAATGCGGTCAACGAAAAGGATAATATTATTACCGTCAGCATACTACCTTTGAAATATCTGGTAGAAGAAATTTCGGGAAATGATTATGTCGTAAATGTAATGGTTCCGCCCGGGATAGAACCCGAAATATACGAACCCCTCCCCTCTCAAGTCAAGGGTCTGACATCCTCGCGTTTATATATTGAAGTGGGATTGCTTGAATTTGAAACATCTTTAAAAGAAGGTATTTTAAACAATGTTTCTGATATAAAAATGTTGAATCTATCGGAAAATATAGAAATTATAAAAGAAAACCACAGTCATCATGACCAATCTCATTCGTTAAATTCTGACCCTCATATATGGTTGTCGCCTATTAATCTGAAAAAATTCAACGAAAGAATTTTAAGTGAGTTAATTGAACTAAATCCGGAAGCAAATGAAAAATACTATCAAAATTTTATGATTTTGAATTCCCGAATAGATTCTTTAAATAACTATATTCAAAATAAACTGCGTCCATGTGAAGAACGTACGATTTTAATATATCATCCCTTCCTAGGTTATTTTTGCAGAGATTTTAATTTAAAAATGCTGGCAGTTGACCATCACGGAAAAGAACCGTCTGCAAGACAGTTAAAAAATTTATACGAATCGATCTCTAATCATAATATCAATTCAGTGTTTTACCAGAGCCAGAACAATGAAAAAATTTTGAAGAGCCTGATAGATGAAACCAAAATTGCTGCTGTGGAAATAGATCCGTTAAAGTATAATGTGATCGAAAATCTATATGAATTAACGGATAAAATCCATAACTCACTTAATAATGACCGATAATCTGCTAATTTCAGTCCGGGATTTAAAAGTATATTACGACTCTACTGAGGTAATAAAAAATGCTTCTTTCGATATACTATGCGAAGACTTTATAGGAATAATCGGACCAAACGGAGGCGGGAAAACTACATTGATAAAAGCCATATTGAAAAGCATCCCATACAACGGAAAAATTACCTATACAAAAAGAATCGAAAATTCCGGGCACAGGTATATCGGATATTTACCGCAAATAACCAAGATCGACAAACAATTTCCAATATCGGTGATAGATGTGGTATTATCGGGTTTACAATCCACAAAAGGTTTATTCAGGAGATATCAAAAAAATGATTATTTTCATGCTGAGGAATTATTCGCCTTGACCAATATAAGTCCTTTAAAGAAAAAAAACATAAACGATCTTTCGGGTGGAGAATTTCAGCGGGTAATGCTTTGCAGAGCTTTAATTTCGAATCCAGAATTAATTATCCTGGATGAACCGAACAATTTTGTGGACAATAATTTTGAAAAAGAACTATACGCTTTACTAAAGGAATTAAATAAAAAAATGGCTATAATACTTATTTCACATGATATAGGGACTATTACGTCACACGTAAAAAGTATTTTATGCGTCAATAGAAGCGTCCATTATCATAATTCCAATAATATTACGGCAGCTCAATTAAGAAGTTATAATTGTCCGATACAAACCGTATATCACGACGAAATACCCCATACGGTTCTCGAAAAACATAATCATAATGCTGTATGATAATCGACACCGCAAACAGATGGTTCGCTATTGTAAATCCAGTAGCCGGTAAAAAAAAAGGATTACTTGATTGGCCTCAAATAAGCAAATTACTTAGAGATAATAAAATACCTTTTGATTTTGCTTTTACTGAGAAAAAATTCCATGCCATCGAATTGGCCGTAGAAGCTATAAACAACGGTTATAAAAAAATAGTTGTTGTCGGAGGTGACGGTACTATACATGAAGTCGTCAACGGAATATATATTCAAAACAAGGTTCCCCAGCCGGATATAACTATTGCCGTTATTGCAGTAGGGACAGGTAACAACTGGATTAGAATGTTCGGAATACCGCGTAAATATACGGAAGCAATCAAGGCTATTGTCGACGGATATACGTTCCTACAGGATGTAGGTGTCGTGTCATTCTATAAAAGTAATTTTCCCCATAAAAGATACATGGCAAATGTTGCAGGAATAGGATTCGACGCTTACGTGAACAAAAAATACAACCGCTTGAAAGATGAAGGCAAACGTGGACAATGGTTGTATTTATGGAGCACATTAAAATCCGATCTCCGATATAAATCCACCAACGTAAAAATATTCATAGATGGCCATGAAACTGTTAATGAAAAAGTTTACAGCGCAGCAATAGGCATCGGTAAATACAATGGCGGAGGAATGCTGCAGAATCCAGACGCTATTGCAAACGACGGTCTTTTCGACATGACAGTTATCCGCAAACTCAGCACCATTCGCGTATTATCTAACTTTAAAGCACTGTATAACGGACTGATATATAAGGCACCTGAAGTTTCTCTTCATCGGGGAAAAAATATAAAAATCGAATCCGATCCGGAAATTGCCATTGAGGTCGATGGAGAAGCATTGGGGTATTCCCCTTTCGAGTTCGACATTCTGGAGAAAGGAGTTAAAGTGATTGTAACTGAAAAATTTATAAACAATATAATATGAAAAAAATAATTTCTTCAAAAGATGCACCCCTCGCTGTCGGTCCATACAGTCAGGCAGTAGAAAATAACGGAACTATATACATTTCCGGCCAATTACCGATCGATCAATCTACCGGAAAAATTCCGGACAATATAGAGCAACAAACTGAGCAATGTTTAAAAAATATAAGCTATATTTTAAAGGAAGCTGGATATTCCCTTGAGGATGTGGTTAAAACGACTGTTTTACTGGATGATCTTGGAAATTTCAGCGATATGAATAAAGTTTATGCAGAGTTTTTTAAAAGCGAAATGCCAGCCCGGGTATGTTATCAGGTAGTAAAACTGCCTAAAGATGCAAAAGTGGAGATAGACGCCATAGCTGTAAAATAAAAAAGAGCCATATGGCTCTTTTTTATTTTTATAATTTCTTACAGAATATCTATTTCTTTAAGTACATCATTAGTTTTTCTTACTGCATCAGCACTTTTAGCAAATAATTCCTTCTCTTCATCGGGCAATGGAATTTCGAGAATTTTCTCCACTCCGTTTTTACCAATAACAGCCGGAACGCCTATACAAATATCTTTCTGTCCGTATTCTCCGTCAAGAGCCACACAGGACGGAATCACTTTTTTCTGATCCTTAAGTATAGCCTCCACTACATAAGCTCCTGCTGCACCCGGAGCATACCATGCAGAAGTTCCAAGCAATGAGGTAAGAGTAGCGCCCCCGACCATAGTATCTGCAACAACTTTTTTCAAAGTTTCCTCATCCGCAAATTCAGAAACCGGAATCCCTTTATAAGTTGCTTTGCTTACCAAAGGAATCATAGTCGTATCGCCGTGACCTCCGATAACCATGCCTTCTATCTCATTAGAGTTAGCCTCCAATGATTTGCTCAAATAACATTTAAATCTCGAGCTATCCAACGCACCGCCCATTCCGAAAATCTTATTTTTAGGAAGTCCGCTGATTTTGCTTGCAAGATAAGTCATAGTATCCATAGGATTACTTATCATAATTATTATCGCGTCAGGAGAATATTTCAAAACGTTCTCGACAACTGACTTCACGATACCAGCATTAACTCCTATAAGTTCTTCCCTTGTCATACCCGGTTTACGGGGAACTCCCGATGTAATAACAACTACATCAGAACCTGCCGTTTTTGAATAATCGTTAGTTACCCCAACAATATTAGTATCAAAATCGAGCAAAGTTGCAGTTTGATACATATCCAGAATTTTTCCTTCCGCCAGTCCTTCTTTTATATCTATAAGAACGACCTCGCTTGCTGTTTCTCTTACAGCAAGAACATTTGCACATGTCGCACCTACATTGCCTGCTCCTACGACAGTTACTTTGTTTCCCATATTTTTATTTTATTAACCTATTAATTCTCTATATTCATCAGCACTTAAAAGTTCTTCTATCTGAAGAAGATCTTTTATCTCGATCTTAACAATCCACCCTTCTCCGTAGGGATCTGTATTTACCGATTCCGGGGCGCCATCCAAATCCTCATTAAATTCTATGATTTTAGCATCAACAGGCAGGAAGATATCAGATACTGTCTTTACAGCTTCGACTGTTCCAAAAACATCTTCCCTGTTCAGCTTTTCCCCTACCGTAGGGACATCGATAAAAACTATATCGCCCAACTGATCCTGAGCAAAATCAGTAATTCCCACTAAAGCAATGTTATTTTCAATCAATTTGACCCACTCGTGATCCTTGGAATACTTTAATTCTGATGGTATATTCATATCTATTTCTTTGGTATGCTAAAGGTAACTTTTTCTTTTGATAACACAATCACAAAAATTAAACAATTTTATTAATTGAAAAATAAAAATGCGGATACTCTCCTATCCGCATTTTCACTTATTTTATTATAATTTTAAGCGTTCTTTATCATTTTGAAAGCATCCATATCTTCCGGATCACTATCCATTATATATTTATATGATTTTTCTACTTCAGCTACGGAAGTCTTCACATAAATTTCAGCAGACAATCTGTAATTGTCGTCCTCAGCAGCCTGAATCATCAGAAGATAACCCAGAATTATATGACCAGCCATTTCGACCAATCTTCTCGCATGGAAATCTATATACTCGTTATCGTTCTTCGAAGCAACCGCTTCCACCGCCTTAGAATATTTTTCTATAATTTCGCTCTGTAGTTTTTGCAAATGCGAAACCTCCGGACAGTACTCCATCGCTTCGTACTCTTTCATTTTAGCCAGGAATGTACCTGTGGTCACATGTCTTATGGCTGCAACAACCTGTAACTGAGTTGTTCCCTCATAAATATTGGTAATACGTGCATCACGGTAAAGACGTTCGATAGGATAATCTTTCATATATCCCGAACCGCCATGAATCTGCAAAGAATCATAAGCCACCTGGTTACAGTACTCGCTGGTCATAAGTTTAAGTAGAGGTGTGAAACCGTCTGCAAGCTTAGAATAAGCCTTCAGTTCAGCACGTTCTTCCGGTTCCAGTTTACGTTCTTTCGCAATCGCCTCATAAGTTTTATATATCTCAACAAAACGAGTTGTTTCATAAAGCATCGCACGGCTTGCATGAAGCTTAGCCCTCATATTCGCAAGCAACTCATATACAGCTGGGAATTCAATAATAGCTTTACCGAACTGCTTCCTTTCGTTAGCATATTTCAATGCTTCACGGTAAGCCGCTTCGGAGAGTCCCGTCGACTGGGCACCGATACCGAGCCTCGCCGCATTCATAAGAGCCATTACATATTTGATAAGCCCCATCTTACGGTCGCCCACTAATTTTGCCGGAGCATTCGTAAATACGAGTTCACACGTAGGAGAACCTTTGATACCCATTTTATTTTCGATACGGCGAACTTTAGTTGCCGAATGTTTCTTATCGTAGACGAACATCGAAAGTCCGCGGGCATCAGTAGTTCCTTCTTCCGAGCGAGCAAGAACCAGAGAAATTTCACCGTCTCCATTGGTAATAAAGCGTTTCACTCCGTTAAGAAGCCAAGTTTGTTGCTCCTCGTCCCAGTGAGCCTTCAACATAACAGCCTGAAGATCACTACCGGCATCCGGTTCGGTAAGGTCCATCGCACACGTGGCTGCTTCCATACAAACCTTAGTCAGATATTCCTGCTTAATCTCTTCCGACGCAAACTCATTCAAAGTTTCTGCACAGTCCTGAAGTCCCCAAATATTTTCGAAACCAACATCCGCACGGGAAACCATTTCATTAGACATAACAAAACAAGTCAAAGGACAGTTCAATCCTCCATATTGACGTGGAAGAGATATACCGTACAAACCCGCTTTTGCCAGAGCATCATGATTTTCCTGAGTTCCGGCCGCGTACACTACACGGTCATTAACAACTTTAGGTCCTTCATGATCCACTGATTCAGCATTCAGTGCAATAATATCCCCGCATATCTCACCGAGAATCGTAAGAACCTGTTTATAATTTTCGATCGCATCCTCATGGTCTATAGGCGCGTAATCGTATTTATCCTTATCTGCAAAACCACGTTCGCGCATTTCCACAATTTTTTTCATCAATGGATGCGACAGGTGGTACAGAAAATCTTTATTATCTAGAAAAAAATTAGCCATTTTTTTAACTTTTTGAAAGTGAATTACTTGCTGTTTTCTTTATAAGCCCTTATAATCTTAGGGATTATATCCATGACATCTCCTGTTATCGCGTAATCCGCTATTTTATTGATAGGCGCTTCAGGATCGGTATTTATCGATATTATCATCGACGACTCGTCCATTCCTGCGGTATGCTGTATCTGACCTGAAATTCCACATGCGATGTATAATTTAGGACGTACGGTAACCCCTGTCTGCCCCACCTGTCTTTCATGGTCGGCAAAACCTGCATCTACAGCAGCCCTCGAAGCTCCGACTTCACCTCCGAGAACGTCGGCAAGCTGATAAAGTAGTCCGAAATTTTCTTTCGAGCCCACTCCGTAGCCGCCTGATATAATTACAGGTGAATTCTTAATATCGACCTTCTTGGCTTCCATATGACGGTCGATTATATTAACCACAAAATCGCTATCGTTAAGATATTTATTGACATCTAACCTCTTAACTTCTCCCTGCTTTGCTTTAGCATATTTTTCCTTTTTCATAACACCCTCACGGACAGTCGCCATTTGCGGGCGTTTGTCGGGATTAATGATCGTAGCAATTATATTACCTCCGAAAGCCGGACGAATCTGGTAAAGAAGATCTTTATATTCAGTCCCTGATTTAGCATCCGAGTGATCTCCTATCTCCAGGCTCGTACAGTCCGCGGTCAAACCGCTGTAAAGTTTGGAAGAAACGCGCGGACCGAGATCACGGCCGATCGGTGTCGCTCCGAATAAAGCGATCTGTGGTTTTTCTTCCTTAAATATTCCGCAAACAATAGCGGTGTGAGGCAAAGTTCTGTACGGAGCCAGCCTTTCATCGTCAGCAATATGCACTGTATCGGCACCGTATTCGTACAATCCATTTTCAATGCCGTCAAGTTTATATCCCACGGCAAGAGCTTCGAGAGAACATCCGAGTTTATCCGCAAGCTCTCTTCCTTTAGTTAAAAGTTCAAGACTTACGTCAACAATTTTTCCGTCCTCGATCTCGCAATATACAAATATGTTGTTCATTTGATTATTCCTTTAAATTAACTATCCCAGAATATGGCTAGCGATTAATTCCTTAATAAGTCCGTTAATATCCTCTTCGGCAGAAGTGAATCGCTTCGCTTCCTTAGCCTGGAATACCACATTTTCGATTTTTTTAACCTTAGTAGGAGAACCGGTTAACCCCAATTGCGGATCTTCCGCGTCCACATCGGCTACACCCCATTCCGGAATAGTCAGATACTCTCTGGACTTCCTCAATTCCATATAATAATCTTCTTCGAGATTCTGAACCTCGAAAATAGTTTTTGCATGCTTGTATTTCATAACGAGCTTAGCATGTTTCGGACGGCATTCCGGAGCCGATCCGTTTACAGTCACAACCATAGGAACAGGAGATGAAACGGTCTCTACTCCCCTGTCCAATCTTCTTTTTATAATCAGTTTATCGCCTTCGAAACCGATGATTTCTTCAGCATATGTAACTTGTGGAATATTCAATTTTTCTGCGACTTGCGGACCTACCTGAGCGGTATCCCCATCGATTGCCTGTCTACCGGCAATTATCAGGTCAGGATTCATTTTCTTCAAGGCACATGACAATGCGTAAGAGGTAGCCAGTGTATCCGATCCGGCAAATTTTCTATCCGTTAGAAGTATGCCCCCATCTGTTCCTCTGAAAAGCCCTTCGCGAATAATATCCGCAGCACGGTATGGCCCCATAGTAAGAATATGTACTGTAGATCCCTGTATTTTATCCTTTAGACGAAGAGCCTGCTCAAGTGCATTCAAATCTTCCGGATTAAATATTGCCGGAAGAACCGCACGATTAACTGTCCCGTCCGCTTTCATAGCATCCTTACCGACGTTTCTCGTATCGGGCACCTGCTTTGCCAGCACAACAATCTTTAGTGGTTTGTTCATTAGCTTTATAATTTAGTTATTACTTAAGTTCGGATTATGAGTCTACAAATTTAATTTTTTTTTGAATAAAAGCTAAAAAACATTCTTTTAAAGAATAAATATCCGGCCGGGTATACTATTAGAAGAAATACCGCAAGGAATATTGATAAAAAAAAAGTATCTTGTGCCAATTTTTAAGATAATCTGACATGAAAATTTCATATAAGTGGCTTACTAAATTTATAGAAACGGATCTGGCTCCGGAAGAAATATCAACGATACTTACAATGATCGGACTGGAAGTCGAAAGTCTGGAAAAAATAGAAACAATCAAAGACGGACTGGAAGGCGTCATTGCCGGAAAAGTTCTCACATGTGAAAAACATCCCGATGCAGATAAACTGAAAGTTACTACGGTAGACCTCGGCGACGGGGAACCTAAACAAATAGTTTGCGGTGCTCCTAACGTCTCGGCTGGACAAACCGTTGTGGTTGCTACGGTCGGATGTACACTATACCCTCACGGAGAGAACGAAGGCTTTAAAATCAAAAAAAGTAAAATACGCGGTATAGAATCGCTGGGAATGATCTGCGCGGAAGATGAATTAGGTCTGGGCACCGATCATGACGGTATAATAGTTATACGGGAAGAAATAAAACCAGGCACTCCTGCTAAAGAAATTTTTAAAATAGAAGACGATTACGTCTTCGAGATAGGTCTGACTCCAAACAGGATCGATGCCGCTTCTCACTTCGGAGTTGCGCGCGACCTTTCGGCATATCTCGCAGCTAACGGAAGAGATACAGTTCCAAAACTACCTTCGGTAGAGAACTTCAGGAACGACAACATCAGCAATATTATCGATATTAAAGTAGAGGATACTGAAGCATGCCCGAGATATATGGGTATTACTATTTCGAATGTTAAAATCGCCCCTTCTCCGGAATGGCTTCAAAATTCCCTTCTGGCGATCGGAATAAATCCTAAAAACAATGTTGTCGATATAACGAATTACATACTTCATTCCGTCGGACAGCCTATGCACGCCTTCGATGCTGATAAAATAGCAGGCAGGCAGATTATCGTCAGAACATGTCCGGAAGGAACTTCCTTCACCACCCTCGACGGTGTGGAAAGAAAACTCACCTCAAGAGATTTGATGATATGCGATGCTGAAAAACCAATGTGTATAGGAGGAGTATTGGGAGGACTGGATTCCGGAGTTACCGAAGAAACAAAAAACATATTTCTGGAATGCGCTTATTTCAATCCTGTATCGATTCGCAAAACCGCAAGATATCACGGAATAAACACTGACTCTTCATTCAGATACGAACGCGGCACAAATCCGGAAGGAACCGTATTCGCCATCAAATATGCTGCACAATTAATTAAAGAATTAGCGAACGGGCAAATCTCCTCGGAACTGATAGATGTTTATCCGGAAAAAATATATCCGAAAAAAATTACGGTAAATTATAACAGGATCAATTCCCTGATCGGGAAAAACATTCCTACAGATACCATAAACACCATTCTGTTGGCTCTGGATTTTAAAATCATTGAGATTTCAGGCGATGATCTGGCAATCGAAATCCCTCTTTATCGTGTGGACGTTTACAGAGAAGCCGACGTTATCGAAGAAATATTGAGAATTTACGGATATAATAACGTGGAGATTCCGGTAAAGGTAAATTCTACTCTGACATATGCGGAACATCCGGACAAAGATAAAGTCATAAATACTATCTCCGATTTTCTGTCGGCAAACGGATTCAACGAAATAATGAGCAATTCCCTGACAAAAGCATCGTATTACGACGGTAATGACGTTTATCCACTGGAAAATTGCGTGAAAATACTGAATCCTTTAAGTAACGACCTAAGCGTCATGAGGCAAACATTGCTTTATAACGCATTGGAAGCAGCTCAACTGAACGTAAACAGGAAAAGTTCCGATCTTAAACTTTACGAAGTCGGAAACTGTTATTTCAATAAGAATTCCGGTGAAAAAGGTTTGAAAAATTATTCCGAAAGAAAATATATCTCAATCCTTATAAGCGGGAACGAGAACCAGATTTCCTGGAACAGCAAACAGCTGAAATCCGATTTCTTTACCTTAAAAAGTTTAGCTGAAAAACTTCTTAAAAGATTGGGACTTTACCTTGAAAATTTCGACAGCGAGTATGTTAACTCCTCTATTTATAAAGAAGGACTTAAAGTCGGACAACGCGGTAAACACCTACTCACTTATGGTATCCTGTGCGGCAAATTAAACGACAGCTTTGATATTAAAAACGAAGTTTATTTCCTTGACCTGGATTTTGACAATCTGATAAGTTTTATTAAAAATAATAAGATAAGGGTTAAGGAACTTCCTAAATATCCGGAAGTAAAAAGAGACCTTGCGCTTCTTATTGATAAATCCGTTACATTTGCACAATTAAGGAATATAGCCCTTCAAACAGAGAGAAAACTATTGAGATCCGTTTCCCTGTTCGATGTTTATGAAGGTGACAAATTACCTGAAGGAAAAAAATCCTATGCACTTTCATTCGTTCTTCAGGACAGCGAAAAAACGATGACTGATAACGACATCGATAAGATTGTCAATAAACTGATCCATCAATTTGAAAAACAAACAGGAGCTGAAATTAGAAAATAACCAAATTTATATGCAGAAAAAAATATTGATCCTTGATTTCGGTTCTCAATATACCCAGCTTATTGCCCGCAGGGTTAGGGAACTAAATGTTTATTGCGATATCCACCCGTTTAATCACTATCCGGAAATAGACGATTCGGTTAAAGGCGTGATCTTATCTGGCAGCCCGTTTTCCGTAATGGATAAAGACGCTCCGCAAATCGACCTCAGCGGTTTCAAAGGTAGATTACCATTATTGGGAGTATGTTATGGAGCACAATATATGGCACATAATTTCGGCGGAGAGGTGAAGCCTTCGAATACCCGGGAATACGGACGCGCCATTATGGAAATTTCCGAAATCGGTTGTCCTCTGTTCAAAGATATGAATAAACAATCGCAGGTCTGGATGTCTCACGGCGATACTATAATCAGCCTCCCTGAGAACTACACAGTTATAGCCAGCACCGACGATGTAAAATTTGCAGCATATAAAATAAATGGAGAAGAAACCTTTGCTATACAATTCCACCCGGAGGTTTATCATTCCAAAGAGGGAAGCAAGCTGCTGAAGAATTTTGTAGTCGACATATGCGGATGCCGTCAGGACTGGACCCCCGAATCATTCGTAGAAACCACTGTAAAAGAACTGCGCGAGAAACTTGGAAACGACAAAGTTGTTTTAGGTTTGTCAGGCGGTGTAGATTCTTCCGTAGCGGCCGAACTACTTCATAAGGCTATCGGCAATAACCTTATATGTATTTTCGTAGACATGGGACTTCTTCGCAAGAATGAATTCGAAGACGTTCTCGAATCATACAAATGTATGGGGCTCAATGTGATTGTGGTACGTGCAGGTAAAAAATTCCTCGGCGACCTCAAAGGGATCACGGACCCTGAAACTAAACGTAAGATAATAGGACGTGACTTTATCGAAGTATTCGACGAAGAAGCGCAGAAACTCAAAGATGTAAAATGGCTGGCGCAGGGAACAATTTATCCCGACGTTATCGAATCGGTTTCAGTAAACGGACCTTCGGCGACTATCAAATCACACCATAATGTAGGCGGACTTCCCGAAAAAATGAACCTTAAGATAGTCGAACCTCTACGCCTATTATTTAAAGACGAAGTAAAACGTGTAGGTAAACAATTAAATATTCCTGAAATAATTCTCGGCAGACATCCGTTCCCCGGCCCCGGTCTCGGAATACGGATCCTTGGAGAAGTTACGGAGGAAAAAGTACGTATCCTTCAAGATGCGGATAAAATATTTATCGACGGCCTAAGAGAATCTGGCCTCTACGATCAAGTATGGCAGGCAGGCGTAATGCTGCTTCCGGTTCAGTCCGTAGGTGTTATGGGAGATGAAAGAACCTATGAAAACTGCGTAGCCCTCAGAGCTGTAACTTCTACTGACGGAATGACTGCAGACTGGGTGCACCTACCCTATGAGTTCTTAGCCAAAGTATCCAATGACATTATCAATAAAGTCAAAGGCATAAACAGGGTTGTATACGACATAAGCTCTAAACCACCGGCAACAATCGAGTGGGAATAAATTTATTATATTGGGCTGCTATAAGCAGCCTTTTATTTTTTTATTATGAATGAAAATTTCCTTGAACTGATTGATTGTCAGCCCCGAATTAAAGAATTTAATTTCGTCGAACCTGTAAACTGGACGTTGAAATACGGCGAAGTATGGGCGGTAACGGGTAATAACGGTTCCGGTAAAACAATACTCTCTGGGATTATAAACGGAAAATATCCGATAAAAACAGGCACGATAAATTACGACGTTTTATCGGAATCGGGTATGGCGCCATGGCAGGGAATTAAAACCATAACTTTCGACAGCGTTTACGGACTGGCGGATTTCGGAAATTCATATTACCAACAACGTTGGCACAGCACGGGAAATGACGACATGCCCACCGTATACGAATTATTATTAAAAGAGAGGAGTAATCTCGATCCGGATATACTATCCATCTTCGGGATCGAAAATTTTTTTGACAAAAAAATAAATTTTCTGTCGAGCGGTGAACTAAGAAAATTCCTTCTGACCAAAGTTCTGATCGAAAATCCGAAACTACTGATAATCGACAATCCTTATATCGGTCTGGATATAGAGTCGAGAAAAGTATTGACAGAAGCTCTTCGGAATCTTATTTACGCAAATAAAACCCAGGTAATTTTCATTTTCTCTTCGAGTGATAATGCTCCGGATTTTGTAACCCATATACTTCCATTGGACAAAATGAAAATACTTCCATCCTTGACCTATTCTCAGTTTTTTACGCAAAAAAATTTAAATTTAAATATTGCGGAAAAAATCGAAACAGTTCACTCGCATGAATCCATTATCGATATGAAAAATATATCTGTTAAATACGGATCGAAAGTTATTATAGATAATTTCAACTGGCAGATCTGCAAAGGGCAAAAATGGGCCCTCAAAGGAGGCAACGGCAAAGGAAAATCCACAATTCTGAGCCTTATAAATGCAGATCATCCGCAGGCATATTCCAATGAAATAAAAATTTTCGGAACTCGCCGAGGCCCCGGCCAAAGCATCTGGGACGTAAAAAAAAGGATCGGATACATATCCCCTGAAATGCACACATTTTACTACCAGAATATTCCTGCTATAGATGTCGTATGTTCAGGATTATACGATACAATAGGAAATGTAAAACAATACAATAAAAAAGAAAAAACCAGATCGCGAAAGTGGTTTGAGAAATTGGAAATCACGCATCTTAAGAATAGGTCTTTTACGAAGTTGTCGTCAGGAGAGCAACGCCTTGTACTGATCGCAAGGACATTCGTTAAAGAACCCGAACTTCTTATCCTCGACGAACCGCTGCACGGACTGGATACGGAAAATAAAATCAAAGTAAGAAAAGTAATCGAAGATTATACTTCGAACAGCGATGTAACTTTAATTTACGTATCCCATTATGAAAATGAATTCCCCGGAACTATAAATCACATAAAAACTTTATAGCTTAAAAATTATTCAGGAACTCGTATATAAATGCAGGATTGACCAGTATCGGAAATATCAAACCGTATAAGGCTCCATAAAAATGCGCCATATGATTTATATTTCCGCCTCCCTTTTTAGACATATACTGTGAATAGCCCAAATACAAAATTCCGAATATCAGCGCAGGTATAGGGATCACTCCGAAAAAATATATTTTGTTCCATGGGTAAAAGAATATAGATGTAAAAATTACAGCTGACACCGCTCCCGACGCTCCGATAGATGTATAGTAAGGATTATTTTTATTTTTGATTACATCGTTTATCGAAGCTATAATCATCCCTCCGAAATATAGGAACAAATAACAAAAAGCTCCGTTATTCACCATTCCCGCACGCTCTTTGATCTTCCACAGCTCTTCGACCAAACTGCCGAAAGAATAAAAAACAAGCATATTTATAATCAAGTGCATATAATCCCCGTGTACGAATCCATGAGTTATAATTCTGTACCATTCTTTTTTATTCACTACCCTAAAAGGCTGCAACGACAGTTTATCGAACAATTCCCGGTTATTGAAAGCAATAATCGAAATTATAGATGTTGCGACTATTATTATTATAGTTATCATAACATTATTTTAAGAATTAATTCTTTAAGCAGGTCACCATGTTCGGCAGAACCCTGATTCATGCCTTTTCCTTTGAGATCATACTCTCTCAATAAACCGAATATAATGAAAACCTTAGAGTTAGGATACACCATAGAAGCGATCTTGTATTCTCTCAGAAAAAATGGATTCGGCAATTTTAATGATTTAGAAAGTTCCATATCGGTCGGAAGAGCTTTGCCTGTTTTCCTGGACATCCATTTTTCATAATTAAGAATAAATATTCTCTGAAAGTGCATAAAAAGCGAGGAAATTGTTACTACATAAGGATTATCCTTCGGATTACTTTTAAAATATTCCACAATCTTCAAGGCTTTAGGAAGATCCTTTTCAGATATGGCTTTTGTCAGTTCGAAATTATTATACTCCTTGCTTATGCCGATATATTTCTCTATTATATCGCTATTAATCAACCTTTTATCAACGGGTAATATTCCCGATAATTTTTCTAACTCATTGGCTATGCGTGAAAGATCAGTACCAAGATATTCGACAATAAGAGCGGATGCATGCGGATCGAGTTTCACCTTTTTCTCATTACACACACTTTCAATCCATGGTCCCAATTCGTAATCACGCGGCACTATCGATTCGAAGACCGTCGCTGTTTTTACAGCGTTTTTATATAACGGGGTGCGTTTATCTACATTTTTTCCTTTATGACATATAACCAATATGGATGTACCTGATGGTTTTTCAAAATACGAAGACAGTAATTCTATTTTTTTAAGATGCTGGGCTTCTTTAACTATAATCACATTCCGATCCCCGGACATAGGAATCTGACGGCAATAATTTACAACGGTTCCCGCATCGGCATCCTTCCCATAAACTATCATCTGGTTAAACGTACGTTCCTCTTCCTTCAGGATATTTTCTGTAAGCAGGTCGGTTAACCTGTCTATAAAAAAACTCTCCTCGCCCATCAGCAGATAAACAGGTGAAAAAACACCGGATAGTATATCTTTTCTCAAATTAGAATATGCAACCAGACATTCTTTAAAACTTGGTTTTCCGCTTTTAGCCATCTATTTCATAAATTTTAGATTTCAAAGTTAGCTGTTTTAATAATTTTTAAATAATTTTACCGTTATTAAAAATATGAAAAAACTACTCCTGATCCTTATAGCATTCTCGCAAACGACTTTGTTCGCGAACAATATTTTTGACGACACAAAATTACTCGAAAATATCAACGATAAAAATTCACAGTTTTATTACCCGCTTCTGATGAACCGTTACATGGCAGGCGACATGACCCTGGATGATAACGACTATTATCATTTATATTATGGTTTCGCATACAACATCAATTACGAGCCCTACAAGACAGTTAATGACAACGATCTGATCTATCAAACCTTATCGACGGACAAACCGGAAAAATCCGATTACGTCAAAGCCATAAATTTCCTCGAGAGTTCACTCAAACAGGAACCGTTCAACCTGGGAAGCCTTAATCTGCTTACTTTTTTCTATGAAGAAACAGGCGACAATCAGAATGCCCTCAAAAATTCCCATAGACTCAATATGATTATAAGGACAATTATGTCTTCCGGGACCGGCAAAAAAGAGAAATCTCCTTTTCAGATAATATATAAACAGCATGCAGAAGACATCCTTAACTTTTTAGAAATTCCATATAAACAGAAAATGGTCGTAAGCATATATTGCGATTACTATCAGTTTTATAGAAAAACCAATGGCACAAAGGGATATTATTTCGACCAGCGAAGAATGAATAATAAGGAAAAGGAAATCGCTGTACCGAATCAAAACAGTGGATTCGAAATCAACGGACTAAGAATCAAATAAATTATTTTACTATATATATTGTTTCGCGCTTCGATTTCATATAAAAATTCTCCCGGGCATATTTTTCCAGAAAAAAGTTGTCTTTAAGATTTTCCAGAATGATGCTGTCCTCGACTATTTTTTCCTGATAAAAGTTCTTTTGTTTTTCCAGTTCCTGTATCCGACCCCAGACCTGCCAGCTGTCGATAAGACTATTCTTATCCAGAAAAGTAATTAGGATAACAAAAATGACAATCGTTATTATGACGAGTTTGTTATTTTTTAACGGGTTCCAGAACATAAATCAGGTTTTGACAAAATTAGCGATTATTCCCATAATTCAAAAAAATGGTGTACCGGTCCATGTCCGTTACCCAATTTAAACTCCGCTCCTTTTTCAATAGCCTTGTGGATATAATTTTCGGCCTTTTCAACCGCGGTTCCGGACCTATTTCCCTTTGCCATGAAAGAGGCTATTGCCGAAGATAGGGTGCAGCCTGTTCCATGAGTATTCGACGTATTTATTTTTTTATAACCGAATTTAGTCATACGGCCGTTTTTTTCAAACAGATAATCATAAACTTCTTTATTATCCTCTATATGACCGGATTTTATCAGAACATTATTTACGCCGAATTCGTAAAAAATTTTTGACGCCTGAATATAATTTTGTTCCTTATTATCCTCAAACCGGACTGCTGTAATAAATTCCGTTTCCGGAATATTAGGAGTAATCAGATCAGACAAAGGAAAAAGTAATTCAATTATTTTCCGGATAGCTTCCTCGGATATTAATTTATCTCCCGAAGTCGCGACCATTACGGGATCGAGTACTATATTCTTAATATCATATTTTAAAAGGACATCGGCTATCGTTTCCGCGCATTCCGGAGTCGGAACCATACCTATCTTTACTGCATCCGCACCGATATCTGAAAAAACCGCCTCCAGTTGTTTTCTGACAATATCTTCCGGTACAACATGTATCCCGGAAACTCCTTCCGTATTTTGGCAAGTCACTGCAGTTATAACAGACATTGCATAGCATCCCAATGCAGAAGCCGTTTTAATATCGGCCTGTATTCCTGCACCTCCTCCCGAATCCGAACCGGCTATCGTTAAAAACCGGGAATATTCTTTTTTCATTTCGTTCTTAATGTAATCACAGTCAGTTCAGAAGGCGTACCGAGACGGAACGGGAATAAAACATATCCTATACCTTCGTTGACATATATATACTGATCCTCGAACTGATACAGTCCTCCCCACAATTTATACCTGAGGCTCGCAGGAGATATTCTTTTCCCGAATATATTGAATACCAATTGCATGGCATGGGTATGCCCTGATAGCGAGAGGTCTATATTGGTTTTATCCTGTACCTCTTCGATCCAATGGTTGGGATTATGGGTCAAAAGAATCTGGAAATCAGCACTATTTACCTTCTCCAAAGCCTTGTCCAGATCACCGTACTGCGGGAACGGTGGTTCGCCCCAATTCTCTACACCGATGATTGCAATGGAATCACTTCCCCTGTGGATATAATCGGACTCATTGTTGAGCAGTATCCAGTTTATATCCTTAAAAAAAGTCTCGAGGTCTTCCCTGTTTTTCCTGTAATCTTCCGCATTCGCCCAACGGTAATAGTCACCGTAATCATGATTTCCCAAAATCGCATAAACACCGTCCGAAGCAGAATACTTACCTAAAACTTCCTGAAACTTATAGGCTTCAGAAGTGCGGGTATGCACCAGATCACCGCTGAAAAGAACCAAATCGGGATGGAGTGAATTTATCGAATCGAGTATCTTTTGCAGTATTTTATCGTTCCTAAGATTGCCTACATGAGTATCGGAAAAATGTACCAGCCTATAGCCATCGAACTCCCGGGGAAGTTTTTCGCTATAAACCACCGATTCGGTAATTCTTAATTTGCTTTTACCTATGGTTGCACCGTACAGGCAGGATAATATCAATACCAACGCTAAAAATGCGCCGAATATATAGATGCCTTTTTTAGTTCTGCTTTTGCGTATAAACAAAGCTGGCAGGGTAAAGATCATGTAAACACATTTAGGAATGTACACCAATAAGTAAATGAACATAAAGTCCTGATACATTTCCGGCGACACAAAGAATCCGTTAAAATATACACCTAAAAACATGTAAATCAACAAGAATATGAAAACGGCATCAAGGACCCAATGCGCAATCCAGGCAATCTTACTTTTGGTTATCTTTTTGATGAAATATTTGTAAAAATAGTAATCTACAAGGCCGTTGAAAAACAGCATGAAAACTATATTGACTAACAATAATCTTCCCATTCTGAATCAATTAAAAATGTCTGTAACCCATAAAATAATCCGGTACACAATCACCGTATAATTTCCACATTAATCCGTTATCCTTTTGAGCAATGCTTCCGATAACTGTAATTTCCCGCTTAAAAATTTGCAGGTATTCTTTATTAAGATCCTGAAAATCCTCTTTGAGCACGGTAAAAAGCAGTTTATAATCCTCACCTCCGTTAACAGCCAGGTTATATTTATCCCAACCGTATTTTCCGGATATTTTTGTTAACGCAGATGACAAAGGTAATCTTTCCAAATCAATAATCGCACCTACATCGGAGGCATTAAGTATATGCCTGATGTCCGAACCTATTCCGTCCGATATATCCATCATTGAAGTAACGTATTTATTTTTACCCAACCATAACCCCTCGTTTACCAGAGGGTCCGGATCATTATGTGCATTTATCAGGTATTCTTCCATTGGATTATCACTCCAACGCTCTCTTTGTATCAATTTAAATCCGGCGGCAGAATCCCCCAGATAACCGTTGACACAGATCAAATCTCCCTGTCCCGCCCCATTTCTTCTTTTTAAATTTTCATTATCTGCCGTTCCGAGTGCGGTCACACTGACAGTAATCTTATCTAAGGAACGGGTAGTATCTCCTCCAAGCAGAGGTACTGAAAATTTTTCAGATAATTCATAATATCCCTCTATAAACTGCCTGCGCCATTCATCATTCACATCGTCCGGAAGGGAAAACGACAGGAAGGAAGATACAGGCGCCGCCCCCATAGAAGCAATGTCGCTCAAATTTACTGCAAGAGATTTTTTTCCCAATATGAAAGGAGCTATCTTATCTCTTAAGAAATGAACTTCTTCTACCAGCATGTCAGTCGTAACAACTAAAGATTTTTTACTATCTAAAGGAATTATGGCACAATCGTCCCCTATGCCTGTAGAGTCTTTGGCAATCAAACTATTAAATTTATTTTTTATAAAGTCTATTAGTTCAAATTCGCCGGCGAAAGATTTATTCATGTAATATTTTAAACTATTTTAACACAAAAGTATATAAAATTCGGAATTGTGATGTATTTTTGCAGCATATTAGAGAAGGTATGAAAATTTTAATCATAAACGGACCGAATCTTAATCTTTTAGGTTCAAGGGAAAAGGCTATATACGGAGAACAAAAATTCGAAGATTACCTTAATGAATTGAAAGATATATTCCCTGACGACACTCTCGACTATTACCAATCCAATGTCGAAGGAGAGATCATCAACAGGCTTCATGAGGCAAACGGCAGTTACCACGGAATTGTATTAAACGCAGGAGGATATACTCATACTTCCGTATCCATCGCTGATGCTGTAGGTGGAATACAGACAAAGGTCGTCGAAGTTCACATCTCATGCATTTTAGCCAGGGAAGAATTCAGGCACAAATCGTTGTTGGCTCCCAAATGTTCCGGATCGATCATGGGATTCGGACTGGACTCTTACAGACTCGGTGTTTTAAGTTTCAAAAAATAACTTTTATCGTATATATATGTACAAAAAAAACAAAGATCGTTGCAACAATATCTGACTTACGTTGCGAGGTAGGATTTATTAAAGAACTGTTTGAAGCGGGAATGAACGTTGCCAGAATCAACTCTGCACACGTTACTACTGAAAGTGCGACTCAGGTCGTAAAAAATATCAGGGCGGTTTCCGACAGAATTGCTATCTTGATTGACACAAAAGGTCCTGAATTACGTATCACAGCGATGACCGAAGAATACCGGGACGGTATTAAAGTCGAAGCGGAAGATATATTGAGAATCAAGGGTACTGCGACTAACGATCTATCTAATCTGGAAACTATTTATATCAATGATACTCACGTATATGACGATGTATTCATTGGAGCGAATATTCTTGTAGATGACGGAGAAATAGAACTCGAAGTTATCGCCAAGAAAAATGAAACCCTTATATGCAGGGTACTTAACGGAGGTAGTATCAAAGGCAAAAAGAGCGTTAATATACCTAACGTGAAAATGAACCTGCCTTTCCTTACTGAAAAAGACAAACAATTTATCCGCTGGGCGATAGATATGGACATCGATTTTATCGCACACTCTTTCGTGCGTAGAAAATCCGATGTACTCGAAGTTAAACAGATCCTTAAAGAAAGAGGAAGCCACATCAAGATAATTTCTAAAATCGAGAATCAGGAAGGCGTAGATAATATCGATGAAATACTCGATGAGACCTACGGCGTGATGGTAGCCCGCGGGTATCTCGGTGTAGAAATTCCGGCTGAACACATTCCTATTACCCAAAGATGTATTGTAAATAAATGTATAGAAAGTAAAAAAACTGTTATCATTGCAACGCAAATGCTTCATTCGATGATAAAAAATCCGCGGCCTACACGTGCAGAAGTAAGCGATATATCGAATGCAATATACCAGAGAGTGGACGCAATCATGTTGAGCGGCGAGACAGCCAACGGAGATTATCCTATTGAAGCTATAACAACGATGGCAAGAATCGCTCGTGAAATCGAAAAAGATACATCTCCGATCATTGACATCAACATGGTCAGGATCAACAACGAAATTACAGCCCAGTTAGCACGTTCAGCTGTCAAAGCATGTGTTAACTTACCTGTAAAAGCTATCGTTATCGATTCCATGACTGGCAGAACGGGAAGGTATCTATCTGCATTCAGAGGACAAAGACCTGTTTATGCTGTTTGTTACAGACCTTATATAATGAGGGAGCTTGCCCTCTCTTACGGTGTGGAAGCTGTTTACCACAAACCTATAGTTAACCACGATACGTTTCCGTTGGGAGTACTACTGGATCTTAACGGAGAAAAACTTCTTGGGGTAAACGATTTGATCGTAGTCATAGGAGGCAGCTTCGGAGCTGCTAAAGGAGCGTCTTTTATGGAAATCGGAACTGTACAGAATATTACAAACAAAGCAATGGGTAATTCTTAGAAGAAAGTTCAGTAATTATATAAAAAATAAGAGGGTTGGTAACCCTCTTATTTTTTATTCAAAGTATGATTTAAATTGCTGTAACTTTTCAAGCGTGCTTTTACAGAACCTACCCTTATAGGTGATTCCAGATAAACAGGGATCTTGTTTTCATCGTCCGACAGCCACAAAAAAAACTCGGAACCATCTTCGAACGACTCATCTACAGAAGTAGTCAGCTGACATGAAAACTTTATCGTTTTGACCGTCCCTATTTTTGCGATTCTTTTCTCTTCCCTGCCAAGGAACTTATACTCCAACCTTTTTATCTTCTCATCCAAAACCAATTCTATATAACCCGAATATCCGTCTTTCACTTCTTCAAGAGGAGTATTTCTTAAATTGAAAAATAATGCAAGACCGTCGAGACTATCCTCTGTTAAATTCAAAGTTCTGTAATTATCGGTGCCTATTTTAGGATTTTTCCACCAGGTGTTTACCACCTTTTTATCCCAGTCGTAAGTCATATTTCCGCTACGTCTGTAACTTCCCTCCCTGATATTACTTTCTGCATAAACCGGCTTGAGATTATCTTTTCTCAGCCAGGTGCTATACTCGTCCCTTAGAATAAAGAACCAATTAAAAGATGCATAGGTTTGAGCTACTGCGTTAATATGATATGTATCGTGTCCTTTCATTTTAGTATCCTTGACATGGAATACAAACTCCGCCAGATCCGCTTTAACACCTATACTGTAACTGACAACATATGTCAGTTTCTCTCCCGCCTTAAATGCATTGTTTGTCTGTGAAAATCCAGACACGCAAAAGAACGACAATGCCAGAATCATGGTGATTTTATATAGGAAACGCATTTTTTTCATAATTAAATAATTTCTCAAAAGTAGTAAAAAAAATTAGGAAATCATACTGAAATCATAGATTTTATCAGCACTATACTTCCGGGCAAGAACCCTGAGTTTTCCGTTTTCCGTTTTATTTAGTAACGGATCTTTTTCCAGAATTCGTATAGCTGCTTCACGCGCAATAGATAAAATTTGTCCGTCCTTGCCTAAATTCGCGATTTTAAGTTCAAAAGCCATACCACTTTGCTGCGTTCCCTGCAAGTCTCCTGCGCCTCTTAACTGTAAGTCGAGCTCCGCCAATTCGAAGCCGTCGGTAGTAGAAACCATGGCTTCCATACGTTTACGCGATTCTTTAGATAACTTGACAGAAGTCATTAAAATACAATACGATTGTTCTCCCCCACGTCCTACACGTCCTCTTAACTGATGCAGTTGGGCCAATCCGAATCTTTCGGCACTCTCGATCACCATAACCGTTGCATTAGGAACATTAACGCCTACCTCTATCACAGATGTAGCCAGAAGAATATTTGCCTTCCCGTCCTTGAACATTTTCATTCCATAATCTTTTTCAGACTGTTTCATCTTCCCATGAACCACGAGAGTGACAAATTCAGGCGGCGGAAACGCTCTGGTTATTCCATCATATCCTTCCTCCAGATTGAGGTAATCCATTTTCTCGGACTCTTTTATAAGAGGATAAACTATATAAACCTGCCTTCCCTTTTTGATTTCATTCTTAACGAAACCGAGCATTCTCAACCGGTGCGAGTCATAAAAATGTATGGTTTTGATTGGTTTCCTTCCCGGTGGCAGCTCATCGATCACCGACACATCCAGATCGCCGTATAAGGTCATAGCCAGCGTCCTCGGAATAGGAGTAGCGGTCATAACCAATATATGCGGAACATTTTCATTTTTCATCCACAGACGGGCACGCTGCTCCACTCCGAAACGGTGCTGCTCATCTATGATCACATATCCCAATTTATTAAAAACTACACGATCCTCAATAAGGGCATGCGTACCGATCATTATATCGATTTCTCCTTTCGCAAGCGAACTTAATATACGTTCCCTTTCGGATTTTGTCGTAGATCCTGTAAGAAGTTCGACTTTTACATTCAGCCCCAAGAGGAAATCCGAGAAGTATTCAAGGTGCTGATTTGCAAGAATCTCCGTGGGAGCCATTATGCAAGCCTGATAACCGTTATCAACCGCGATCAGCATACTCATCAGCGCGACCAGCGTCTTACCGCTTCCCACATCCCCCTGAAGCAAACGGTTCATCTGCTTACCGTTCAAAAAATCAAGCCTGATCTCTTTAAGCACTCGTTTCTGTGCATTGGTAAGAGGAAATTTCAGGTTATTTTTATAGAAGGAATTAAAAATATCGCCTACGTTGGAAAAAATAAAACCTTTGTAACTGATCTCCTGTTTCTTTTTTACAGAAAGAATATTTAACTGAATTCCCAAAAGTTCCTCGAATTTTAACCGATACCTCGCAGAATTAAGCAACGTATTATTTTTAGGGAAATGTATATTATACAAGGCTTCCTTCAATCCCATCAAACCATAATCTTTCATCAAATGTTCAGGAAATGTTTCTTCAACACTGCCGTTCACATTCTCCCATGCAGTACAGATAATATTGAAAATAACCTTGCTTGTAATATGATTCGATGTGAGTTTTTCCGTGACGCTGTAAACCCCAGTAACTTCCGGACGGAATTTATTTTGCGCGACCAGCGTCGATTCGATCTCCGGATGAATAATACTCATCACTCCGTTAAAAAAACCCGGTTTGCCGAATATTATGTATTCGCGTTCCTGTTCGATTTGTTTTTGAACCCAATTAATGCCTTTGAACCAGACGAGCTCCGCTCTTCCGGTACCATCCGATACTATAACCTTGAAACGTTTCTTATTTCGCTCTCCTAAAACCTGAATACTTTCGACACGAGCACGGAGCTGGATAAAAGTCGTAACATCCTCTCCTACTTCCCTGATTTTAAATAAGCGGGATTTATCCAGATAACGATAAGGGAAAAAATACAAGAGATCGCCGATAGTAGTAATATTAAGCTCGCTCTTAAATAACTGAGCTCTTTTTTCGCCTACACCCGGTAAAAATTTTATTTCTTTATCGAATATCGAAGACATAATTATCCCTATTCACAGAATATTTTGTACCCTGCCTCCGCCTGCAAAATAAGCATTTCGTAACCATTCTTAACCATCGCCCCTTTGATCCGGCCTTTTCTAAGAAATTCGGTCTCTGCCGGATTATAAACAAGATCGTAAAGAAAATGTTCGTTTGTTACTGCATCGTAAGGAATTTCAACAGATTCCTGCGTTTCAGGAAATGTACCCAACGGCGTGGTGTTAATCAATAGTTTAAACTCCTTTATAGTTTCTTCGGTTACATCATCATAAGAGACTATCTCTTCCCTCTTTTTTCTCGATACTACCTTATAATCGATCCCAAGTTCTTTCAGTCCATACAAAACAGCTTTAGAAGCACCGCCTGTTCCGAATACGAGCGCCCTCGGACGTTCGTTCCCTATCATATTAAGGAGGGATTCCCTGAATCCGATAACATCGGTGTTATAACCTTTTAAACGAGGATGTTCGCCATCACGATAAATTTTAATACAGTTTACCGCACCGATCGTCTCCGCAGTAACATCCATTTCAGATAAAAACGCTATGACATCCTGTTTATACGGAATAGTAACATTCAAGCCTCTAAGATCAGGATTATCATTAATAACGGCAGTCAGTTTATTTATATCGTCCAAAGGATAATTTTCATATCTACTGTCATTTACTTTTTCCTTCAAAAATTTTTCACTGAAATATTTTTTCGAAAAAGAATGTCCGAGAGGATAACCTATCAAACCATAAACCTTCATTACACTACGTATTTAAGTACTATGAAACTACCAATCAATAAAACTGTAAATGCAAGGGCAAGCATATTGAAATACTTATCTATAAATATTTTAATCGGAGGTCCGAACTTCCATATCATCCATCCAATAAGGAAAAATCTCATTCCTCGACTGATTACGGATGCTATAACGAACATTATAAAATTAATATTGAACACCCCAGCAGTTATGGTGATAACCTTATACGGCAGCGGAGTAAAACCGGCTGTAAAGACAACCCAGAAGTTATATAGATCGTACTTCTCCTTAACTGAATAATATGCTTCTTCCGAAAAAACATACTTGAAGAAGAACCCTGCAAAGGAAGTAAATTCACCATCGGCCGTCAGCCAGGCAAAATGTCCGATACAATAACCTACCATTGCACCTAAAACCGAGCCTATCGTACAGATGGCGGCAAATTTGAAAGATTTTTTCACAGCACCAAGACAGCAGGCAATTAAAAGCACATCCGGCGGAATAGGAAAAAAACTGGATTCGGCAAAAGCATGTATTAACAAAGCCACCACTGCCCACTTAGTATCAGCCCAGTGCAGCACCCAGTCATAAGTTCTTCTGATAAAAGACATGAAATTTTATTTTAATGACGACAAAGTAAACAAATATTAATTAAATCTTTTACACACAGCGCAGGAAAATACAAATATATTTGATAACTTGCGTCGCAAAATAAAGTTGTTAATTGACTCGTTAATATACTCAGGTACAAGTTAAGGGTTAAATTTAGTTTTATGTTTGAACAAAAATTTTCTACATTGGTCGAGCTGTATGACAACAGTGTGTGCAAATACTCGGGCAATGAATGTTTTTCAGTATACGGAAAAGAAAAACTAACCTTTCATGATTTTTCTTTAAGAGTCGACCATTTAAGGAACATTCTTTCCGAAAACGGAATAAATTTAGAAGATAAAGTAATACTTCTCGGACAGAATATGCCTAACTGGAGCGCAGGATATTTTGCTACAGTAAAATCCGGTTCGGTAATCGTTCCTGTTCTTCCGGATTTTTCCGAAGATGAAGTCAACGGAATTATTTCGCACTCGGACGCAAAAGCCATTATTATTTCTAAAAGGCAGTTGAAAAAGCTATCTGAAGAATCCAGAGAAAAACTCGATGTTATTATTTTAATGGACGATCTGTCTTTAATTAAAAGATGTAATAACAAGTCCGCATCAAAAAAAGATTATATACCTGCTTCCGACGATATAGCAGCAATAATCTATACATCGGGAACCACATCCAAACCTAAAGGGGTAATGCTGACACATAATAATTTATGTTCGCAGTTGGCCATGGTAGAAGATCTGCACAAAGTGGTTGCGGACGACGTATTTTTATCCATACTTCCGTTATCTCACACATACGAGTGCAGCCTCGGCATGCTGCTTCCTTTTATGCACGGAGCTTCTGTTGTGTATATAGAGAAACCTCCTACGGCAAATATACTTCTGCCGATACTTAAAGAGATCCGCCCTACGACGATTCTAAGCGTACCGCTGATTATAGAAAAAATATACAAGAACAAGATACTTGCACAGATAAATGAAAAATCCCTGATCAGAAAAATTTATTCTACCAAATCAGGCAGGAAATTATTAAATAAAATTTTAGGGATAAAACTTAAGCAGACCTTCGGGGGAAGGGTAAGGTTCTTTGGTATAGGAGGCTCCAAATTAGATCCGATTGTAGAGAGATTCCTTTATGAAGCAGAATTTCCATATGCAATCGGTTATGGCCTTACAGAAACCGCACCCCTTATTGCAGGCGTAAGCACTTCGACGGTGAAAATACAGTCCACTGGACCTCAACTCAAAGGAGTAGAGCTTCGCATTTTAAACCCTAATCCCCAGACAGGAGAAGGAGAAATAATAGCCAAAGGCCCTAATATCATGGCAGGCTATTATAAAAATGAAGAAGCGACCAAAGAAGCGTTTACTGAGGACGGATGGTTTAGAACGAAAGATTTAGGAGTATTTGATAAAAAAGGATATCTGTATATAAAAGGACGTCTGGGAAATATGATCCTGGGAGCCAGCGGAGAAAATATTTATCCGGAAGAGATCGAGCATGTGATCAACGGACACAGTATGGTGGTCGATTCTCTGGTGAAAGAAGAAAAAGGTAAGTTGGTTGCCCTCGTACAATTCAATAAAGAAGAACTGGAAAAGAAATACGATTCCATGAAAGATTCATTGGAACAAAAAATCGAAACTCTCAAACTGGAACTTATGCATTACGTAAACTCCAAAGTGAATCGTTTCTCAAGAATTTCCCTTGTCGTGGAACAAGCCAATACTTTCGAAAAAACACCAACTCATAAGATCAAAAGATTTTTATATCAATAAATAAGCTGAAAGGCTCTGCCGCTGTCCGTTTTACGGAGAGAGGAAAGTCCGGGCAACACAGAGCGCCGTTCTTCCTAACGGGAAGATGTTCGTAAGGGCATAGTAGCGTAACAGAAAAAAACCGCCGTTCTGCGGCAAGGGTGAAAAGGTAGTGTAAGAGACTACCGGTATCCATGGCAACATGGATAGCCGTACGCCTAACGGGTTGCAAGACCATGTATACCGATGTTCGAGGGCTGCTCGCCCGAGTCGGGGGGGTAGGTTGCTGACGATTTATGAGGCGACTCATAAACTAGATAAATGGCAGAGGCTGTTTTATTAAACAGTACAGAACCCGGCTTATACTTTCAGCTTAAATAAAAAAGAGGCCATATGGCCTCTTTTTTATAATTTATCAAGTTCCGATAAAGATTCGTTTATCATAGCATCGCTGATATCGTAATTTTGCAGATTCCCTGCGAAATATTGTTCGTAAGCATATAGATCCACGAGACCGTGTCCCGAAAGATTGAACAGGATAGTTTTCGATTTTCCTTCCTCTTTTGCTTTTTTAGCTTCGCGTATAGCCATTGCAATCGCGTGTGTGGATTCCGGTGCGGGAATAATACACTCAGTATTAGCGAATAACATTCCTGCTTCAAATGTCTCCAACTGCGGAATCGAATGCGCTTCGATCAACCCGTCTTTCAATAACTGACTTACGACCGCACCTGCTCCATGATAACGTAATCCGCCTGCGTGGATATCGGAAGGCTGGAACGAATGTCCGAGAGTATACATCGGGATCAACGGTGTCAAACCTGCCGAATCACCGAAGTCGTAATGGAACTTACCGCGTGTCAATTTCGGGCATGACTGTGGTTCTACTGCTAAGATCCTGATATTTTTACCTTCTTTGAGATTCTTTCTCAGAAACGGAAATCCCAGACCTGCAAAGTTGGATCCCCCTCCGAAACAACCGATAACTATGTCCGGCATATCGCCGGCAATCTCCATTTGGGTAAGCGCCTCCTCTCCTATCACGGTCTGATGTATCGCCACATGGTTGAGTACACTTCCAAGAGTATATTTAGTTGTCTCCGGATTTTGTACGGCCAACTCGACTGCTTCCGATATAGCAAGCCCCAGACTACCCGAACAATCCGGATCTTTTTCCAAAGCTGCACGACCTGCGGAAGTCAATGTACTCGGTGACGGAATAACATCGGCTCCCCACGTATTCATCATTATTTTACGATAGGGCTTCTGATAATAACTTACCTTGACCATGAAAACTTTAAGATCGATGTTAAAATGCTTACATACGAAACTTAAAGCACTTCCCCACTGCCCGCCTCCGGTCTCAGTCGTAAGATGTTTTATACCCTGCTTGTAATTATAGTATACCTGCGGAATAGCTGTATTAGGCTTGTGAGAACCGGCAGGGCTTACGCTTTCGTTTTTAAAGTATATTTTAGCAGGAGTATCCAGCGCCTTTTCCAGATTATAGGCCCTTACCAAAGGAGTCGGCCTCCATATCTTATAGAGATCCTGTACTTCTTCCGGAATATCGATGTAGCTTTCCTGGGATAGTTCCTGATTTATAAGTTCTTCTGCAAAAATCACCGACAATTCCTCTTTGGTCATCGGCTTCTTAGTGCCCGGATGAATAGGTGGAAGCGGTTTATTAGGCATATCGCCGACGATATTATACCATCTGGTCGGCATATCCTTCTCTTCAAGAATGATTTTTTTTACTCTCGTCATTTCAGGTTCAACTTTTCTATTTAGGTTTTTATGTAGTAAAAATATTAATAATATTTGAAATACGTACATTTATTTAATGTCGAAGCGTTATTGATTTGAGAAATCAAGAATTTTATATAATTTTATCAATATAAACCCAAAATAATATTCTTATGAAAAATTTGAAAATAATTACTCTTCTCTTATTGTTATGTTATCTGGTACCTTCTGCAAGTGCGGAAAAATTAAAAGGAAAGGAAAAAAATTACGGTTTTGAATTTATGCGTGCTAAACGTGTAGCAATTCAGTTCGATGACAATGTCGATACATCTAACATCACGGTAAATTCATTATCTTTCATGATCAAGATGTATATTTCCTATCCTTATCTTATTGACGATGAAATAAACATGTATCTCTTTGACGATAAATTTACTGCACCCAAATACAATAAAAGAAGCGTGGACTACTTCGGACTCGATTTTATGTTGAAATTCGAATCCCCGAAACTTAAATCCTACAACGATTACCTGTTGTATTCACAAACCAGGAATTCCATTTATGCCATAGTAATTGACACCGACGGTAAAGTATCCAAGGTTTCTCCTATCGAGCAAAACCTTATGCCTGAAGTAGAGAAACAGATAATAGAATTTTTATACGATTCAACAGGCTGGACTCCGGCCAAAATTCTTAACAAGGATGCCAAATGCGTATATATGATTAATATAAGCTTCGGTCATATTCCAGAAGATCAAGGTGAAGACGGTTGGAAAAAAGAACTCAAAAAACGAAAAAAAAATAAATAAACAGCTCTTTTTCGCTTTAAATGTAACTTTCTGTAGGTTTATTTCGTTTTAAACTTACAGAAAGTTTTTATTTATGCGGAATTTAATTACTCTTTTCTCCTTATTGTTCTGCATCCAGTCATGTGCCGTTTCTCCCAAAACAGAGGTAATCGCACATCCGGATGCAGGATTTAAATATGTTACAAGGATGGACCGACCTAACCCTACCAACCAGGATAATTTGGAACGTTATATGGCATCATTGCCAAAAGACGTCTATGAAAACAGGAAGCTACGAAATCATTATATATCTCAATTTAAGGTATTCAACGATATATCAATGGAGGTTTACCTGTATATTTCCGATGCTTATACATATATAAACGGAATAGATTCCTTAGTCGATAAAGTAGAAATTCCGCCCAGATTCAAAAACGGAGACGAAAAAAAATTCTCCAAATGGATACTCAAAAAAAATGATATTAAATTTCCGCCTGACCTTACAATACTCGATCCGGATTACCGCGGAAATATCGTCATGGAGGTGACTATAGGAAAAGACGGCTCATTAACCCATAAAGTACTGGGAACAAGAATAACTTCAGAAGACGAATATATACCTGAACAATTGGCAGCACTTTTTACCAAATCACCCAGATGGAAACCGGGAATGGACAATGGAGAGGTGGTCGATGCGAAATATCTTGTTTCATTGGTATGGGGGCATTACAGAGTAGTCGGTCAGTCGGGTAAACAAAAATTAATAGATATCAGCGGAAAAGTAACTTATAGATAATTAATTTAAATTGGATACGAGTAAAATTAATAAAATACATTTTTATGGGGTTGTTTATAACATCGTGTACGCCTAACACCACGGTATTAAAACATCCTTATGCCGGATTTAAATATATTACAAAGATAAGGGCCAAGGACGAATATATACCCAATCAACTGACGGCCCCAATGGATAACGGGGAAATTGTATAAACAAATAGCTGGCACGGTTAGTCTGGGGACACTACAGGGACGATAAACATAGTAAGCCAATTATAATAGATATTATTAATAGTAGCAGTGAAAACGGCGGTATTATATATAATTATATTTTTAATACTAACAGGATGCGGTCCGAAAACGGAAAAACTGACCCATCCCGATTCCGCGTTCCGGTACCGGACACGTTTCGAGAGGATAAATTCCTCCACGGAAAGAAGCCTCAAGCAATATTTGGAATCGTTGCCGGAAGAAGAATTAAAGGACCCTGCAAATAAGAACCTGCATGTTCAGTTCCATAAATCCTTCAACGTATCTATGGAGGTATATTTTTACATCTCGGATCCATACACATACGTAAATCTCAATGATTCCATTGTGGATCATATCGACGTCCCACCCCTGTTTTTAGGTGAGAGTGCAGAACATTTCACCCAATGGGTCGCTAAAAAAAATGACTTCAAGTTCCCTACACCGGTAATAAATTCCGCTTACCGTGGAAGTATTATATGGGAAGTTTATATCGATAAGAATGGAAATTTATCCCTTGTTACGCTAGTAAATAACGATCCCCTTAACAGCGAAATGTATAACAGCATTACCGCGACCCTTCTATCTTCACCCCAATGGACGCCGGGAAGGCATGAAGGTGAACCGGCTGTCACCAAATATATAATGGGAGTCGTATGGGGACATTACAGGGTAAACAATAAAAGGGGAAGAATGATCTTCGGAGGCGCATACTGGTAACAACAAAACATAATAACCTACAATACTTTTTTATTATGAAAAATATAATTATCTTATCCGTGCTTCTTATGGCAACGGCTTGCGGAAGCACTGAAATCAAAGTAAAAAAGACGAGCCATTCGGATTCAGGATTCAGATATATGGCATATATGGATAGCCACAGGCAGTTGTTCGAGAAACAAATTGCAGAAATGGACGAAGGATCTGGTTTGGATACAAAGGAAAAAACCATTATCGATCCTAAAAATATTTCTAAAGTCAAGGAGTCTGCTATTGGAGTGGGAATTGAAAAAAATATTTTCCTGTCGGATTGCTACACCAGGGATTCTATTGTCGAGATAGTACAGAAAACTCCTCGATTTTTCGGAGGATCCAATGAAAAAATATTCCTGAAGTGGTTCCTCGAAAATTCTAATATCAGGATAAATCCGGCATTAATATTAAGCAGGGAATGCAGAGGACATTTATTACTTCAGGTCGGATTCGACGATACAGGCTGGATAGAATCGATCGATGTCCTGAGCATCGACGACGAGTTCTACGATGGGGAAATCTCAAATGCATTTATTAATACACTGTACACTTGTCCCCAGACAAAACCGGCTTTTCACAAAGGAAAAAACGTGGAATTTCAGTACCTTATAGCTATCACATGGGGACACTACAGAACATATAATCCGCTTTTCGATATCAGCGACAGGGATAAAGTCTTGCTGAAGTCAATTCCAAAAGTTAAAACAGTAAATAGATTGAAAAAAGACGAGAATTACGAATACGACCCTTTCAGGGATTTTAAATAAAAACATTGACAATTATGCACTACTATGAACAATAATATTTTATTATACATTTTATTATTTACAATGTGTTCCTGTGCGAGCACGGTGAAAGTCGAAAAGATCGACCACTCGGATGCAGAATTTAAATACATGGGATCAATCGAAACCCACCGGCAGATCTTTGAAAGACAAATTTCTGAGACGGACGAAAACTCCGGGCAGGAAGTTTTAATTAGAGTCCGGGTAAAAAGCGACCCTAAAGATTTTTTTAGAAAAGTGGAGCCAGCACCAATCGGTGTAGGTATGGAAAAATATGTATATATATCGGATGCTTTTACTAATGATACCATAATTGAAATTGCGGAAGTAGGCCCACGTTTCAAGGGAAAGGACGAATCTCAATTTATCGATTGGCTATTAAAGAAAAATAAATTCAAAATAAATTCGTCATTTACACTTGACAGGGATGTAAGGGGACATATTATTTAGGAAATAGTTATAAACGAAAAAGGAGAAATATCCGAAATTAAAACATTGAATTTAGACGATAATTTTTATAACGGTGAAGTTTCCGGCAGTTTCTTAAAAAATATTCATGAGAGCCCGAAATGGAAACCTGCGATCCACAACGGAGAAATAATCAGTTCCAAATATTTAATAACCATCACATGGGGTCATTTCCGAACCTATACATCGCCCAACCTCAGTCCAAAAGAAAAAAATTATTACGACAAAGATATCTCCCTCGGTACGAACGAAATTCACCAATAAGGAAGTCCGAATACGATCCGTACAAAGATTTCGATGAATAAATTATTATGAGTAGTATTATATAATATTTGTAGGAATTTTATTATTATTCTGCAGCGCAAGTAAACCGGAAAAAATAGACTCTCCGGATGCGGGATTCAAATATAAAATCAAGTTCGAGAAACAAAAGTCCACGGGAGTGGATATTTCACTTGCAAATGAGAAGCTAACGCATGGCAGCAACAGCAAACTCATTGCCGGACTGGCAAAAATGGATATCAATAACAGACAGGTTTCACCCTTCTCTATTGACCGTGCGTGTTATTTCTTCATATCAGACGCTTATACCTGTATAGATGAAGAAACCAATGCTTTCGACAGGGTACAGGTACCGCCCAAATTCAAAGGCGGCGACGAAGCAAAATTCTGTAAATGGATCAAAAAAAATTATAAGTTCGACTACTTCAATTCATCTATGATATTAAGCGACGCTAACCGGGGAAACCTGATTTTTAATATAACTATAGACAGATACGGGAATTTATCAGATATCAAACCTTTAACCGTGGACGATTCATCGCTCGACCAGGAAATTTTTAACGGATTCTTCAACCTTCTCGAACGTTCGCCAAAATGGAAGCCGGCGAAAGAGAACGGACAGGAAGTCGAGTCCAATTATATAATCGCTTTGGTTTGGGGTCATTTCAGACTCATAGACGACGACCTTGACGATCCGAAAAACGCCAATTATAAACTATATCAGCAGGCGCTTGAAGAGGGGTGGGATCCGCTTTATATAATGATCGACTGACCTTTAATACCTGCTCTCAACCTTTAAAATTTATGAAAAAACTCTTATTACTCTTTTCTATTATTATTTTTTCGAGCGGCGTAAAACCCGAAAAAATAAACACTCCCGACGCAGGATTTAAATATAAGATCCGCTTCGAGAAAACTAAAAATATGACGTTGGACAAGAACCTCGTCGCTGTAAAACTCGACAAATCCAAAATTAGCGAAATGGATGCGGAACTCTCCAGATTGGATTTCGACAGCAAAGATAAGTCACCGGGGATAATCGGATTCGATAATACCCATAGAGCTCCGATATCAATAGGCAGGGAATGTTACTTCTTTATATCGGATGCTTATATGTCATTCGGAGATGAGGATACGTCATTCGATCAGGTTCAGCAGCCTCCGTTATTTAAAAAAGGAGACGAAGGGAAATTCTGTAAATGGATCCGGAACAAATACAGATATTTTTTCAACACTTCAATGATCCTGAGCGAGGCTAACAGAGGGCATTTATTGTCCCATATAGTAATAGACGATAACGGAGTTTTATCTGAGATAAAACCATTATCCGTAGACGACGGATCACTGAATAATGAAGTTTATCATGGATTTACCAATTTATTGAAAAAATCACCCAAATGGAAACCTGCCGTCGATGATGGGAAAAAAGTCGAATCTAATTATATCATAGCCCTCGTATGGGGCCACTACAGATTTCTGGAGGCCAAGCCAATGTTCTATGATATGGAAGAAGATGAGTTGCCGGAAAGTACGAGAAATTACCATGAACGTAAAGATACTTATAAGTATTTCGAAGAAGCAATGGAACAAGGAATAGATCCTTTATCTATTCTTATCGATTAGGTAAGAACCTCTTATTACATAAGAAAAGATAATATTCTAAACCATGAAAAGACGGCGAAAAGAAAAAACACATATAAATATTATGAAAAAGTAACTGAAAGAGGTCTATATTAACAGATTAAAAGCGGATAAGCGCCGCTTTTTTTCAAATATTCAATTATTTCCTCTAATGTCCTGACCCAGATAATATCTTTATCCCTCCGGAACCATGTCATTTGTCTTTTGGCGTATCTTCTGGTATTTCTTCTAATCAATTCCACTGCCGTAGCATAGTCGTTTTTTTTTTCGAAAAAATCGAAGAGTTCATTAAAACCAACAGTTTGCAAGGAATTAAGGTATTTATATTTAAAAACTGACCGCGCTTCTTCCACCATACCATTTTCAATCATTATCTCCGTACGTTTATTGATCCTTTCATATAGTAACTCCCGGGGAATGTCAAGACAAAATTTTGTAATACGAAAAGGTCTCTCTTTTTTATTTCCTTTCCTCAACCCTGAATAGGGATGTCCAGTACTTATACAGACTTCCAGTGCCCGGATCACCCTTTGGGGATTATTTCTATCTACTACCCCGTAATATTCCGGATCGCGTTGCTGAAGGTCTTCCAGAAGCTTACCGAGACCATGTTCATCATATATCTTATTAAGACGCTCTCGCACCTTCAAATCGGCATCAGGAACAGCATCGAACCCGTTACACACCGCATCGATATAAAGCCCCGAGCCGCCTGTCATTACGACACAATCCTTTTCAGCAAATAGCCTGTCAAGCAGATTAAGTGCATCGATTTCAAAATCTCCAGCCGAATAAAAATCTTGTATGCTTTTATTGCCTATAAAATGATGCGGAACCAAAGACAGCTGCTCTTGGTCCGGAGCAGCTGTGACTATTGGAATTTCTTTATAAAACTGCCGTGAATCACACGACAAAATATGGGTATCGAACCTTTGTGCCAGTTCGATGCTTACATCTGTCTTACCGGATGCCGTAGGTCCGCATATAACAATTAATGTCTTTTCATTAAAAGTCATTATTTATTCATAGTGATAAGAAACTCTTCATTGGAACGTGTACCGTCCATGTGTTTCTTCAATTCCTCCATAGCTTCTACAGAATTCATGTCCGCAAGATAGCGGCGAAGTATCCAAATTTTCTGCAACACTTCCTTGTCCAGAAGAAGATCGTCGCGTCTGGTGCTCGACGCAGTAAGGTCGACAGCTGGATATATCCTTTTATTCGATAATTTACGATCCAGTTGAAGTTCCATATTTCCAGTTCCTTTAAATTCTTCAAAAATAACTTCGTCCATTTTAGAACCGGAGTCGATTAAAGCTGTTGCAATAATAGTAAGGGAACCCTTTTCCTCCGTGTTCCTTGCCGCTCCGAAAAAGCGTTTCGGCTTATGCAAGGCATTAGCATCGACACCACCGGATAAAACCTTGCCTGAAGCAGGCTGTACCGTATTATATGCTCTGGCAAGACGCGTTATAGAATCAAGTAAGATTACCACGTCATGTCCGCACTCCACCATTCTTTTAGCTTTTTCCAACACCATTTCAGCAACCTTTACGTGTCTTGCAGCCTGTTCATCGAACGTGGAAGCTATCACTTCCGCTTTAACACTGCGAGCCATATCGGTAACTTCTTCCGGTCTTTCGTCAATCAGAAGTACTATCATGTAAACTTCCGGATTGTTATCTGCAATTGCGTTTGCAATCGATTTAAGAAGTACCGTTTTACCAGTTTTAGGCTGTGCCACGATCAACGCCCTCTGCCCCTTGCCAATCGGGGCAAAAAGATCTATGACCCTGGTGGAAATATTATTGTGTCCGTTTCCTGTTATATTAAATTTTCTATCGGGAAACAACGGGGTCAGAAATTCGAATTGTACCCTGTCCCTTATATCATCAGGCGATAATCCATTGATCCGTGTAACATTGATAAGCGGAAAATATTTTTCACCTTCCTTCGGAGGGCGGATTATACCTTCTACTGTATCTCCGAGTTTCAAGCCGAATCTTTTGATTTGTGACGGAGAAACATAAATATCGTCAGGCGAATTAAGGTAATTGTAATCCGAAGACCTCAGGAAACCGTAACCATCCTGTATCACTTCCAATACTCCTTCAGCCTCGATCGTTCCAAGATATTCATCTCTTGCCTCTTTGTGTTTATGAGGCGACGTCTGACTATCCTGTACCGGAGGAGCAGGAGTTGGAACAGGTTGTTTCTTTTTATCTGATTCGGGTTGCTTTTTCTCAACTTCAGGCTGTTTTTTTACGTCAACTTCCGAATGGTCCGGTTCATTTCTGTTATCAACCGGAGTATTTTTTTCTTTTGAAATTCTTTTTCTTTTACCGCGCTCAGAAGACTTATCATTATTCGCAGGATGCGAATGTTCCTGCTTCACATCAACAACAGGTTTTTCCTCTTCTATTTCCTTTATTTCAGAATCTATGACCTTGGGTTCCGGAGAAGGTACATCGATTATCCGTTCAATAAATTCCTTTTTTTTATAATTCCCCTTGATACCTAAGCTTTTTGCAATTTCCTTGAGCTCGGCAAGAGATTTTTTATTTAATTCGTTTTCCTGCATTAAAATATGAATTAATGATTTTTCTCCTGTTAGGACGAGGAGTATATTTTTAGAGATTTTTGTTGTACAAAGATACAGCATTTTTTATAAAAAGAATAAAAACAGAATAAATAATTAATATATATTTTTGTTTTTTATTTTGACAATATGAAATACATTGAGGAATTTGTGATACTGGGGCAACAGCTACCGGAATTTCTGGAGAAAAACGATCCGGTCCTAACATCCGTAATCAATAAAGCCATAGGCGACAATCCATGGTTCACAAAAGAATCGATCAGGGAATCCATACAAAATATATGCAAAAAAATGCTCAGTCGCGAGAAACTTTACGAATGGGCAAAAATGTATGATTATCCCGAATTATCCCAAAAAAACGTACTGGTAATCATGGCAGGGAATATTCCTATGGTCGGTTTTTTCGATATGTTATGCGTACTGGCATCAGGACATAATTGTATTGTTAAACTATCGTCCAAGGATTACCGTCTCATGGATTTCACTATCGATCAACTACAAAAAATAAATCCTGCGATTCCGATATCTTCCTTCTCAAATAATCTGCATATAGACAGCGTCATAGCCACGGGCAGCTCTAACACCAACCGATATTTTAAATATATGTACGGAAATATCAAACATATTTTCCGAAAATCCAGATACAGTATAGCTGTTATAACCGGCAAGGAAACACCAGAGCAGATCGGAATGCTGCAAAAAGACATTTTAAGTTATTACGGCATGGGGTGCAGAAACGTGTGCTGCATTCTTATTCCCGAGGATTACGATATAAATAAACTTAATCATGCAACAGCAATCCCTGAACACCATAAATACCGCTCCAGGCTTAAGCTCCATAAATCCATTTTAAAAATGAATAAAACGGATTTTTACGATTTCGGTTCCTACACACTTACCCCCTATTCTGACGGAGAACCTGGAAACCTGCCGGATATAAAATACATGAGATATAATCACATGGATGAAGTCAATAAGTTTATAGATAAAAACCGGGAAAATATTCAATGTATAGTTTCCGATATTAAATTGACGCGCGATACTGTCAACTACGGGACTGCACAGGAACCCGAATTACTTGATTATCCGGATGGAATCGATCTTATCGATTTTCTGTCAAAATTGTAATTTTCACGGTCTTTTTTAGGTCATTAAAAGTTTTTTTGTAAAAAACAACAAATAAATAACTATTTATTAAATTTTTTTTCGTTCCTTTGTCTTGTATTTATTTTATTAATATTTTTTTATGAAAGGAACAGTAAAATGGTTTGATACAGCAAAAGGTTACGGCTTTATCACAACCGAAACAGGAAGTGACATTTTTGTACACTACACAGGTATTGCGAAAAAAGGCTTCCGCAGTCTTGAAGAAGGACAAGAAGTACAGTTTGACGTTGACGAAGGTAAAAAAGGCGAGCAGGCTGTAAATGTCACGATTTTAGGATAATTCAGTATACATTTTATATACAGATTTTCTTAAAGCTATAAAAAAGAAGTATGTTCGACATACTTCTTTTTTATTTTACATTCCTGTACATTCTCCGCCCCGTAAAATAATAAACGGATTAATCCGTTTTATCCCAAAATGATTATTGTCCTAATATAGGCTCTTACGATTATATAAATAGGAAAAATCATTGAAATGATAATAAAAAACAATAACTTTGGGCTTTAAAAAATTAGAGGTTTTAATTATGAAAAAACTTATTACTCCAGCTTTACTTTCAATTCTGTTCTTATCTTCGTGTCTTAGCAACAAAAATGACGATAACGATAGTTTTCACAGTTACCAGCAGTGGTACCTTCTGGTAAGTTTACAGAATGATCTGGTTATGGACCCATTCAATATAGCGTACAGGCTGAATATATATTTGAACGAAACGAGTCAGGACACAAAAGATAATCTCTTGAAAGGGTTGACACTGACAAAAGACGGAAATGAATACATACTGGATTTCAATCCGCAGGAAGCACCGGATAACGACCTGGCGAGATACGGACGTCTGACTATTAATACGCACGGACAAGACTTTAACTCGGAAGGCGCTGTCTGGAGCATTAAAACTGACGACGATAATCCGTACATAGTTCAGAAAGAACTATACGGATTTGTGGAAGAAAAAATTACGAACGGAAAGTATACTATCACCAATACGGGAGATAAGCAGTGGTCCATCAATGCAGACAGGATATACATGCGTTTTATTACCGAATCCCTCTTCTGCGACTGGTACCTGAAAGTCAATATAAAGCAAACAAAAGACGGACTCGATTATGCATCCCTAATCTCAGGTGCTGAATTCGAAATGGAAACAGATAAAACCTCCACGTCAGGAGGAAGAACCGTATACGACACGAGATTCAGATATGAGATCGACTCTCCGGTATTATATTCGTCGAAATGTCCTTATCAGACAAAAGCTGGCGGAAGCGAAACTATCATAAGAATGGATGATTACGATCTCGTCGGGCAGGATACCGTTATTTTCGACATGGGAAGAACCTTGAATTGTGAACCTCAATACAAAATAACCCTAATCAAAAATGGGGAAGAATATTCGCAAACAACAAATTAAGAGATATAGAAATGACAAGAGGAGGAAGAATTAAAATTTCGGATTTATTAAAATCGAAAGAAACAGGTAAAAAAATCGTAGTAAAGGGATGGGTAAGAACCAAACGTGGAAATAAAAACATCCAGTTTATTGCTCTTAACGACGGTTCTACCATACATAATATACAGCTTGTCGTCGATGTTCCGAATTTCGACGAATCGACTTTAAAACTTATAACCACTGGAGCATGCCTAAAAGCGGAAGGTACTCTTGTCGAGTCGGCAGGCTCCGGACAGCCGGTAGAAGTTCTAGTCGATAATATAACGATTTATGGAACAGCCGATCCGGAAAAATGTCCTTTACAGAAAAAAGGACACTCTCTTGAATTCCTGCGTGAGATCGCACACCTGAGGCCGAGAACAAACACGTTCGGCTCTGTTCTGAGGATAAGGCATGCCATGGCTTTTGCTATCCATAATTATTTCAACGACAACGGTTTCAAATATCTGCATACGCCGATAGTCACCGGTTCCGACTGCGAAGGCGCTGGAGAAATGTTCGTAGTAACCACTCTGGATATGAACAATCCTCCTAGAAAAGAAGACGGAACTATAGACTACTCAGAAGATTTCTTCGGCAAACAGTGCAACCTTACGGTTTCAGGTCAGCTTGAAGGAGAACTCTGTGCCATGGCATTATCCGAAATCTATACTTTCGGTCCGACTTTCAGGGCAGAAAACTCCAATACGCCACGCCACCTTGCAGAATTTTGGATGATCGAACCCGAAATGGCATTTTATGAGATCGAAGACAACATGGATCTTGCGGAAGATTTTATAAAATATCTAGTAAAATATGCGCTGGATAACTGTATCGATGATTTGGAGTTCCTTCAGAAAATGTACGATGAAACTCTTATCGAAAGACTTAAATCTGTTATCGAGTGCGACTTTATAAGGCTCGAATATACCGAAGGTATTGAGATTTTGAAAAACTCTGGTGTGAAATTTGAATTTCCGGTAAGCTGGGGTCTCGATCTCCAAAGCGAACACGAAAGATACTTGGTTGAGAAACACTTTAAAAAACCGGTTATTCTGACAAATTATCCGAAGGAAATAAAAGCATTTTACATGAAACAGAACGATGACGGGAAGACTGTCCGCGCCATGGATGTGCTATTTCCAAAAATCGGGGAAATTATCGGAGGTTCGCAGAGAGAGGAGAGTTACGACAAATTAATATCCCGTATCGAGGAAATGGGAATTCCGGAGAAAGACGTTTGGTGGTATCTGGATACCCGCAGGTTCGGTACGGCACCGCACAGCGGCTTCGGCCTCGGCTTCGAAAGGTTATTATTATTCGTGACAGGTATGGCAAATATAAGAGACGTGATCCCATTCCCGCGCACACCTAAGAACGCGGAATTCTAAGGAAAAGTCTAACTTAAATTATATAAGATGTCAACATTAAATCAGCGCAGCATTCAAAAATTAATGCAGAAGTTATCTCCTCAGCAGATACAAATGATAAAACTTCTGGAACTTCCCGCATTACAACTGGAGCAGCGTATAAAACAGGAAATAGAAGAAAATCCTGTTCTTGATGAAGATGTGGAAGTGAAACAGGAAGAGGAAGAAGAACCTAAAAATGTTTCGGTGGACGATTATATAAAAGACGAAGATATTCCCAATTATAAGTATTACGCGAATAATTACTCCAAGGATGAGACCAAGACCCATGTTTATATATCCAACGGACTGTCCTTTCATGAATACCTTAAAGAACAGTTGGGCTACCGCATCCTCGATGAAAAGGAGCGCGTTATCGCCGAATATATAATAGGCAGTCTTGACGACGACGGATATTTGAGAAGGGAAGTAGAGTGCCTTGTCGATGACATAGCATTCAGTACAGGCGTCGACACGGACAAGGAAGAGATCGAAAAGGTTCTCAAGATCATTCAGGAACTGGAACCGGCGGGTATCGGCGCACGTACTTTACAGGAATGCCTGTTGCTGCAACTTAATTCACGGACATTGATTACAAAACCTTTAATGGTTGCCAGAGAGATCGTAATAAATTATTTCGACGAGTTTACCAAAAAACATTACGAGAAATTGATCTCGACGCTGAATATTTCCATCGATGATTTCAGGGATGCCATCGACGAGATCGTAAGACTCTCCCCTCGTCCGGGAAATTTATATACCGGAGATAATTCCAGCATAAATCCGCATATAACTCCGGATTTTATACTGGATTACCAGAACAGTGAATTCGACCTGGTACTTAACCATTCGAATGTTCCGGAAATAAAGATCAACAACAAATACCTGAACATGATCAGGGATATGGCTGCGAAGGGCGACCGGGCATCCGAGAGCGACAAGGAAGCTGTGCAGTTCGTCAAGCACAAAATAGATTCGGCTAAATGGTTTATTTCGGCTATAAAACAGAGACACAACACGTTGCTTCAGACAATGAAAGCTATACTGGAGTATCAGAAGGATTATTTCGTAGACGGTGACCAGACAAAGCTCCGCCCGATGATACTCAAGGATATAGCCGACATTACGGGACTGGATGTTTCAACGATTTCCCGGGTGGTTAATAGCAAATACATACAGACTCATTTCGGAATATTTTCTCTGAAAACACTATTTTCCGAAGCGATGCAGACCGAATCCGGAGAGGAGGTTTCATCCTATGAGATCAAAAAGATTCTACAGGAATGCATCGACAACGAAAACAAAAAAAAACCTTTGACGGACGAGACCCTTATGGAGATATTGAATGAGAAAGGGTATCATATCGCACGCAGGACCGTAGCGAAATATCGCGAAATGTTAGGTATACCCGTTGCCCGACTCAGAAAACAGATTTAAATATTATTGTGGAAGCAGAACAAAATACAATCGACCAACATTATACGGATCGGACAACAAGAGCGATCACCTTTCTCGCAAAGGTGATCTCATTTATTTTTCATCCGTTCATTTTGCCGCTATACGGCATTCTTATATTATTTTTCGGCAATACGTTTTTAAGTATCATTTACCAGAAGATCAAGATAAATATAGTACTTCTCGCCGCTATTTCAACCATCATAATTCCGGCTGTCACTATTTTTTTATTATACAAAATAAATGTCATAAAGAGCCTTACCCTTTCCACCAGAGCGGACCGGGTGATCCCTTTGTTGATCGTCGCGATCGGGTACATGCTTTGTTCTTATTATCTTACCGGAAATAACATCCTACACATACTCAACCAGTTACTATGGGCTGCGGTAATATCCGTGGTCGTATGCCTGATAATAAATTTCTTCTGGAAGATAAGCCTCCATATGACAGCCATGGGAGGAATGATTGCATTTATAATCTTCCTGAATTTCCATAATTACGGCTATACTCCGGGAATGATATATTTATTCATCGCAGGCGCAGGCGCTTTGGCGACATCCAGATTATACCTGCAAAAACATAACTTCTGGCAGGTATTGGCGGGGTTCTGCTGCGGATATTTTATCACAACATTGATATTGACTCACTACTAAAAGAAGCGTCGTTAATGATCCTTTAATCTCCTATGTCATTTTATTTCATATCTTTGGTATGATTATGTATATAATAATATTATGAGAAAAAGTTTACATATATTATTATTCCATATCCTGTGTTTTTCATTTATTTCATGCCAAAGCACTATCAGTGAATCGATAAAACATTTCGGATGGGAAAAAAATGTCGGGGCGCAAATTTTCCCTGATAATGATAGAGTGTATTTCGCCGATGAGTACGGCGCCGTAGGCGACGGCGAAACCCTCAACACCTCCATCTTACAGAGACTAATAGACCAATGTGCCGAGAACGGAGGAGGAACCGTGGAATTACGCAGCGGCACCTATCTTACCGGTTCCATTTATTTAAAATCGGGAGTCAATTTATATCTTAACGAAAATGCGATATTAAAAGCCAGTGAAGACATTAACGATTATCCGTTTATTGTTACAAGGGTCGAAGGAATAGAGCTTCCATGGCCCTCTGCAGTAATTAACATAATCGACCAGAACAATGCTTCAGTTAGCGGCAAAGGTTCTCTGGACGGGAGTGGGAATGCATTCCGCAATTATTACGTCGAACTCCGCGAAGAATATCGAAAAAAAAGCCTTGACCATATTATCGAATATGAAATCGTCAGACCAAAGGAAATACTGATTCAGAACTCGCTCAACGTTACATTAAAGAATATCACGATAATAAATTCCGGATTAACATCCGTACATATTCTTTACTCCCAGTTCATAACAGCAGACAGTCTGGTCCTTTACGATAACGATATTTCCTCCGTCCCCTTGTCCAATGGGATCATTATCGATTCATCAACTGACGTCCTTGTCGAAAACACCATAGTCAGCAACACCATAAACGGGTTTTATCTCCAGGCGGGGCGCGGGAACGACGGACTTCGTATAAACCGGGCTACCGAAAGAGTAATAATACGGAACAGCACTGCCGAGGACAGCCACAGTCTATTGACCCTTGGCAACACTTCCGGCGGAATAAACGATATCGTAATTTACAATCTTACTGGACAAAGAACCGGTTCCGGAATCAGAATCACGAGCGATCTGGGACAGGGAGGCACAATCGAAAACATATACATCGACGAAGTTGTATTAAATAAGGTAGAAAATCCGCTTGTATTCAGGATCGACACACTTACAACTGTTAATTTTCCCGAAATTTACGATATAGACAGTATCTCCCCGGCATGGAGAACTTTATCCGAAAGAGTTAGCGATGAGAAAGGTATTCCTGATTTCCTGAATATCAACATTGCCAGCGTCAATGCGAATGATGCAGGCACCGCAATAATCGCTGTCGGATCTGACAGGAAAAAACTAACCGATTTTCATTTTACAGATGTCCATATCACTTGCATCAGACCCGGGACAATAAAAAATGCAGAGAACTGGACGATGGAAAATTTCACCGCCGCAACCTCAAGCGGTGAAAAAATAGACTTTGAAAATGTAGAAAATATCTCTGTTTCAAAATAGCTTACCCATGAAAAAAATAATACTCAAACAAATAAAATAATCTAACTGAAATGAAGAAACTTAACTTATTAATCATTGCCGCGGCGGTAATGTTATTCTCGTGCCAACAGCGGAAAGGAACCGTTGTCGACGAAACGCAGTGGTATGAAATCGAAACCGTTCACAAACCGTTCACAAGATGGTGGTGGCTGGGAAGCGCAGTAGACAAAGAAAATCTTACCTACAATCTCGAACTTTACAGCGCTGCAGGCATGGGCGGCGTCGAGATTACTCCTATATACGGAGTAATGGGCAATGAAGAAAACGATATCGATTATCTCACTCCAGAATGGATGGAAGTATACAAACACACTGTTGCCGAGGCCGAAAAACTGGGAATGATCGTAGATATGAATAATGGTACGGGATGGCCGTTCGGAGGCCCTGATGTTTCTATCGAGGATGCCGCTACAAAACTTATCATTCAAAAGGTCGAAGTCGAAGGAGGTAGATCAGTAGACAAAAAGATCGTTCCGTTAGATCGGCCAAGAGATATTCCGGCAAGAAATGCTACTATAGATAAGGTTATGGCCTACTCCGATAACGGCGATATTCTGGACATAACTGCAAACTTCTCAGACGGAAATCTGGACTGGATCGCTCCGGCAGGATCAAACTGGACGGTCTACGCTTTGTTCAACGGTAAAACCAGACAGGAAGTGAAACGTGCTGCTCCGGGAGGAGAAGGATGGGTGCTCGACCATCTGGCGGAAGAACCTATACAAAAATACCTGAAAAAATTCGATGAGGCGTTCGAGAAAAGCAATGCGCCCTACCCTCGTGCATTCTTCAACGACTCTTACGAGGTATACGAAGCAAACTGGACATACGCATTCCTTGATGAATTCGAGAAAAGACGCGGTTATAAATTAGAGAATTATATTCCAGAATTCCAGGGTAGAGGCAGGGATGAAATGTCTCAGCGCGTGATATCGGACTACAGGCTTACTCTGTTCGAAATGCTTATGGATAATTTTATTACACCCTGGAAAGACTGGGCGCACAGCCACGGTTCATTGATCCGCAACCAGTCGCACGGATCACCGGGTAATCTCGTTGATATTTATGCATCCGTAGATATACCGGAGTGCGAAACCTTCGGACGTACGGCATTCGATATCCCTGGACTCAGAATGGACCGCGGAATGAAAACGAATGACTCCAATCCAATGGTTCTTAAATTCGCTTCATCGGGTGCCAACATTACAGGTAAAACACTGACTTCAGCAGAAACTTTCACATGGCTCACCGAGCACTTCCGCACATCGTTGTCGCAGTGTAAACCGGAGATAGACCAGTTGTTCGCATCAGGTGTTAATCATGTATTCTTCCATGGTACACCATATTCTCCTAAAGATGCGGAATGGCCGGGCTGGAAATTCTACGCGTCGATAAATATGTCTCCCACCAATACTATCTGGAAGGATGCGGATGCGTTCTTCGCTTATATCGCAAGATGTCAGTCGTTCCTTCAACATGGCAAATCGGACAATGATTTTCTTTTGTATTTCCCAATCTTCGATATATGGAACGATTACCATAAATCCGGCCCTTACATGATGTTCGTGATCCACGGATTAGTGGATATGATTCCGGAATTCAACAAAGTCGTAATGGATATCCTCAACGCAGGGTATAACATCGACTATATTTCCGATGCGTTCATCAATTCACTCGAAGTTAAAAACGGGGAACTCGTTACATCCGGTGGAGCGGAATATAAAGCCCTTATACTTCCTGCAACGAAACTGATGCCTGAAAAAACACTCGAAAAACTTCTTGATCTCACGGAAAAAGGTGCTAAGATCATCTTCTCCGACCGCTTCCCTGAAGATGTTCCGGGACTCAGCGACTTGGAAGACAGAAGAAACGAAATGCAAAAAACAATAATGAGACTTCCGGAAATCAACTCGTTCGGCGAAACTACCGTAACCAAATTCGGCAAAGGAGAGGTCATCACAGGAAACAACCTTCCTGAACTTCTCGCTACAACAGGAGTAAAAAGCGAATCGTTCGCAAATCAATACGGCGGACAATTCATCAGAAGAAGCTATGACAAAGGCAAGATATATTTCTTTACGATGCTGGCGAACAACACCGTAGACGGATGGGTAAATATCGGAACTGATGCAAAATCAGCGATAATTTTCGATGCTATGAGCGGAGAAAAAGGCAAAGCGAAAGTTAGAACTGTAAATGAACAAACACAGGTTTACCTCCAGCTGAAACCGGGAGAATCGCTGCTTGTAAAAACATTTGAAAAAGAAGATATCAAAACCGATAACTGGGAATACCTCACTCCACAAAATTCCGTAGTGGAGATCACAAATGGATGGAGCCTTACATTCCTCGAAAGCCAGCCTCGGATCGATGGAATATTCCATATCGATACACTTGGTTCATGGACTGATCTATCTGCTGAAAATGCAGATAAAAACATGGGAACAGCGGTTTATACCGTAGAGTTCGAACTTCCTCTTACGGATGCTGACGATTGGGTTATCGACCTGGGCGATGTTCGCGAAAGTGCATCGTTAAAAGTCAACGGGAAATTTGTTACGAAGCTATACGCGGTACCTTATTCTGCCAGGATCGGAAAATTCCTGAAACCGGGTAAAAATACCCTGGAAATAGAAGTTACCAATCTTCCTGCCAACCGCATTGCGGATTACGACCGCCGGGGAATCGTATGGAGAATATTCAAAAATACCAACATCAATATGGTTTCAAATATCGCATTGACCGAATATCCTACATCGCCATCCGGGCTTCTGGGAGACGTAACACTTACCCCAATGTCGCGGACTTCGTTCCAATAAATAATAAAATCCCGTTCGTGATCGAGCGGGATTTTTTTTATTATCCATAAAATACATAATTTAGTGAAATTTTTTTCAATGAATATCACTGACGTCATTTTAATAATCCCGCTGGTTTTGTCTGTGATCCATGGTTTTAGAGACGGGATCATCCTCCAGTTGGGGGGGCTGATCGGAATTGCCATCGGCATTATTCTCGCCGTAAACTATAGTCCCGCTGTCAGCGAATTTCTCGGAATTACCTCAGCCTTCTCCACCGAAATATCCTTTGTAATAATAATCGCTGCTACCATGCTGGTCATCGGAATAGCAGGCTGGATAATAAATAAAGTTTTCAATTTCGTAGGTCTCGGTTTAATAAATAAGTTGGGTGGCGCGATTATCGGATGCGTGAAAATGATATTCATTTTAACCATACTGACGGTCATCTTCGACAATATAAACCGCAGTACCCATTTCGTGGAAGAAAAGCACCTCACTGAATCAGTCATATACACCAAATTGGAAAATATCTCGTATACTATACTTCCTTCGATGGAAACGTTAAAAAATAAACTGAACTTCATTTCATTATGAAAAACGGCATCGTCATAAAAAATACAGGCAGTTGGTATTATGTGGAGGATAAAGATTCCGGTAATATATGCGAGTGCAAATTAAAAGGTAAACTCAGGCTCAAGGACATACGCACGACCAATCCCATAGCTGTGGGCGATACGGTATTTTTCGACACGGATGAAACCGGAAGCAACGTGATATGGGAAATAGAAGAACGCAAAAACTATATAATAAGGCGTTCGTCCAACCTATCAAAGGAGGCGCATATTATCGCTGCCAATGTCGATACGGCATTCGTGGTTGCGACTTTAAACTTCCCGATTACTTCAACGGAGTTCATAGACAGATTCCTTGTGACAGCAGAGGCGTATAATATTCCCGCGGTCGTAATATTGAATAAATGCGACCTCTATACCCATGAAGATTATCAGCCCATACTGGAAGATTTCCGTAAGATTTACGAATCTGCAGGGTATCCTGTCATTGAAGTATCCGCAACCGAGGGAACCAACATAAACTACCTCCGGGAATACACTCGGAATAAAATAAATCTATTTTCAGGAAATTCAGGAGTAGGGAAATCGACATTGATAAACGCTGTCGATAAAACATTAACGCCTAAAACCGGAGATATCTCACTCTACCATAACAAAGGCAAGCATACCACTACCTTCTCAGAAATGTTTAAAATGAAAGACGGGGGATACATCATCGACACCCCTGGGATAAAAAGTTTCGGATTGGTCGACGTTGAAAAAAACGAAGTCGGAAAATATTTCCCGGAAATATTCAAATTCTCCTCCAATTGTCAATACTATAACTGCACTCATACACACGAACCGGGATGTTGTGTAAAAAAAGCCATCGAAAACGTATCTATAGCTGAAGAAAGATATATAAGTTATCTGAAATTGCTTGAAGATAACAACCAGAAATACCGTTAACCGAAATAATTGATTTCACGATCTTCTATCGCGCTCAACAAACGGTCGCCCAATTTAGAGGCTCCTATCCTGAAAAGCTCCGGCGTGAGCCAGTCCTTTCCCAGGATCGTTTCCACGATAGTGTAATATCTTACCGCATCGTCAATATCTGAAACACCTCCGGAGATTTTAATTCCTATTTTCTCCCCTGTTTCACCGAAATAATCTTTAATAGCATTGCACATAACGACAACCGCTTCCGGTGTAGCGCCTTTATCATTCTTACCGGTCGAAGTCTTTATAAAATCCGTGCCTGCCGCCATAGCCAGAACAGACGCCTTTCTTACAGCTGACAATCCGGGCAGCGATCCGGATTCGATTATAACTTTGAGTAAGGTCTCAGTACTCAGTTCCTGCCTTATTATCTCTATTTCGTTCGCGACCTCCTCGTAATTACCTTCCATAAACTGCCCCACGTTCATCACGATATCTATCTCGTCAGCTCCGTTCTCTTCCGCCATAGCACACTCCAGCATCTTAACTTCGAGAAAAGTCTGTGAACATGGGAACCCGGCTCCTACCGAGGTAATACCTATTTCACTATCGTCCAATTCGATCCCGGCCACATCGACAAATGCAGGAAAAACACAAAGCGAAGCTATATTCGGAAGATGGGAAAAATTTTTACCCAACTCAGATGCCTTCCTTGCGAATACACGTATAGATTCCGTATTATCCGTAGGTTTCAAGGAGGTCAGATCGAGGTATCCAAAACATTTTTCATAAACGTCCTTATTCCGGTTGAAAGAAAGTTTCTTTTCGATCTCTTCAACTTTATTCTTAATGTCTTCATCACTCACACGTAAAAAAAGACGGTTCATTATATTCGAGTAGTCCATAGTGTTGATTTCTTGGCGGATATCTTTGCAAACCTACATTAAAATAACTATTTATCCAAAAATGAATTCATTGTTTACCAATTCTTCATGTTCTTTCAGCTCATAGGACAAGGCTCCGGTAGGACATTTCTCAATAGTTTTAACTATTTCATCGACCGTCGCCATATCCAATTTCACCCATGGCCTGGAGGCAGGATCGAATACATTTCTAAGATTGTAGTGACACATTCCCGAGTGTACGCACTTGCTCTGGTCCCAATAGACCACGATTTTTTCGTTTGAATATTCATGAAGGGTCGAGTTCATAATATAAAGAATTATTAATGAAAAACCTTTAAACTTAATATTCTCAAGCAAATCTTAATCTAAAGAATGGAGATTGAAAATATTAAACCTAAAGGTTTTGTAACAATTCTTTACTTACCGGCTATTCTTCATCAGAATCGTCGGAAGTGTCGGCGATTTCTTCCGCACCGCTGATGTCCTCCTCAAAAAAATCTTTTTCGTCTTCTTCCTCTCCGGTGTCCACTTTAACGTCGACTTTGATCAGATAACTGGTATCTTCGGTTTCAAGCATAATAGCATAAAAAAAATCAGTAGGACTTTTATCGATACGAATCATATTTTCCGTATATCCATATGGATATTTTTTCTTTACCTCCTCCTGTAATTCAGGGGATAGATTCTTGTAACTAATTACTACTCTTTTCTTTGGCGTACTATTTGATTCCATTTTTTTATCTAATTTTCTGCAATTATACATAAAATTTGCTTATAGAAAACAGGTGTTTGAAAAAATAACTATACTTTTTAAGCCGTAATAAGCATTTTCCCTGCCATTTACACCCTGGAAAACTTATTAAACTAAACCATAAAACGATGTTCGGAGCAAAATAAACAATCTTTTTTATAATTTTACGTGGGAAAAATAAAATCATGAAAAATAAGATAGAGGAATTAAGAAACACGCTTAATTATCATAATTACAGATACTATATAATGAATGATCCGGAAATAACCGATTACGATTATGACCGGTTATTAAAGGAACTGGAGAACCTTGAAAAAGAATATCCGGAATATTACAGTGAGAATTCTCCGACCAATCGTGTGGGTAACGATATAAACAACACGTTCCTGCAATACGAACATCGTTACCCGATGCTGTCGCTCGCAAATACCTATTCACAGGACGAAATAACAGATTTTCACAACCGCATCATAAAGGAAACCGGCGAAGAACCGGAATACGTATGCGAACTCAAATACGACGGTACCGCCATAAGTCTCGCTTATCAGCACGGTGAACTGCTTCGCGCAGTAACCCGCGGGGACGGAAACCGCGGAGATATAGTAACCGAGAATGTAAGAACTATCAGAACCATGCCGTTAAAGTTACAGGGCGACGATTTCCCCGATTATTTCGAGATACGGGGAGAAATATATCTGCCCCACTCGTCCTTTAAAAAACTCAACGAGGAACGGGAAGAAGCAGGAGAAGCGCTGTTCGCCAATCCGAGAAACGCTGCGGCTGGTACGCTGAAATTACAAAATTCCTCCGTCGTGGCCAAAAGAAAACTCGACGGATTCATGTACGACATACATGGAGATAACCTGGCGGACAACCATTACGACAACCTGATGGCCGCGAAAAAATGGGGATTCAGAGTATCGGAGCAGATAAAAAAATGTTCTTCGTTAGAGGAAATATTCGATTTCATAAACTATTGGGATAAGGAACGGTATAAACTGCCATACGATACGGACGGTGTAGTAATAAAGGTCAACAAATACTCGCTGCGCAGACAGCTGGGAACAACATCTAAATCTCCCAAATGGGCAGTAGCATATAAATTCAAGGCGGAGCAGGCAGGAACAGAACTTAAGTCAGTCGATTTTCAGGTCGGCAGAACCGGGGCAATAACTCCTGTCGCTAATCTGGAACCTGTACGCCTTGCCGGTACCACAGTAAAAAGAGCGTCTCTACATAACGAGGACCAAATAAAATTACTCGATCTCCACGAAGGAGACACGGTGTTTGTTGAAAAAGGAGGAGAGATCATCCCTAAGATCGTCGGCGTGGATCTGTCCGCCAGAAAAGAAGGCGCACTTCCTGTTAAATTCATAACCAAATGTCCTGTATGTACATATAGACTGGTAAAAATAGAAGGGGAAGCCAGACATTACTGTCCGAATGTTAACCATTGTCCTACGCAGATAGTCGGAAGTATTATACATTTTATCAGCCGGAGGGCCATGAACATAGAGGGTCTCGGCGAAGAAACCGTACAATTACTTTATGATAACGGACTGATTGCGGACCCTGCGGATTTATACAGTTTAAAAGCAGAACAACTTTCAGTCTTACCGCGTCTCGGGGATAAATCGGCGGATAACATCATAAAAAGTATAGAAAATTCCAGAAGCGTCCCGTTCCCAAGGGTACTCTTTGCGTTAGGTATACGTTTTGTCGGGGAAACAACGGCAAAAAACATAGCTCAGCACTTCAAATCCCTGGACAATATACTCAAAACTTCCCGAGAGGAACTTGTGGAAGCTGAGGAAGTCGGTGAAAAAATAGCAGACAGTATATTCGCTTTTTTCCAGGATGAAGAGAATCTTATTCTGGTAAACAGATTGAAAAATACCGGCGTTCAGTTCGAGCTCATCGAGGAAGAACCGGCATCGAGAATACTGGAGGGAATATCCTTTGTTATTTCCGGATCGTTTGAGAATTATTCCCGCGACGAGTTGAAAAAAATTGTGGAAGACAACGGAGGTAAAAACCTGAGTGCAGTTTCTTCAAACACCGATTATCTTATAGCCGGCTATAAAACAGGGGAAACAAAATTAACCAAAGCTAGAAAGTTGGGAACAAAAATAATTTCCCTGACTGATTTTATGTATCTTATAAAAGATGCAGGAAGTATTCAGGAAGAATCTGCGTCTGGAGACGCCACGCAAACAACTTTATTCGGCTGATATGGAACTGCCGGAACTCTATGCAGACATAATCCTGCCGTTAGCTATAAGAAGCGTATATACATACCGTGTACCCAACGGATATAACATATCGTTAGGTTCGAGAGTAACAGTTCCCCTGGGTAAAAACAAATATTACACAGGCATTGTTTTCAGGATTCACCGCAACGCTCCTTCTTACGACACGAAAAGTATAATCGTATCGGATGAGACCCACATATACGCCACTAAGGAGCAGCTGACCCTGTGGAACTGGATCTCCGGTTATTATATGTGTCCATTAGGTCTGGTCTATCGTGCGGCATTGCCATCGAGTCTTAAACTGTCCGGCAACGAACAAGAGCTTACTGAGAAATTTGCATACAAGACGACATTACGGTATTCGATAAACCCGAAGATCGATATCGACGAGAAATCCAAAGAACTAAAAAAATACAAGCGTCAATCCGAAGTTTTCGATTTACTGGTAGCAAACGGTGCCTTGGAGAGAAACAAATTTGAAAGAACACAACTTCCCGCACTGGCTGTCCTCGAAAAAAAAGGATATATCATAGCTGAAGAGAAAAAATTAGACCGCACGATTTCAAAAGATTCCATCAGCAAAAAAATGCCTCTGTTAACTGAAATGCAATCCGGATCATTTGAGAAAATAAAAAAAAGTTTTTCAGAAAATAAACCGGTTCTTCTACACGGAGTCACCGGAAGCGGTAAAACCGAAATATATATTAATTTAATCGACAGGTACCTCGTTCAAGGAAGAGATGTACTGTATTTACTTCCTGAGATCGCTATAACCTCCCAGCTTATTACCCGGCTGGCTGATTATTTCGGAGAACGGATAATAATCTACCACTCCAAGATCAATAATACGATACGTGCAGAAATTTACCTGAGAATGCTGGAGCGGAACAGAGAGTCGGTAATTGTGGTAGGAGTAAGGTCGTCGGTTTTTCTTCCATTCAATAATCTGGGACTGATCGTAGTGGATGAGGAACATGACGCCAATTACAAGCAAAACGACACTGCTCCCCGATATAATGCACGCGACTCCGCGGTTATACTTGCACAAATATTCAAAACCAATATAATTCTTGGAAGCGCGACGCCCTCCATAGAATCGTATTATAATGCTGTGAACAATAAATATTCGCTTGTAGAACTGACGGAGAAATACCATGGCAGCAACAATATACAATACATAATTTCCGATGTTCTGCGCGCTTCAAAACGCGGGGAAAAAATCTCGCATTTCACCTCCGAACTAATCAGGGAAATCCAAAGCACCATCTCTGAAAAAAACCAGGCCATCCTGTTCCAGAACCGTAGAGGATACTCTCCCTACATAGAGTGCCAGGAGTGCGGATGTACATTTTTTTGTTCCGACTGCAACGTAAGTATGACCTATCATAAATCACATAAATCATTAGTCTGCCACTATTGCGGAAAAAAAGAAAGCATCCCTCATCGCTGTACGAAATGCGGATCTAACAATATAAAACCGATGGGATTCGGAACGGAAAAAATAGAACAGGAATTAAAGAGCCTGTTTCCGGAAGCGGCAATCGACCGGTTCGATCTGGATACTGCTACCAATAATAAGCAGTTCCGGAAAATAATATCCGATATGGAATCCGGGAAAACTGATATATTGGTGGGCACCCAGATGGTCACCAAAGGGTTCGATTTCGACAAAGTAACGCTCTCTGCCATTCTGAATGCAGACAATATGCTTAATATACCCGATTTCCGAGCACAGGAGAGAGGCTTCCAGACAATGATGCAGGTCACGGGACGTGCCGGCAGAAGAAATACAGAAGGAACGGCAGTAATACAAACTTCCCAGCCGGAGCATCCGGTAATTGTACAGGTCCGGAACAACGACTATCAAGGTATGTTCCGGAGCCAGCTTATGGAGCGACACAGATTTTTATACCCTCCGTTCTGCCGTCTGATATCATTCACGTTAAAGAACAGAAATAAAACTATACTGGATCACGGTGCCGAAGTTTTTGCCAAAGAATTAAGGCATGTTTTCGGCAGGCGGCTACTGGGACCCGACATTCCTGCAATAGACAAAATCAGGAACGAATATATCTGCGAGTTCCTTCTTAAAATCGAAAAAGAAAAATCTTTTTCCGAAGCAAAAAAAATAATAACCGGTCTGGTCGATAAAATCAATCGCACGGATACCTTTAAAACTCTGACTGTATCGATTAATGTCGATCCGCAATAATAAATTAATAAAATGGAAAAAATAGAATCGAGGGAACTAAGCGAAAATGTCGTAAAACTGATCGGCGATAAATGGATGCTGGTAACGGCAGTCGATAAAGAGAAATTCAATACGATGACGGCAAGCTGGGGCGGTCTCGGTTACATATGGAACAAACCGGTCGCTTTCATTCTTATACGTCCTGAAAGATATACTTTCGAATTCACAGAAAAAACCGACTTCCTCACCCTTTCGTTTTTCAACGAAAAATACCGCAAAGCCCTTAAAATATGCGGAACCGTTTCAGGCAGGAACACCGGCAAGGTAAGAGATGCCGGATTGACACCGTTGGCAACGACACTCGGAAACATAACCTTCAAAGAAGCCGGACTGATCTTGGAATGTAAAAAGATATATTCCGATTTCTTCAAACCGGAAAATTTCCATGATACGGACCAGTTCCATAAATGGTACGAAGAAGGCGGTGTGCACAAGATGTATATTTACGAGATCGTCAACGTCTGGAAGAACGAATAAAAGCATCATACATGGCATCCGGAGAGTCCAGATGGTTCTCCGGTAATTTCCCGTCCGGAAAAACCAATAGCTCCGTCCATTCCGAAACGGATATTTCATCTTCTTTATATTGGCCGTCGTCCGATAACAGCCCTTGATTCGACAACCCAAAATTTTCTGCGAAGAAATCATACATCGCCCTTCTCTTATTCGGACCGTAGTCATGTCCCTCCAGAGGAAGGTGCACATTTTTTACCGATTCTTCAGCACAGTAAAACGAATATATTCTTTTTATGAAAGGATACTCCACCCTGTCTACCGTCTGCGTCCAATCCTTCCCGTCGGAAACAATAAGCTGGGCGCGCGGTGCAGTCAATGCGCTGATAACCGCATTATTTATATTGGGATCGGCTTCAATATGAATAGGCCTTCCACTCTCACAAGGGCAACCTCCAGGGAAATAACACGATAGTTGCACTACCGGAACCGATACTTTAATCCTTTCATCGATCGCAGAAGCAATAAACGTCTGCGTTCCCCCGCCCGAAGCTCCGGTCATACCGATTCTCTCAGGGTCTACAAAATCCAATGACTGTAAAAAATCTATTATACGGAGAGAAGTGAGAGTCTGGATCGATTGCGCGAGTCCGGTACTGTGAATTTTATATCCGGCATGAAGTCCGGATTCTCCGTAAGCGAACATATCGTAATTGAAAACCACTGCCCCCATACGGGCAAGCATCGAACACATTACCTGACTGGACACAGTAAAACGTCCGCAGTTTGTTCCGGCAGGCTGAACCGAATGCCCCTGCGCGGAAATTATCGCAGGAGCAGGTTGCTGTATACTGTCCGGTATATATAAATTCCCTGTTATCCATAATCCTTCGATACACTGAATGGCTATATTACTGACCGAGTATCCTTCTTTTGGAATAACATTAGTTTCTATCGTAGAGAATGGGATAGACCCGTGATCTATATCCGTGATTCCCAAGGCACCCAAAACTGACTCTACGATCTCTTTTTTCGATCTTTCCCATGAAACACTGTCCCGGTAAATCTTTTTCAGGTTCTCAAGATTCTGCTCCCCTGTCTCAGGATCGACAGGAAACGAAAAGACAGTATCTTTCAAAAATACTTCCTTCGAATACCGGTTTTCTCCGGAATATCCGGAGAAAACCACATAACCGGATATCAACAGAAGCCATAGCTTTCTCATACGGATCAATTCTTTAAAACCTTCACGCCCTTCGGAACGGATATTTTGGAATCGATCTTATCTCCGTTCTTCGTATGTTTCACACTGATTATTCCGTACGGAGTAGGGACTGTTCCCTCTACCCATTCCAGATCGCCCAGGTGAGGTTCGATTTTTACCATTTTGTATCCCGCTTCGACAGGCTTCACTCCAAGCACATGCTCAGTGAGCCATGCAGTAGGTCCCGCCGACCATCCGTGGCAGAAGCTATGCCGGAATCCCGGATAGCAATACGCTCCAAAATCACCGTGTATATCCTTTTTACCCACAGGAGTTATTTCATCGAGTCTCGCAGCATTATCGAGCCATTCCATATTGAAATCTTCCCAGAATGTGGTCGCACCCATATCGAGCATCGCTCCCCAAAATTCGGTTATTATACTCATAGCAAGATCGTACTCCCCTGCCATAGCAAGGGCTTCGAGCATATAGTAGCCGTAGAATGTAGAGAATCCTGCCGGACCTCCGACCGCAACGACATCATCCGATGCTCTTTCAGTATCCATAATGCCAGCAATAGCCATCAGTGCAGCTCCCTGTTTCAATCCGTTGGGATCGACTGTTTTCTTTTTGATCCTGTCCGCGATATCCTCCGCCAGTTCTTTCAAATCAGGTCTGTTAAGAACTTCTGCCAATTTAACGGCATCGTTCATAGCCCATACGATCAACGCTCTATGTCCGGCTTCTACGCCTTTGGAATTAGGAGTGGACGGCCAATCCAGAAAACGTTCTTTCATCGCAAGGGTCTCCGTACCGTCTTCGTCAACTTTTGAGGATATAAGGTCGAGCAATCCGCTGATATAATCTTCATGCTTCCTAAGGAAATCGATATCTTTATTCTGCATGAACCAGTCGTGATGAATAATCAGGTACCACAAGGAATATGCGCTGATCCCGTTCATCCACGCAGGAAGCGGAAACTGCTCGCATGCAAGGTCGAGACTCTTCGGTACAACTTCGTTGTATCCGAAAACTTTATTTATCGTCACCACCTCCGGATGCATGTCTCCCAGCCATATCACCCTGTCGCGCTTGATGCCGTCCCACAAATATTCCTGCATGTTCAGATGCACCGTGTATGCTCCCGTCAGCCAGATCCGGTTAAGTCTTTCATTGCTGCTGTTGAACGATCCGAGATACGGTATATCCCTGTAGCGCAAAATCGCACGAGCTTCTTTAATATTTATATCGGTTTTTTCCTGAAGCAGATCGATCCTTACAAATCTAAAGCCCGTATTACCTATTTCTATGAGACCTTCTCTCGGTATCTCCATAACTATATCTCTTTTAGCATGATCGTCGGTTGAATATCCTACCATCCATCCTGACGGCGATATTTCACTGTTCACCTCACCGACGGATTCCCCGAACCTGATTCTCACGAGCGACGGCAGCCTGCGTGAGGAACCTCCGAGAACCAACTGCAATCCGCCATGCAGTTCTTTGCCATAATCCAGAATAATAGACGGAGTAAGACTGGCCGTCCTTCTCATAAGGCATGTATTTCTTCGTCCCATTTCAGCCTGACTGTTATCCTGCTCCAGCAGTACATTTTCATTCCTAATCAACTTATCGTTACTTTTCCATACTATTCTCTGAGGAGAGATGTACGTACGGGTTAATTCATCTTTCTGGGTTTTCCCGTCATACTCAGGTCCGAAAACAGGAGGAAGCGGAAACGCAAACGATATAAAAAATAGGTTGATAAGCAGTAAAGAAATAAGTCTGTTCTTCATTTATTTAAGTATTTATATAGCTTCGGTTCAGTTAAAGAATTTTCCGATCCTCGAGATCGCGGACGGAAGTGAGAATACGACCACCCTGTCATAAGGTTTTATCTCGAAATTACCGTTGCCGATAAACGACTGGTTCCCACGAACGATACCTCCTATCATCGCGTCCTTCGGGAAACCCATATCCCTGATTTTGTTTTTTGTCGCCGGAGAATCCGGTTTTGCGATAAATTCCAATACTTCTGCTTCGGAACCGGTAAGGCACTTAATCGCCTGTACATCGGTATTCATGGTAAAACGAAATATACTGCTCGCTGTAATGATCTTTTTATTTATTATCGTATCTATCCCTATGCTCTCGGCGAGATCGATATAATTCAGGTTCTCTACTTCCGCGATTACCTTTTTTACGCCCAGCCTCTTTGCCAGCATCGCAGCGAGGATATTGGTTTCGGATCTACCCGTAACCGCCACGAACGCATCCATATTCGCCAGCCCTTCTTCGAGCATGGCATCGGTATTGCGTCCGTCCTCGTTTATAATAAGGGTCTCGTCGAGAAGTTCCGCCAGCTTATACGCCTTTTCCTGGTTATAATCCACCAATTTAACATTGACCTCTTTCTGAAGAGCCTTTGCGATCCCCGTACCTATACGACTACCTCCGAGAATCATCATATTTTTAATATCGATCTCGGATTCTCCTGAGAATTCCATTACTTTTTCCACGGAATTCTCCTTGGAAATAACGTAAATGGTGTCGCCTTCCTTAAAAACATCATTGGCATGCGGTATAATGGTCTCGACGTCCCTTGTAATAGCGACGGTTCTGAAATCCAGATCTTCCCTGTTCGCGGTCACTTCCAAAAGGGTTCTTCCTATAAGTATAGAAGACGCGGTCGGCTTGAAGACTGCCAGAGACAACCTTCCGCCTGAGAAATCGACATATTCAGTGGTACGCGTATGCCCCAACAGGGTAATGACTTCCATTGCAGCAATCTGTTCCGGATAGAACAGATAGTCGATTCCCATAGTTATAAAAATCTCTTTATTTGCGGGATAAACATACTCTATGTTATCGATCCGGGCAATGGATTTTTTGGCTCCCAACTGTTTTGCAATGATCGATGCGAGGATATTGGCATTCTCATCATGGCAGACGGCAATAAAAAGATCCGCCTTACGAACCATAGCTTTATTAAGAATCGAAAAAGTGGTACAATCTCCTTCAACCGTTATTATGTCCGATATTACCGATACCTCTTCAAGCCTCTTCTGATCGTCGTCTATAACGATAATATCATGATGTTCATTATTTAGCATCTTGGCCAAATGGGTTCCTACCTCTCCGGCTCCGGCAATTACAATTTTCATAGTCAAATATGCTGAAAAACAAATTTAGATATTTATTCCAAAAATTAGACTAATTTTGCGCTTATTTAATAAATATATAATTTATGATAAAAAAAGGCGACAGAGTTAAATTTATAAGCGATACAACTTCTGGAATTGTTTCTTCTATCGAAGGTAATATTGCAAATGTAACAATCGAAGACGGATTTGAGATCCCCGCACTTCTCGACGACCTGGTAGTAGTCGATGCGAGCGAAGAAAAAGAGGCCATAAAAAAAATGGGTATCGGCGACGGTAATCCCGTAGGAAGCAAAAAAACAGAAAAACCCAATAAAGAAAAAAAGAAAAAACCAAGAAGCTATGGCCCTACATACGGGAGGATTTCATTAAGCAGTGATTACGAAGACGAGGACCCCATCGATATCGAGTCCCTTCGCAAAAATTACAGACGGTCGTTCCAGAGCTCCGTCGATACTGAAAATACGGTCGTTAGCGCAGAACGTATAGACGAAGCCGACAAAACGGATTACGAGCTAAATCTCTGTTTCGTGCCCGAAAATCCCACAGCTCCGCAGGATTCGGACAAATGGTCGGTATTTTTGGTGAACGACAGTTCTTACAGTGTTATGTATTCCATTTCAAAACAGGAAAATAAATACGCTGTGAACATGGGCTACGGGATACTTGAAAAAGATTCCAAAATAGAACTGGGGAAAGTATCCAGAAAACACATCAGCGAAATGTTCAGTCTATTGATAAACCTGATATTATTCAAGAGTCCTTCCAGATTTGTTCCTCAGAGTACGGAAGATTTTACGTTGGAGATAAATCCGTTGAAATTAACGAAACAGGGTAATTATGAAGACAACGATTTCTTCGAGGAGAAGGTACTGATATTCACCCTCGGTTCGGACAAGGAGAAATACAGAGCTGAACCATTGAAAATCACACCTCCTGTTATAGAAATAAAAGATGAAAAACCGAGGTCTTCCCGACAAAATACAAACGATGAACCGGAAATTATCGACCTGCATATCCAAGAGATTCTGGACGATACTTCCGGGATGACTCCGGGAGAAATAATACAGGCACAGCTGTCGAGATTCGAAATAGCACTCGATCTTGCCTTAAGGAGCAACCACAGGAAAAAAATGGTTTTCATACACGGCGTCGGAAGCGGCAAATTGAAATACGAAATGCAGAAGTTGATGAAAATCAAATATCCGCGGATCCGTTATCAAGATGCTTCGTTCAAAGAGTACGGCTACGGAGCGATGATGGTATTCATATAAAAAAACGGGCTTCCCGCCCGTTTTTTTATATCTCTACGTTAAATATCATATTTTCCAACTGCTTCATGAAATTCCGCTTCGGATTATGAGGCGAGAAGACATAGTAATCGATAGAAATAACTCTGTTATTTTCCTTATCGATGGTGGTATAATTGACGAATGGTCCTCCCATATAGTCATTCTCAACATCCCAGAATCCCCTCAACTCATACCAAACCCTACCGGAGATATCGTAAGCAGTGAACATCGGAGGAAATACAAGGCTCGTAACCATATACGATCCTTCTGTCGGACCCGGAATATTTTTAACGAATTCACCCCGTTGATACACGAGATACGGCATATTTATATCCACGTCCGGATCATAAGGGTATTCATAAACGATGATCCCCTGACTGGAAGTCGGCATATCCATAGACATCCATGCAAAGTCAGGAATACTGTTATTACGCATCTTATATCCCTTAGGAACATACATTTTTATTCCGAACTTATTTTCAATCTCTGAATTCAAACTCGCAAGGGCATTCTTCTTGGCCCAACTGGTGATCCTGTCTCGCTCCGCTATATCGAAGACACGCTGAAGTTCGGAGCGGTGCTGATCCATGTAAGCGGCCACAGCTGCTTCATTAGGTCCGTTTACGGTCACGATAAACTGCGGACGTGCGTAAACATCGTATTCAGCCGTCATCGAAACTTCCGGTATATTAGGCGATATATTAAATACGATAAGGTTCCTGTGTCTCTGGATCAACGTCTTGGAAGTATACTCATTAGGAGTTGAATAATACAGATCGTACATCGGTTCCCTCTGGTTGAGCATGGGAACAGGTTCACGCATGATGGACTGGAGGGTGTCGCCGACCGGACCGTTCCATACTTTTTCGTGGGCTATGGCGATCAGATCGTAATATTTACCTGTCGGAGCGGGCATATAGCTGCTATTTTTGTCATTACACGAGACGAATGCCAATGTAATTACAAACAGAAAAACTAATCTGACTATTTTTAACATTACTAAATATTTTAGGTTTAAGCAAATATATAACAAAAAAAATTGGTTTGATAATTGACTGTAATATTATAACGAAAAATTGTTCAGAATATGCAGAATCCAAAAGAAATTTTCTCGAGCGACCGGCTGGTTTTAGTCGATTTCTTCGCTGAATGGTGCGGGCCTTGTAAAATGATGGCTCCCGTGCTTAAAGAACTTAAAGAGCATTACGGCGATTCGATCCATATAGTTAAAATAGATATCGACAAGACACCGAACCTGAATATCGCGGAACATCATAAAGTGCAATCGATCCCGACACTGATATTGATGAAAAACAACGAAGTACTATGGAGAAACTCAGGGGCGATGGATGCCGATAGTCTTAAAAAACTAATCGACTCTTATATTTAAACCGCCCACTCTCTGAAATTTTACAGGAGAATATTTTTCTTCGAAGCTACCGTTTACATAAATATTTTCAAAATAAATCTTCACGCCTCTACTGTAATTAAAGTCGCGGCTGTCCTGCGCATGGATATGCAAGTGAGGTTCCGTCGAATTACCTGAATTACCGCATAATCCCAGGATACCCCCCTTTTTCACAGGGTCTCCGGCCTTTACTGCAACGGAATTTTCCTTGAGATGGGCAAAAATAAGGTAGGTACCACCATAGGTTTTAATTACTACGCAGTTTCCCAGTAAAAACGCAGGATTTACTTTTCCCGGTTCGTTGTCATATATCCCGTCCATAGCAAATACCACCTCGCCGTCGCAAGGGGAAAATATTTTCTTTCCCCAGCAATAATAATCGCCATTACTGCTGCCGGTTCCCGTAAAAGATCTGTTTATGGCGTCGAGTTTTATAAAATCGTAAGCGTATTGCTGGGATTTTTCGATTCTATGGTAATTCTCCTCCATCGTATCTCCGCCCCATAACACGAACCACTCTCCCTCGAAAGGAATACCCATGTTATGTATTTCAGTAAGTGATTCCGGTATGCCCTCGTTTTCTATGGGTTCGAGCGTCAAAACTGATATTTTTAAAGAATCGTCTACTCCGACATCCATCAAAAAATCATCCTTTTGAAAATTCACTATGACCTTACTTCTCCGAGTATCATCGTCAACCACATTAACTGCAAGTGCATTACCGTAATTATTTTTCAAGGCCCTGAAAAAATTCCCGGAATCCTCGCGCCTCAGCTGATTCTGCATCCCGTCGCCGTACATATCATAAATATCGTCGTATCGGTATTCATTGAAATGATTTAGTATTTTCCCATAAATGGACTTATCATCCAATTTCTGGGAAAAAACAACAAATGGAATAATTAAAAAAATAACGTTTATTACTTTTCTCATAGGCAAAAAAAGGAGCCTTAACGGCCCTTCTTCTATTTTATAATGATTGTTTCGCTTCCGTTGCTGCCTGACGGTCAACTTTTTTAATCAATCCTGACAGCACACTACCGGGACCGAGTTCCACAAAGGAATCAGCTCCGTCATTCAACATGTTTTTAACGATCTGCGTCCATCTTACCGGAGCGGTGAGCTGTGCGATAAGATTTTCTTTGATTTTTTCTGGATCCATGTAAGGTTTAGCGTCCACATTCTGGTATACCGGACAGACAGGTTTCATGAACGGCGCTTCTGCGATAGCTTGTTCGAGCTCCACGCGTGCAGGTTCCATTAAAGGCGAGTGGAACGCTCCACCCACATTTAGTTTCATCGCCCTTCTGGCACCGGCTTCTGCGGCCTTTGCGCAAGCTTCGTCTATTGCTTCATCAGAACCGGAAATAACGAGCTGTCCGGGACAGTTATAATTGGCAGCCACAACGACACCGTCTATCGACAGGCATATATCCTCCACTACATCATCTTCGAGACCCAAAATAGCAGCCATTGACGAAGGATTAGATTCGCACGCCTTCTGCATGGCGTACGCCCTTTTAGAGACCAATACGAGTCCGTCCTCGAAGCTCAAGGCTCCTGCAGCAACGAGGGCACTGAATTCTCCCAGAGAATGTCCTGCTGTCATATCCGGCTTAAACTCATCCCACAACGCTTTAGCCAATATCACTGAATGAAGGAAAATAGCAGGTTGTGTTACCTTAGTCTGTTTAAGTTCCTCTTCCGTTCCGTCAAACATTATATCGGTTATACGGAATCCGAGGATATCGTTCGCTTTTTCAAAAAGCTCTTTTGCCAACGGGACATTTTCATAAAGATCTTTACCCATCCCCACGAACTGTGCCCCCTGACCGGGGAATACACACGCTTTCATAAGCTAAAATTCTTTTGGTTAGTAGACAGCAAATGTATAGTTTTTTAAATATTTATCCAATACTAGTGCTACGACGCTTCGCTCTCTACAAAATCTTTTTCTACCTTAAGGTTGCCTATGATAAAATCCTGTCTCTCGGAGGTGTTTTTGCCCATGTAGAATTCCAGCAGGTCATGTATAGGATAGTCTTTTGTCATCCTGACCTTTTCCAGACGGATATTTTCGTTTATGAATTCCCGAAACTCGTCCGGGGATATTTCTCCCAGCCCCTTGAATCGTGTTATTTCCGGATTCGCTCCGAGGGAAGCGACAGCCTTCTGGCGTTCCTCTTCAGTATAACAATAAATGGTTTTTTTCTTGTTGCGTACCCTAAAAAGAGGGGTCTGTAAAATAAATAAGTGCCCTTTTCGTATCAACTCGGGAAAAAACTGAAGGAAGAACGTAATTAACAGCAAACGTATATGCATACCGTCCACATCGGCATCGGTAGCAATAATTACTTTATTATACCTGAGGTTATCCATATCTTCCTCGATATTAAGGGCAGCCTGCAGCAGGTTGAATTCCTCGTTCTCGTAAATAACTTTTTTCGTCAATCCGTAGGTATTCAACGGTTTACCCCTCAAACTGAACACAGCCTGCGTATTTACATCGCGGGACTTGGTTATGGAACCACTCGCCGAATCCCCTTCCGTGATAAATATCATGGACTCTTCGTTGCGCGGATTTTTGAGGTCGTTAAAATGTATCCTGCAATCCCTCAGTTTACGGTTATGAAGACTGACTTTTTTGGCCAGTTCACGGCTTTTTTTCTGTATACCGGATATTGCTTTCCTTTCTTTTTCCGCTTCGAGTATCTTTTTCAAGAGTATTTCCGCTGTTTCGGAATTTTTATGGAGATAATTATCGAGATTGGATTTAATGAAGTCAAGAATAAAATTCCTCACTGAAACTCCGCCGGGACTCATATTCCTCGAACCCAATTTGGTCTTGGTCTGAGACTCGAACATAGGTTCCTCGACCTTTATGCTTACCGCGGCAATAATGGAGGTCCTGATATCCGAAGCATCGAAGTCCTTACGGTAGAATTCCTTGACCGTTTTCGCCACTGCTTCGCGGAACGCGGCCTGATGGGTTCCGCCCTGAGTAGTATGCTGTCCGTTTACAAATGAGAAATAGCTCTCGCTGTATCCCGTACCGTGAGTAATGGCGATCTCTATATCCTCACCCTTAAGATGAATAGGCGGATATAGAGGCTCTTCGCTCATATTTTCAATCAACAGGTCGAGAAGACCGTTCTTCGAAACGAAGGTTTTACCATTGAATTTTATCTGCATACCTGAATTCAGGTATGTATAATTTCTGAGCATGGATTCGACATACTCCAGATTATATTCATATTCTCCGAATACGGTTTCATCAGCCACGAAAGAAACATAGGTACCATTTTTCTTTTCAGGATCGTTCTCCATCACATCAGAGACCTCAATACCTTCCGAGAAATTAACTGTCCTCTGTTCCCCGTCCCGGGAACTGGTAATAATGAATTCCGACGAGAGCGCATTTACCGCTTTGATACCGACACCATTCAACCCTACGGATTTTTTAAAGGCCTTGGAGTCGTATTTAGCCCCGGTATTCATTTTAGAGGCCACATCGGCAAGCCTGGCCAGAGGGATACCGCGTCCGAAGTCGCGGATCGAAACTTTTTTATCGACAATATTCACTTCGATAACCTTCCCGTATCCCATCGTATACTCATCTATGGCGTTATCGAAAACCTCTTTTATAAGAATGTAAATACCGTCGTCCTGAGAAGTTCCGTCTCCTAATTTACCGATATACATACCCGGACGAAGCCTGATATGTTCACGCCAGTTAAGGGTCTTTATGTCTTCTTCGCCGTAGTTAATATTTCCAGATATGCTCATAGTTCATTAATTTTCATATAGTTCCGGACGCATTTTACGATGCTCCCCGCTTATCATCTGCTGTACGCACTGCGCCATGGTTTTTATATCGTTTTTTTCCACCTCTTCCTTCGTTATCGCAGGAAGCACCTTGATCCTGAATTTATGCGGGGTTACCAGCTTCCATCCGTCGAACGCATCGAATGTTCCGTCTATTACGATAGGAAGTATCGGAGCGCCGGCCTTTTTCGCCAGCAGGAACGCTCCTTCCTTGAAACGTCCGACTTTCCCGAACCGACTCCTTGTTCCTTCCGGAAAAATAGCGACGGAAACTCCCATATCAAGCACCTTCAAAGCCCTGTTTATCATTTTTTTCGCGCTGGATGCTTCTCCCCTTTCCAACAATATATCTCCATGGATCAGCATGGCGTGTCCCACGAACGGCATTTTTATAAGGCTCTTTTTCGCGATCCATCTTCTGTGTAATTTCAAAGCATGAAGAAGAGGGATATCGAACATTGCCTGATGGTTGCTTACAATCACGTAAGCGGTATTTTTTTCGATATTCTCTTTGCCCTCGATCTCTATCTTCCAGCGCGGAGAGAGCCAGAACAGTCCCATGGCATGGTAGTGAGTCGTTTTAGCGATTATGTTTCTTTTCCGATCGAAAGGATAAATAAACAACCACACCAGCGATATGAATATACCGTAAACGATCAGGAAAAGTATAAGCACAAAATAATAAATAACCGAGAACATCCGTATAGTTTTATCAATCTGCGAATTTAACATTTATTTATTACATTTGGTAAATGAAGAGATTTTTTTTGTTCGATACTTTTTCTTTACATAACTACGATATTATACTGCGCGTCAAACGATTATAACGACAAAGTCAAAATTATCGTCACGGCGGATTTTTGTAAAGATATTTTCGGTGAAAATTTAATTACAGGAAGGCAGTCATACTATTCTCTTCCTTATGCGGCAAGGTATATAAATTCACACAGGAACAGCGGAAACGAAAAAATTATATTGAAAAATATCGGGAACGGCTATGATCCGATGACGGAACTTGCAGGCGAGAATATCATTTCCAGAATTGCCGAATATCTCGGTTACTCCACAGATAAAATAATTAATGCGGCTGGAAAAAATTTCGGGTTTATCGAATTGAGCGGAGATTTTAAAGAGAACCTGAATATTATCGAATCCTTTAAATCCACATATGAGACCGATTTTATTATCGGATTATTCGACACGGAAGAGGATTACAGGATTTCCAGATACAGACTCGACATGTATTTGTATAAAAGCGAACTGAAAGAAGGCGAGTTTTTCGTATTGGAAACAGATGGGAGCGGACTGAAGAAAAAAATGGTAGATTACAGCAAATATGAACCGGACAGTGATTTTATGAATTTCATCCGGCCGTACAGAGACTCTATAGCAAGTCTTCTCGATAATTCTGTATACATAGATTCCATAGACATAAAGGATTCATTTTTCGGACCCTCCTACATATCAGCTTTATTCCACCGGTTCCAAACAGAATGTATGTTGTCCGAACTATCGGTCTTTGCTCCTTTTCGGGAAGCGTATCGTTCTTCAGGAGAAATCTCTCTTAAAGAACTTGCGATCTTGGGTGGAATACTTAACGATCCGGATGCCGTGTTAATTCAACTTAACCTTACAGGAAGAGAATTGAAGTTATTTCTCGAAAGTACCGTTAATAAATGGTTCACCGCCAGGACAGCGAATGACCATGAACTGCTTAGATACTACCGGGCAGAGAATGGCAAAGTTTATCCCGCAGCCTATCGGACCAATTATTCGCTCAATGGATTCGATTACAGTATCGATCTGAACAAACGTCCAGGATACCGTATAAGGGCTGATATCGATGAGAAGAAAATGTACACGGTAGCTGTAATCGGACACAAATGGAATAATTACGGAGAGGATATTTTATCTCAATGCTCTGTCAGCGTGTTCGAAAACCGGAAAAGAATCGTATCTGTAAAAAAATATTTTCCGGAATTTATCAGGTGGGCGAATGAAAAAAATTCACTGGATTTTCCGGTAGAAACCACTTGGAAAATTCTGCCTGAATACACAATTGATTCGGCCAGGAAAAACGAAGAAAAATTATTTTCGAATATTAAAGTTAAGATATACTTTTGTGGCTTAACAGAACATAATTCATATTACCAAGTGGAAAAATTTGCAGACAGACATATTGGGCCCCGCGGAGAACAGGTAACCGGAATGCTCGAAGTAATAGGGTTGGAAAGTATCGAACAACTGATCGACGAAGTCATACCGGAAGATATACGATTGAATGATTTTACAGGGATCGGTGAAGGAATTTCGGAACAGGAGGTTTTCGGGGAGCTGAAACGGATCTCTGAAATGAACGCTCCCATGCGTACATTTATCGGAATGGGATATTATCCTACCGTATCTCCTCCGGCGATAATCAGGAATATACTCGAAAATCCGTCGTGGTACACATCTTACACCCCGTATCAGGCTGAAATATCGCAGGGAAGACTCGAAGCCTTGTTGAATTTCCAAACTATGGTAACCAGCCTTACAGGAATGGAGTTAAGTAATTGTTCGCTTCTGGATGAAGCGACAGCAGCGGCTGAGGCAATGGCTATGATGTTCAATCTGAGATCGAGAAAAGCGGTACAGGAAAACCGGAACGTACTATTTGTCGATTCGGATATTTATCCTCAGACACTGGATGTTCTCCTTACCAGAAGCGAACCTCTCGGTATAGAAATAATCTTGGATAAGTTCGAGGAATACGAATTTTCCGGCAGGGAGTTCGGAGCTATCGTACAATATCCTGCAGCAAGCGGAGAGATAAAAGACTACAGTTCATTCACAGAAAAAGCACACGGGTCAGAGGTTAAAGTCACCGCTATTGCCGACATTCTGAGTTTGTGCCTGATTATGCCTCCCGGCGAATGGGGAGCGGATATCTGCGTGGGATCCGTTCAACGCTTCGGGCTGCCTATGGCTTACGGAGGCCCTCATGCAGCATTTCTTGCAGCAAAAGACGAATATAAAAGGAACCTGCCCGGAAGAATAATCGGCATATCCGTAGACAGGCTCGGCAACAGGGCTCTCCGGATGGCGCTCCAGACTCGGGTACAGCACATCAAACGCGAAAAAGCCACTTCCAATATTTGTACGTCCCAGGCACTTATGGCTATTATGGCAGGAATGTATGCCGTTTATCACGGGCCTGAAGGTCTTAAGGAAATTGCAGGAAGAATATATAAATTAACGTCACTCTGCGCGGCAAATCTACGTAAATTGGGTTATGAAATAATAACGGAAAATTTCTTCGACTCTATAAGAGTTAAAGCAAACTGTGAGAAAATAAAAGTTATTGCCGAAAACAGGAATATAAACTTATACTACCCTTCTGAAGGAATAGTACATTTAAGACTCGACGAACTTACGACTGAAGAAGATATCCAAAATATAATTGAAATATTCGCGGAAGCAGCAGGGAACCCCAAATCCCAGAATGTACAAAGAACTCCGGAGAAAGAAATATTCAGATCCCGAAAAAGCAATTTTTTAACCCAGAAAGTGTTCAACTCCTACCGGAGCGAAACCGAATTAATGAGATATATCAAAAAACTGGAAAAAAGAGATATTTCTTTAACTAACAGCATGATACCGCTAGGTTCATGTACGATGAAACTCAACCCGGCTGTTTCCATGATGTCCATAACCCTTCCAGGGTTTGCCGACGTTCATCCGTTTGTTCCTAAAGAACAGGCAGCCGGATACAAGGAATTGATTAAAGGGTTATCAGAAGATCTTGCGTACATTACCGGATTCGAAAGTGCTTCGTTACAGCCTAATTCAGGAGCAGCAGGGGAATATGCGGGACTTATGGTTATCCGTGCTTACCACATCGATAACAGCCAACCGTTCAGAAATACCGTACTTATACCACGCTCCGCGCACGGTACCAATCCTGCGTCCGCAGCAATGGCCGGAATGGATATAGTCACCGTACAGTGCGATGAAAACGGTAACATAGATATCGATGACCTGAAAAATAAAGTAGCAGAGAATGCTTCCCGCCTTAGCTGTATAATGGTTACTTATCCTTCGACACATGGAATATTCGAAAGCAATATCAAAGAGATTGTAGATCTGATTCACGACAACGGTGGACTGGTATATATGGATGGGGCCAATATGAATGCACAGGTGGGGCTCACATCACCGGGATTCATAGGTGCGGATGTCTGCCACTTAAACCTTCATAAAACCTTTGCGATGCCGCATGGCGGCGGCGGTCCGGGTGTCGGCCCTATATGTGTAAACAAAAAATTATCCAGATTTTTACCATCTCATCCGATTGTGGAAACAGAAGGCATCAACGGCATAACATCTGTTTCCGGAGCGCCTTACGGCAGCGCCGGTTTATTTTCCATCAGCTATGCATATATAAAATTGTTGGGAAGCAACGGTTTAAAAAAGGCATCTGAGTTTGCAATCCTCAATGCGAATTATATGGCCAAGGCTCTCGAGAGAGAATTTAATATCTTGTACACTGGGGACAAAGACAGGGTCGGCCATGAACTTATAATTGATTTCAGCGAATATAAAAAGAAATACGGGGTCGAAACCGGTGACATTGCCAGAAGATTGATGGATTATGGTTTCCATGCGCCTACGGTTTCTTTTCCCGTCCATGAGACTTTAATGGTAGAACCTACCGAAAGTGAATCCAAGGAAGAATTGGACAGATTTATCGAAGCACTGATAAATATCAAAAAGGAGTGCGGGGAAATAACCGATCCGAATGACAATGTGCTAAAGAACGCACCTCACACTGCACCGGAAATTGTAAACGACTGGAGACATCCGTATACTCGAGAGAATGCAGTATTCCCATTGGAATGGGTCAGGGAAAATAAATTCTGGCCATACGTTTCTAAAATAGATTCCGGATACGGGGACAGGAACCTCGTATGTAGCTGTAATGAGTAATCAATAAAAAAAGCTGCCCGGGAGGCAGCTTTTTTTATTTTGTTTAAGGTCTCATCGAATTATAGAGTCTTTCGTATTTCTGGAAATTCTGCATCATATCTTCGCTATCATCCTTGAACCTGTCATAAATATTTCTCATAAGGTTGACAGTCGTTATATCAGCAGGGTCCAGTTCATGGGCTCTTTGCAGATATGGCAGAGCATCGAGGAATACCTGATTTATCTGATCTTTCATCTGCTCGTATTTTTCCTGCTCTTCGACAGGGATTTCGTTCAGTTCGTTTATCAGATCATCCGTACTACGTACCATAGCGATTGCAAGATTGAAGAAAGATCCGAAATCGTCAGGTTTGATTTCAGCAGATTTTTTGAAATAATCTATCGCCCTCGCATAATTATCATCTTTAAGGAAGCTGGTTCCCAGACCGAAATGGAACAGATAATTATTCGGCTCCTGTGCGATTCCCTGCTCTATGATCGGCATTATTTCCTCGACATCTTTTCCGGTAGCAGAATACATTACTACAAGAAACTCGATAAGTTCCGTATAAGCAGGATATTTCTCAATTCCTTCCCTTAAAACTTTTTCACTGTTTTCATTATCATTTTTACCTTGATAAGCGAAATAAAGAAGTTTGTAAGTATCGCCGTTATTATAGAAACCAAGGTCTTTCACTTGTTCCAGATACTTGATCGCATTGTCGTAATTTTCGTCCAGTATCGATATAAAACCGGCATTATAAGCAAATATGGTATCAACTACTTCGACAGGAGGATTTTTGGAATAATCATATACTTTACCGAATGCCTCCGCTGCTTTCTTATAATCTGCTCTCGCATATGTAACATCCGCTTCCTGTTTATATCCGGTGATCACTTTTTCGATAAGCGGTTTAACACTGTTAAGTGTCTTAGGATCAATTTCAAGGGCTTTCTGGTATGATTCGTAAGCAGTCTGGAGGGCATTATCGTCGATGCTGACTTTTTGCTCCCAGAACGCAATTTTGCCTTCATCCATAAATACATCATAGTTATCGTACACCCATACTTCGTATTCCCTGTTCTTAGCCTCTCTTACAACCCTTTCTTTAGGATCGCCGGAGTTCTGGCGAAGGTCGTCAGCGGACATAGTACGAAATATTCCCTGTAATGGCGCCATGGCTGCGTCATAGTAATTATTACCGCGCGTTATCCATGTATTGGCACGGATATTCTTCTTCGGATCTACAATATCAGCTTCACTCGATTCAATTTTTTTCCTAAACTGGTCCGCATTGAACCGTGGTGATTGTGCTGAAGCGCCGAATAAGGTTCCGGCAGCAATTAATAACAATAATAACTTTTTCATAACCATTGTATTAAATTTAATTTTCTTCTGCTGTTACTTCCTCTGTCACTGTTTCGTCAGTATCTTCACTTTTCGGTATAGCTATAACGGAAGCTATGGAGTCGTTATTTTTCAGGTTTATTACTTTTACACCCTGCGTAGCCCTGCCGGTAACTCGAATATCCGAAACAGGAATACGTATAGTCACACCGGATTTATTTATTATCATCAGGTCGTTCTCATCCGTAACAGACTGTATAGAAACCAACTTACCGGTTTTATCGGTAACCTGAAGGGTTTTAACCCCCTTACCGCCCCTGTTGGTAATACGGTAATCGCCAATATCCGTACGCTTGCCGTATCCGTTTTCAGACACTACCAATATTTCTATCTTCTGATCTGGTTCAACACAAACCATACCGACTACTTCATCATGGTCTTCTATATTAATACCTCGCACTCCGGCTGCCGTACGACCTATCGGACGCACACCACCTTCATTGAACCTGATAGCCTTACCTTCTTTCGCCGCGATAATGATTTCGCTTTTACCGCTTGTCAGGTTGGCATCGATAAGCTGGTCGCCAGGTTTGATAGTGATGGCATTTACTCCGTTCACCCTCGGTCTCGAATATGCTTCAAGAGTGGTTTTCTTGATTATACCGCTCTTGGTACACATCACGATATAATTATTCGTCACGTATTCCTTATCATCAAGTTTGCGGACATTTATAAACGCTTTGACTTTGTCGTCGGATTCGATCTGGATAAGATTCTGCAATGCACGACCATTAGATGCGCGTGTTCCTTCAGGAATTTCGTAAACTTTCAACCAATAGCATCTTCCCTTCTCGGTGAAAAGAATCATGGTATTGTGCATTGTCGTCACATAAATATGCTCGATAAAATCTTCTTCCCTTGTCGCGCTTCCTTTCATACCTACGCCTCCCCGGCTCTGAGTGCGGTACTCCGTGAGAGGGGTTCTTTTTATGTAGCCCATGTGTGAAATAGTGATTACCATTTCATCGTCCGCATAGAAATCTTCCGGATTGAAATCTTCCGCACTGAACACTATATCTGTTCTACGTTTATCTCCGTATTTTTCTTTCATCTCGAGCATTTCACCTTTCATTACCTGTTTCTGTAATTCGGGATCGCTGAGAAGTTGGTTAAGATATTCGATATGTTTCATTAGTTCGTCATACTCGGCTTTGAGTTTATCTCTTTCAAGTCCAGTCAAAGCCCTGAGGCGCATATCTATGATAGCCTGGGTCTGAACATCGGACAAGCCGAATCTCTCCATAAGGGAGATTTTAGCTTTATCCGGGCTGTCGGATGAACGTATGATCGAAATTATTTCGTCTATATGGTCGAGAGCTATTAAAAGTCCCTCCAGTATATGCGCTCTTTTTTCTGCCTGCTTAAGGTCGTACCGCGTCCTGCGTATAACTACTTCGTGCCTGTGTTTTACAAAATTGCCTATAAGATCGCGAAGATTGAGCATCATCGGCCGGCCATCGACGAGGGCTATATTATTTACCGGGAACGACGACTGGAGCGGAGTATGTTTGAACAGGTTGTTTAATACAACGCTGGCTCTGGCATTCTGTTTAAGTATAATAACGATACGCATACCATTACGGTCCGACTCGTCATTTATATAGGAAATTCCCTCGAGTTTTTTATCGTTTATAAGATCGGCGATCTTTTTGATCATTTCCGCCTTGTTGACCATATAAGGGATCTCGGTTACGACTATACATTCGCGTCCCGAATGAGTATGTTCGATCTCTGTTCTGGAGCGCATTATAACGCGTCCCTGCCCTGTTTCGAAGGCTTCACGCACTCCTTCATATCCGTAAATAATACCTCCTGTCGGGAAATCCGGAGCTTTCACATACTCCATAAGTCCCGGAACGTCTATTTCCGGATTATCGATATAAGCGCATACGGCATCCAAAACTTCGGACAGATTGTGAGGCGGCATATTAGTAGCCATACCGACAGCGATACCTGAAGTACCGTTTACCATCAGGAGCGGGATTTTAGTTGGAAGAACCGTCGGTTCCGGAATAGAGTCGTCGAAGTTGAGCGTGAAGTCCACGGTTTCCTTATCGATATCTTCCATCGCCTCTTCTGCGATCCTTCTCATCCTCGCTTCGGTGTAACGCATCGCCGCGGGACTATCGCCGTCTACCGACCCGAAGTTACCCTGCCCATCGACGAGCGGATATCTCAGGGACCATTCTTGGGCCATACGAACCATAGCGCCGTAAACGGAAGAGTCCCCGTGAGGGTGGAATTTACCCAACACGTCCCCTACGATCCTGGCGGACTTTTTATATGGTTTATCCGAATACAGATTCAATTCATTGTACATGCCGTACAATACGCGTCTATGAACAGGTTTCATCCCATCCCTGACATCCGGCAAAGCACGTGAAACAATCACCGACATCGAGTAATCGATGTAGGATTTCTTCATCTCCTCTTCGATATTAATCTTTATAATCCTTGATTCTTCTTCTGCCATACTTTTTATTGTGTACCTTTTTAAGTTTCAAATTGTGAAGTTCATTAACGTGCAAATGTACGGAAAAAAAGCAAAAAAACAGTACTCCGTGACATTATATTAAAAATAAATTAATTATTTAATTAATATTTTTTACATTTGAGCATTGTCCAATAATATACAAGCAATTATGCCTTTTACAGAATATATATCGGCGATAACTGAAAAAATCTTTTCCGAAATAACCGAGCTTAGAAGAGACATTCACAAACACCCGGAGCTCTCGTTCAAAGAATTCGGAACGGCCCTGAAGATCGAAGAGTTCCTTAACAGTAACTGCATAAAGAACATACGGGTGGTAGAAACAGGCGTTCTTGCTATAATAGACGGAAAAAATCCGGCCCCTGAAAATCCGGTCATTCTCCGTGCGGATACAGATGCCCTTAAGATACAGGAAGAGACCGGACTCGACTTTGCTTCGGTTTATGACGGCATCATGCACGCCTGCGGACACGACATTCATACGGCATGCCTTGCCGGATCTCTTAAGGTCTTAAACAGCATGAAAGATAAATTCAACGGAACGGTATGGGGGTTGTTCCAGCCGGGCGAGGAATATCTTCCGGGAGGGGCCTCTTTAGTTTTAAAAGAAGAAATTTTCCGGACGGTTAAACCGAAGGTCGTGATCGGACAACACGTGACTCCGGAATTCGAAGCCGGGAAATTCGGTTTTCGGGAAGGAACCTATATGGCGTCGAGCGATGAGATCCGTATCACAGTGAGCGGTACAGGCGGACATGGAGGACTGCCACACATGCTCACCGATCCGGTAGTAGCGGCGGCCCAGATGATCGTTTCTCTGCAGCAGATCGTAAGCAGGAATGCGGATGCGAGTATCCCTACGGTTCTTTCATTCGGCAGATTTATTGCAGACGGTGCTACCAACATAATACCGTCAACTGTAGAGATTGCCGGGACACTCCGCACATTGGACGAGGAATGGAGAAAACACGTAAAACAAAGGATAGTCGAGATATGCAATGGAACAGCAGAAGCCTTTAACGTAAAAGCGGAAGTTAAAATCGGCGACGGTTACCCTTGCGTAGTGAATGATCCCGACGTGACCGGAATATTACGCAGGGAAGCAATAGAGATTGTTGGGAAAGAAAACATCGTCGATCTCGGATTACGTATGACATCGGAAGACTTCGGTTTCTATTCGCAAAAATACCTGTCGGTTTTTTACCGCCTCGGTTCAGGGTTCAGCGACGGTACCGAACCGGGAAGTCCGCATACATCTTCCTTTATTGTAAATGAGGAATCCATACCTTACGGCATAAAGCTGATGGCTTCGGCAGCATTGAAATTTCTGGAAATCAGATAAAAAGTTCGGCAAAAAAGTTCGGACGGCTCACGGCACCGAATTTATGTTTCGCAATGGAATTAGTGACGCCCATATATACGGTACGTATTCCACGGCAAATGGAATCTTCAATGGATTTAAGGGTTAGGTTGTGCCACAAATATAAATTATCTATACGCTCGAAACCGATATACTGATGTACGCAGGCCGCGTCGTTATATAATAAAAGCATAAAACCCAGTATTCGGTCCTTCTCGATATCTCTTACTACCAAAGCAACAGCCTGCTCCCCGAATTCTTTCTTTACTGCTGCAAAATATTCAGGCGGATATGGAGGCGCGTCGTATTCGGTTGATCGCAGACAGACATCTTCGTAGAGAGGATAAAGTTCATCTAAAAGCGGAAGATAGTCGGACTCCGGATAAAATGAATACCTGTCGCGGGGAACCGCATTCAAATATTGTTTTACCTGATATTTATATTTGGACCTCAATGTATCTACATATTCCTCCGTGGATTTAACTTTTTCCGGGATAATTAATTCGGAAACATCCAAAGCCCTTAAAAAAGAGATATTATGCGGTTGTGGTTGATTATCATTAAAATCCCGGTAAACGATCTTTTTCAGGTCGGGGAATTTATTTTGAATAATTTCTGAGGATTGCCTGACGAATTCCATGAAATCCATTTTATCATTGTCATACCAGAAATGTCTTCCCGATGTTTCGGGAGTTCCTGTTTCTGCCGTGTCATTATCGATCATGAGAGGAAATATTATTTCCGGTGCATCTGGCCTGCCTTTGATAAAGTAATAAAAGCTCGTGTCCGGAAACATATTTTCACATACGGCAAACAGGCGTTTATCCAGACACACGTTATTTCGGGAAATATATTTTTCCCATAAATTGTTTGGTACGGATTTTATTGTATCATAATATTCCCACATAGTATTTAATTTTGACAAACTTTAGTCCAATGATTAAGATAACTGATTTCGACACTAATTTATATACAAATTTTTTAACAGAAGTATTTCCCAAAGTATTTCCGGACTACAATATCGAAGAACTATCCCGCTGCATCGATCTTACGGGGAAAAAAATAATAAAATGCGCAATCGCTTTATACGATAACATTCCTGCCGGTTTTATGTTTTACCGGGAATTCGATGAATTTATTTATTGTGAATACATAGGAGTCGATGAAAAATTCAGGAACAAAGGCATTGCATCGGAAATATTGGAAAAAATATGTAAATCCGACTCGAAACAATGGATATTCGAAGTCGAGAAAGAACGGTCGGAGAATAAAACCAGCAATATTTTTCGTAAGATAGGATTTGTGGAAAATCCGTTCCCTTATGATATGCCACGCGCGGAAGAGATTAATCCGAATGCGGTCTACACACTGTGGTCGAAGTACCCCCTGAGTCGGAATGATTTCAATCATATATATACAACACTCCGCGATGATAATGATTTCTAACAGTAAACCGTAACGGTATAAAGTTCCAGCAGATAATCCGGATAATACGAGAGTTTATTTTTCCGCAACCCTTCTATACCGAGGTCCTCTGCAAGATTAAAATACCGGTAATGACTGAATTCCTTAAAGAACTCCTGGTACAAGATCGCAACTATGCCCTTGAGGGAATGGTCGGCCCTCAGGAATAACCCGGCCGCAGTCTGTTTATCTTCCGATAGCGAGGTAATAAGTAAAGCAGATATTTGTCCGTCGATCCTTATTATGCCGCCGTCCAGGTAGAGTTTTCCGTAATTATCGAGTGCGAAGACCAGAGCATCGTTATCTCCGTCGAAACTCTCGTTTCCGCTGAATTTTTGTGAAAAATCCCTGCATTCGGTTATATTTTCCGAAGTTATAATTTCAAAGGACCAGTTGTAATTCTTTTTCACAAAATTTACAAAATTTCTTTTGGACTGCAGATGTTTTCCAGTATACATTCTAAAGCTATCTGCAGAATAGATATACTCGAAATTGTCACGCACCGGAATAGAATCGAATTTGTATCCATTTTCATTCAGAACATTTATATTTTCGGAAGTTACCTTGTGCATTACCACCTGATTATTTACAGAGGATGCCAGCAAACGATCGAGAGGCTTGGAGATATCCTGATAACCAACAGGAAAAAACAGACGGTTTCCGTTTATTCTGAACAATATAACTTCATCTGTTTCGGCAAATTCGACATCCAGAATATCCTTCCATATAAAAAAAGATTCGAAACAAATAATTAATTGTTGAGACTGATGCATTCGAAGTTTTTCCCGTATAAGTCCGGAATCAGATATTTCTATTTTCCTAAAATTCATGCAGAAGATTTTGAATACAAAGATAATGCAACAATAAACTTAAATTGCCGGATCGTCAGAATTAAATATATATAAAAAACGGCTAAAGAATTAATTCTTTAGCCGCCGGAAAATTCATGTCTCTTATATTAAAACCTGACACTTGCTGTCAATATTACATTGTTCCTTTTGTTATCAGTTTTATATACACCGGATTTATACATACCGTCATTGAAAAACTGATAAGTAACATCTTTCTGATCCATGTATACATAGGCGAAATCGAGACTCCAGTTTCCGGTACGGTACCCAAGACCTATCGAATAATTGTTGCTTTTGCCATAATCCTGATAGTCGTCGTAACTGTAAACCGAGTCATAATAAGCATAACCCAATCTCAAGAATACGTTAGGAGTAAGAATCGCTTCCGCACCGACTCTGATATTATTAGCAGGTTTGTAATACTCTTCGACATCGTCGGTTATGGACATAACTTCGTACGTCCATCCTGACTCATAGAACTTCATTTTATTGTACCATACGCGTTCGTAGTCCAGAGATATAACTCCTAACGGTCCGATAGTAGGTGAATTTATACTATATGAAAGTCCGGCCATAAACCGTGTCGGAGTCTGGATATTATACGAATCCCTTAACGATTCTGTTCTGTCATAAACACCCTGTCCGACCATATAATCATTATAGTAGCTATCCATTTCCGCGAAATAATATTCGTCCATAGAGATATAAGTCGGAGTGTGTACGGCAAGACTGATCCTCAGATCCTGTATAGGACGTGCGATAATACCGAATTTAAAATTCCATGCAGTTCCGTCCTGTTTAAGATGTTGGACATAATTGTAATGACTAAGTCCGTAAGCTGAGTTGTTTTCAGGAGTCTCGGTATATCTCAACGTCTCTTTATACGTAATGTCCTGTATGCCGAACCCAAATCCCATATAAAAAACATTCATAAAATTTATTCCTGCTGCAAGATCATACTGACCTACATTACCACTTGTGGCACGGTTAAGCCTCGAACTGAATATAGCATTATCAGGATCGAATAGATCTTTAGGGTAATATCCATTATCGTAATCCAACAGATACGTATTATATGCAAGAATTCCGTCCCACGCTCCAAAATTATTTCCAGTGTATCTTATAGGATCTCCGTTTGACGGTGGAATAATACCGCTTCTCGCTATTTGAGAGCCGAAATAGTCAATCATTGAAGTACGCGATCTTCCGGCAACAGTAGTATTCGCATTGAAATCTGCAAGTCGTGAATAACCAAAACCGAATGTAAAACTAGTGACGATTCCAGGACCGTTGTATACATTAAAAGCACCGCCGAAATTATTCAGTATAAACCTCGTCCTATCCGCGTTACTCCCAAAGGTTCCCATATCGTCAACATTTAATGTTTTGGCTTTATTCATAGTTATGGTTGGGGATATAGATATTTCCGAACGTCTATACATACCGAGACCTGCAGGATTTATCGCTGAGGAAGAATAATCCGCACCCAGTGAAGAGAATGCTCCTCCCATAGAGGCCGAACGTGCCGTACCGAAACTATAGTTATACTGTGAAAATCTGAGTAGGTCCTCATGGTTCTGAGCTGAGACTGAAATACATCCCAACGCTAAGAATGCTGCTACAAATAAAGATCGTATCTTATCCATAATATATCTGTTATAATTTTTTACATCGTATTGACTATCTTCTGCCGCCGCTCGAACTCGATCCGCTCGATGACGATGAGCTACCTCTGGAATATCCTGCACCGCTTGAAGAACTACTGCTCGAAGACGATCCACTGCTATATGAAGAAGACGAACTGCTGCTTCCGCTGCTGTAACCAGGTGCAGAGGGTACTGAAACACTCGAAGAACTTGAGCTGGTAGTAGTTGCCGAACGTCTGTTATAAGACGCGGAATTAGTGCCCGAAGTCGAGGAAGACTGATTCGTAACAGCCTGCTGCCTTGTAACCACGGTCGGTTGCTGAGTCGTTCTTCTTTGAGTATTCGTACCTACCGAAGTGTTGGAGCTACTGTTACCGGTTACAGAGGTAGAACCTGTTCCTCTTCTGTCGTAAGTAGTGCCGGAAGAATTAGTAGAAGTGTTGGTACCTGTTGTTACAGCAGGTTCCGTAGTTCTTCTTCTGTCGTATGTCGTAGTCGTACCGGAATTCGAACTGCTTCCCGATGAAGTAGATGACGAAACAGTCGATCCGGAACCTCCTCTCCTATCGTATGTTACCCCGGAATTTTGTGATGAAGTAGACGGAAGAGTAGACCCGTTTATCGTCTCCCCTCTTCTTCTGTAAGCAACGGAAGTACCGGAGTTATTGTTCGATAGCGTACTGCTTCCGCTTCCACGTCCGCCGATCACAGAATTCCCCATCGTAGTTCTTCTCGTATTACTTGTAACGAAACGGCTTGCCCCACCATGGATATAACCTCCGCCTCCGCCATAGTGATGATTATGGGACCATCCCCATCCACCATAATAGTGATGATAATAATACGGATCATTGTGCCAGTACCAACGCCAGCTCCAAGCATACCAGAGATAAAAGGCCCAATCATAGCCCCATCTTGCCCTCGGTCCGTAATACCACCAATTGAAAGGGTCGTATCTCCACTCATGCCATGTCCAGTACGGCCTGTAATAATTGAACGAAATATTTACATTAACGGGAGAATCCCATGTATTGAAAAATGAAGTTACCTGTCTTGGTTCCATCCATACTTCGTCCCCTATTACTACTATATTATAACCCAGATCCGCTGATTTCCTTATCTCCTTATCCCAATTTACATTTTTATCGAGATACTTGTAATAACTAACAGGTTTTTCATATTTCAGGGATTCGAATCCGCGTAAACGGCGTTGATAAGATTCGTTATATGAAGTAGATATAGGAATATCGTCGCCGTAGTAAAATCCATCCTGTCCGGCAGCATTAATATCCCTCAACGCAAGTTCTTCCCGCAGTGCAGCATTCTGTGCATCCTGTCTCTGCTGAGCCTCGACGTAGCGGTCAATATCATGTGTATTATAAAGGTCGTCCACGACCCTTGTCCTGTTCTGTGCCGAAAGAGTCGAAACCGCGGCGAGCAGAATGGCAAATAATACCGCTGACCTTAAATTAATATGCTTATGCCAACTCATATCTGAAAATTTTAATTATTTATATTCTTTTATTTTATAACGAAAACCATACCTCAAAAGTTACATGCAGGCATCCTTTTTACAAATATAATTATTAATACTATAAAGTTATGATGCGATAATGACTAATTTTGCTGCACTTTTTGGACTCTTATTCCAAAAAAACTAATTTTGTAAATTCTATAATAAAAACACATATGGCAAAAGAACTTAAAGAAGTAGTCAATAAAGAAGAGAATTACTCCCAATGGTATAATAACCTCGTAGTTAAAGCAGGTCTTGCAGAGAATTCCGCAGTCAGGGGTTGTATGGTTATTAAACCCTACGGCTATGCTATATGGGAAAAAATGCAGGCGGCCCTGGACAAAATGTTTAAAGACACAGGACACATGAATGCTTATTTTCCTCTCTTTATACCTAAATCTTTTTTCAATAAAGAGGCCAGCCATGTGGAAGGTTTTGCAAAGGAATGTGCAGTGGTGACACACTACAGGTTGAAGAACGATCCGGACGGCAAAGGAGTAGTGGTCGACGAGGATGCAAAACTCGAAGAAGAACTTATTGTCAGGCCTACTTCCGAGACTATAATCTGGAACACATATAAAAACTGGATACAGTCGTACAGGGATCTTCCGATCCTGTGCAACCAATGGGCGAACGTGGTTCGTTGGGAAATGAGAACCAGGCTGTTCCTTCGTACCGCGGAATTTTTGTGGCAGGAAGGACACACCGCTCACGCTACGAAGGATGAAGCATTGGAAGAAACGAGAAAAATGATAGGCGTTTATGCCGAATTCGCTGAAAAATGGATGGGCTTACCGGTAATTATAGGACATAAATCCGATAGCGAACGTTTTGCAGGGGCTGAAGATACTATGACTATCGAAGCACTGATGCAGGACGGCAAGGCACTCCAATCAGGAACATCACATTTCCTCGGACAGAATTTCGCCAAAGCGTTCGATGTACAGTTCGCAAATAAGGACGGTAAGCTGGACTATGTATGGGCTACTTCATGGGGGGTTTCCACACGTCTTATGGGAGCGTTGATAATGGCTCATTCAGACAATAACGGCCTTGTGCTTCCTCCGAAACTCGCTCCGATAGAAGTCGTACTTATTCCTATTTATAAAGGGGAAGACGAACTTAGAGAAATCACAAATAAATTGAAGGAGATAGGCGACAGACTCAAAAAAGTAGGCATAAGCGTTAAGGTCGACGACAGGGATAACGTTCGTTCAGGATTTAAGTTTGCGGAATATGAACTTAAGGGCGTACCGGTAAGGATCGTAATGGGACCTCGCGATTTCAAGAACGGAACTGTGGAGATAGCGAGAAGGGATACTCTCACCAAAGAAAATATTTCGCAGGAAGGTTTGACAGAGTATATCCAAAAAATGGTAGAGGACATACAGGAGAATATTTTCAACAAGGCTCTGAATTTCAGAAATGAAATGACCACTAAAGTCGACACGTACGAGGAATTTAAAGAGGTCCTCGAAAACAAGGGTGGGTTCATCCTGGCGCATTGGGACGGAACTCCGGAGACCGAAGAGAAGATCAAGAACGAAACCAAAGCCACTATAAGATGTATTCCAGTTGATGCTCCTGAAGAAGACGGAGTGGATATTATATCCGGGAATCCGTCGAAGCGAAGAGTTTTATTCGCAAAATCATATTAATAAAAATCCGGTCTGAGACCGGATTTTTTATATAAGTCCCATTTCTTTGAGGAGTATGGAAGCATTCATGTTGCGGCTGACTCCTTCCTTTAATTTGTAGTCATAACTGATTCCCTTTTCATTATGCTCTATCTCGAAACAGATATTACTGAAATTGTTCTGATGTTCTCGACTTAGTTCACCTAAAGCAAGATTGTGAGTGGCCACTATACCACACAGGTTGTAATTAATTATTTTCTCGAGGAATTTACGCGAACCGTTCAACTTATCCTTTGAGTTGGTACCCTTAAGCATCTCGTCGAGGATGATGAACATTCAGTCGCTTTTTTCGGCAATCGTTTTAAGCTCTTTAAGCCTCAACAACTCCGCATGAAAATAAGAGTTTCCTTTGGAGAGATTATCCGTAGTCCTCATACTGGTAAATATATCCAGCGGACGGAAGGCGAATGATTCTGCACAAACGACATTCCCCGACATCGCAAGAACCAGGTTGACCCCTATCGTGCGAAGAAAGGTGCTCTTCCCGGCCATATTGGCTCCGGTGAGAATATATATTTCATGCATGGACTTCAACCTGAAATCATTACTTACCTTGACCGTACTTCTCAATAAAGGATGTGCAGTGTTACGGATATCGGCAACGGTTCCTTTATCGATTTGGGGAAAAATATATTCAGGATGATTGACGCTGAAATTCCCCATGCTGACCAGTGCGTCGATCTCTTCGACAGCATCCATCCATCCGATTATATTATCGCCGTATTTCGACTTCCACTTATCGACCAAGTTCACGAGGTGAAAGTCTCTCATAAATAATGCATTTAGAAGAAGCCATATAAGTATATTGTTACGCTGGTCGAATCCATTGAGTATTTTATACAACTCTTTGAATGCAAAACCGGCATTTCGTTCTCCATTCATCAGCATATCTCTCACATCAGCCAATCTATCGCTTTGAAATTCTTTTTGTTCGATAACATCTATCAACTCGTAGTACTTGTCTATGGTTGCAGATACTTTATTGAGATCCTGACTTTTCGAATTGATCTTTTTTATCGTAAAAAGAACAATAAATAATTGTGCAGTAAATAAATAAACCGGCACATAAGGATTTATATAATCCAGAAGCGCGGCAAGCAGTATCATCAACGATATGGCATTTACAATATATATTATACGGATAATCCACGTTTTTTTGAAAAAATCCGGTTCTTCGAGCCATTTCTGAATGTAGAAACTTTCGGATTCGGAAATCTCGGCATACGCTCCACGGCATCTGAATTTATACATCCAATAAGAATCATCCGCAAGTTCACGGACAGAATTCTGCCGTGAGACTATCAATGAAGCATCCTTCAATGGTTTAGTCAGCCATCCTGCCAGAAGTTTTCTACTCTTTAGAGTAACTGTACGATTTATCGCCTGGAACAACGAATTTTCTCCGAAGATATCGAGGTCGAGCGAATATTCGTGAGAAGGATCCATAAATTCCTCACCAGTATCGAGATTAGTAAAATCGCCTTCTATATATTCTTTCTCCGTACGGTTTATTTTAATCAGGATCTTCAATTGGTTAATCTGATCTACGATGCCAGTGTCCTTAACCGACAGTGCTATGAACAGAATCACCGACACACATAATACGGCATAAACCACAAAATCGACCGGTGGAAAAAAAAGTTTATATATTCCCCATATGAAAAATGCGACACAAAGCAGCTTGCCTGCGGTAACGAAATTTCTTATCTTCCGCACCTTCACGAGTTCCGAAACACAATTCTGGATATTACCGGTAAAAAAATCCGTATTTCTCATATTATTCCGGTCTCGGTAAAAAGTTTGATAT
>JAJQEF010000048.1 GCA_021201795.1 Rikenellaceae bacterium
TTTCTTAACAAATAATTATTCTATTATAATTACGAATCCTCCGTTACTGGGGATGGTATGCTCTATTTTTTTATTATTGGGAATAGTTATTTCACTCATTGCAACCATATTGAAAGATCCGCTGATTATAAACGGAATATCCAGTATAGCTATAGCGTCAACTTCTTCTGCAAAAAACGAGACATCAAAATTAACCTGTCGTTCGTCACCCTCTCCGTTAAAACCAGCTATGTACCATCTGTCTCCGCTGCGTCTCGCTATAACAGCATATTTTCCGGGATATCCATCCAGGAAACGGGTTTCATCCCATGTTACCGGAATTTCACTCAGATAATTTACAACAAATTCCGGAAACTCTTTAAGGTTATCAGGAACAATGGCAAAATGCTGTAATCCGGAAGTCATGATTACAGGCATGGATAGTTCGAATCCAGCCGTAGTTCTTCTAAAAGGTCCTCTGGTTTTAACATCACCAAGTCTTACGTTTAATGCAACCGGAGTAAAATCCATTGCACCAACCACATTACGGGTAAACACTACTGATGCTACATGAGCCGCCTGATTATCGGCAACAGCCTGATCCATAGTAACGAATTCCTGTCCTTTTACCGCTTCGGAAGTCATGAAGTTGGGATACATTATTTCCCACCCGCGAGGCAATGTAGTTCCATGAAAATTAACCATTATTCCATAATCGTTAGCATCCCTTAAAATATCATCGTACAATCTCATAGCCACCTGCTTATCTCCACCGAAAAAATCGACTTTAATACCTTTAATACCTATTGACTGCATCCATTCCATTTCTTTACGTCTGATTTCACGGTCATCCATCAGGTTCTTGGGGGATTGAGGAGCATCGTTCCAGTCGCCGTTCGAATTGTACCAAAGCATAACTCCTACATTTTTCGACGCACCATATTCGGCTAATTCGGCAATTTTATCCCGGCCTATCTGAGTATCCCAAAGAGCATCGATAAGAAGATATTCCCATCCAAGCTCTTCAGCCATATCGATATAATCCTTCTGTACATCGAAAACCGTATTGCGATCCTTCAAAATAACCCAGCTCCATGCGACACGTCCCGGAACATAATCGAACTTAGCTTCATAAAGAGGATCGACAAGATCCTGAGCCATCGTCGACTCCATTACATCTGCAAGCGAACCGGCTGTTATTGTACGCCAAGGCGTAGAATAAGGAAGTTCCACTTCGGCATAAGAATGATCTTCGGGAAGATTGTGGTCATCATGCGGAAATTCTACGAAATAAACTCCATTATCGATATCGGATAAATGCGTAGCAACGTAATTACGGTCTGTTCCTGTTTCGCTAAGAAGTACCCAGCACCCCTCCATTACTTCGAATAAAGCCGGATATGTCCAGCCCTGCCCGTAATCCGATACGGTCTCCAAAGGAACCTCTACATGATAGTTTTCTTCATAACTCGGGTTTGTAAGCGCCCATCCCGACTTTGCTTTAGACAAAGGTGTTAAAAATCCTTTTGTACCGGCAGGAAGCCTGAAACCGGAATTCTCCGAAAGGATTATTTCATTGCCCTGGCCATTTATTTTATACCTGAAAGAAACGCCATCGTTCGAAGCTCTGAAAATCACCGACAATTCGGTATGGGATTTATTTATAACAGTGTATTCGATTTCATTGGCAATATATTTTATATGCCTTTTTTTACCGTTCTTAAGTTCGTAATTCTTCGTAACGGTTCTGACTCCCGAGGTCCCTGAATATTTAATTCCTTCGGTAAAATCCTCGGATACGGTCTTTATTCCCAAAGGAGATTTATCCATCAATAAATTATCCTTCCAGAACACCGAATAAAACATTTCTCCATCCTTCACGGAAAAATTTACTTTGAAATTCCCGTCGGGACTCTTTAATACTTCCGTTTTACCGGTACATGAAAGCAAAATGGAAGTAAATAACATCAGAAAGAGAAACTTTTTCATAATATCTTTTAGCTTATTAGTTTGTTACAAATATATCAAAAGTTATTATTCTGTAAGATAAAAATCTTATCCCGCAACGTAATTATTAAAAAATTTAAATAAAACTTTAGGTTTTATAATTTTAATATTTGTTTGTTAAACGTAATTCTATGAAGAAACTTTTAAAATTTTTAACTTTACTGATAGGTGCAGGGACATTAATATTCTCCTGTACACGGGAAGAACCTGTAATGGACTGGAAGTATGTCCATGAGACGGAGTATTTTGTCAGGCAGGCTCGAGAGTTCTTTGAAAATCTGATTATCGAAGCGGATGAAAAAGGGACGCTCGATTTGAAGTCCGGACTTGCCCCGGGGGAGATAACTCCGGCATGGGATAATGCGTATTTGTATTCGGATAGTAAGTACGACTATGCTTTGGTCGATTTCATTGCGGATTATTATTACAATGTAAGAGAGACTGTTATAAAGGACGGGGAAGTTGTCTACAGAACATTCCCGGTTTACCAGCATCTTTTAGTACGGAAAGACAAGGCATCCGGGGATATGGGAGCGGCATACGTGACGCTAACGCCTAACAGGCTTTATAATATTAAGCATCGGAAAAATGTGTCGGACAATTTTTTCAAGAAAGAGAATCGTGGGGATTATAAGGGTTTGTTGTTCTTTTACGATGTTGTCACGATGCAGCTTCTGACTGCGGAGAAATATGAAGACGGGGCGAGAGTTTCAGGAGTATATTATAATGAATGCAGCAGTTTCGAAGAGTTTGCGACGGCTGTTCTGGAGTATCTGAAGAACTATATTTATTTAAGGTATAGTGATATTATGACCAGAAACGATGGGGAAAGCAGTTCGGGATCGGGAGACAATGGGAATAATAATGGGAACAACAATGGTGGGGATAACGGAGGAGATGAAAATCTTCCTCCGCCGGGATATGACTCAGGCATTGGAACCGAAGAGAATCCTATTCCTGTTCCTCCGGCAGGAGTGACTCCACCTGGAGGCGATGGATGGAACGGGTCAGAGGATCCGTTTAAAGAACCGGATCCGGGAGAAGATACTGGTGGATTGCCTATTGGTGGAGGTGGTAAAGGATTAAAAACTTATATTCGAAATGATAAAGATAAATTTTTCAGAGAAGATTTTATAAGAAGTTTTCCAAAGCAAAGTGGAGTAGGTACATGTGCTGCTAACAGTCTTGCTTATATAGACCAAACTTATGGAGGAGCACGTACCGAGGCTGATATAATTCAACTTTATAAAGACGCAACCGGAAATGATTATCCAACTATCAATGGTTTACATTATCTCTATGTTATTGCCTTAGCAGAGACATTATTTACTGTATATTCAATTGAATTTATGCCTGCAAATTCTGATCAAAAAGTAAATTCACTCGATTTCGATAGTGCATTAAATAGCGGACATGTCATTTTAACGAATGTGGACGATCATAGTGTGACGGTTGTGGGAAAAACTCACGACGGAAAGTATATATGTATGGATCCGGCTGATGGGAAATTGAAAGAGGGTTCCCGCGAAACTTTTGGGTCCCATTATGAAATTGCTATTTGATTAATTAAAATATAGACTTATGAAAAAAATTGTTTTAGGGTTATTAATTATAACCTCGACGATTAACACTGTTTTAGCACAACACACCAAAACGATGAAAGATAAATTAGAAAATAAGATATGGGTAACAGAAACACATAACGGAAAAACCTATATAAAATTTAGAAATGATACGATAAGTAGTATATTTATTGAATCAGTGGATGGAAAAGAAAAAGCTTACAAACCGAACTATTATCCATATTATTTTTCCAACAGCATTGATTTCACATTTAATCCTGAAAAAATGGAAAAATTAAACGATGGTAAATATTATGTTTTTGAAGTTAAGATTTTTAATATAGTTCATGCTGATACACATGAAATCTTAAAAATTACAGATGAGGAACTACATTATAAAATTCCTGACGAGCTCAACGATGGGAGAAGAAAAGGAAATATAACTATTTATAAGGCATTTCATGGCACGGTTCCTTATGAATTTTAAGCTACAAAAAAATGAACGGCTTAATTGCCGTTCATTTTTTTTAAGGTATAGTGAGTGATATTACGACCAGAAGCAATGGGGAGAAAATACGACTTATGAAAAGATATTATACCTTATAAATCTGACCAAAGAAGTCGGATTTTATAGATACAAAAAGGACTAATTATAAGTTAGTCCCCGTTTCAGTTCCTGCAATCTATAAAACATTGTTTAAGTTGCAATTGTTGACCCACCAGGACTCGAACCTAGAAAGGCAGAACCAGAATCTGCAGTGTTACCATTACACCATGGGTCAGAATATGTTTAAAATCGAGTTGACCTACTAGGACTCGAACCTAGAATTACAGAACCAAAATCTGCTGTGTTACCATTACACCATAGGTCAATCCTGTTTAGCGGTGCAAATATAGTGAATAATTTTATTCCGGCAAATTTTTTTAAAACAACTTCTTCGGAGTCGTAGTCATAACGAAATCTTTCAAATAGAACGGTTCGAAATATGCAGTATCGACAAAATTATTTTGTGCAAATGCCTCAGCGGACAAATCGACCATTCCGCTGGCCGAGTGTATTACGTCCACATACCTCACATTGGGACCATTAAGTAAATCCCTGCATTTAGAAGCTCCGTTACCGAATATCACAAATTGTTTATCCGAAATAAATTCCTCAAAACTGTCCGTACCAATTATTTTAGCTTCGATCGGAGTGATCGCTTTATCTTTGCCATCGTATATCTGACAGTATACCTCCATTCTCCTGGCATCTATCATCGGGCATAAGTACGAATTGTCTAAATTGTCGATGCCCATAATCCCTGCCTTGTAATCGTCGAAGGCCACACGCACCAATGATTCGAGGCTGTTTACTGCTATCAAGGGTATACCCAACGCATAACACAAACCTTTAGCGACAGAAACTCCTATACGTAGACCGGTATAAGACCCTGGTCCCATTCCAACTGCAACGGCATCCAAACTGTCGGGCTTTAGATTCATTTCGTTTAATATCTCTTCGATATAAACTGCAAGGTATTTAGCATGTCCTTTACCTTCCGAATTTTCTCTTAATGAGATCAATCTTCCGTTTTCAGAGAGCGCAACAGAACATACATCCGTACCGGTTTCGATATTCAATATAAGTGCCATATCAAGATTCTTCAGTTAATTCGTCTTCACTCCTTCCTGAAATATAAATTTCCCATTTTTTTATAACCGCGTCCATATCCGGTGGTAATTCCGAATCGAAAAACACCCGTTCACGGGTTGTCGGGTGGATAAATTCCAAACTTTTCGCATGAAGACCGTGTCGCGGCATTATCCGGAAGCAATTTTCCACGAACTGTTTATATTTCGAAAATGTGGTTCCTCTAAGAATACGGTCGCCTCCGTAACGCTCGTCATTGAACAGCGGATGTCCGAGATACTGCATATGAACCCTTATCTGATGTGTTCGTCCGGTTTCAAGTCGGCATTCCACAAGATTTACATATCCAAGCTTCTTGATAACTTTGTAATGAGTCACCGCATGTTTTCCCTCTTCGCCGTCAGGGAATACGGTCATCCTCATCCTGTCGCGGGTATGCCTGCCGATATTGCCCGTTATAGTTCCGCTTTCTTCCGCAAGATTTCCCCAAACCAATGCTAAATAAACCCTATCGATCGTGTGATCGAAGAATTGTTTCGCAAGTTTAGCGTGGGTCTTTTCATTTTTAGCGATAACGATAACACCCGAAGTATTTTTATCTATACGATGAACAAGACCTGCACGCATATCGCCTTGTTGGAACAAAGGATAATCCTTAAGATGATAAGTTAAAGCATTGACAAGTGTCCCTGTATAATTTCCGTGTCCAGGATGCACCACAAGTCCGGCATCTTTATTTACGATAATTATATCCTCATCTTCATACATTATATTCAAGGGTATATCCTCCGGAATGATCTCCAGCTTATGTTGAGGATACGGCATAACTATGGATATAACATCCAAAGGTTTTACCTTATAACTGGATTTTACCGATATACCGTTTACAAGTATATTACCGGCATCTGCCGCAGTCTGAATGCGGTTGCGGGAGGCACCTTCTATACGATCGGTAAGGAACTTATCGATACGCACCATTCCCTGTCCTTTGTCAGCAACCACTCTGAAGTGCTCGAATAACTCTTCCTGGTCGCTTTGTATAATATTCTCTTCCGCAGAATTTTCGGAATAGATCAGGTCTTCATTTATCATCTGTAGTAATACGGAAGTTATTTTCCTGTTTCGATTTTTGAATTGTCGAAAGTGACATATAGTTCGATGTCAGCTCCCAAATTGCGGAAACTGTCTTTATCAGGCTCCTGCCTGTAAACCTTCGCTTCATTTCTGTTAAGATCGGACACTCCATTGTCCATATGTATTTTACCGACATTAAGCCCCTGTTCATGAAGCCGGCTCTTGGCTTCACGCAAACTGAATCCGACCACTCTCGGTATACGGACCGTTTCTCCGAGATCCCCTCCTACGATAAGAGTGATGCCGGAACCGGCAGGTGCATCGATACGGGAATTAGGAGTAACGGTTTGTCCGTTAAATTTCTGTTCCAGGACATTGTTAGTCGCAATATCCTGCCTGTACACAAGTCTTTCAATTTCAAAACCGGCGATTTGTATGTTATTTTTCGCTTGACGCAATGAATAACCGGTCACATACGGGACTCTGGCCATTTTAGGCTGGAAAGAATTTATCGTAACGAATATCCGTCGTCCGGATTTTACTTTAGATCCCGGTGCTGGAATTTGTTCAAGTATAACTCCAGGCGTCCGTGCAGGAATATATAGAGAATCGTTTATCTCGAATCGAAAATCATTTCCCGAACGATTTTTTGCTTCCCTGTAGGTCATTCCGTTCAAATCAGGAACCTCGATAACCTGCCCATGCCGTGTACATAACGATAAAGTTATTTGCGTAAAAAATATCAATATTACAATAAAACATATTGCCAGGATCGCATTCCTTATAAACAGGTTATTTTTTATCTTGGTTAAAAAACTCATATTTTAATTATTACGGCGTAAAGTTAACAAAATATAACTATACCGCCACTTACTTAATTACGTTATAAAAACTATCGCGTTCGACAGCCATATATCCGGCACCTTCTATAAGTTTACGCATATCAGTGACAGTCATTGACGGTTTACGTTCCTCGGCTCCGGCCATGGAATATATTTTAGTGGTGTCATCAATTGTGCCGTCTATATCGTCCGCTCCGAAATTTAAAGCAAGCTGTGTGGTATTTTTCCCATACATCGGCCAATATGCTTTTATATGCGGAAAATTGTCGAGATAAATCCGCGTTACAGCCAAAACTCTCATGTCTTCAGTTACCGGAACTTCACCTATTTCCGACAAGGAATTATTAAGATTCCGGTATTTCAACGGGATGAACGCATTGAACCCGTTCGTTCTGTCCTGCAAATCCCTCAATCGGCTAAGATGGTCGATACGGTGCTCGTTATTCTCGATATGCCCGTACAGCATCGTGGCATTGGACGATATTCCGAGCGAGTGCGCAGTTTCATGCACCTGCAGCCACCTATCCGACGAACATTTCTGACCGCATAATTCATATCTCAATTTCTCGTCGAATATCTCCGCACCTCCTCCAGGCATGGCCTCCATTCCACTTTCCTTTAGCAATCCCAGCCCTTTCTCCAGCGATAATCCTGCTTTGTTTATCATCGAATCGATCTCCACGGCAGAAAAGGCTTTGACAGTAATATCAGGAAGTATCTTCTTTATTTTTTTTATCAGATCCACGTAATAATAAAAATCCCTGTCCTGATGCACTCCACCTACGATATGAACCTCTGTAACTCCCGTATTTTTATACCCGGAAACGATATCCAACATCTCTTCCGTCCCCATGAACCACGCTTCCGGAGAATCCGCAGGTTTCCTGTACGAACAGAATTTACAGTTGAAAATGCAGATATTAGTTGGCTCCAAATGGAAGTTCCTGTTGTAGAAAACAATCTTACCTCTCTTTTTTTCTTTTACTTTCACAGCAAGTAAACCAAGCAATGACAGCGGAGCGTCGTCGAGCAGTAACAAGGCTTCGTGCGGAAATATTCTTTCTCCGTTTAAAACCTTATCGCTTATATTCCGGAACTTTTCCGGAATGAGTTTAACCAATGGCTTCAATGCTATATCTCTATTTCTGTAACAACTTCATTTTCCACGGTAAAACCCAATTCGCTGTCCACGAATTTTTCGTCTGCGATCTGGGAGATCTGCCGTTTCATATACAAACCTTCTGCCTCTACGGCAATTTCTCCGTCAGGCAGGTAAATTTCTCCGGTACCTTCGAATATCCTGCCGTTATCCTTCGTGATACGCCCTATTGCCTTAAGCTCTACACCATACGGCACAGGCTTGCGGTATTTCATCTTAAGCTCCATGGTTACCCCCCATACCATCTGCCCATGGTGCATGCAGATCGCACGGCCTATGGTCTCGTCCATAATAGCGGACGAGATACCTCCGTGAAGGATATTCGGATAGCTCTGATGTTTCATGTCCGGAGTAAAAACCGCGATCAGTTCATCGGTATCCGTTTCATAGAATGCAGTTTTTAACCCGAAATCATTTTCAAGGCCGCATATAAAACAATTTCTGGAATTGTACTGCCTCTTCAATATCTTATATTTCATTATCGTATGATTTATCCCTGAATAGAGTGCGAAGAAGTTCATCAATACGGTTAACTTCTATAATCTCTATTTTACGTCCTGTTTTTACTTTTTTATCCAAATGACTGTAACCTGAAACGATTATCCTTTTAAAACCATGTCTCTCGGCTTCCGCGATACGGTTATCGGTGCGCGATGCCGGACGTATTTCTCCAGATAACCCAATTTCTCCTGCGAAACACGTTTTGCCGGAAATCGGCCGATCGAGTGCGGATGATAATACAGAAGCTATTACCGCCATATCCATCCCCGGGTCGTTTATTTTGAAACCTCCTGCAAAATTTAAAAATACATCGTTCGAATACATCTTGAAATTAAGCCTCTTTTCCAGAACCGCAAGAAGCATGTTCAGTCTTTTATGCTCGAATCCGGTAGATGTCCTCTGGGGGGTTCCGTACGCAGCAGTACTTACGAGAGCCTGTGTTTCTATTAGATACGGACGTATTCCATCGATAGAGGCACCTATCGCTATACCGCTGAGGGCCTCGCCGTAATGTTCCGAGAGCAATATATCCGAAGGATTCGCTACTTCCTTCAACCCTTCGTTCCTCATCTCAAATACGCCTATCTCGGAAGTAGCACCGAAACGATTTTTGATTCCTCGCAGTATCCTGTAAATATTGTTGCCGTCTCCTTCGAACTGAAGAACGACATCCACGATGTGTTCCAGTATTTTTGGACCTGCGATAACTCCGTCCTTGGTTATATGTCCGATCAGAATTACCGGCACCCCCGACTGTTTGGCATATTTAAGAAGTAACGATGCACATTCCCTGATCTGCGATACACTTCCCGGTGACGATTCTATGGAGTCCGTAAACATAGTCTGTATAGAGTCCACCACGACCAAATCCGGTTCTAACGCATTTATCTGATTGAGAATGTTTTCAAGAAGTGTTTCCGCATAGATAAAGCAAGTCTCGTTATCGGAACCGAGCCGCTCCGCCCTTATCTTGATTTGCTGGGGAGATTCCTCTCCGGAGACATATAAAGTTTTGATATTTTTTGCCTTAAGAGCAAGTTGCAGGCTGAGGGTAGATTTACCGATACCCGGTTCGCCACCCAACAGAATAAGCGATCCTGGAACGATCCCCCCTCCCAGTACCCTGTTGACCTCGCCGTTATCCAGAACTATACGGGCCTCGGTAAGAGGTTTTATACGCGTCACCGCAACCGGAACACTCCTTTCCGCAGGAACAAAAGCAGACGGTTTTTCCTTGGAGATGACCTCCTCCACCATCGTGTTCCAGGCACCGCATGACGAACATTTGCCAACCCACTTAGCGGACTCGCAGCCACACTCGGTGCAAAAATATGCTTTTTTAATTTTAGCCATTAAACACTACGTTTAAAGGGTAAAATTAAGAAAATAACCGAAATGTATTTATTAGTAACAGACAAGTTATCAAAAACTACTGCATCGGTACATCGTAAAGTGGATTAACCGGAATATATCTCATCTTTGGTTGTCGAACTATTTCCACAACCTTATCGTTAACAAGAACTATATAATATTCGTCCCCTTCATCAAAAGAATATAAAAATTCCTCGATAAGGTTGGAACCTGCATCCGTTCCTTTATAATTAATGGTAACGAATTGTTTGCCAAGAATCCGATTAACCTCGTTTTTACTCATTCCCAAATCTATACGGGAGATATTGTTTTGTAAATAACGGGAGACAGAACAACCTGTTAACAATAAGCATAAAAATAATACACCAAAAAAAAGTTTGATATTCATTATTCGAAGAATTTTTACAAATATAATGAAAGTAGAAAGTAAAGCGAAGTTCACTTCAGCTTTGCTGAGATAAATCTTATATTATTCAGATATAGTGAAAATCGAGGGATATCCGAAGGAAATTTATTATCGGGAGAATATCCGGGGTGAGCCCTATAGTCTTCAAATATATCGAAAGTAGACAGTCAGTATATTTAAAATAAAAGGCTTCCCTGAGTCGGGAAGCCCTTAATATATTGGTTCTCAATATACTTATTCTGCCGCTGCTTCCTCTGCTGCAGGAGTTTCCGCAACAGGAGCCTCTGCCGCTGGAGCAGATTCTTTTTTCGCACGGCTTCTTCTTGTTTTTGGTTTTGCTTCGGCAGCAGACTTTTTAGAAGCTGTATAAGTTTCGTTGAAATCCACTAACTCGATGAAACACATTTCAGCACCGTCTCCAAGCCTGAAACCCGTCTTGAGAATACGTGTGTATCCGCCCGGACGGTCAGCTATACGCGGAGCAACTTCTCTGAAAAGTTCCGAGACCGCGAATTTATTCTTGAGAGAGCTGAAAACCATACGACGCGAGTGTGTAGTGTCCTCTTTGGATTTAGTGATAAGAGGCTCAACGTACATCCTTAACGCCTTAGCCTTAGCAACGGTAGTGTTGATCCTTTTGTGAAGGATAAGGGAAGACGCCATATTAGCTAGCATAGCCTTACGGTGTCCTGTTTTTCTACCAAGGTGATTTATTTTTTTATTATGTCTCATTTTTCTTTGAAAATTTAACCAACGGGGTTAGTACTTAGTCTTTATCAAGTTTGTAAGGAGTAACGTCCATTCCGTAGTGGAGATTGAGCGATTCGAGAAGTTCGTCAAGTTCGGACAAGGATTTCTTCCCGAAGTTTCTGAATTTCAAAAGATCGTTTCTGTGGAACTTTACGAGGTCCCCTACTGTTTCCACCTCAGCAGCTTTGAGACAGTTCAATGCCCTTACTGAAAGATCCTGGTCATACAGTTTGGTTTTCAGAAGCTGGCGCATGTGAAGTGCATCCTCGTCGAACTCTTCCGAAGAATTGTTCTCCTCCAGATTCACGGTTATTTTCTCATCCGAGAATAGCATGAAGTGGTGGATAAGGATTTTCGCCGCTTCTTTAAGAGCGTCCTTCGGAGTTATAGATCCGTCGGTAGTTATCTCCAGATTTAACTTTTCATAGTCCGTTTTCTGTTCCACACGATAGTTTTCTATCGAGTATTTAACGTTTTTGATCGGAGTATGTATCGAATCTATCGCGAGAAGCCCGAATTCTGCGTCGACAGGTTTATTTTCCTCCGCAGGAACGTAACCACGGCCCTTGCCGATAGTTATGTCCATCTGAAGTTTAACATCGCTGTCCAAACGGCAGATCACCAAGTCCGGATTCAACACCTTGAAGTTCGTAAGGAAGTTCGATATATGTCCTGCGGTAAGTTCTGTCAATCCCGCGACATTTATCGTTACTTTCTCAAAATCGGCAGATTCGATCGTACGGATAAATCTTACCTGTTTGAGGTTAAGGATGATGTCGATCATCCCTTCCATTACCCCGGGTATCGATGCGAATTCGTGGCTTACACCTGCGACTTTCACAGTAGTAATAGCATACCCCTCCAATGAAGAAAGAAGAATGCGGCGAAGTGCGTTACCCACAGTTATGCCGAATCCCGGTTCCAACGGACGGAATTCGAATTTACCGAATTCCGATGTCGATTCAAGCATAATGACCTTTTCAGGTTTTTGGAATGCTAATATTGCCATAAGATATGCTCCTTCAATTAATTACTACTTAGAATATAATTCGACGATAAGTTGTTCCTTGATGTTTTCCGGAATTTCTTCCCTTTCAGGTTTTTGCATGAATCGACCTGTCATAGAAGTACCGTCCCACTCTAACCATGAGTAGCGGCTTCTTCTGCCAGCCAGTGATTCTGAGATAACCTCAAGGGATTTCGATTTTTCCCTTACTCCTATAACGTCCCCTGGTCTCACACTGTAAGAAGGAATATTGACAACTTTACCGTTTACAGTTATGTGCCTGTGAGACACTAGCTGGCGTGCACCTGCACGTGTAGGAGCTATACCGAGACGGTATACTACATTGTCCAGACGGCATTCGAGGTATTTCAACAAGTCCTCGCCGGTGATACCGCCCTGACGAGATGCGATATCGTAAGCTTTACGGAATTGTTTTTCCTGTACGCCGTATATTGCTTTAGCCTTTTGTTTTTCAAGAAGCTGAGTACCGTACTCCGATACTTTTTTACGCTTACGCGCCAAACCATGCTGTCCCGGAGGGAAATTTTTCCTTTCGAAATATTTGTCCGCACCGTAAATAGCTTCGCCGAATTTTCTGGCAATCTTGGTTTTTGGTCCTATATATCTTCCCATTTTATGAAAGCTGTTTACAAATTAATTAAAACCACCGAAAATTAGACACGTCTTCTTTTAGGCGGACGGCAACCGTTGAAAGGAAGCGGAGTAAAGTCTACGATCTCAGTCACTTCGATACCAGCTCCGTGGATAGTCCTGATAGCGGACTCACGGCCTGCACCCGGACCTTTCACGTAAACTTTTACTTTCCTTAAACCGAGGTCGTAAGCTACTTTAGCACAATTCTGTGCTGCTGTCTGGGCTGCATAAGGAGTATTTTTTTTAGAGCCCCTAAAACCCATTTTACCTGCGGAACTCCAGCTGATAACTTCGCCGTTCGAGTTAGCAAGTGTTATGATTACGTTGTTGAAAGTCGAATGGATATGAGCCTGACCCAATGCGTCAACTTTAACAACTCTTTTTTTAACTGCTGTGGTCTTTTTTGCCATAACTCTTTAAAATTACTTAGTTGCTTTTTTCTTGTTGGCTACTGTTTTCTTCCTACCCTTTCTCGTACGGGCATTGTTTTTAGTACTCTGTCCCCTTAGCGGAAGTCCGATACGGTGACGGATACCACGGTAACATCCGATGTCCATAAGACGTTTGATGTTAAGCTGAACAGTAGACCTTAACTCACCTTCAACTTTATAACCGTCTTCGGCGATCACGCCACGGATAGCGTTGATCTGCTCGTCGTTCCAGTCCTTAACTTTAGTATCGTAATCGATACCTGCTTTTTCCAATATTGCGCGGGCTGAGCTTCTGCCTATGCCGTAAACATAAGTCAAGCCTATTTCGCCCCTTTTATTTTTTGGTAAATCTACACCGACAATACGTGCCATAATTCAAATCTTCTTTTTTAATTTAAAAAAATTACCCTTGGCGCATTTTAAACTTAGGATTCTTTTTGCAGATAACGTATAAACGGCCTTTGCGTTTTACGATCTTGCAATCCTCACTTCTTTTCTTTATAGATGCTCTAACTTTCATCTCAAGTAAGTTTTTAAAGATTCATTCCTTAATAACGGAAAAATCCTGTTTTTATTTATATCTGAATGAAATTCTTCCTTTCGACAGATCGTAAGGAGACATTTCTACTTTAACTTTATCTCCCGGCAGTATTTTGATGTAGTGCATTCTCATCTTACCGGAAATGTGTGCGGTAATAATATGTCCGTTATCGAGTTCGACTCTGAACATCGCATTCGATAACGCTTCTATTATGGTACCGTCCTTCTCAATTGCAGCTTGTTTTGCCATAGTTCTATTTTTAATTTTCGATATAATCAAAACTCGTGAGAACATCCGCCCCGTTTTTTGTAACGGCTACAGCGAATTCGTAATGTGCGGAAGGCTTCTTGTCCTTTGTGCGGACGGTCCATCCGTCGTTTTCGAAAACGATCTGGCGGGTTCCCATATTAATCATCGGTTCAATACATATAACCAGTCCTTCTTTCAGGAGAGCTCCTCTTCCTCTGGCACCGTAATTCGGCACCTCAGGCGCTTCGTGCATCGAACGTCCCAGTCCGTGTCCGACCAGTTCCCTTACTACGGAGAAACCGTTCTTCTCGGCGTGGCTTTGTACGGCATTGGCAATGTCTCCAATGCGGTTGCCGATCTTTACCTGTTCGACCCCTTTATAAAGGCTCTCTTTCGTTACGTCCAACAGTTTCCGGACTTCGGGTTCTATTTCACCTACGGCAAACGTATATGCCGAGTCACCATAGAAACCTTTCATCACTGTTCCGCAGTCCACAGAAATGATATCGCCTTCTTTAAGAATTGTCTTTGCAGAAGGAATACCGTGCACCACTTGTTCGTTGACGGAAATACAAAGGCTGTTCGGGAAGCCCTGGTAACCTAAGAATCCTGGAACCGCACCATTGGTGCGTATATATTCTTCGGCGATTCTGTCGAGTTCCAAAGTGGAAACTCCCGGCCGTATATGTTTTCCGACTTCAGCAAGAGTACGGGATACGAGCATATTATTCTCGCGCATTATCTCGATCTCTTCTTCCGTTTTGTAATATATCATATATAAAGAACCTGATGGCACAATCTGTTATGAGCGTCCCTGTATCCTGCCATTCTTCATCAAACCATCGTAGTGACGGTTGAGAAGATAGCTTTCTATCTGTTTTAGTGTATCAAGTATAACCCCTACTAAGATCAACAACGAGGTACCGCCATAAAAATAAGCGAACTGATTGTTGATTCCGAGCATCATCGCGAATACAGGAAGTATCGCTACTGTAGCAAGGAATATAGACCCTGGAAGAGTGATTCTTGTCATTACATTATCGAGATATTCGGCTGTTTTTTTTCCCGGTTTAATTCCCGGTATAAATCCTCCGTTGCGTTTCATATCGTCAGCCATCGATGTAGTGTTTATAGTTATTGCAGTATAAACATATGTAAACGCAATTACGAGAACAGCAAAAATAAAGTTATACCAGAATCCCATGGTGTTACCGAGGGTAGCTCCGATTGAACTTGTCGCTTCCCATCTCTGCAATAAAAGAGGGAAGAACATCAGTGCCTGAGCAAAGATGATCGGCATAACTCCAGCCGCATTGATCTTAAGTGGGATATACTGGCGAACGCCTCCATACTGTTTGTTACCAACAATTCGTTTTGCATACTGTACCGGTATCTTCCTTACTGCCTGTACTAAGGCAATAGTTGCTGCGAATACGAGGAATAGTATAACTATTTCCACAACGAGCATTACGAGTCCGCCGGCCTGGCCTGTAAAACGAGAATTGATTTCTGCAAGGAAAGCATGAGGGAGTCTTGCGATGATACCCACCATGATAATAAGAGAAACACCGTTGCCGATACCTTTATCCGTGATCTTCTCTCCGAGCCACATTACGAACATGGTTCCCGCAACAAGCACTATTGCTGCCGATACCACAAATAACACACTCTTCGGTCCGAGCACATAAGCCGCGGAAGGTAGCTGGCTGTTCAACGTAGCAAGATACGCAGGTATCTGCACTACCAGAACGATGATTGTCAGGTAACGTGTCCACTGATTCATTTTACGCCTTCCGCTCTCTCCTTCTTTCTGAAGTTTTTGGAAATAAGGTATCAGTATCCCTAACAGCTGTATGATGATCGAAGCTGTAATGTAAGGCATGATACCTAGCGCAAAAATCGAGGCATTACTGAACGCACTTCCGGAGAATATATCCAGAAGTCCGAGGAGTCCATTGCCCCCTACAGTGTTTTGCAATTCTCCCAAGGCATGGGGATTGATGCCCGGAATAACCACAAAACTACCTAACCTATAAATAAGAACGAGACCTAAGGTATAGAGGATACTCTTCCTTAGTTCTTCGATCTTAAATATATTTTTAATAGTCTCTATTAGTTTTCTCATCAGAATTAGAGTTTAATAGCCTGCCCTTCTTTAGCTTCTATAGCGGCAATAGCTGATTTAGAGAAAGCATGTGCAGTAACTTCGAGCTTAGCGTTCAAAGTTCCGTTGCCAAGGATCTTAACCTTATCGTTCTTCGATGCGAATCCTTCACTTACCAATGTTTCGATAGTGATTACCGAAAGATTGTTTTTAGATGCGAGTTTTTCCAAAGTATAAAGGTTAATCGCTTTATATTCTACACGTTCGTGGTTTTTAAAATCGAATTTAGGAACACGCCTTTGAAGCGGCATCTGTCCTCCTTCGAAACCTACTTTACGTGAGTATCCTGAACGAGACTGAGCACCTTTGTGTCCACGAGTGGAAGTACCGCCACGACCAGATCCCTGACCCCTACCAATTCTCTTTTCTTTTTTTGTCGAGCCTGCTGCAGGCTTCAAATTACTGAGATTCATTTTTTTTAATGGTAAATGGGTTAATGTTCTACTTAACTTCTTCCACCTTAACAAGGTGTTTAACTTTTTCAATCATTCCAAGAATAATAGCAGAATCCTCATGCTGAACGGTCTGATTGATTTTTCTTAAGCCCAGAGCGTCGAGATTCCTTTTCTGGTTCTCGGTCGCACCGATACGGCTTCTTAATTGCGTAATATTCAATTTTGCCATTTTCAATGAGAATTATCCGTTAAATACCTTGTTGAGAGAGATTCCCCTGACCTGAGCTACACTGTAAGCATCGCGAAGTTCGAGAAGCGCCTGTACTGTAGCTTTTACAAGGTTATGAGGGTTCGAAGAACCTTTACTTTTCGCAAGCACGTTGTGGATGCCAACGCTTTCGAGAACCGCGCGCATCGCACCGCCCGCAATAACTCCGGTACCCGGAGCAGCCGGTTTGAGCAATACTTGCGAGCCGCTGTAGCGAGCTTCCTGAGCATGGGGAATAGTTCCTTTCAATACAGGTATCTTAACAAGGTTTTTCTTTGCATCTTCAACACCTTTGGCAATAGCGGGAGTTACTTCATTCGCTTTGCCCAGACCATAACCTACAACACCGTTTTCATTACCTACCACTACAATAGCGGAAAAACTGAAAGTACGACCACCTTTGGTCACTTTCGTAACGCGTTGTATGCTTACGAGTCTGTCTTTTAATTCAAGATCACTGGTTCTGACCTTTTTAATGTTAGTATTTACTGACATACTTTTTAGAATTTAAGTCCGCCCTGACGTGCGGCATCTGCTAACATTTTTACTCTACCGTGATACAGGTATCCGTTACGGTCGAAAGCAACCTCCGAAATACCTTTAGCCACTGATCTTTCAGCTGCGAGTTTACCAACAAGTTCAGCGATCTGTATCTTGTTGAGACCTTTTATTTTTTCAGCTAATTCTTTTTCAGAAGACGAGGCTGTTACGAGAGTTGCTCCCGCAGCGTCGTCGATAAGCTGAACATATATCTGCTTGTTGCTTCTATACACAGACATACGAGGTCTTTCGGCTGTTCCACTGACTATTTTACGAATACGTCTTTTTATGCGGATTCTTCTATCCAATTTACTTAGTGCCATAATTTACCTCCTGTTATTTAGCATTTGCAGATTTACCGGCTTTCTTCCTCAGCTGTTCGCCTACGAACTTGATACCTTTACCTTTATATGGTTCCGGTTTACGCAGTGAACGTATCTTAGCTGCAACCTGTCCGATAAGTTGCTTATCGTTAGATCTTAAGATAAGAATAGGGTTGCTTTTCTTTTCAGCTTTCACTTCTGCTTTCACTTCTGCCGGAAGCATAAAGTGGATATCGTGAGAATAACCGAGGCTGAATTCCAGAATCTGGCCTTTAGCTTCTACTTTGTAACCGACACCGACAAGTTCCTGTTGTGTCTCATAACCCTGTGATACACCTACCACCATGTTGTTAATCAACGAACGGTAGAGTCCGTGCATAGACCTGTGGCGGGGTTGGTTCGTAGGGCGTGTTACAGTCAATACATTTCCCTCTACGGATACGGTTATATCAGAATCGACTTTCTGAGATAATGTTCCGAGTGGTCCTTTCACGCTGACCGTATTATCCGGAGCGACAGTAACTGTCACGCCTGACGGCAGGTTTACAGGTAATTTTCCAATCCTTGACATTTGATAAAGATTAATTGATCAATAAACATAGCAAAGGACCTCACCTCCGACATTCTCCTGACGAGCTTTTTTGTCGGTCATGATACCTTTAGAGGTTGACACTATTGCTATACCGAGACCGTTTAGAACGCGTGGCATTTCGTCAACGCTTGCGTAACGGCGCAATCCCGGACGGCTGACCCTTTTAAGACCTTTAATCGCAGCGAGTTTTGTCTGCGGGTGGTACTTAAGGGCAATTTTAATATTCGGATGGCCTTTTTCGTCCGTTCCGAATTTGTAAGCCAGGATATACCCCTGTTCGTGCAGGATCTGGGTAATAGCCTGTTTCATTTTTGATGCGGGAGCTTCAACCACCTTGTGGTTGGCTTTCACCGCGTTCCTGATCCTGGTCAGGAAATCCGCTATTGGATCTGTCATAATTAAATATAAATAGTTAAAAAACTTTCAACCGGTACTTTTAACACACGCTGCCGACACCCTCCCAAGCGGAGGCAGTCAGCAGCGTGTAACTAATTGTATTTTAGAGGCTTCAACACCTGTTAAAAAACTCTCTTCCTGTAAACAGTTAAAAAACAGTCGCAAAGATAAGAAAAATTTTCTAAAGTTGTATAAACCTGATAAATTTACTACCAGCTAGCTTTCTTTACTCCCGGTATAAGGCCTTTGGAAGCCATTTCACGGAAGCAAATACGACTGATACCGAACTGCCTCATATATCCTTTCGGACGTCCGGTAAGTTTACAACGGTTGTGTAAACGTATCGGATTCGAGTTCCTCGGGAGTTTGGCTAATCCGGCCATATCGCCTTCTTCTTTAAGTTTTGCACGTTTAGCGGCATATCTCTCTACAAGTTTGAGACGTTTAACCTCACGTGCTTTCATTGATTCTTTTGCCATATCCTATTGGTTCTTTTTAGCGTTTTTGAATGGTAATCCGAACTCTTTAAGCAATGCGTAAGCTTCTTCATCCTTATCAGCAGAGGTAACAAAAGTTATCTCCATACCCAAGATTTTAGATATCTTGTCGATATCGATTTCAGGGAAGATGATCTGCTCCTGAATACCGAGGGAATAGTTGCCCCTTCCGTCGAATTTCTCGTTAATACCTTTGAAGTCGCGTATACGCGGTAAAGATACTACGATCAGCCTTTCGAGAAATTCATACATACGGTCCTTGCGCAATGTAACGCGTACCCCGATAGGCATTCCTTTACGAAGCTTAAAGTTAGATATATCTTTCTTAGAACGTGTAAGCACGGCTTTCTGTCCGGTGATTAAAGATAACTCTTCCTGAGCAGTCTCGATAAGTTTCTTATCGGCAACAGCCTGACCGAGCCCTTGATTAATCACAATTTTTTCCAAAGACGGAACCTGCATAACGCTTTTGTATCCGAACTCTTTCATAAGTGCAGGTACAATCTGCTCCCTGTACTTAGTTTTTAATGAAGGTACGTATGCCATTATTTAATCTCCTCCCCGGATTTTACAGAGTAACGTACTAATTTTCCTTTATCGTCTTTCTTACGTCCGATCCTTGTCGGTTTTCCTGATTTAGGATCAACGACCATAAGATTCGATATATGTATCGGAGCCTCTTGCTTCACGATACCACCATGAGGGTTCTTTGAATTTGGTTTCGTATGTTTCGACACGAGATTTACGCCTTCCACTAATGCACGTTCTTTCTGAACCTGCACCTCGAGGACCTTACCCTGCTGCCCTTTGCTGTCGCCAGCAATGACATACACCATATCACCCTTCTTAATATGTAATTTAACTGACATCTTTAACTGTTTTAAAATTACAATACTTCAGGAGCAAGTGAAACGATCTTCATGTGCGAATCACGAAGCTCTCTTGCCACAGGGCCGAAGATACGTGTTCCTCTCATTTCACCTTGATTGTTAAGAAGGACAACGGCGTTATCGTCGAAACGAATGTACGAACCGTCAGCTCTCCTGATCTCCTTTTTTGTTCTAACAACTACTGCTTTAGAAACAGTACCTTTCTTTGCGTCGCCAGATGGAGTAGCGCTTTTAATAGCAACCACGATCTTATCGCCTATAGAAGCGTAACGCTTGCCTGTTCCGCCAAGTACACGGATGCAAAGAACCTCTTTCGCACCGCTGTTGTCGGCTACATTAAGTCTGCTTTCCTGTTGTATCATGACTATTTAGCTCTTTCAATTATTTCTACTACTCTCCAACGCTTTGTTTTGCTCAGAGGTCTTGTCTCCATGATTTTTACGGTATCACCGGGATTGCAATCGTTCTTTTCGTCGTGAGCAACAAATTTGGTCGTTTTATTTACGAATTTACCGTACATAGGATGTTTAACTTTCCTTTTAACGGCAACTGTTATGGATTTTTCCATTTTGTTGCTGACAACCACTCCGATTCTTTCCTTTCTGAGATTTCTTTCCATGGGTAAATCTTAATTACTTAGTGGTTTGCTTTTCACCCAGGATAGTAAGCATGCGAGCTATGTTCCTGCGTGCATTTTTTATAGTCGCCGGATTTTCCACCGGAGAGACTGCGTGGTTCAACTTCAAAGACGCGAGAGCTGCTTTCTCAGCATCTATTCTCTCTTGAAGTTCTTCCACAGATAATTCTCTAATTTCAGAAGTTTTCATTGTCTTTAAATTGAATTTTCTACGTAATCTCTTCTTACTATAAATTTAGTAGTCACCGGTAATTTCTGTGCTCCGAGCCTTAAAGCCTCTTTCGCAAATTCCAAAGGCACACCTTCTGCTTCGATAAGTATACGTCCTGGTGTTACAGGAGCTACGAATCCTTCCGGTGAACCCTTACCTTTGCCCATACGCACCTCTGCCGGTTTCTTGGTGATAGGTTTGTCAGGGAATATTCTGATCCAAATCTGTCCCTCACGTTTCATGTAACGGACAATCGCCTGGCGGGCAGCTTCTATCTGACGACCTGTAATCCATGAGCATTCCATCGTTTTGATGCCGAATGATCCGAATGCGAGTTGGTTGCCTCTCTGAGCCTGACCCTTCATGCGACCCTTCTGCATTCTCCGGAACTTAGTCTTTTTTGGTTGTAACATTTTCTAAAATATTAAAAGGGGTCCGACTTATTTTTTTCTCTTTCTTCCACCTTTGGGTTTGCCTTCACCACGGAATCCACCGCCCTGACCTTGTTGTCCGGCGTTCACTCCGTTGATCTGGAAGAGGTCACGTTTACCGTAAACTTCTCCATTGCAAATCCAAACTTTAATTCCAAGTATTCCGACCTTAGTAAGAGCTTCTGCGATGTTGTAATCCACGTCAGCACGGAATGTGTGAAGCGGAATACGTCCGTCTTTATAAGTTTCGGAACGTGCCATTTCAGCTCCTCCCACACGGCCTGAGATCTGAACTTTGATACCTTCAGCGCCCATTCTCATTGTAGAAGCGATTGCTGTTTTAACAGCACGGCGGTAAGAAATACGTTCCTCTACCTGACGGGCGATATTGTTGCTTACAATAACAGCGTCGATTTCAGGTCTTTTAACTTCGAAAATATTGATCTGTATCTCTTTTCCTGTGAGTTTTTTAAGCTCTTCTTTCAATTTGTCGACTTCCTGTCCTCCTTTACCGATAATTATACCCGGGCGAGCCGTGCTTATCGTTACAGTGACATGTTTCAGAGTTCTTTCGATGATTATCTTAGATATACTCGCTTTTGCCAAACGGGCATTAAGATATTGGCGGATCTTAGCGTCTTCCAACAATTTAGAAGAGAAATCCTTGCCACCGTACCAATTAGAGTCCCATCCGCGGATGATACCCAATCTGTTTGCTATCGGATTAACTTTCTGTCCCATTTGCTTTTACTTTTTTATCTTCAATAACCATTTTATCCACTACGATCGTTACGTGATTAGAACGCTTACGTATCCTGTGGGCCCTACCCTGCGGAGCAGGCTGTATCCTCTTTAACATACGGCCTCCGTCAACGAAAATTTCCTTAACGCAAAGCACGTTGTCTTCGAGGCGTTCGCCTTCGTTCTTTTTCTCCCAGTTAGCGATCGCGGAACGCAATAGAGTTTCCAATCTATTTGATGCCTCCTTTTTAGAGTAACGGAGGATACCCAAAGCCCTGTTGACTTCCACTCCCCTGATGATATCGGCCACCAGGCGCATTTTCCTCGGAGAAGTAGGGCAGTCGCGAAGGACAGCGATAGCTTTCTGCTTCTTTTCCGCCTTCAGCCTTTCGGCTCTTTCGTGTTTTCTTGTACCCATTTATTCAAGAAATTTGAATTTTATACCTACTTATCTTTTCTTATTACCACCGTGTCCGCGGAAGTTACGTGTCGGAGCGAATTCGCCCAACTTGTGACCCACCATATTCTCTGTTACATAAACAGGAATAAATTTGTTTCCGTTGTGTACTGCAATAGTGTGACCAACGAAATCCGGTGAGATCATACTTGCACGCGACCAGGTTTTAATTACAGTTCTCTTGCCCGATTCGTTCTGGGCTAGAACTTTTCCTTCGAGCTTAGGCTCGATGTATGGTCCTTTTTTTAATGAACGGCTCATTACGCTACAAGTTTAAAGTTATTTTTTCTTCCTTTTCTGGATAATGAATTTAGACGTGGTCTTCTTAGGGTTACGTGTTTTGTAACCTTTAGCGAGAACACCTGTGCGTGAACGTGGATGTCCTCCTGAAGAACGTCCTTCACCACCACCCATCGGGTGATCGACAGGGTTCATGGTAACACCCCTGTTATGAGGTCTGCGTCCTAACCAACGTCTACGTCCTGCCTTACCGTGAGATTCAAGGCTATGGTCCGGATTGGATACCACACCGATTGTAGCTTTACAAGTTACAAGCACCATCCTTGTTTCTCCCGAAGGAAGTTTAATAATAGCGTATTTACCTTCACGAGCGAGAAGCTGAGCGTAGGTACCGGCACTACGAGCCATCACGGCTCCCTGGCCTGGGTAGAGTTCAATATTATGTACTACGGTTCCGAGAGGTATCTCACCAAGGAACATGGTGTTGCCCACTTCAGGAGCGATACCTGCACCGCTTGCTACCTTCTGGCCCACTTTAAGGCCGTTAGGAGCAACGATATATCTCTTTTCACCGTCTGCATAAACAACGAGAGCGATACGTGCCGAACGGTTCGGATCGTATTCAATAGTTTTCACCGTAGCATCCATACCGTCTTTATCTCTTTTGAAGTCGATAATACGGTACATTTTCTTGTGTCCTCCACCGATGTAACGTACGGTCATTTTACCCGTATTGTTACGTCCGCCTGAGCTTTTCAGTGGGGCAAGCAATGATTTTTCAGGTACTGACGTTGTAATATCGTCGAAAGTACCTATAACTTTATGTCTTGTACCCGGAGTAATGGGTTTAAACTTTCTTACTGCCATCTTTTTTAGATATTACTGTAAAAATCTATGTTATCGCCACTTTTCAGGGTTACAATCGCTTTTTTGTAGTTGTTTGCGCGTCCTGTCAAAAGACCGGCTTTTGTGTAGCGGCTTTTGCGTTTACCCATATAACGGATAGTATTTACGTCTTCGACAACAACATTGTACATTGCTTCAACAGCAGTTTTTATCTGCAATTTATTAGCCCTCGGATCAACTATAAAACCGTAACGGTTCAGTTTTTCGCCCTGAATCGTCATTTTTTCGGTCAAAATTGGCTTAATTAAAATTTCCATCGTTTAATTTATTATAATCCGAACATTTGGTTTATTACGCCCACTGAATTTTCGGTCATCAGGATAGTTCCCGCGTTCATTACATCATATGTATTAATGTTAGTAGCCGGCAGAACTTTAACATTCTGAAGATTGCGTGAAGAAAGAATAATGTTGTGGTCCGAAGCCGGAAGCACTACAGTTATTTTCTTTCCTTCGAGATTCAGGTTTTTCGTAATATCGATGAAAGTTTTTGTTTTCGGAGTGTCGATAGTGAAATCTTCTACTACGATTATTTTTTCATCTTTAGCCTTGTAAGTCAGAGCACTTTTACGAGCGAGCTGTTTCAATTTCTTATTCAGTTTGAAACTGTAATCGCGCGGAACCGGTCCGAAGACTCTACCACCGCCTACGAATAGAGGCGATTTGATGCTTCCCGCACGAGCACCGCCCGTACCTTTTTGCTTTTTCAACTTTCTTGTAGACCCTGCAACTTCATTACGCTGCTTGGACTTGTGAGTTCCTTGGCGTTTGTTAGCAAGGAATTGCTTCACGTCAAGGTAGATAGCGTGATCGTTCGGTTCGATACCGAATACCGCATCTTCCAGAGTCACTTTTTTTCCGGTCTCTTTACCTGTGATGTTTAATACTGCTAATTCCATTACTAATTCTCAATTATTAAGTAAGACCCTTTAGCTCCCGGGATAGAACCTTTCACAAGGAGAAGATTGCTTTCCGGAAGTTTTTTCAAAACTTTAAGGTTCATCACCTTAACTTGTTCTCCACCTGTTCTTCCGGCCATTCTTTTTCCTTTGAATACCCTCGAAGGATAAGATGACGCTCCCAAAGAACCCGGAGCCCTGAGACGGTTGTGCTGACCGTGAGTCTGACCACCTACCCCGCCGAAGCCGTGGCGTTTAACTACTCCCTGGAAGCCTTTACCCTTCGATATTCCCGTAACGTCGACCCAGTCTTCGTCCTGAAAAATGTCGATAGTAACTACATCGCCAAGGTTGAGTTCGCCTTCAAATGATTTGAATTCGGCAACTTTTCTTTTCGGAGTAGTGCTTGCCTTTTTGAAGTGACCTAACAAACTACTGCTGGTGCTTTTTTCCTTTTTTTCGTCATAGGCAAGCTGAACTGCTGAGTAGCCATCTTTCTCAACGGTTTTAACCTGTGTAACCACACAAGGACCAGCTTCGATAACAGTGCATGGTATATTTTTACCCTCAACACTGAAAACGGATGTCATTCCGATTTTTTTTCCGATTAATCCTGACATTTTTTGTCCTGTTTACTACTTAAATTCGTTTGTTTTTATATAGTTGAAATTTCGTTTCATCAAACTTTGATTTCCACTTCCACACCGCTCGGGAGTTTGAGTTTCATTAACGCATCGATAGTTTTAGGCGTAGAGCTGTAAATATCGAGTATGCGTTTAAATGTTGAAAACTGGAACTGTTCGCGCGACTTTTTGTTAACGAAAGTCGAACGGTTTACAGTGAAAATCCTTTTGTCTGTCGGAAGAGGAATAGGACCGCTTACGATTGCTCCCGTTCCCTTCACGGCTTTTACGATCTTTCCTGCGGATTTATCCACAAGATTATGATCGAACGATTTGAGTTTTATTCTTATTTTTTGGCTCATAATTCTATGTGTTATTCTAAACCTTTTAACTTACCGCTTGATTTCTCGATGATTTCCTTAGCAAGGTTTGTCGGCACTTCTTCGAAGTGTGAAAACTCCATTGATGAAGTCGCACGTCCTGAAGAAATCGTACGGAGTACCGTTACGTAACCGAACATCTCAGAGAGAGGTACTTTAGCTTTAACCACGCGAGCGTTGCCTTTGGAATCCATTCCGTCGATCTGACCGCGGCGTTTGTTAAGGTCTCCGATTATATCCCCCATGTTCTCTTCCGGAGTAACGACTTCTACTGCCATAATAGGTTCTTTGATAACAGAACCTGCCTTTGGAGCAGCCTGGCGAAAACCGTTTCTCGCACAAATTTCGAAAGAGAGCGAGTCCGAATCGACCGGGTGGAATGAACCGTCCTTAAGGGTAACCTTCATGCTATCAATGGTAAATCCTGCAAGGGCACCGTTAGCCATAGCTGATTCAAAACCTTTCTGCACAGCAGGAATATATTCTTTAGGAATGTTACCTCCTTTAACCACATCAACGAACTGAAGTCCTTCTTTATCTCCTTCAGCAGGTCCGATTTCGAATACGATATCGGCAAACTTACCACGACCACCGGACTGTTTCTTAAATACTTCCCTGTGTTCGATTGTCTGCGTAAGAGCCTCTTTGTAGTTAACCTGAGGAGCTCCCTGGCTGATTTCCACACCGAATTCGCGTCTCAGACGGTCAACGATGATCTCAAGGTGAAGCTCACCCATACCGCTGATGATAGTCTGTCCCGAATCTTCGTCTGTTTTAACAGTGAACGTAGGGTCTTCTTCAGAGAGTTTTCCGAGGGCGATACCGAGCTTATCGAGGTCTTTCTGAGTTTTAGGCTCGATAGCAAGACCGATAACCGGCTCAGGGAATGTCATCGACTCAAGGGTAATAGGCGCTTTTTCGTCACATAGAGTATCGCCTGTTCTTACATCTTTAAATCCAACCGCACCACAAATGTCCCCTGCTATTACAGCATCCATTGGATTCTGTTTGTTGGCGTGCATCTGGGAAAGTCGGCTGATACGCTCTTTTTTACCTGAACGAGCATTAAGCACGTATGATCCTGCGTCGAGCTTACCTGAGTAAGCGCGTAAGAATGCTAGACGACCCACAAACGGGTCTGTCGCGATCTTAAATACAAGGGCACAGAACGGGTCGGATTCAGTAGGTTTACGTGAAACTTCCTCACCTGTTTGAGGATTTGTGCCCACTACCGCTTCTATATCGAGCGGAGAAGGGAGGAATGCCATCACATAGTCCAGAAGTATCTGAACACCTTTATTTTTGAAAGACGAACCGCAAAGCATAGGAACTATCTTCATTTGGATAGTAGCCTTACGTATAGCAGCTATAAGCTCGTCAGGAGTGATAGAATCGGGATCTTCGAAGAATTTCTCCATAAGAGCCTCGTCTACAGTGGCCACCTCTTCAATAAGGCGAGCTCTCCATTCTGCAGCTTCAGCAACCATGTTCGCTGGAATTTCTTCCACAGTGAAGTTATCGCGAACATTGTTGTCGTCGAAATAAACTATTGCACGGTTGTATACAAGGTCAACCAAACCTTCGAATTTGTCTTCTGCTCCGATAGGAAGAACCACCGGAATGGGGTTTGCTCCTAGGCGTTCTCTAACCTGGTTGCAAACATTTAAAAAATCCGCTCCTGTACGGTCCATCTTGTTGACGTAGCCCATACGCGGAACGTTGTATTTGTCAGCTTGTCTCCAAACTGTTTCAGACTGCGGTTCAACTCCGCCGACAGCACAGAATGTCGCTATCGCACCATCGAGAACCCTGAGTGAACGCTCAACCTCAACAGTGAAGTCGACGTGTCCCGGAGTATCGATGATATTGATCTGGTAAGTCTGGTCCTTATAGTTCCAGAAAGCAGTTGTTGCCGCAGAAGTAATGGTGATACCGCGCTCTTGTTCCTGAACCATCCAGTCCATAGTCGCGCCACCTTCATGCACTTCGCCGATTTTGTGAGTTTTTCCTGTATAGAAAAGGATACGCTCGGAAGTTGTCGTTTTACCGGCATCGATATGCGCCATGATACCGATGTTACGAGTGTATTTTAAATCTCTTGCCATTTTTCCGTCAACCTCTTAATTAAAATCTGAAATGTGCGAATGCTTTGTTGGCCTCAGCCATACGGTGCATTTCTTCTTTACGTTTGAATGCTGCGCCTTCCTCATTGTAAGCCGCCATTATTTCTGCTGCCAGTTTTTCAGCCATTGACCGTCCAGCACGTTTTCTTGAGAAGATAACAAGGTTTTTCATGCTCAGTGCAACTTTGCGCTCGGGTCTCACTTCAATAGGTACTTGAAAAGTCGCTCCACCAACCCTTCTCGATTTAACTTCGACTTGCGGGGTGATGTTTTCAACGGCTTTTTTCCATATCTCCAAAGGAGCCTTTTCTGCATTCTTCATCTTCTCGCCTACAATATCCAGTGCGTCATAGAAAATTGTATAGGCAATACTCTTCTTACCGTCCAGCATAAGTCTGTTTACAAACCTTGTTACAAGTACATCTCCGTACTTGGGATCTGGAAGTAGAATTCGCTTTTTAGGCTTCGCTTTTCTCATTTTGTTTTCTTACTTCGAAAATTAATTAAATTACTTTTTAGCTTCTTTCGGTCTCTTAGTACCGTACTTGGAACGACGTTGTGTACGTCCGTCTACTCCTGCTGCGTCCAATGCGCCTCTTACCAAGTGGTAACGAACACCGGGAAGGTCTTTAACACGACCGCCCCTGACGAGCACGATAGAGTGTTCCTGCAAGTTGTGGCCCTCACCCGGAATATAGGCATTCACCTCTTTACCGTTAGTAAGCCTTACCCTTGCAACTTTTCTCATAGCCGAATTCGGCTTTTTAGGCGTTGTTGTGTAAACACGTACACAAACACCTCTACGCTGCGGGCAGGCATCCAACGCCGGCGCTTTACTCTTAAAGCTCGGAGTAACCCTTCCCTTACGTACTAACTGTTGAATTGTTGGCATTTTAAATACTGCTTTTACTTTGTTTAACTATACATTTAGACAAAATTCGGAGGGCAAAGATATGGATTTTTTCTTTAAATCAACACTTTATCACATTTTTTTCTCTTTTTTCCACAAAATTCCGGGGTTTTTCCCAGAGGAAAGGAAATTTTTGGACCTAAATCTGTTACTTCCGTTTCAACCGTCCTTTGAAAATTGATTTTTAATATGTTTCTATTAAATTTGCAGAAAACTATAACGGACTATGAAAAAGATTATTATATATTATTCTTTGTCTATATTATTTCTTTTCTCATGCGGAAGAAACAATACTTCTGTTCCTGCTTCGGAAGAAAAAAAAGAATTCCAGATGGTAGTACTTCCTTTACATATAAATGATCCGGAGGCAGCAGCAGAATACGTAGCTTATCATTACTGGGACAATTTCGATTTTACAGACACGACGTATATCGATCTGCCAGAGGTAACTGAGCAGGCGTTCGCAAACTATCTTGCAGTGCTTTTCGAGATGCCGGATAACCTGGCACTAAGTTCTATAAACCATACCCTGGAAGAAGCATCCAAAGACACGGCCATGTTCAATTATTTTACAGAGTTATCCGAAAAATACCTTTATGATCCGAATTCGCCGTTTCTTAACGAAGAATTATATATTCCGGTTCTGGAGTTTATGCTCGCCAGTCCCTTGCTTACCGATCTGGAAAAAATACGTCCGCAGTACAGGCTCGATATGGCGATGAAAAACCGCGCTGGTACTACGGCTACGGATTTTGTCTATACCGACATCGACGGCTCGCGGAGCACGCTACATAATGTAAATTCAGAATACACCCTGTTGTTCATCAATAATCCAGGGTGTTCGGCCTGCAAGGATATAATAAGAGGAATAAATATGTCGCCTGTGATGAACCGTATGGTCGAATCGGGGGTATTGACGGTTCTGGCAGTTTATCCGGACAGAAACCTTGACGAATGGCGGGAATATGCCGAATGGATACCTGATACATGGATCAATGCTTACGATACCGACCACGTTATGGACAGCTTGAAACTGTACGATCTCAAGGCCATTCCTACATTATATTTGTTGGATAATAAAAAAATAGTTCTGTTAAAAGACGCAACGCTTGAACTCGTGGAAGACTATCTTATTAAAAATTAGAGGGTTCTTCGCCTGAATTCCGAGCAGATAACAGCTGTCGCTGTGGATACGTTAAGAGAGTCCGAGAAAACATTTTGGCCGTAAGGCGGGATGAACAGTTTATCGGTGATTGTTTTTTCTATACACGAAGATATCCCTCTGCCTTCGTTCCCAAGTACGATTATTCCGTTAGGAGATAATTCCGCAGAATAAATATTTTCTCCTTCGAGGAAGGTTCCGTAAACCGGAACTTTGAGCGATGCGAATTTTCCAAGAGTTTCTTCCAGATTACAGTAATGGACCCGTACTTTCGAAATCGCGCCCATAGTGGCCTGCACTACTTTAGGATTGTAGCAATCCGCTGTATTTTCAGAACAGAATATATCCTCTATGCCGAACCAGTCCGCAGTACGGATTATCGTCCCTATATTGCCGGGGTCCTGGATTCCATCCAACGCGAGTGATAATTTTTTACCGGTATCGTTTGCGACCATTTTATGCTTAGGAATTTCGATCAGTGCAAAAACTCCGGACGGCGACTTCAGACCGGATATACGATCCATATCTTTACCTGATACTACCATGATATTTTCGAAGAACGGAAGTTTATCTACATATTCTTCGAGCACGTAAACGTTGTTCACATTCAGATCCGAACTTATAAGGTCGCTTACGAGTTTGAAGCCTTCCGCTACGAAGACTCCGTCCCTGTTCCTTATTTTTTTATCCTGAAGTGATTTGAGATATTGGATTCTCTTATGAGTCAGCATCCCTGAAAAAATTCATTAAGGATATCGGCAGACTCTTCCGGCTGCTCGAGAAATCCGTTATGTCCGGAATTTTCCAGCCATCTTACGGTCGTCTGCGGATTGTTCTCAGCGATTTTTTCGGCGACTTCTTTAGGTATATATTCGTCCTTGCAACCAAAGACAAACAGCTGGGGTTTATCGAGCTCTTTGAGCATTCCGTTCATATCTTCCCTCGCCATCATACCTTTGAGTAGGGCGATTATTCCCTCGTCTTCGGTAAGCATTACCTGTAAAGCGAGTTCGTCTATTGTATCGGCGAGCTTCTTCCGGTTTTCCGGTGCGAATCCTTTACCCGGCAGAATCCCTGAGAGCATCTCTTTGCGCCCTGAGCGAATGATCTCGATCTCACGCTCGCGGTTCTGTTTCTTCTCGTCGGTATCGGGATCCGGAGTCGAACTGAACAGCGTCAGCGACCTTACCTTATCGGGGCAGTTTTTAGCGAATGCCTGAGCCACATAGCCTCCCATGGAATGTCCTACTATATCCGCCTGTTCGATCCCGAGTTTCACCAGCAGTCCATCGCAGACCCCGGCAAGCAGATCCATAGTGTGGACCTCATCGAGGATTTCGGAAATTCCGTGACCCGGCAAGTCCAGCGACACCACGCGATATCCTTTCTTAGCCAGTATCTCGCTGAAATCATCCCACACATCAAAAGATTCCATATACCCGTGTAACAGAAGCACTGGACGCCCGTCACCTTCGGAATCCTTGTAATGCAGCGCTGTTTTACCTGTCATCACGAATTTTTCCATATTTCTATTGATTTTTCTTTAGTAGAGGGTTAATCGTATTTTTCCTCTTCCTCATCTTCGTCGTAATCCTCTTCATCCTCTTCCTCGTAATCTTCTTCGTCGAAGTCATCTTCATCATCTTCGCCCCAATCATCATCGACTTCTTCACCATCGTCGAAATAATCGAGTACCGATTCTTTTTTCTTATAACTCATTAGTTCGATATCGTCTTCCTCGTCGTTTATCGCATTTCTGAATGATATTTTCTCTTTCCCGCTTTTTTTGATGGGATCGAGTTTGATTGCTTTTTTCATCAAATCCCCCGCATCGAACGCCTGTTTTCCGCGAGGCTCTTTATTTGATTTCATTGTTTTAAATAAAACTAGTTATTTTAAATTAATATCAGTTGTGTTTCCGTGCGCAATATAAATATTTTTATAAATATAAAAATAATTTTTCAATAAACAGCCTCAAAAACTTTTTCAGCAGGGCCTGTAAGATAAACATTCCTGAAGCCGTTATTCCCATTTTCTTCGAAGCGAACTTCCAGTTCACCTCCCTCCACGGATACCCTCCAGACATTACCACCACCGTAATTTATTTTAGACGCCATCGCTGAGGCGACTGCTCCGGTACCGCATGCAAGGGTCTCGTCTTCAACTCCGCGTTCATACGTGCGAACTTTAATGACACCGGGCTCCACAAACTGTACGAAGTTGACATTAGCGCCATCTGGTGAGAATCGTTCCGAATACCTTAACACCCTTCCTTCTTTAAATACATCGACCTCATGTACATCGTCCACGAATTTTATAAAATGCGGCGATCCGGTAAATAATAACAAACCGTCTTCGAATGTTTCATACTCTTCGACATCTATCATTTTGAGTCTGACCGTTCCGGTAGTACAATTCTCTGCGATTATATCCGCATCATGTAAACCGTCCGACGAATTGAATCTCATTTCTCCGCCAACCGCACCGAGATGATAAGCAAACAATGCAATACACCTGCCACCGTTGCCGCACATCGTACCCTCGCGTCCGTCCGCATTGTAATAACGCATATAAAAATCTGCATATTTATCATCCTCGAGCGACATGAAACCGTCACCCCCTATTCCGAATCGTCTGTCGCAGATTCTTCGTATCTTCTCTTCCGAATACCTTTTATCCGTACCTCTCGCATCCAACAGGACAAAATCATTGCCTGCACCCTGGTATTTATACAATTTCTCCATAATAGATTTTACTTACGGCAAAAGTAAAAATTTCCCGGCAAAAAACATTCCGGTATTTTGTTGTATGTTTTTTGCAACCCGAAACTAAAACCCTTATAATATATAATATAGATGATCTCCTCAGCATAGTCCGAAATAAATTTTGGCTTTGCGTTCGGCTTTCATTATCTTTGTAAAATTATAGGATGCGCTTCGGACAAGCATTCAAACAAGTTTGTGTCTGTCTATCTGTTTTCACTATATTTGCGGGTTATTAAAGTTTATTCTTACACAAATTATAAAATGAATAAAGTATTGTTAATGATCCTCGACGGCTGGGGCAAAGGGGATCGTACAAAATCCGATGCGATCTTCTCGACACATCCGGATTATATCAACGGTCTTATGGACAAATATCCCAACGCAGAGCTTCTCACTTGCGGGGAGAACGTCGGACTTCCTGATGGCCAGATGGGAAACTCGGAAGTGGGACACCTTAACATAGGTGCGGGACGGGTAGTTTATCAAGATCTGGTTAGGATCAACAAAGCAGTGGCAGATAACTCTATCACTGAAAATCCCGAGATCAAAGCTGCGTTCGAATACGCTAAATCTAACGGCAAAGCGGTTCATTTCATAGGACTCGTTTCAGACGGAGGGGTTCACTCTCTCGACAAGCATCTTTACAAACTCTGCGACGTTACCAAAGAATACGGATTAGATAAAGTATACATCCACGCCCTCACAGACGGACGCGACACGGACCCTAAGAGCGGACTCGGATTTATGACCTCTCTCGAGAATCATCTTAAAACTTCCAACGGGATAGTAGCTTCCGTTATCGGACGCTATTACGGAATGGACCGCGATAAGAGATTGGAGCGCGTAAAAGTAGCTTACGACCTGTTAGTGAACGGCGAAGGTGAAAAAACAACAGACGTACTCGGCGCAATCAAAAAATCATACGATGAAGGAGTTACCGACGAATTTATTAAACCTGTAATCACGGTAGACGGCAGCGGCAATCCTATAGGAACTATCAAAGAAGGAGATGTTGTATTCTGTTTCAACTTCCGTACGGACAGACTCAGGGAGATCACTACCGTTCTTACCCAGCAGGACATGCCTGAGTTCGGCATGAAAGCAATGCCTCTTTATTACCTTACCATGACCCGTTACGACGATTCATTCAAGAACGTTCATGTAGCATACGATAAAGACAATCTTGAAAATACGCTTGGTGAGATTATATCCCGAAACAGCTATACACAGATAAGGATCGCTGAAACGGAAAAATACGCACACGTTACGTTCTTCTTCAATGGCGGACGCGAAGAACCGTTCGAAGGTGAGAAACGCATCTTAATTCCGTCTCCGAAGGTAGCGACTTATGATCTACAACCTGAAATGAGCGCATACCTCGTTAAGGATGCGATTGTGGAAGAACTCCAAAAAGGAGAAGTCGACTTTGTCGCGCTTAATTTCGCCAACGGCGACATGGTGGGACACACGGGGATTTACGAAGCAATCCAGAAGGCTGTCAAAGCAGTCGACGAATGTGTGGAGGCTGTCGTGGAAACTGCCAAGGCAAATGGTTATACGATCATTATAATCGCGGATCACGGTAATGCAGATAATGCGGTGAATCCTGACGGAACGCCTAATACGGCTCACTCGCTCAATCCGGTGCCTATTGTAGTAGTTTCGGACAAATTAGACATCAAAGCAGTGCGCAACGGTGTCCTTGCAGACGTCGCTCCGACTGTTTTAAACATTATGGGAATCGAAGTTCCGGCAGATATGAACGGCAAAAATCTCGTAGAATTGTAAAACAATTATATCAAGATAAAAAACAGGTCTGAGTCAGACCTGTTTGTTTTTATTTAGACCAGATATAGCGCCAACGACAAATAATATGACTTATAATATAA
>JAJQEF010000036.1 GCA_021201795.1 Rikenellaceae bacterium
TCATCTACCGATACAGTAAGGTTAACTGCCAGATTTCCTGTAAACCATATGGAGAACTATACTAATGCATTATGGCATACGATATACTGCCTGTTGACCCGGAAGAACCGTTCTTTATCAAGTTTCTTCGTAAGTTCTTCAAGAGAATAATCCAAAGGATAATTATGACCGTCGAAAGTAAAAACACGCGCGGTTTTCATTTCAGCGCACACATAAGCGATATTCTCGACCGCAAGAGGAATGAGTTTATTCCTGTGCGGAACCAGAAAATGTGTCCTTAAACGGCTATTATTGGTTTGTATAGTATCGATGAGTTGCCGTAATATGTTGCCGGTTCCATCGTTATTATGTGCTAAACTTTCGAATTTTTCAATTGCTTTCAGTAACCGGGTTTTGTTGATAGGTTTGAGAAGATAGTCTATTCCGTTCACTTCGAAGGCCTCGAGCGTATGCTCACTGTAAGCTGTAGTGAAGATAATAGGGCGATCGATAGAAATATTCTCGAAAATGGAGAAAGATGAACCGTCTGCAAGGTGGATATCCATAAAAACCAAATCAGGCATAGGGTTATCTTCGAACCACTGTATGCTTTCCCTGATAGTCTGGCATATCGACATTATCTCATAATCCGGACGTATCTCCTTTAACAATCGTTTTAGGGTCTGTGATGCTATAACCTCGTCTTCAATTATCAGAGCTTTCATAACGGTAATCTTTTTATAAGTGGGAGGGAAACGGAGAACTCCCCGTCGGATTCGTTTATATCTATAGTTCTGCCGAACATCATCAAGTATCTTTCTGCAAGGTTCGCCAAGCCGACGCCTCCCCCGGACGCATCTCTTTTTCGGTTGATTTTGTTACGCACGACAACCGTATTATCCGAGGGAAATTCGATAAAGATGGTCAGCGGATCGCTATGGCTTACGATATTATGTTTAACGGTATTTTCTACCAGAAGCTGCAGGCTGACCGGAATTATCTCATACTTAAGATATTTCGTATCTATGTCAGTGCATAGCCTCAGACTTTCTCCGTACCGGATTTGCAGAAGGGAAAAATAGGCATTAACGAATTCCATCTCCTGTTCTAAAGTACAAACGCTTTTGCTGTGTAAAGTATACCGGAAAACCGATGAAAGGTTGTCTATGTATTCATGTGCCTTGTCGTCATCCACGCCGACAAGTCCGTTGAGAGTATTAAGCGAATTAAATAAAAAATGCGGATTAAGTTGGTTTTTAAGGGATTCGTATTTGACACGGATATTTTCCTGCATTAGTTTTTGGTTTGCCAGGATTGTCTGTTCCCTTTTTAAATAGAGGTTCATGATACGAGAAGTCATAATTACGATAACCGCTACTACCAAGTCTTCGCACATATTGAAAGATGCGAATTTTATAAAACTATCATTGTTTTTTTCACCGCCCAATAATATCCATTGCATTCCCGAAAAAACGGGACTGGCAACAATGCAGATGAATATCGTCCCCAGGAAAACATATATCGCCCTGCTCCCCGTAAATTGTTTCTTTTTGATCGCACGGAAATTGAAACGAAGTAAAAAATAGAAAAGAGTTATATTCGAACCCAGATGCCAGAAAAAAAAAGAGATATATTCATTCCATTGCATGTCGACATCCATTCTTCTCGAACCGCCGAATAATAATCCCAAAAAGAGCAGTATATTTATCAGCAGACTGATAAATATGGAAGCGTAAAACGCCTGTTTCTTACCGAACGGTATAGTTTTATTTTTGAGATGCCTGATTCCTTTTATATTTTCACTCATGAGGATAATTTAGTGACATTGTGAAAATAAGATATTTTTCCGTACTATGTTCCTTTATTAACACCGAAACAAAAAAAAATAGTATCTAAATGTAATTTTTTGTGACCGAAATAATAGGTTCTCGACCGCTGTACGGGCGCCTTCAATTAAATATAACCTCTAAAACGATTCCTGATAATGACCAAAAAATAAAAAACCGCCTTGGAATATTAGACGGTTCTTTTCATTCACTGTCTTCGACAGTATTATCACTTTATTTTTCTCAGAGCTGATGACGGGAATTGAACCCGTGACCCCTTCCTTACCAAGGAAGTGCTCTACCACTGAGCCACATCAGCATTTCCGGACGCAAATATAAGTACTTACGGGAAATATCCAAAATTTAAGGTAAAAGATATTTTGTTTTTGATTCAATAAAATTATTATATTTGGTAGTCTTAAATAAATAATTATGAAAAAAGCAATATTGTCAATCGGTGCTTTGTTTGTTGTCTTATCAATACAGGCCCAGGATCTAATTAAACTTAATACTCATTCTGCATCCAGAGGAACGGATATTATGGAAGCGTTCGCAAACAGGCAGTCGCTAAGGAACTATCAGGAGACGGATCTTTCATTGCAGGATATTTCGGATTTGCTATGGGCAGCGGTAGGAGTAAATAGGGATAACGGTAAACGTACTGCGCCTACCGCCCAGAATTCACAGGATGTAGATGTTTATTTATGTAGTAAAGACGGAGTGTATTTATATGATGCGGCAGAAAATTATCTAAAATCTGTTATCTCCGAGGATATCAGGCCCTTGATGGAAGGTAACCGTCCGACTGGAGCTCCTGTTATTTTACTTATTGCTGCCGATATGTCGCGTTACAGAGGATATAATCCAGACGGTGACAATAAACATTTTTATGAAATGGGAGCGGTAGACGCGGGAATTGTCTCACAGAATATTTCATTGTTCTGTGCAGGCGCGGATTTGGGAACAGTTCCGCGTGCCAGCATGAATCAAGATAGATTGCGAGAGGTACTTGGTCTTACAGAAACACAAATACTTTGGTTGAATCATCCTGTAGCTTACTTGAAAACAGAATAACCACATAATGCCACTTCGGTGGCATTTTCTTTGTTCATAGGTTTAAAAAGTATTACTATGAGCAAAAAAGTGGCGGATCAGTTCGTGGAAATGATCACAAAAGCCGGTATTAAAAATGTTTATGCCGTTACCGGTGATAGTCTGAACCACATTAACGATGCGGTTAGAAGACATAAAACAGGAAACTGGATCCATGTCAGACATGAGGAAACAGGCGCCTTTGCCGCTTCTGCTGAAGCAGCGATCAGGGGAATAGGTTGCTGTGCAGGAAGTAGCGGGCCGGGACACGTTCATCTTATAAACGGATTATATGATGCACAGAGGAGTAATTCTCCTGTGTTGGCTCTGGCATCAGCCTGTCTCTCTAACGAGTTTGGGACTTCATTTTTTCAGGAAACTGATATCTCGAGATTATTCGGTGATTGCAGCGGATATACCAATGTAGCGACCACGGCACAACAGTTTCCGAGAATGCTCCAGTCTGCACTACAATATGCGATCGGACGTAAAGAGGTTGCCGTACTGGGTATCCCTGGGGACCTTACTGCTTCTTCGGCTGAAGATAGTATAACCTCTGAAAATGTTTTCTTTACTAAATCTGTATGCCGGCCGTCTGATGAAGATATAAGTTTGCTTGCGGAATTAATTAATAAACACGAAAGAATAACTCTTTTCTGCGGAACAGGGTCAAGAGGGGCGCACGATGAAATTTTACAACTTGCTTCGATCATAAATTCTCCAGTCGCTTATACGTTTCGCTCGAAAATGGATATACAATATGATAACCCGTATGAAGTCGGAATGACCGGATTGTTGGGATTGCCATCTGCTTATTTGAGTATGCACGAGTCCGATCTCCTAATAATGCTGGGAACGGATTTCCCCTACGAGACTTTTATGCCGGTAAACTGCAAAATAGTACAGGTCGATAGCCGCCCGGAAAGAATAGGTCGGAGAGCAAAAGTCGATTATGGATTTGCAGGAGATATCAGAGAAACCTTGAAAATGTTGATTCCACATTTGGAAAAGAAGACCGATATGGAATTTCTTGAAGAGATTCGTGAAGATTATGTGCATCATAATAATCTTTTTAAAAATACTGCGACAAAAAAAGGTGAAGTCGATAATATAGCTCCGGAATATGTTATATCGCTTATAGATAAATATGCTGCTAAAGACGCGATATTCACGGTGGATACGGGAATGTGCTGTGTATGGGGTGCACGGTATATAAATGCGACCGGGCAGCGTCGTATGCTCGGATCGTTTCATCACGGATCTATGGCTAATGCTATGCCCATGGCTATCGGTGCGGCATGTGCCGCACCGGATAAACAAATTATAGCGATATGTGGAGACGGTGGACTGTCGATGCTTTTAGGTGATCTTGCCACTATAGTACAATATAAGATGCCCATAAAACTATTTGTATTTAACAACCGTTCTCTGGGAATGGTAAAACTCGAAATGGAGGTTGCCGGACTGCCCGATTGGCAGACGGAGATGTATAATCCGGACTTTGCAAAGGTTGCGGATGCTATGGGTATAAAGTCATATTCGGTAAATGATCCTGAAAAAGTTGAGGTAACGATAAAGCAGGCGCTTGTAACGGAAGGTCCGGTCCTTGTGAATTTTTATACCGATCCGAATGCTCTTGCCTTACCGCCTAAAATTACTATGGAACAAATGTGGGGTTTTTCCAAATCCATGATGAAACTTGCTGCTGAAGGAAAAGTATCTGAAATTATGGATACTGTCAAAAGTAACATAAAACATATCTGGGAAATAATATAGAATAAATAATTTTTATAACTTTATACTGTTATGTCAAAGTACGAATTGATTAATAATAAAGAGGAAAGGAGATACGAGTTCCATGTCGACGGATTGAAGCCGCATATAGATTATGTCGAACGCGGGGAGTGTGTCCTGTATCTTACGCATACCATAGTGCCGCCTCAGCTTGAGGGCAAAGGTATTGGTAGTATGCTGGTAAAAAAAGTATTGGAGGATATCGACAGTCAGGGTAAACGTATAATTCCAAAGTGCTGGTTTATAGTGAAATATATAAAGATACACCCGGAATGGGAGTATCTTCTGTACGATATATAAAGGACAATAATATCATCCTGAATGTTAATTAAGAATAGTTATATTTTTATTTTTTACCGAATTCTATTTATAATTCTATGTTTATGGGGACTTTATCTGAATTCCGGACTGGGAACCGGGAATTTCAGGTGGTTCATTTTCAGTTATTACACTATTCTAAGTAACATCGTCTGCCTACTTTATTATTGTACCTCTTTGATTGTAAATATAAAACGCATCAGTTCAGGCAGTGGGACCGTCACTTTTTCACCACGTCTTGAAGGAGCTGTCGTTTTTTGCATTACGGTAACTTTTTTGGTCTACCAATTCTTGCTGGTTCCATATCAATTCTCTATGGTTGAGAATTATCCTGTTTTTTCCCGTTCGGATATACTAGTTCATTACGTTGTGCCGTGGATGGTAATAATAGGGTGGATCTTCTTCGATAAAAAGGGATTTTTTAAATGGTACGATCCATTGTTATGGATGATTATTCCGGTAATATATTTTGTTTTTACCATTATTAGAGCCGATTTAGGTGATCCTCTGCCTGTAACAGGAGGACGGTATCCATACTACTTTCTCGATGCCGATCTGCACGGATGGAATTACGTCTGGAAAAAGGTCGGAGAGCTCGCAGTAATATTGGTATCTGTTGGATACTTTTTATATTTTATGGACGTTATTCTGGCTAAATTACAGAAAAAAAGAAGAATACACATTAAATAGAATCTATTATTTCCCGTTGTTTTTCAATAAATGCTATTCGTTCCCACTCGCCGCTTTCTGAAATAAGTACGGAAGATTTACGTAGTGCGTGGATCATTCGTTTGTGTTTGGTAAATGCTTCGTGATCCAGGGATGCGAAGCCGTTCATGGTAAATGCCCGTGTAAGGCTTAATGTATAAAGGTCCGATTCCAGATATGAATAACTTGTGTCGAAGTTCATCTTGGATATATAATAATATATTTTCTGGGAAGGATCGTTATAATAACCTTTTGCAGCCGTGTCCTCCATTCTTTCCAGAAGAAGATAAAGCTCGTTTTTGAGCATTTTTATATCTTCTTTATCAATCAGTTTTATGGATGAAAAATATTTAAGGTCGTCGACAAGGAACTTGAAAATATTGTTGTCGAAGATATAGTATATTTTCTTTATTTTTTTCATTGATTTCAAATACTCTTCTTTCATGTCGTTTAACTGGCTATTTACATGAATTTCCGAGAATTTTTTACCCTTACCGTCGCTATATTGGTAATTCCATTTGAACATAAAATATCTGGACAGCCCGTCGAATAAAAAGAAGAGATTGTGAGGCAGTATGTTGGTTGCAATCCCGAATTCAAATGTTTGACATTCCGAACTCTCTCTGAATACATCGGTTAATTTTTGCAATAGCTGTATGTCTATTTCATTGGGATTGACAAAATCTGCAAATTTCATATGCATCGATATTTCCGTGGAAGACGATATAAGTTTATCTACAGAAATTCTCATTTTAACGGAGATAATGGCTACTTCATGGAATGTAAACGGAACCTCTTTTCTTAATCTTCTGTATATGGCTTCTTTTTCAAGACAAAGCATTTCAGCCAGAACATTTGCCAGTTTGGCGCGCTGAGGAAATCTCTGATATAAAGATTCAAGAAAATTATCGTAAAGAGTTTCTCTTTTCATCGATTAAATTATATAT
>JAJQEF010000012.1 GCA_021201795.1 Rikenellaceae bacterium
GTATAGGTGTATTATTTTTACAATTCTATTTTGACTGTAAATATAATATTTTTTTAATAGAATGCCAATGGAGAAAGGCAATTTTCATTTTACATAATAAATAATTACTTTTACTTTCTTAGAAGACTATTGTATAACAATGTCATTAAGAATAAGTTATAAACGCATTAAATTTATTTCATTTCAATAAAAAAAACTTTAAAACCGCTAACTTTTATGGTAAAAAAACTGTTATTAATTTGCGTGGCCGTTTTTATTGCGGCCGGAATATCTGCACAGTCTTTCACGGATCTGAGTGGAGAATGGCGTTTTCAGAAAGACCCTGAAGACACAGGCACTAATGCCAAATGGTTTCTTCACAAGCTGGATGACGTTATCAATCTTCCAGGATCGATGCCTGAAAAACTTAAAGCTGACGAGGTAACGCTGACTACACCATGGATGGGAAGTATTTACGACAGTTCTTTTTACTTCAATCCGCGGCTGGAAAAATACAGGCAACCGGGAAATATCAAATTTCCGTTTTTCCTCACTCCGGTCCAGCATTATATGGGTGTAGCATGGTACCAGAAAGATATAGAGATAACAAAAGATCAGAGAGATAAACAGCTGACTCTATTCCTTGAAAGACCGCACATAGAAACGACTGTATGGATCGACGGTAAAGAGATAGGAATGCAAAACAGCTTGTCCGTGCCCCATCGTTTCGACCTGACAGGCATATCTGCGGGTAAACATACCGTAACTATCCGTGTGGACAACCGTATTAAGGATATAGATGTAGGAATGGATTCGCATAGCATTACCGATCAGACACAGGGAAACTGGAACGGAATTGTCGGCAGGATCGAACTTCAGGCGGAAGATAAGGTGAATTTTGAAGATATTCAGATATATCCGGACCTATCTGCTAAACAGGCTGTCGTAAAAATATCGGTTAACAATATAGCTAATGCCAAAGACGCGAAAATCACTATCGAGGCAAAGAGCTTCAACTCACAAAAAAAACATAGCGTATCTCCTGTAACCGCGAACGTAAAACTTGAAAGAGGATTAAATAAGACAGAAATCATCCTGCCTATGGGTAATGATTTCCTTACTTGGGATGAATTCGACCCTGCTCTTTATATGCTCTCGGCAACGATAGAGTCCGGAAAATTAAAAGACCGGAAGCAGATTCAATTCGGGATGCGCGAGTTTACCATAGATGGTACGTATTTCTATGTAAACGGCAATAAAACGGTATTGCGCGGAACAGTTGAAAACTGTACGTTCCCTGAAACTGGCTACGCACCTATGGATGTGGATTCATGGCTGAAAGTATATGCAAAATGTAAGGAATACGGACTTAACCATGTGAGGTTCCATTCATACTGCCCTCCTGAAGCGGCATTTATAGCGGCAGACCTACTCGGTATTTATCTCCAGCCTGAAGGTCCGAGCTGGCCGAACCACGGTTCTTCACTCGGGGACGGCAGACCTGTAGATCAATACCTGATGGACGAAACAATAAGTCTTTCAAAAGACTATGGCAATTACGCATCATACGTTATGCTTGCCGTCGGCAATGAACCGTACGGAAGCCGTTGGGTCGACTGGGTAAGCGACTTTGTAGATTTCTGGAAAGAGACGGACACCCGCAGGGTTTACACTGGTGCCTCCGTAGGGGGAGGTTGGGCTTGGCAGCCTAAAAACCAGTTCCACGTAAAAGCAGGCGCACGCGGACTCGACTGGAACCGCAGACCTGAAAGCTACTCGGACTACCTGTCTTCCAGATTTTTACAACAAAGCATCAGAGAAAATGCGCCTTACGTTTCACACGAAACAGGTCAATGGTGTGCCTTCCCTAACTTCAACGAGATAAAGAAATATACAGGGGTTAACAAGGCTCTGAATTTCGAACTCTTCAAAGAAGACCTTGCCGATCATGACATGGGAGATTTAGGATATGATTTCATGATGGCATCCGGCAAACTACAGGCATTATGTTATAAATATGAAATTGAAAGAACGTTAAGGACTCCCGATTACGCAGGATTCCAGCTTCTTTCGTTGAACGATTATTCAGGGCAGGGTTCTGCGCTTGTAGGGGTTCTCGACGTATTCTGGGAAGAAAAAGGATATATTAACGCTGAGGAATTCCGCCGCTTCTGTAATTCTACGGTGCTATTGGGCAAATTCCGGAAATTCGTTTTCAAAAACTCGGAAACAATGAGCGCTGAGATACAGGTCGCACATTACGGCCGCGGGCCAATCGAAAATGCGGAATTGGTGTGGACGGTTAAAGACAGCTACGGGCAGATACTTGCGGACGGCGTACTTGTAAACCCGACGATACCGGTAGGCAACGACCATATTGCCGGAAGAATGTCAGTACCTTTAAATTCAGTGGAAAAAGCAGACAAATACAACCTCGAAGTACGTATAAAAGGTACCGAATTCGTAAACGACTGGAACTTCTGGGTATATCCCGAACTTCCTGCACCTGCTCCGGGAGACGTTTATATCACCGAAGATTTTGATAATACAACTATCGAAAAGCTCGAGAACGGCGAAAACGTGCTTCTTCTGGTTCCGGGCAAGATCACTTACGGAAAAAGTATTTCACAAAGATTCACTCCGGTGTTCTGGAATACGTCATGGTTTAAAATGCGTCCTCCTCACACTACAGGAATATTCGTGAATCCGCACCATCCTGTATTCAAAGATTTCCCTACTGATTTCCACTCCGACCTCCAATGGTGGGAAATAGTAAATAATACACAGGTAATGCTTCTTACCGACTTCCCTGAAGGATTCCAGCCGGTGATCCAGTCTATCGACACATGGTTCCACAACCGTAAGATAGGGGTGCTGATCGAGGCGAACGTTCTTAACGGCAAGCTCATGGTATGTACGGCTGACCTCCAGAGTAATCCAGAAGAACGGATAGTTGCAAGGCAGCTGCTCGAGAGCATTCTCAAATATATGAATTCAGACAGGTTCAGACCGGAATACAGCGTTTCCACAGAAAGGGTAAACGACCTCTTTACTAAAGAAGAACCACCGCTGGAAACTTATACCGTCCAGACACCTGACGAACTGAAACCGAAAATAAATTAATTCAGTATTCGGGTCTTAAAGAGTTGTCATAAAACTCTCTGCTCGATACAATAACAGCAGAGAGTTTTACGTTTAAATAACGACTTAAAATTACTGACCATGAAAAAAGACTTCAGATACAGGCTCAATAAAAAGAGTAAACGGCTCTCTGTGATATTTCTTATCGTTTCGTTTCTGCTTATTATACTGTGCAATTATTACAGTGTGAGCGGATTCCTGCCTGCATGGGTAATATCGTTATTGGTCACCGTTGCTGCGTTATATATCCTCTCTATCCCGAAATATGTCAGGGTAACCGATAATTCGGTAGAAATCCATTGTGTGATCGAGCTTACGAACATTCCTATAAAGAATATAAAATCAATAAAACAGCTGGATCGCAGTGAAATGAAATTCACCGCACCACTGCTGGGAAGCTATGGATTCTTCGGTTTTTACGGATATTTTTACGATTTCTCGAGAATGTCGATCGTCAAGATGTATGCCTCGGCATGGGAAAATTTCGTCATGATCGAAGATATCTATGAAGATACCTACATTATAAACTGCAATGATCCTGATGAATTCATACGTCTGGTAGAACAGAACAAAGAAGCCCTATCCATGGTACAGGAAACGGAAAAGATCAGAGAAGAAACATCGCCTGTATTTTAGTCACCGCATATTCAATACGACAGGATAAATGTCCTGATATAATATCAAAAAATCATCTATAAGACATTATATCAGGACATTTTGTCATTAAATACCGTTGGCAGATATTTTGCTGGAAACTTAATATAAAAAAGTACGGTCATGAATACAGACAACAGAGAACACGAAGCACTGGCCCGCTACGCCATCAACCTTAACGAGATGGCTAAGAACGGTAAGCTCGACCCCGTCATCGGAAGGGATGACGAGATAAGGCGCGTCTTGCAAATACTTTCACGAAGAACCAAAAACAACCCTATCCTTGTCGGTGAGCCTGGAGTGGGTAAAACCGCGATTGCAGAAGGAATCGCCCACCGCATCGTTAACGGCGATGTTTCTGAGAATCTAAAATCGAAACTCGTCTTTTCTCTCGATATGGGCGCACTGATCGCAGGTGCCAAATACAAAGGGGAATTCGAAGAACGTCTCAAAGGAGTCGTCAAAGAAGTTATCGACTCAAACGGAGAAATTCTTCTCTTTATCGACGAGATACATACGCTCGTCGGAGCAGGAGGCGGAGACGGGGCAATGGACGCGGCTAACATTCTCAAGCCCGCCCTGGCACGCGGCGAATTGCGCGCGATAGGTGCAACTACGCTCGACGAGTTTCAGAAATTTTTCGAGAAAGACAAGGCGCTCGAACGTCGATTCCAGAAAGTGACCGTGGACGAACCTACCACGGTAGATTCTATTTCAATCCTTCGCGGACTCAAAGAAAGATACGAGAGCCATCATCAGGTACGGATAAAAGACGAGGCTATCATCGCCGCTGTCGAACTATCCCACAGGTATATTACTTCGCGCTTCCTGCCTGACAAAGCTATCGACCTTATCGACGAAGCGGCGGCAAAACTCCGCATGGTAATGAATTCCGTACCGGAAGGCATTGACGAACTCGACCGAAAAATTCGCCAGCTTGAAATAGAACGCGAAGCTATACGAAGAGAGAACAACAAGGAGAGGGTCAAGGACCTCACGGCAGAGATCGACGAAATGACATCTAACCGCAATAAACTGCGCACCCAGTGGGAAGCGGAACGCGGTATCCTCGAGAAGATACAGCAGAACAAACAGAGTATCGAAAACTATAAGCTCGAAGCCATACAGGCCGAGAGAAACGGAGACTATGGCAAGGTAGCTGAAATTCGCTACGGCAAGATCAGGGCGGCCGAAGAAGCCATTGATAAACTCAATGAAGAATTCGCCGCGAGCCATTCCGGCGAAGGCGCAATGATAAAAGAGGAGGTCGACAGCGAAGATATTGCGGAAGTAGTATCACGGTGGACAGGGATCCCTGTCAGCAGGATGCTGCAGAGCGAACGCGAAAAACTCCTCAAAATGGAAGACGAGCTTCACTTCAGGGTGATCGGACAGGATGGCGCGATCGTTGCCGTGGCGAACGCCATCCGGCGGAGCCGTGCAGGATTGCAGGACGCAAGGCGCCCTATCGGATCGTTCATTTTTCTCGGGACAACCGGTGTAGGCAAAACAGAACTGGCCAAAGCACTGGCGGAGTTCCTGTTCAACGACGATAATATGATTACCCGTATCGATATGAGCGAATATCAGGAACGTCATTCTGTTTCACGTCTTATCGGAGCCCCTCCGGGATATATCGGTTACGACGAAGGCGGACAGCTCACCGAAGCGGTAAGAAGAAAACCTTACTCCGTGGTACTTCTCGACGAGATCGAAAAGGCACATCCGGATGTATTTAACATTCTATTACAAGTTCTTGACGACGGACGCCTTACCGACAACAAAGGACGCACGGTGGATTTCAGGAACACGATTATAATTATGACATCGAACATAGGATCGCATATCATCAATGAAAACTTCGAGAAAGCGAACGATTATAATGATGTGTATGTGATCGAAAAAACGCGCGATCAGGTTTTCGATCTTATGAAGCAGACCATACGGCCGGAATTCCTTAATAGGATAGATGAAATAATAATGTTCACACCGCTATCGCGGGAAGACATACGCAAAGTAGTGGTTCTTCAGGTGGATGTGGTTAAAAGGATGCTCGGAGAGAACGGTATATCGCTGAAGGTATCGGAACCCGCAATAGATTTCCTCGCAGAAAAAGGTTACGATCCGATGTACGGCGCACGACCGGTCAAGAGAACCCTACAAAAATATCTCATCAACGAACTCTCGAAACAGATCCTTGCCGGAACCGTGAGTAAAGATTCGCTGATTAAGGTCGATATCGAGGACGGCAATATAAAATTCTCGAACTCGGAACAATAAAAAACAGAAGGGTATGTACTTATTACATACCCTTTTCTGTCCCAATTAAATTCTGAAAAATTGTTGTTTCTTATAAACAGCGCAGGAACGTCCTCTTGCAGTCTCTTTAAATATACTGCCGTCCCTGC
>JAJQEF010000007.1 GCA_021201795.1 Rikenellaceae bacterium
GTCTGTAAGTTCTTTTTTCAACAGTTCTTTATTTACAGGATCGATTATTTGTTCCATAAGATACAATAGAATTTCGGGCGAAAATAAAAAATTTATTTCAAAATCCAGTTATAACGGAGCTTTTTTCAGTGAATAAACTGTTTCCCTGATTTTTTTCGCCCATAATTTGTGGTTTCCATTTTTTAAATTCTGCCAGGGAATCGGTTTGCCAAAATATATATCTATCCGTGAATTTTCCTTTTTGAACATTTCATCCGGAAGATAAAGCATTTCTATGTTCACTTTTATTCCTATCCGCTTTCTGAAAAGTGCAAGATTATAGAAAAAAGAAGAGTTTTTAGCATCGACATAAACAGGCACAATATCTCGTTTGGATTCGACAGCCTTACTGACAAATTTCTTTTTCCATTCTCCGTCCTGGATTTTTCCTTTTATTTTACGGGAACATAACCCGAACGGGAAATATATTATCTGTTCATCGGACTCGAATACTTCATTCAATAACCGGGCATAAGCGGTCGACTGTTTCCCGAATTTATTTACCGGAACGAATAAGGATTTAAGCGGCCCCAGATTCATCAGCAGGTCATTAACCACCAACTTGACTTTCCCAAAACGGTTCTCTATCTCGCAGGCAAGGATCAGTCCGTCCAGACCTCCCAAAGGATGGTTGGATGCAAAAACATATCTTCCGTCCGGATCGATATTTTCCAATCCGTAAGAATTACCCGTTACATCGATATGCTTCAGTATTTCACCTATAAATTCTGTACCTTCTTTATCTGAAAATTCCTGAAGACAATAATTTATCTCTTCCTGCCGGATTATACGTTTAAGATATTTAATTACAAATCCCGGCATAAACTTCGCCGCCTTAGGATTTTTAGATTTTATAACTTTTTCTAAATCAACCTCTAAGTCCATTAATGGTTTTTATTGTTTACCTGTAAATAAAATTAATAATCGGAACTATTATTTTTGTATCTTTACCGCAATATAAAAAAAGAGTTTGGAACATCAAAAATACCACATACCCGTACTTCTAAAAGAAAGTATGGAATTGCTAAACATCGACCCATCCGGAAGTTATGCAGACCTGACATTCGGAGGAGGCGGACATTCCCGTGAAATCCTCAAAAATCTCGGTCCGCAAGGTAGGCTTATTTCCTTCGACCAAGATTCCGATACTCTCCGGAATCTGCCGGATGACAACAGGCTGACATTTGCACAAAACAATTTCAAATACATGAGAAACTGCTGCCGCTGCTTCGGATTCGAAGAATTGGATGGCATTCTTGCCGACCTCGGCGTATCGTCGCACCACTTCGATGACGAAACGAGAGGTTTTTCATATCGATTCGATTCCCGGCTGGATATGAGAATGAATAGAAATTCAGGTTTGTCAGCTCTGGATGTCATAAATAATTACGATCAGGAGAAACTAAAATATATTTTAAAATTTTACGGAGAACTTGTGAATCCGGGCAGAATTGCAAACAGCATTGTCAATTACCGGCAGACAAACCCGATTGAAAAAGTAAGCGACCTAATAGAAGCTGTTGGCAAACCGGCCTCAGGAATAGATAAAAACAAATTTCTCGCGAAATTATTTCAAGCCCTGCGAATTGAAGTTAACGGGGAAATGGAAGCCCTTAAAATGATGCTGGAACAGTCTATTAAAATATTAAAACCGGGCGGTAGATTGGTAATAATAACATATCATTCCCTTGAAGACAGGTTAGTTAAAAATTTTATGAAATCCGGAAATGTGGATGGAAATCAGAAAAAAGATTTTTTCGGGAATATTTCACTGCCTTTAAAGTTAATTAACAAGAAGGCCCTCGAACCGACAAAGGAAGAGATTGAAAGTAATAACCGTTCAAGGAGCGCTAAACTAAGATCGGCTGAAAAATGCTAAAAAATAATACATTAAATACAATAATAGAATATTTTAAAGGAGTTATTTCCGGGAATATTTTAAAGAAAGAAGAAGTTGGAAAAAAACTTCCATATATTATATTTATTTCATTTCTGATGTTCCTATATATCGCAAACAGTTTTTTAACACAGAGTCTCCATAGACAATACATAAATCTTAATAAAGAGGTTCAAGAACTCAGGGCTAAATCGTTGTCTTTTACCGAGAGAAGAATGACTGCAACAAGGCAGAGTGAAATAATAAAGGAACTGAAAAAACGAAATATAGACCTGGAAGAATCCGTAGCGCCACCACTGAAACTCGAATAACCGTTTATGAAAAAAGAATCACCCGTAAAAAAGGATTTGATTAAAAGGGCATGGATCATATATGCCTTGTTTTTTGTACTCGGTCTGGCAATTGTATTAAAAATAATTTATATTCAATACGGACCTGAAAGTGCTGAACTTAAGAAAAAAGCAGAAGGACCAAGAACATTCCGTACGGATATTATCGGAGCTGAACGTGGAGATATTTATTCTTACGACGGCAGGCTTCTGGCAACATCGCTGCCGATGTATGACCTTAAAATGGATTTCAGGGCTACGGGGCTTACCGATTCCATTTTTAAAACTTCCCTGGATTCACTCTCCAAAAGAATGGCTGATTTTTTTAAGGATAAATCAGCAGCACAGTACAAAAATATGTTCCAGGATTACCGAAAAAAAACGCTCTCCGGACAGCAGCGTGTGTTTAGAATTTCGCCGAGAAACGTAAGTTATTTCGAACTTACGCAAATCAATGAATTTCCACTGTTCAGAAAGAGAAGCTCCAATATCAGCGGATTTATTCCGGAAAAAATCACCCAGCGTGTACTACCTTACGGCTCTATCGCCAGCCGTACTATCGGTAGAAAAGTGAATGATTCTTTAAAATGGGGGATCGAAGGTGCTTTCGACGAGTATCTTAAAGGCGAGGACGGCATAACAAAAATGCAGAGAATATCCGGCAGTTTCTGGATGCCTATTTCCGACGCCTCGAATAAAGAACCTCTCGATGGTATAGATATAATATCCACTATCGATATCGAATTGCAGGATGTTGCGGAGAGAGCCCTGAAAGAACAGCTCCAAGCACAGGGTGCAGATTGGGGAACCGCAATACTAATGGAAGTTAAAACCGGAGAGATCAGGGCAATGGCAAATCTTACAAGAAGAAGTAACGGAGAATGTGTAGAGGACCTGAACCATGCCATAAGCCAAAGGATCAATCCCGGATCTACTTTTAAACTTGCCGTATTGATGGTGCTTCTGGAAGATGCCAAAATGTCTCTCGACGATATTATAGATATTGCCGGAGGAGACGTTATGATGTACGGCAAAAGAGTTCGGGATTCACATCTCGGTTATGATAAACTAACACTGAAAGAAGTATTCGAAGTATCTTCGAACGTTGGTTTTGCCCGTGCAGTTAATGATAAATACCGGAGCAACCAGCAACGTTTCGTGGACCAGCTTATAAAAACCGGAGTAAACGATACCATCCCGTTCCAATTGGAAGGTTATCGGGGCCCATATATCCATACCGATGCAAAAAAATGGAGCGGACTTACCCTTACATCCATGTCTTATGGATATGAGCTGGAAATGACTCCGCTTCAAACACTTGTATTATATAATGCTGTAGCCAACAACGGTAAAATGATAAGTCCGATAATAGTAAAGGAATTAAGCCGTTACGGACAGACTATCAGAACATTCAGAAGCACAGTATTAAGGGATCAGATATGTTCGTCATCCACCTTGAAAAAAGTTAAGGAAGCCCTTGAGGGCGTCGCTACCGATGGTACGGCACAACGTTTAAGAGTCGAAGATCTTGAAATTGCAGTAAAAACCGGTACTGCACAAATGCCCAATAACAACAGGGGCTACGGTACACAGGGAGGAATGGATTACCTTGCGACTATTGTAGGATATTTTCCAGCGGATAATCCTCAATACACATGCATAGTTGCAATGAAAACATTCCGAGGGGGCGGAAGGGGCGCCAATTATTACGGAGGTTCTTTAGCCGGACCTGTGTTCAAGGTAATAGCTGAGAGGGTATACGGCAACAGTGTGGACTGGAGAAATCCGGTTACATCCAAAGATAAATCCGACGACATTCCGTCTGTGAAAAACGGAGATATAAAATCCGTAAATACTGTTTTGAGCGATCTGTCGTTACCATACGATCAGAAAAGAGGCATCAGAGGCAATGTAGTTGTATCAACCGACAGTACAGGAATTAAAGTGGATACAGTCGGAATGAGTAGCAGTGTTGTACCGGATGTAAAAAACTACGGACTTAAAGACGCTGTAAACCTATTGGAAAATCTCGGCATGAACGTTACTTTTACCGGTAAAGGTAAAGTGGTAAGACAATCTGTTTCACCGGGAACGGCATTGAGAAATGACCTGAAAATTCATTTAACTCTTAATTGATTATGAATCTGAACAAATTATTATCTTCCATTGAAATTGAGAAAATTTATGGAAATACAGAGATAGAGATCGAAAGTATAGAATTCGATTCGCGAAAAATAAAAGACAATTCTCTCTTCGTGGCTCTTAAAGGAAATGAATCCGACGGACATAATTATATAGACAAAGCAATTAAGGCAGGAGCGACCGCTGTACTGGCGGAACAACTTCCGGAAGTTCTGGATGAAAGTACCGCATATATCGTTACAAAAGACACCCATGAATCACTGGGCATCATGGCTTCCGTTTTTTACGGTAATCCCGGCAGTAAGATGAAATTGGTCGGTGTGACCGGAACAAACGGTAAGACAACAACAGCAACCGTCCTTTATGAAACATTTATGGAGCTCGGATACAACGTAGGACTCATATCTACAGTGGTTTATAAAATTGGTAAGAAAGAATTCGAATCCACCCATACCACTCCGGACCCACTAAGCCTTAATCTTCTGTTATCGAAAATGGTCGAAGAAAGTTGCGAGTACTGTTTCATGGAAGTAAGCTCACATAGTATAATCCAGAAACGCATCAGCGGATTGTGTTTTACAGGAGGAATTTTTACGAATATTACCCACGAACATCTCGATTACCACGAGACCTTTGCCGAATATATCAAAGCGAAAAAAATATTTTTTGATGAACTTCCGAAAAGATCGTTCGCACTGGTCAACTCCGACGATAAGAACGGTTCAGTTATGGTACAAAATACGAGAGCACGTGTATTTACTTACGGCCTTAAGAACCAGTCTGACTTCAAGGTCAAGATAATCGAGAAAATGTTCGACGGTATGGAACTTCTCATTAATAATACAGAGGTGTGGGTCAAATTTACCGGAGGATTCAACGCCTACAACTTAGCAGCTGTGTATGGAACCGCTGTTCTTTTAGGTGCGGATGAAAATGAGGTACTTAGAATTTTAAGTGGTTTAAATTCCGTATCCGGAAGATTTGAGACAATCCGGTCGCAAAACGGAATTACTGCCATCGTGGATTATGCTCATACTCCCGATGCTCTTGAAAATGTGATCTCAGCGATTAATGAAATACGTGAATCAGGTCAAAAGCTCATCACGGTAATAGGCTGCGGAGGAAACAGGGATACGACCAAACGTCCGGTTATGGCAGGAATCGCCACTGAGAACAGCGATATTACGATCCTGACATCCGATAATCCCCGAATGGAAGATCCAAAATCAATCCTGTCGGAGATGGAAAAAGGCGTTTATTCAGGATCCAAATACCTGATAATTGAAGACAGGCGCGAAGCGATTAAAACAGCGACTATATTGGCAAATACCGGAGATGTAATACTGATCGCCGGCAAAGGCCACGAAGATTACCAAATAATCGGAAAAGAAAAGATACATTTCGACGATAGAGAAGAAGTTAAAAAAATCTGGAATATTGAATAATTATGTTATACCATTTCGCCCAATATTTATCTAAATATTTTGATATCCCGGGAATCGGGGTTTTCCAATATCTTTCTTTCAGATCCTCTATGGCGATTATATTTGCATTGATCGTCGCACTATTATTCGGTGTAAAAATAATCAGGTTCCTGCAAAGGAAACAGATCGGCGAAGAGATACGCAACCTCGGACTACAGGGACAGTTGGAAAAAAAAGGAACTCCCACGATGGGAGGGATTATTATTTTAACATCCGTTCTAATACCTATTTTACTGTTCGGAGATCTTACCAATATTTACGTAATATTAATGATATTCTCAACTCTATGGTTAGGTATTTTAGGATTTCTGGATGATTATATAAAAGTTTTCAAAAAAAATAAAGAGGGTCTTAACGGCAAGTTTAAAATAGTAGGGCAGGTAGGCCTCGGAATTATAGCGGGAGCCACCATGTGGTATAGCAATGAAATAGTTGTAAGAGAGAAAGTGGATGAAAATATTTCGGCTCAATATATGACGGTCGATAATTATGGCGAAAGCGATATAGTATATGTATCTAATCCGGAAAAAAGCACCAAGACGACTATTCCTTTTGTGAAAAACAATGAATTCGATTACTCAATGCTTGTCCCCAACAGTTGGAATAAAGATAATGTATTGAGCTGGATAATATATGTCTTTGCAGCTATATTTATCATAACCGCAGTATCCAACGGAGCAAATCTTACGGACGGGTTGGACGGCTTGACTTCCGGAGTATCGGCAGTTATCATAATAGTGCTGGGGATATTGGCTTACCTTTCAGGTAATATTATTTATTCAGGATATCTGAATATAATGTACATACCGGACAGTGGTGAACTCGTGGTATATGCCGCAGCTTTAGTCGGTGCATTAATGGGTTTTCTCTGGTATAACGGATACCCCGCACAGGTTTTCATGGGCGACACAGGAAGTCTGTCAATCGGCGGAATAATTGCCGTTTTTGCACTTCTCATCAGAAAAGAACTTCTTCTGCCCATTTTATGCGGTGTGTTTCTGGTCGAAAGTTTGTCGGTAATTATACAGGTTTCTTACTTTAAATACACAAAGAAAAAATACGGTGAAGGCCGAAGGGTGTTTTTAATGTCTCCGCTTCATCACCACTATCAAAAAAAGGGGGATTTCGAATCGAAAATAGTGCTTCGGTTCTGGATCATACAGCTGTTGCTTGCAGCAATTACATTAGTCACGTTGAAAATCAGATAATATGTCACATAAACGCATTGTTGTTCTTGGAGGAGGGGAAAGCGGCTTCGGATCAGCTGTTCTTGCAAAAGTTAAAGGGTTCGATGTATTTCTTTCGGATGCCGGTGCTATAAAGGAGGAATATAAAAATAAACTTGACGAATGGAAGATTCCATTTGAAGAGAACGGCCATACTTTTGAAAAGATACTTAATGCAGAGGAAATAATTAAAAGTCCCGGTATACCTGAAAAAGTATCGATCATACAATCTGCAGTACAGAACAATATACCTGTTATTTCGGAGATAGAGTTTGCCGGAAGATTTACAAATGCAAAAACTATCGGCATAACTGGAAGCAACGGAAAGACTACGACTACCACACTGATACACAACATTCTATCCAAAGCCAACTCCAATGTAGGATTAGCCGGAAATATCGGTTCCAGCTACGCTTATCAAGTTGCGACTGAAGATAAAGAGTGGTACGTTATAGAACTCAGTAGCTTCCAGCTGGACGGAATGTTCGATTTTAAAGTAGATATCGCCGTACTGATGAATATTACTCCGGATCATCTCGACAGATACGATTATAATATAAATAATTATATTGATAGTAAATTCCGTATTTTAAGAAATCAAACCTCTTCCGATTTTTTTATTTACTGCATTGATGACAGGTTTACCCATGATAATATGAATCGTTTCGATCCGCAGTCAAAAATGCTACCATTCAGTGTAAGGACGGAAAACAATACGGCCGCATATTTATCCGGAAATAATATAATCTCCGAATTTAATGGGAAACGGATTAACATCAGCCGGAATAATATCAGAATAGACGGCATACACAATATTTACAACATTATGGCGTCTGCATTAGCCGCCTCTGCAGCAGGTGTTCCTGAGAATGTCATCATAGAAACAATAGAAGCATTCAGCGGTGTAGAGCACCGTATGGAAAAAGTGCGTGAAAGAAAAGGAGTTCTTTATATTAACGACTCAAAGGCCACGAATGTGGATTCTGTTTGGTATGCTCTGGATGGCATGGAGAAACCCATCGTATGGATTGCCGGAGGAACCGATAAAGGAAACGATTATTCCGTATTGAAAGACCTGGCTAAAACCAAAGTTAAAGCTCTGATATGCTTAGGAATCGATAATCAAAAACTGATCGATTCGTTCCAAGATTATGTAGATAAAATTATTTCTACGGATAATATAGAGGATGCTGTCAAAAATGCTGCATCGATAGCAGAGAACGGCGATGTAGTTTTATTATCACCGGCATGCGCGAGTTTCGATCTTTTTAAAAACTACGAGGATCGTGGAAAAAAATTTAAAGAACAGGTTAATAAATTATAGTCATGGCAAGGCGATTGGTAATTAACAGGCTTTTCGGAGGCGATAGGGTATTATGGATAATTTTCGCTTTTCTGTCCATATTTTCATTGCTTGTCGTATATTCCTCCACAGCTTCTTTAGCTTATGCAAAATACGGTGGAAACACGTTTCATGACCTCATATTTCAATTAGGTTGCGTCGGAGTCGGATTCCTTATTGTTGTCTTTTTCCATCTGATCGATATAGAGGATTATAACAGGTTTGCTAAAATCACGTTCATAATCAGCCTAATATTCATGGCGTTGATATACGTACCCGGAATCGGCCAGAAAATAAACGGAGCATACAGATGGATCAAGATTCCTTTTACTGGGCTGACCTTTCAGCCTTCCGATCTTTTAAAGATTTCCGTAGTTGTTCTGCTCGCCCAGCAACTTGCTTCACGCCAGAAAACCATAAAAACAATGAAACTCCTACCGTCTTTCTGGCTTAAGGACTGGAAAGACAATAGGGAATACAACATGAAAATACTTAAAGAAAATACGTTCCCTATTTTGGGTCCCGTTATATTGGCATGCGGCTCTATTTTAGCATTTAATTTTTCCACGTCCGCACTACTCTTCTTTACCTGCCTGCTGATGTTGATAATAGGTCGGGTTAATTTCCGTGAGATTTTCAGAATGTTGTTTCTCGGATTAATAGTCTTAATACTCGCTGTTTTACTTATGAAAACAGTCGGCGTAGGAAGGGTTTCGACATGGGAAAAACGTCTCGGAATAGTCAAAGTAGACGAAAATGAAAGACAACAGCAATTAAATAATGCCCGGAGCGAGTATTCCCAAGTCGCACAGGCACGCATAGCAATAGCTTCTGGAGGAATAGTCGGTAAAGGCCCTGGCAACAGTACTCAAAGAACACATCTGCCGTTACCGTATTCTGATTTCGCATACGCATTTATTACGGAGGAATACGGACTATTCGGTGCTACGGCTGTACTGATAATTTATTTATGGATATTTTTTCGTTCGATATTGATATCAAGACGTTGCGAAACTGCTTTTCCAAGCCTTCTTGTATTGGGGCTGGGACTTACAATCATTATACAGGCTATGACAAATATGGCGGTTGCCGTAGGATTGTTCCCTGTTACAGGACAGCCGTTACCAATAATAAGCAAAGGAGGAACCTCGATTATGTTCATGTGCATGGCTCTTGGAATTATAATAGGAATTAGCAGGCAGATCGAAGAAAAACAAAAAAATTCAAAAAATGTTGAAAGTCATACTTAGCGGAGGCGGCACAGGAGGACATATATATCCTGCTGTTTCTGTAGCAGAAGAATTACATAAAATACTCGGTGATAAAGTGGATATATTATTCGTAGGTGCTGAGGGAAAAATGGAAATGGATAAAATTCCGGCGCTCGGCTATAAAATAGTGGGATTACCGGTTGCAGGATTACAAAGAAGACTTACGTTAAAGAATCTTGCCTTGCCGTTCAAAATAGTGAAAAGTTTAAATAAGGCGAAATCCGTAATTAAAAAATTCAACCCTGATATAGTAGTCGGATTCGGGGGATACGCAAGCGCTCCCATATTATGGACGGCACAAAAAGCAAAGATACCGACTGTAATTCAGGAACAAAACTCATATGCCGGAGTAACGAACAAGATACTGTCTAAAAAAGCTGATAAAATATGCGTTGCTTACGATGGGATGAATCGTTTTTTCCCGGATGAAAAAATTATACACACAGGGAATCCCGTACGTGGAAATTTCACTAATTTGTCGGAACGAACCATTGCCTCTGAATTTTTCCATTTATCTCCTTACAAAAAAACTATCCTTATCACAGGTGGAAGTTTAGGAACAAGGACATTGAATAATGCGGTACTGAAATATTACGACACGTTAAAAGATTCCGATATACAAATTATTTGGCAAACAGGAAAATTCTACGAAAAAGAAATCAACGGTCAGATCGAGAATCGTAAGGCTGATAACATCTGGCACGGTGCATTTATAGAAAGAATGGATTATGCGTATGCCGCATGTGACATAATAATTGCGCGGGCAGGAGCATCGACCGTGTCGGAGCTTTGTCTTTTGGGTAAACCTGTGATATTCGTACCTTCTCCCAATGTTGCGGAGGATCATCAGACAAAAAATGCGTTGGCTTTATCGTCCGTAGGTGCCGCAGAATTAATCAAAGACTCGGATGCCGTAGAAAAAGTAATACCGGCAGCATTGGAATTATTAAAGGATCCGGAAAAAATGGCACAAATGAGTCAGAAGATCCGGGGAATGGGCATCGTTGATTCCGCTTCACGCATAACCGATATTATTTTAAAATTAATAAAATAATTCATTTGACTTTAGTCATTTAATTACTATATTTGGTTTCTTAAATAAACTCAAAATAACTTATTAACGTAAATAAAAATGACTAAAGTAAAATTTTTCAATGGAGAAGATATTCCGTTGGAACTTCACAAAGTAAGAGTAGTACAAAAACTTCATTTGGTGCCTATAGAAAGAAGGCTAGATGCAATTAAGGAAGCCGGGTTCAATACTTTCCGTCTTAGCACCAAAGATGTTTTCCTAGATATGCTGACGGACAGCGGAACGAACGCAATGAGCGACAATCAGATTGCGGCTATGTTCCAAGCGGACGATGCTTATGCAGGTTCACAGAGTTTCGACAAATACCAGCAGGCAGTTGAAGATGTATTAGGTAAAAAATACCTTCTTCCTGTTCATCAGGGTCGCGCGGCTGAAAATGTCATAAGTAAAACATTTATCAAACCGGGCAACGTAATTCCTATGAATTACCACTTTACCACAGCTCTTGCACATATTCTCGACGTAGGCGGGAAAATAGCGGAGCTTCTTTACGATGACGCATTGATTCTTAAATCGACCAATCCTTTTAAAGGAAATATCGATATCGATAAACTTGAAAAATGTATCGAAGAAAACGGAGTGGACAATATTCCGTTTATAAGGATGGAGGCATCCACAAACCTCATCGGAGGTCAGCCGTTCTCTATGGCGAACCTTATGGATGTAAGAAGGGTTGCGGATAAGTACGGTATTATGCTGGTTCTGGATGCGAGTCTTATCGGTGAAAATGCTTACCTTATCAAACAACGCGAAGACGCGTGGAAAGAAAACAGCCTTGCCGACATCATAAAAACAATGACTGGACTTGCGGATCTCGTATACTTTTCTGCGCGTAAACTAAGTTCGTCACGAGGAGGTGGTATATGTACCAACAGGAAAGAACTCTATAATAAAATGGAGGCATTAATTCCATTATATGAGGGTTTCCTCACATATGGAGGTATTTCTGTAAGGGAAATCGAAGCAATCGCTGTCGGACTACGCGAAACCTTGGATGAAACTATGATCAGCCAGAGTCCCCGCTTCATAGAATTTGTGGTGAATGAACTCGACAGTAAAGGTATTCCGGTAGTAACACCTCCGGGTGTACTTGGAGCGCATGTAGATGCAGGTTCTTTCTGTCCTCATATTCCTCAGACGGAATATCCTGCCGGAGCACTTGCTGCCGCATTCTATCTTATCTCTGGCGTGAGAGGAATGGAGAGAGGAACTATCTCCAGCGTACGCGACGAGAATGGGGAAGAAATACTAGCAGATGCTGAACTTCTGAGGCTCGCAATCCCTCGCCGTGTATTTACACTATCACAGGTAAAATACGTTATTGACAGGCTCGAATGGTTATATCAGAACAGGGATATGATCGGAGGTCTTAAGTTTACTTACGAACCACCTGTACTAAGGTTCTTCATGGGAGGCTTGGAGCCTACAAGCGACTGGCCGTCTAAACTAATGGAAAAAATCAGAAAAGATTTTGGAGACAGTTTATAAATAAAAAAGCCCTTTAAGGGCCTTTTTATTTATTCGTTCTTCCTGGATAAACTTTTAGTGCTTCTTCAATACACTTTATCGCACTCCGTAGATCATCTATATTAAGAACATACGCCAGACGGACCTCATTAAGTCCTAAACATTTAGTCGCATAGAATCCTGTTGCAGGGGCAACCATCACTGTTTGCTTATCGTATTCGAATTCCTCCAGCAGCCACCTTGCAAACCTGTCGCAATCGTCTATTGGCAATCTTGCAAGGGTATAAAACGCTCCTTTGGGAGTAGGGCAGTAGACCCCTTCTATTTTATTCAAATTTTCAACGAGGAAATTTCTCCGTTTCAGGTACTCGTCGTATACTTCCTCGAAATATTCTTTTGGAGCATCGATTGCGGCCTCTGCGGCAACCTGTGAAAAATATGGTGGGCATAACCTTGCCTGCGCAACCTTAAGGGCACTTTTAATAACTTCCTTGTTTCTGGAAATGATAGCTCCGACGCGAACTCCGCACATACTGTATCTCTTGGATACTGAATCGATCATTACTACATTTTCGTCCACACCTTCGAGGTTTAACACTGAATGATACTCTTCACCGTCATAACAAAACTCTTTGTAAACCTCGTCCGAGAAAAGAAACAGATCGTACCTTAAAATAATATCCCGAAGCTGTTCCAATTCTTTTTTGCTGTAAAGATAACCGGTCGGATTATTAGGATTACAAATAAGAATAGCCTTGGTCCGCGGTGTTATGTGTCTTTCAAAATCTTCGATAGAAGGCAATGCAAAATTATTTTCGATAGTAGAAGTAATGGGCCTTATTACCACATCGGACTGCACGGCAAAACCATTGTAATTCGCATAAAAGGGTTCGGGTACGAGTACTTCGTCACCTGAATCCAGACAAACATTCATGGCCATCATCAAAGCTTCGGAGCCTCCGTTGGTTATGATCATCTGTTCGTAGTTGATGTCAATTCCTACTTTGTTGTAGTATTGTACAAGTTTACGCCTGTAACTTTCGATTCCGGCGGAATGTGAATATTCGATAACTTTTACATTGATATTTTTTACAGCCTCGAGAGCTACTTCCGGAGTAGGGATATCAGGCTGTCCGATATTTAAATGATAAACTTTGATGCCCCGACGCTTAGCGTCCTCTGCAAACGGCACCAGTTTACGTATGGGAGAAGCTGGGATTTTCTCCCCTTTGACCGAAATGTGCGGCATAATATATATTTGTGAATGAGGTTAGTAATTTATTTTAAGAAACCCTGTTTTTTTAAAACGGCCATATATGAGTCGGAAAATGCCTGATTATCTTTTCCAGTATATCTTTTATCTGTAAATACACGGGCCAGATTAGGTAATCCGTTGATCTCGATCAGTTTACCAGTCTCTTCCGAATTTTCTTTTTCTTTCCAGATGTCCTCGATATTTTGGTCCGTATATTCCCTGTACTTATTTTTATGAATAACACCTTCGAGGGGAAGCCTGTCCGTAAGTTCAGGTGTACCGTCAGGATATCCCACAACCAACGTCGTTACGGGAACTACTCCTTGTGGTAATTCCAGAATATCGCATATTTTTTCTGCCGTATATAATGTAGTACCCAGATAGCAAATACCCAATCCATGCGTTTCTGCTTCCAATGCTGCATTTCCCGATGCGAGGATAGCGTCTGTCATACCGTTCAGGAACCATAGAAAATTATCGTATTCCGGCTTAGCACCTCTCAACTCACACCATTTGGAAAAACGGTTTATATCGGCACAGAAAGTTAGAATAACCGGTGCCTGATTAACCATAGGCTGGTTAAAATGGCAAGGAGATAACTCTTTTTTAATATCTTTATCTGTGGTTACGATAATGCTGTACATCTGCATATTGCCCGTATTCGAGGCTCGTATGGCAGCATTAAGTATTTTATCCAGTATTTCCTGAGGAACAGGATCATCTTTATATTTCCTTATTGATCTGTGTTGGTCGATAACTTCCATTATACATTAGAGTTCCCGCAAAATTAAATATTCTTTTACTAAAAACAACAATAAAAAAAACCTCCGGTTTTGCCGGAGGTATATGTTTATTACTTTATTCCGAAACGGAATATAATATGTTCTTCATAATCCTCGCCCGGTCTTAACACAGCAGACGGGTAATCGGGTTCATTAGGAGAGTTAGGAAACAGCTGACATTCCAGTGCCACACCGCCTTTGTCAATATGCTCCTCTCCGTTTTTATTTTTACCGCATCCACCCAGATAATTTCCGGTATATACCTGAATTCCTGGCTGTGTCGTTTTCACGTAGACAGTCCTGCCTGTAGACGGTTCGTAAAGATACCCTGCGTCAACCATTTTTCCTTTTTCCCAATCGTTCAATACCCAGGTATGATCGTATCCACGCGCCTGAACCAACTGCACAAAATCCTTATCGATATCCAGACCTATCGTTTTTTCCGAAATAAAGTCCATCGGAGTATCTTCGACAGCTTCCGGTTTTCCTAACGGAATAGCGGTATTATCGGTAGGTAGATATGACGATGCGTTAAGCTGTAGAAAATGATCGTGAATTGTTCCTCGCCCTTCGCCTTTCAGATTGAAATAAACATGATTAGTTAAATTCAATATGGTCGGTTTATCCGTTTTAGCGTAATAGGTTATTTCAAGTTCACATTCATCGTTCCAATCATACACCACTTCTACACCTATATTTCCAGGATATCGTTCGTCTCCGTCCGGGCTTATATGTGAAAAAATCACCCTGTTGACCTCTGTGCGGCTCTGCCATAAAACCTCAGCCAAACCTTTAGTACCACCGTGTAGATGATTAGGAGGGTTATTTATCGCGAGTTTATACTCCTCGCCGTCAAGTTCGAATCTTCCGCGAGCAATACGGTTCGCATACCGGCCGACAGTTTTACCGAGGTATGCGCTGTCCCCGAAATAGTCCTTATAATCTCCAAATCCCAGAACGACGTCCTCAATTTTTCCGGTTCTGTCAGGAACACCTATACCGACAATCGCAGCGCCTATATTAGTTAATTTAACATAAGCACCGGAACTATTGGTCATAGTATAAAGTATGACAGCTTCTCCTTCCGGAGTAAATCCCCATACATTCTGTTCTATATTCATTATTCCCATAATTTTTGCGGGTAAACACCCGCAGCGATGAGTCCGTTGAGTTTTTCTATAACTGCTGGTTTATCTTCTTTGTAGGTAACACCGAACCATTTCGCTTCGGATGATAAAACTTTCATTTCAGCTTTATCGGTAGAAATAAGTTCGTTTACCATCAGGGGAATAAAAAACTCAGCTTTTAAATTCTCCTTGTTTTCAGAAAGGAACTTAGGAAAATATTCCTGAGAATAATTGAAATAATCAGGAGTAAAACCGAACATATTCATCGAAACCTTGCTTTTAGGATCAATTTCTTTCATTTCTTCATTTTCATCCCTGTAAAGAACTTTATCTCCTTCTTTGATAATATATGTTCGTTCAACTACATTGGTAAGGTTGCCATTAGCATCTGTTTCGCATATACCTCTGGATACCGATCCATGTTCTGAAAGGGTATTTTCAAGCATATATCCGACCATGCAATATTTATTGCTACTGTCTTTCAAAGATACGAGATAATCTGAAATTGTTTTATAGGCTTCGGCACCGTAAAAATCGTCCGCATTGATAACCGCAAAAGGTTCCTTAACCGCATCTGCACCCATCAACAGGGCATGATTGGTTCCCCATGGTTTTTCTCGTCCTTCAGGCACGGAGTAACCTTCCGGAAGTTTATCGAGTTCCTGAAAAACGAACTCGACTTCTATTTTACCACCGAACCTTTCGTTATTGAAAACTTCTTTGAATTCTTTTTCAAAGCTGTGCCGTATTACAAAAACTACCTTGCCGAATCCCGCCCGGATAGCGTCATATATGGAATAATCGATGATTGCTTCATTGTTCGGACCGATACCGTCCATTTGTTTAAGTGAACCGTAACGGGAACCCATCCCCGCAGCCAATACTAATAATGTTGGTTTCATTTTATTCAGTTTTAAGTTTTTAAGAAGGGCAAATTTAATAAAAATCTTTATATAATGTTTTGTCAGGGATTATGAATTGAAGGGGAAAATGTATATGTTTGCAAAGATTTACCTTTACGTAAAATGGCATTTATTAATAAGGTCAAGCGTTTTTTCTCTGACTTCAGAATTAAACATAGAATAAGTTTAAATGATCCTATGACGGAAAATGAAGTATGGCACATATATTTGTCGCCTGCAAACATTTTCTCGGCCATTCTGGCATTGATCATTATACTGACGGCAATTATAGTATCTATAATTGCGTTTACTCCCGTATTGGATTACCTCTCGGGTTATCAGGGAAATAAAACAAGAAACGTACTGATCGAGAACCATCTTAAACTTGATTCCCTGGAAAACAGTCTTCAAAAATGGGACGATTATTATAATAATCTTGTTAGGATCATGGACGGACTTCCGGCATATCCTTCGGACGATTACATTAACGATTCAATAAACGACTCAATAGCATATGTAAACCGGTCGGTAGAGGATTCCTTGTTAAGAAACCAACTCGAAGGCGATGGCGAGTACGGACTAAACAGAAACAACGCCGGCAGTGGCAATACTGTAACTTATACTTATTTTACTCCTATACAAGGAATTATCACCGAAAGATTCGATCCCTTGACAGAGAATTTTGGAATAAGCATTACTACGCTTAAGGATCAACCTGTTATATCGATTTTAGATGGAACAGTTATAGTGTCTTCATGGACTCCGGATCATGGTAATATAATTTACATTTCACATCCGGGCAATATAATTTCAGGTTATCTTATTAACGCTTATCCGGTAAAAAAGGTCGGTGAAAGAGTTAATGCGGGAGATGTGATAGGAATGACCAGCGAAAATGATAATGAGAACTCAGCGGTAATTAAATTCCAGTTATGGATCAACGGAACTGCCGTCGATCCTGAAAATTACATTAATTTTTAATAATATACTAGCAGGCATGGCAAAACACAGGATAGCAATTCTTGGATCCACCGGATCTATCGGAAAGCAATCTTTGGAAATTATACGGAATAATAAGAATTTGTTTCAGGCAGAAGTTTTAACTGCAAACAATAACTGGCAGCTTCTTGTTAATCAGGCTATCGAGTTTTTGCCGGATAGCGTTGTCATTGCAAACGAATCTCATTATCTTAAAGTAAAAGAAGCTCTTGCTCGTTTCCCTATAAAAGTATATTCCGGGAAAAAATCCCTTGAAGAAATTGTAGAAAACGACAATATAGATACAGTAATATCCGCATTAGTGGGATATTCAGGTTTATTTCCAACGATAGCGGCTATAAAAGCCGGTAAGAAAATTGCTCTCGCAAATAAGGAAACACTGGTAGTTGCCGGCGAGATCGTAATGAAACTGGCAGAAGAATATATGGTGCCGATTCTTCCGGTCGATTCCGAACATTCAGCCATTTTTCAATGTCTTGTAGGAGAGAAAGGCGATCTGGAAAAAATTATCCTGACTGCGTCAGGAGGCCCGTTCCTCCATACTCCAATAAGAAAACTCAAGGATGTTACTGCGGAAGACGCTTTAAAGCATCCAAAATGGTCCATGGGAGCCAAAGTTACCATAGACTCTGCAACAATGATGAATAAAGGTTTCGAAGTTATTGAAGCCAAGTGGCTATTTGGAGTCAATCCAAAGAACATAGAGGTAGTAATACATCCCCAGGCAGTAATTCACTCGATGGTACAGTTTGCCGATGGCGCTATAAAAGCACAGTTGGGAAGCCCGGATATGAGAATTCCGATCCAGTATGCATTGACATTCCCGGAAAGAATTTTTCAAAAAAATAATCGATATGATTTTCTAAAAGACGGTATTTTTAATTTTCATGAAGCTGAGCCTGCAAGATTCAGAAATCTTTTTCTTGCGTACAATGCTTTGAGGAGGGCAGGTAATTCTCCATGCGTTTTGAATGCGGCCAACGAAGTAGCTGTAGCTTCATTCCTCGACAGGAAAATAGGTTTTATAGATATGACAGAGGTTATAGAGCATACGCTCGAAAATGTTTCTTACATAGAATCTCCGTCATTAGATGATTATAGATTGAGCGATGCGGAATCCCGGATCGTAGCTGAAGAATATGTAAAAAAAAATAAGAACAAAAAATTGATATGTGGATTAAAATAGGACAACTGATATTAAGTTTATCCCTTCTGGTAATAGTACACGAATTAGGGCACTTTCTTTTTGCGAAATTATTTAAATGCCGTGTAGAAAAATTTTATTTGTTTTTCAATCCATGGTTCTCATTATTTAAATTTAAAATAGGTGAAACCACTTATGGGATAGGCTGGATACCTTTTGGAGGATATGTTAAAATATCCGGGATGATAGATGAATCCATGGACACAGAGCAAATGAAACAGCCTCCAAAGCCTTATGAATTCCGATCTAAACCGGCATGGCAACGCCTTCTGATAATGATCGGGGGGGTAGCCATGAATGTAATACTTGCCGCTGCTATCTACATAGGGCTTAGTTATAAATACGGAGATTCCTATATATCGGCAGAGAATGCCAAGTATGGGTTTCAATTCAGCGAATTAGCACAGGAAATAGGATTCCGGAACGGAGACAAAATACTCAGTATCGAAGGAAAGCCTGTTGATAATTACAATGAAGTTTTCTTTTCTATTATACTGGATCAGGTGAAATCCGTAGAGGTGGAAAGAAACGGAGAGAAGGTTCCTGTAAATATCGATCCTGATTTTCTTCCCCGTATTTTGAAGGAAAAAAAAACATTTATGGCACCTCTTGTCCCATTTGTCATTTATAATGTAGCAGATAACAGCGGAGCTCAATTGGCCGGAATAATTAACGGAGATACCATATTAACTATCAATGGTCAACCTGCGTTCCTTTCAGACCAAACCCTTAAAACAATAGGCGAGAATAAAGGAGGTCAAATAAATATGGAGATAGCAAGAGATTCCGCAGGTTATCGCCAAATTATAAACAAAACAATTCCTGTTTCCGAGAACGGCACTATCGGTGTAGAACTCACACCTTTCATCGCTCTTCTGGATATCAGCAAAGTTGAATATAATATGATCTCAGCTATCCCTGCCGGTTTTAAAAGAGCAGGCACTGAGATCAGCAATTATCTGAAACAGCTTAAATTAATGTTCAAGCCAAAAACCGAAGCATATAAATCTGTCGGAGGTTTTATAGCTATAGGGAACATATTTCCTGATACATGGAGCTGGTACAACTTCTGGAATATTACCGCATTGTTATCGATAATGCTTGCCGTAATGAATTTGTTACCAATACCTGCGTTAGACGGAGGACACGTAATGTTCCTTTTGTATGAAGTTATAACAAGACGAAAACCAAGCGATAAATTCCTGGAAAAGGCTCAAATGGTGGGTTTAGTTCTTTTACTTGCCCTACTTCTTTATGCGAACGGTAATGATGTATCCAAGTTGATTTCAAAATGGATCTCATGAAACTGATCTTTGCTACAAACAATTTAAATAAGCTCAGGGAGGTACAGAAAATAATCGGGGAAGATTTTGAAATTTCCACTCCGGCAGACTATGGCATTACCGAAGATATACCTGAAACTCAGGAAACGCTGGAAGGCAATGCACTGGAAAAAGCGAGGTATATTTATAAGAGGACGAAAATAAATTGTTTTGCAGATGACACCGGTCTCGAAGTAGAAGTTCTAAATAATGCTCCGGGAGTTTATTCGGCAAGATATGCGGGTATCGAGAAGGACAACGAGGCAAATATCTCACTTCTTCTAAAAAATATGGCCGAAACCACTAATAGAAAAGCGCAGTTCAGAACAGCAATAGCACTGATTCTTGGTGGTAAGGAATTTCTGTTCGAAGGTATCGTGAGAGGGAAAATACTTACAGAAAAAAAGGGAGATAAAGGCTTCGGATATGATCCGGTTTTTCAGCCTGACGGATACGGAATTTCTTTTGCGGAAATGTCTCTCGAGGAAAAAAATCGTATAAGCCACAGGGGAACTGCTATAAAAAAATTAGCGGATTTCTTAAAAAATGAAAACATATAAAGCCAAAGGAATTGTCCTGAATTCTGTAAAATACGGAGAGTCCGGATTGATCTTATATTTATATACCGATCTTTTCGGACGTCAGGAATATATCGTTCAGGGTTTACGTTCCAAAGGAAAAAAAAACTCATTTTTTCAGCCTTTGTTTATTCTGGATTTTATCGGTTATGAACCTCGTTATGGTTCAATGCATAAAATAAAAGAAATTTCTCTTTCACCACCGTTGACAACGATCCCTTTTGACATAAGAAAAAATACTATTTCTCTTTTTATAGCTGAGCTAATATACCGGATGGTGAGGGAAGCAAACTGCGACGCTAAATTATTTGAATTCATACATGATTCGATAATTACATTGGATAACACTAATGAAGGAATATCCAATTTCCATATGTGGTTCCTTGTAAATTTAACTTATTTTCTCGGAATATATCCAGGAAATAATTATTGTAAAGACCATTACTTCGATATTATAGCAGGAGAATTTACTAAAGACGTATCTTCGAGTCACACATATTTCAACCTGGAAGATTCGGAAATTCTGGGAAAATTTATGAATGCGTCTGTTTCCGAAATTAATGATATAAAGTTATCAGGATTGAGAAGATCTAACTTCCTCAATTCCTTATTTACGTTTATCGGATATCATACGGATTCGATAAACAAAATTAAATCGATAGACGTTCTAAAAGAAATTTTTTAACCGCGTGTTTCTTTTTCTTTATCAGAAATATCCATATCTTCACAATCACAATCCACATTATCTAAACGGCTGCCTATTTCATTTATAGTATTCAGTAATTCTTCATTATCTACTATATTCTTATTTTCATTAATATTTCCCATAGTCTTATATTTATAAGAAAAGAGAACATAAATCAAGCCATTTGATTATATGATATATAAAAACCCACAACCATTCACGGAAGTGGGTAATAAAAAATATATTTTCTTTAATTCATCAATCTGTTTCCGAGCTTTTAAACAAAATAAATAATGCCTCGTTCGTTTCCTGCCTCACTACTTTCATTTGGTCCGATGCCACCGAACATTTCAATTTATCGCCGTTTTCTTTCGGCCGAAGGTAGATATCATAATTCTGAACTTCATAATCATACCATGCTCCCGTACCGCCAATATTCAAATAACAACCTTCATTAGCTGTAAATCCTAATGACACATTCCTGCCATCAGTGGTGGAACCCTTCCAGACCGTTCCGACAAAATTCTCCGGATTTTCGTACTTTTCTTTTTTGGAACATCCGATAAAGGTTAATAAAAGTAATATAAGAATAGCGGATTGTTTTACTTGCTTCATTTACTTATTGTATTTCATTAGTCAATATTATATCAGCCTAATAATAACGGGTCATTATGGCCGGTAGTATCTATTATTATCAATATTTAACAAATATATATAAATATACCACAGGAAAACAAGTGTAAGGAGATTTATTAAATAATTTTATGGTCATACATACGATCATACAGCAAGATTATAAAAAAAATAACCAACTGATAACCAGCTAGTTATTTTAAGATAATTTTTACCCTGTGGAGCTGGAGGGATTCGAACCCTCGTCCAAACAAGGAACCCAAAAGCTTTCTACATGCTTAGTTTCCGCTTAATTGTCGGGATTAAATTACGGGAGAAACTACCGAAACTAAAATCCTTATCCTATAAAATTTCGCATGGAATTATAGGAATCATCCACACTATCTTTTCAAATTGATACCCCGTACGCTTCATACTGAAAAGCAAAGTATTCTGCTGGATACTCGTCAGACAATCACCTTGGATAATCCGATTAAGATAATTTTCTCTGAAAATTATGCAGCGAGTGCATAGCTATTATTGCCATTTGTAGTTTGAAAGTTGATATTTACGAGCTCCCTTACAACGCTCGGCATGCTTACAGTCAGATTCTGCCTGCTGTCAAAACCGGTCAGCCCCGATCAATAAATAGTTTGCAAATATAATACAAAACGTGCAAATTATCCAAAATGTTTTTCACAATTACCATTTTACATATTTAATATTATCTTTGCTTTAAATAAATTCGATATGCTATCTTTTATAAGTAATTATATCACTTGGGATGTCGATCCTGCCATATTTACAATCGCCGGAAGAGAAATAAGATACTATGCTCTGCTATGGACCTTCTCTATAATAGTAGGTTGGTACCTGATGGGCAAAATGATAAAAAAAGAAGGTAAGAGCGAGAAAGTTCTCGATTCCATATTCTGGTACGGTGTAATATCTATTATAATAGGAGCACGGCTTGGACACGTATTTTTCTATGAAGCAGAGTATTATCTGACAAACCCCTACAAAATATTATACATCTGGGAAGGGGGACTTGCCAGCCACGGAGCTGCGATCGGACTTTTAATTGGACTATGGTTATTTTCCCGTAAAAATAAACTTCCGTATATATGGTCGTTGGATCGAATCGGAATACCTGTAGCAATAGGCGGAGCTGCCGTAAGAATAGGCAATCTGTTTAATTCCGAGATCTACGGCACTGTTACGGAAAAACCATGGGGATTTATCTTCGTCCAGAACGGTGAAACACTTCCGATGCATCCTACACAGATTTATGAAGCGATCGCATACCTCATTATATTCGTCATTCTTTTATGGATGTACTTCAGAAAGGATCTCGCACGGAAAATTCCGGGGCTCATGTTCGGTTTTTTTCTGGTAACTCTGTTTGCATCCAGATTTTTCATCGAATTCGTAAAAAATCCTCAGGAAGATTTTGAACAGAATATGTTAATTAATATGGGACAGATACTTTCTCTTCCATTTATCATTGTCGGAATATATCTGATGATACGTGCTATTTTAAAGTATAACTTTAAAAATAAGAAAAAATGAATGTTATCAATAATATAATATTTAATTTGCTGTCGGCACATAAATCCGTTTCATTACCTGAAATAGGGACATTAACCGTCGAACAGGAAAAAAAAGAGAAAAATGGATTATTCATTATAAATAACAAAATTATGTATGGGGAAGACATTATTCCAGAATTGAATCTTATCGATAAGATTCACAATCAATCGGGAATACCGACAAAAGACATTTTGTATAATTACAAAAAATGGCTCGCGGAAATAAAGAACGAAAACGGTGGCTATACTATTCCGAGGGTAGGAGAGGTTGTTGAGGATAACGGAACAAAAAAGTTTATTATAAATAATGAATTAGGCTCTCTCATGAATCAGGATATTCCTGACGATGAATCGGAAAAAGACATTGCCGAAAATGAGAATGTAACGGTTGTGCAGGAAATACCTCCTAAAAAGAATAATTCTGCAAAATTGATTTTTGCATTACTCCTGTTGGCTGCTATCGGTGTAGGGGGATATTATTATTTTAATGGAGAAACAAAATTACTTCAAATAGAAAAAGAAACAACTCCTGTCTCTCCTGTTGAAAAAGAACAGGAAAAAACAGATACCCTCCAGAAAAATATAGATATTGTGGCTAATACAGGACCAATGTTCCATGTTATCGGCGGAGTATTCAGTGTAAAAGAAAATGCGGAACGTTTTATAGAAAATCTCGGTGTTAAAACCAACTACGATCCTATAATAATTCCCAAAGGTGATACGTATATGGTCAGTCTAATGAGGTTTTCGAATAGGGAGGATGCTGTTACGGAAGTACGTAAGGTTCCGTCAGTCGACAGAGAGATATGGATTTACGAACAGAAGTAAAATAAATAAAAAAGACCGTCGGTTGACGGTCTTTTTTATTTATAAATTCTTTTATACCAGATTAGGATAGAACACTGAGAAAACCAGAATCAATAATCCGATTATTAAAACTGCTAACGTCTTCGTACTACACCCCTTCCATTCTTTAAGAATAATTCCCCATACATTACTGAATGTAACATTCAGAGCCATAAGGATACTCCATGAGAATGCCAATAAGACAGGAGAGTCAACAAAGCAACTCTTACCCATTTCCAATCCAAAGAACTGCGAGTACCAAAGTACACCGGCAAGACAACAGAAAAGGATGTTGTTCACCAGAACTCCTGACGGAACTCCGAAGTATTCTTCACCTGTTTTATTTTTAACGTTCTGGAAAATACAGTAGACAGCATTGGTTATAAAACCTCCCATTGTAACTAAAAGAATAGTTGGAAGCCCTGCAAACAATGGCTGGATACCTAAAGCGATCGCTTTTTCCTTAATCGGAGTAGCAGCGTCGAGTCCCAGAGCGAAACATGCACTCATAACACCGGCAAGCAATGCTACCAATAGACCTTTGGTCAAAGCGAAATCTTTGATGGCGGCTTTCTTTTCCTCTTCTGTCATATTCTTAGCACGCAAAGAACCGGCATATCCGATCACTGCAATACCAGCCAAGGTAATACATACTCCCACAAGAAGAATCAAGCCTTGTCCACTGAAAAGATTATCTCCAGCAAAAATCGCAGGCAAAAGGGTACCGAATGCAGAACAAGTTCCAAGGGAAATAGACTGTCCTAAAGCAACTCCCAGATAACGCATACTGAGTCCGAATGTCAAACCTCCGACACCCCAGAGAACACCGTAAATTATCGCTTTAATAGTTGCACCACCGTCAGTTCCATATAATTCCCCGAGAGAACCGCCCTGACTTGTCGCGATAAGAGCCCCGATCAGGGGAAAACCCAACCAGGCAAAGATACCCTGCACCAGCCAGAAATTCTCCCATGACCACTCTTTTACTTTCTTGATAGGTACGTACGAACTCGATTGTCCGAAACTACCTATCGCAATTATTAACAATCCTAAAAGAACTTCCATAGATTATCTTTTAGAAGTTACATCCTTCTCATATTTCTCAATTTCAGCAATGTAATCTTCAGCTACAGGTACTCCGCTTTCAAGGCAGTAGTAATCGTAAATTGCGCTCCATGGTAGTGATTTGCACTCTTCGAGCAATGCCATTCTCTGGAAGTTTTCGCCCTTAGCTTCGTATTCGCGAAGTTTTGCGAGAGGCTCAAGGAATGCACGAAGGAATGCTTTCTGAGTAGCGCGAACACCAACAGCATAAGCTCCTATACGGTTGATCGACGCATCGAAATAGTCAAGACCGACGTTTACTTTATCCATAACATCCGCGCGAACTATTTCGTGAGCAATCGCCTGAAGATCGTCATTTAGAATAACAACGTGGTCAGAATCCCAACGCACAGGACGGCTAACGTGAAGCATGATCTCAGGAGCGAATAAAGCTATTGCAGAAATCTTGTCCGAAATTGTTTCAGTAGGATGGTAGTGTCCTGCGTCAAGAGTAACCATGATATTATTTTTAACACAGTAACCTACTACAAACTCGTTGGAACCTACTGTATAGCTTTCAAGACCGATACCGAAAAGTTTAGATTCAAAACAATCTTTCATATATTTAGGATCGCGCTTAACTGCAAATATCTTGTCGAGAGAATCCTTCATATTTTTACGATAGATAGAAGCATCTACGGTAATATCTTTCTGTCCGTCAGGGAACCAAAGGTTGTGGATACAAGGACTTCCTTGCTGACGTCCAATCTCTTCTGCGATAGCACGGCAACGTTGTACGTGCTCGATCCAGAAATCACGTGTTTCCTTATCGAGTGCGGATAAAGTACCGTTATCTGATTTCGGGTGAGAGAAACAAGTACAGTTGAAATCAAGATAGATTCCGATTTCTTTCGCCCAGTCGATCCAGCTCTGGAAGTGTGTAATGTCGATCTGGTCGCGATCTACGAATTTTCCTCCGAAGTCGCCGTAGATAGCGTGGAGGTTCAAGCGGTGTTTACCAGGAAGAAGGGTAAGTGCTTTCTCGATATCAGCTCTTAATTCTTCGATTGTACGCGCTTTACCAGGGTAGTTACCTGTAGCCTGAATACCTCCAGTAAGGTCGCCTTCAGCTACTTCGAAACCTGCAACATCGTCAGCCTGCCAACAGTGAATAGAAATAGACAGGTTATTCAATTTGTCCAATGCCGGTTTAACATCGATTCCAAATTCTGCAAAACGGGCTACTGCAGCAGCATACGCTTGTTCAATTCTTTCTTTTTTGTTCATTTTTAGTCAGTGTTTAAGTTATTTATTATAGTTTACAAACTTTTTTAAATTTATTGTATGCTTCTTCCCATACCGCTGGTTCCTGAGGTTGATACTCCTTACTGTCGATTGAACCTGCAATAATATTTCTCATTTTCTGAAGTGAATTTACGATACCCGCAGCTTGAGCCTGAATCATAATATTACCGATAGCAGTAGCTTCAGATGGACCGGAAACAACTGGAAGTCCAATAGCATTAGAGGTAAGCTGATTAAGAAGATCGTTTTTGGATCCACCGCCAATTACATGAAGTACCTCGATATCGAATGGTGCAACTGATTTAAGCATTTCAATAACCACTCTGTATTTAAGCGCAAGGCTTTCGAAGATCATTCTGATAAATTCCGCATGAGTTTCCGGTTTTGGCTGTCCGGTTGCTTCACAATAGTCGCAAATAGCTCGGGTCATGCTTTCAGGATTTGCAAACGACGGATGATCAGGATCTATCATACATTTGAATGGTGCAGCACTCTGCGACATCGCAACAATCTCCGGATAAGAATATTGAACGTCCTTATCCCATTCCTTACGGCATTGCTCAAGAATCCACATACCTGTTATATTTTTAAGGAACCTTGTAGTTCCTTCGATACCGCCTTCGTTAGTGAAATTAAGTTCCATGGAGCGTTCATTAATAATAGGATCTTTTGTTTCGATACCCATTAAGGACCATGTACCTGAACTTAAGTAAGCGAATTTTTCATTTTTCGCGGGAACCGCAGCAACTGCGGACGCAGTGTCGTGTCCTGCTACCGCAATTACCGGAATATTTTCTACACCCGTCTCTTTTACGATATCATCGGTTAAACGGCCGATTTCAACACCAGGATAAACAATCGGATTGAAAAGATTTTTTTCAATCCCCATAGCTTTCAGCAAAGAATTATCCATTTCTTTATTAAGTGGATTCAATATTTGAGAGGTAGATGCTATCGTATATTCAGTAACCATTTTACCTGTAAGAAGATATGAAAGTGCATCCGGGATAAATAACAATTTATCGGCAGTCTTGAGCATCGATGAATTTTCCTTTTTCATCGCATATATCTGGAAAAGGCTGTTGAAGTTCATGATCTGAATTCCGGTAATTCCGTAAACTTTATCCCTCGATAAAACATTTTTAAAATAATCCTCTGGCATACCGTCAGTATGAGGATCACGGTAAGCATAGGGCAATCCGAGTATCATACCGTCTTCTCCAACCATTGCGAAGTCCACTCCCCAAGTATCAATACCTATAGATTCAACCTTGATATTATCTTTAGCGCAAGTTGCTAAAGCAGTTTTTATTTCTTCAAATAAATCGAAAATATTCCAGAAATAGTGATCTCGTATCTTTTTAATTGTATTCGGGAAACGTGTAAGTTCCTGCATATAAATTATACCGTTTTCCACGCTCCCCACTATGGACCGTCCGCTGGTAGCCCCCAGATCTATGGCTAAAAATGTTTTTTTCATAAGTTCTTTGTAGTTTCAATTTAGTTATTACAAATGTAACTATTTTAACGGTTATCTTGTTGCAATTAATGATTCTTGTATTTGATTTTTTTATTTGTCAATTTATAAAAAATATTTAATAAAAAACCTTACTTTTGGAATAAAATTATTTAACTGAATGAAAAGTAACATGGATTTGGATAAACCATCAATTTTTAAATATCTGGTATCAAATGATACTGATGCCCAGTGGGGATTAACTGTTACTACCGTAGGGTTCCACCATATAACTCCAGATCAGGAATATCCTCCCCAGAAACATCCGGAGGAATATGGTTTCGATTATTCTAAAGGACGGATATTAAATGAATACCAATTAATTTATATAACACGGGGTAAAGGTACATTTAAATCCAAAACGGTTCCGCAAACAAAAATCAAAGAAGGAAGTCTTTTTTTAATAGCTCCCGGAGAATGGCATACTTATAAGCCTGAAAAAGACACCGGATGTGATGAATACTGGGTAGGATTTAACGGAAAAATAATTGATGAACTGGTCCATAACGGTTTTTTCCAAAATACTTCCGAGATATTCTATATGGGTATTAATGAAGAACTGGTAAGCCTTTATAGCAAAATAATCGAGGTTGCTTCAGAAGAAAACACTTGTTTTCAACAACTTATGGGTGGTATGGTATATCACATCCTCAGTATGTTATATTATAACCAAAAAAAACAGCAATTCGGAGACAAGGAAATAGTAAACAGAGTGAACAAGGCCAAAATTATAATGCATGAGAATATTTATAATAATATAACTCCGGAAGATATTGTCCAAAGGCTTAATCTTAGTTATTCCTGGTTCAGAAGAGCCTTTAAGGAGTACACTGGATTCTCTCCGGCAAAATATATGAATGAACTTAAATTGCAAAAAGCCAAAACATTATTAACCAATACATCGAAAAGTGTTAAAGAGATTTCTATATCTTTAAGTTTCGATAACGTTGAATATTTTTCGACTTTTTTTAAAAAAATGACAGGAAAAACACCTGTAGAATACAGGATTTATTCTACCAAATTTCATAAAACAAAAGATTAATTATGAATAAAACATTATTATTTTCAGCATTTTCAGCATTATTATATTTAACCGGCTGTACCAACCATGACGTAGATAACCCAGGAAGTTATACCAAGCAGGAGACTGACAATATATGGATATACAAACAAATGAAAACATATTATTTATGGAGTAATGAAATGCCGGCACAAGCCAATACGGATCTGAAATCAACTTCTTCTGCTTATTTTTTTAATTTATTGCGCAGGCCGGAGCAGGTGAAAAATAATGTTATTTTTTCTTCAATCACAGAATCCTCTTCAAATGCCAAATCCAAAGCTGATGCACCTGATGCATCTGAGACTTACGTTTCAGGACTTGGATTCAATGCAAGATTTATCGAGATCCCAGTAGATAATATCTCCCATTATGCGGTGCAGGTTATGTATATAGTCCCCGGTTCACCGGCACATAATGCAGGACTCAAAAGAGGGGACCTTATAAAAAAATATAACGGCTCCACAGTATCCAATTCATCGGATGTTTCCAGAATCATGTCCCAGACTTCTGTAAGCCTGACGTTATGCGATGTATACGGCGAAGAAACAGAAACAGTAAGCATTACCTCGGCCACATATGCAAACACTCCTATCCTTGCATCTTTGGTTTTACAGGCAGAAGATAAAAACATAGGGTATTTGATGTATAATGAATTCTCATACGGATCAAATTATGTATTTCTGAACGAACTCAAAAATGCCTTCAGGTTTTTTAAACAAAATGAAGTAAATGAACTTGTATTGGATTTAAGATATAATCCAGGTGGCTATGTATCGGCAGCAACAACTCTCGCAAGTATGATTGTCGGCAGAAGTGCAGTAGCAAACAAAGAAGTTTTTTTAATTCAGGAATATAATGACATATACTCAGAGCAGCTTAAAAGCAAAAACAGTGAATATAACCTCACACGTTTTTCTCTTACTAATGATGAACTCGACGAATGTAACCTCGACCTGACTTCAATACACATTATTGCATTAACCAATACTGCATCGGCAAGCGAATTGATTATACACTGTTTAAAACCATATATGGATGTTTATCACTATGGAGACATAACATATGGCAAGAATCTGGGATCAGTGCAAATATCGGATAACAGTGGGACGGTGGAATGGATTCTCCAACCGATAGTTTCACGCGTCCATGACTGCAACAATATATCGGGATATGAAAATGGGATTACTCCGGATAAAACTATTAAAGAAAATTATGCTTTAATATATCCATTCGGAGATCACAGAGAAGTTATTCTTAACACTGTACTCCAAAATATAATCACAGCAAAATCGGTAAGGTACACTATTCCGACAGATGAAGTTAATTTTGAAATCAATGTTATCGAAGATCTTCCGTTTATAGATAAAGGTGTTATAAATTAAAAAAGGCGGTCAATGACCGCCTTTTTTAATTATTTTATCTCTTATTCTTAGCTACTTGCTGCTGTTGTTTCATCGCGTCTTCATACCGCTGCATGAATTTAGATTTCTTTTTAGGCTTCTTGGAATTTTCCTTCATTTTCTGATGAAGTTTTTTCTCATCAATAGCATAACGGAATCCCATTGTCTGCCCCATGGTTATTATATTTGACAACAAATAGTAATAACTCAAACAACTGGAGTAATTGTTAAACCAGAAGATCATCATTACCGGCATAAGATAGAGCATCATAAACTTCATCCCTGCCATCTGTGGTGCGTTACCTGCATTTGTCTGGTTATAACTGGTCCTTCCCGAAATAAATATAGAAACCGCCATAAGCAAGGTAAACAAACTTACATGTTCCCCATAGAAAGGTATCTCGAACGGTAGAGTCAATATGCTGTCATACGACGATAAATCATCTGCCCACAGGAAACTCTCACCTCTCAATTCTATGGAAGCAGGGAAGAACCGGAACATTGCTATAAGTATAGGGAACTGGATCAACAATGGTAAGCACCCGCCCATAGGATTAACCCCGGCACGATTATAAATTTCCATCGTTGCCTGTTGTTTTTTCATAGCATCCTTCTGGTCTGGATATTTAGCATTCAACTCGTCGATATCCGGCTTAAGAGCTCTCATTTTTGCCATCGACATATAAGATTTGTATGTCAGAGGAAAAATAAGCAGTTTGATAAAGACAGTAAGTAGAAGAATGATAACCCCGAAACTTCCGATATATCTACTTAAAAAATCGAATGTAGGAATCACGATCAGCCTGTTGATCCAGCGGATCAACCAGCCTCCGAGAGGAACGAGTTTTTGAAGTTCCAGATCGTATTTATTTAGTATATTATATTTATTCGGACCGAAATAAAATTTAAAATCATAATTATTCACGTTCCGTGAATACGGAACCGCAAGCTGTGCATTGAATTTTTTAAGTTTGCCCGTTCCCGACTCGAAAGTATCGTAAGATAACTTAGCATCCATGAACGGATCTTCGGCAATGAATATTGAAGAAAAGAACTGTTGCTTGAATCCGACCCATTTGACCTTAGACTTGACGCTTTTTTCTTTAATCTTCTTAGCATCTTTAGATGTACCCAAATCCTCGAGACTCGTATCGTTAGGGAACATATAGGCTATTGTAGAATAGTTATTTTCATTGTCATAGCCTTTTTCATTCTGGAATGCCACAGTACTCCAGTTTATAAGAAAATCCGACTGGTTCGGAAGGAGTTTATTCTCCATACCATTCATACGAACACTGAAGTCTATCATATAATTATCCGGATAAACCGTATAGTTAAACTCGATAAAAGAGAGTGAGTCCACATAAAGGCGCATGGGAATTATCTCTGCAGTTTCTCCAACTTTTATATTTTTAGTCGGAACATCCGTGCTGAAAAAAAACTGAGAAGTATTTATCTGAGTATTGGTAAATAAAGAAAAGTTAAATTCCGCACTGTTCGGATCAAAAAGATATAGAGGATCCCCGTTATAACGTTTATAATCCTTTAATTCAACAGATATTATACGCCCACCTTTATTGGACATGGAAATTATCATCACTTCATTTTCTACTGTGTAGATATCTTCCGTTCCGTTTAGAGAAGAATACAGGGTTTCCCCTAAAGATCCGTACAGCTGCTGATTATAATTATTTTGGTAAGCAGTATCTTCAAAAATTCTATTGTCAGGAATCTGTGAATTATCAGAAGAAGATGTATATAACTGGTTAAAAGATGTGGTATTTTCAAGTTGTTTTTCTCTTTGTTTAGAATTATACCATGAAAAAGCAATTAATACTAAGCCGATCAGAAGAAGACCGGCTATCGATTTTTTATCCATTTATTTTTTGAGTTTTACATTCACAATATTTTAAAGCCGCATCGACGAATGATGCGAAAAGAGGGTGGGGGTTCAAAACCGTACTTTTATATTCCGGATGGAACTGAACTCCTACAAACCACGGATGTTCCGGAATTTCCACGATTTCCACAAGGTTAGTATCCGGATTGATACCTACGGTTTTCATTCCGGCATTATTGAATTCATCTTTATATTTATTGTTGAATTCATGTCTATTATACACATCTGCCGCTGCCGACGA
>JAJQEF010000001.1:0-2188 GCA_021201795.1 Rikenellaceae bacterium
AAATACTTATAATTATATGTATAAAAATAATACTATTTCACTAAATAATCCAAATAAATAATATTTTTAATCTGATTAATATTTTTTTTTAAATAAATTTATATTACTTTTATGCAGAATAGTATTATAAATGATTAACCCTCATGAATTCTACTTATTTACGTATCATATTTTTTATTCTTTTGTTTTTCGGAGACCGGTGTTTTTCACAATGGCGTTCGTTCGAGAAAGAAAGTGAATGGCTGCAAGTCGATTATGATTTGTTTGCGGATACAATCCAGAAGAGATATCTGCAACAGACGCCCTTATATTCTGCTCCGTATGGAGTAGAACAGGAATTTATGGTCGATTTGTTACAAATACCTTGTTCGGATTTCTGCGAAAAATTTTCGGATGCGCAAAAACACCGCATAAAGAATATTTTCTTTAAAAAATTCGAAAATGTAATCGAATTTTCGTCTAAAACTATTATATCACTGGCTCTGTATCAGAAAAATATCGAAGAATATAGCATCGCTTTTTATGATTTAACTACGGATCAATGGTATTTGACCGATGAGAGTTTCTTATTCGAAGGATTTCAATTGCCTAAACAGATATCTATCTTCAAAAGTGTGGATAGGGAAACGAAAAGTAGTTTTTTGACTGATCGGATGATTATCGTTCCTATTATAAAAGATATGGACCAGGCATCAATATTCTATGCGTCTGAGATAATAATAGGAGAAACCGCAACCCGAAAAAAGTATTTCAGCCATCCTGAAATTGAATTATTGATCAATGGTAAATCTGTAGAACCGGATTATACCTATTTGAACTGTTTTTCAATTTATGAAAGTGTGCCGGAAGTTTTGTTCAATACCGATTTCGCTGCTCAATATATCCCTACCACTATTAATTTGGACAAAGAATCATACGAGGAGACTGATGAAATTCAATTGATCGATAACATTATGGATTATGTGATCAAAAATTATCCGTTTTATGAACAGAGAACCCTAGATATGGAAAGTGTCCTGCAAAAATGGAATCATTTGGATATAGATGAAAATCATGATTTGAAATCATATTCCGAAAAGATTTCTGTGTTCATTAGGGAAACATTTCGGGATATCCATTTTTTCATGGAAACGACCACGCCAAAATCAAATCTGACGGACGGCCCTATACGTCTCTATCCGTTGAATGAAAAAATAGTAGTGGCTGCCGTTTTGGATTCGATTTATATGGACCGGGTGCCTTTGGGTTCGGAGATTTTGAAGGTCAATAGTATTCCGATAGGAACCCTGATCGATAGCCTGGTAAAGGTAGAGCCGGGAATCCCTGAATATTCTTTCCGTACGGCTGTATCGAAAGTTCTACGTAGACCCCGGTCCGAGAATGTAGGCATTGAATTCCGGCATGCCTTAACTGGAGATATCGATACTGTAACCATGGATTATTCCAGAAGATTTTCTATTCCACGAAGTTACATGAAAGTTCAAGGCGATTTTGAAATAGCGGATTCCATTTCCTATTATAAGATAAGCGGTTTTAGTGGGCCGGTATTTCTGCACTTCCTGAATCATTTCACCGAAATTCAAAACAGCAAAGGGTTAATTCTCGATCTTCGTGGAAACGGTGGCGGTGAAACCGGAATCGGGATGCGTCTTTTCTCGACTTTTATCGATAAGCCTTCCGTTTACAGCCATTATGAAACATCGATCGTTAACCCTCGGCTGCGAACGATGATGGTTAAGCCCAATCCGGAAATCCGGCTACCACAGGATTTTACTGTGGTTATACTGAGTGATATTAATACTGCCTGCGCAGCGGAAGAATTTATTCTGGCAATGAAACAACTGCCTCATTGTTATTCTGTCGCATCGACTACGACATGTGGGTCCCTCCAGAGTAGGTTTGCTTTTAATCTTCCTTCAGGTATCCGCATCTCTTTGGATTGCTTAAGCGGCCGAGTGCACTCTTATGCAAACGGTATTATCGAAAACAAAGGACTTGAGCCAGATATCTGGATTCAACCTTCCTCCGTGGAAGATCTAGCACCTTACGACGACCTACTGAAAGCCGCTGCAGAAGCGATAATAAAATCATATTAAACCTTATATAGAGGAGAGATTCATTTTATTTTAAAACTTAAAAAAATTATTATGAAAGAATTAATCAAACCGACTACGGAAGAACTTCAAAA
>JAJQEF010000001.1:2288-5713 GCA_021201795.1 Rikenellaceae bacterium
AAATTATTATGAAAGAATTAATCAAACCGACTACGGAAGAACTTCAAAATGAAGTGGAATATTATTCTGAACGTTGCTCTACAAGGGAAACCTGCGGATCGAAAAATAACTCTATTGAAACCGATCAGGATATCATTTTTTAATATCTTTAATTAATATAAATCTCTCCTCTATTATTATAGCATAAACAGCCTATGGGAACATTTAAATTAAGCCATTATTCCATTCTGGTTCCTATCTCGGAAAACGGAGATTGCCTGATTACCAATACATGTCATGGAGGCCTGATGGTTTTGACAGCTGAAGAAGTTAACATCCTTACTGATAAGTTAAAAAAAAATAAAATTTTCAATTGGGAATATAATTCCCCGGGAGATTCTTTTTTGGATGTCTTGATTGCGAAAAAATATCTTGTTCAGGCCGATATGAATGAAATTGATGCCTATAAAGAGAAGCATTCCCGTCATCATGATTACATTAGAAATAAACGTGGGGACCTGAAACTTACAGTTTTAACTTCCGGTAAATGTAATATGGCCTGTTCGTATTGTTATGAGTTTGCGAAAAGAAATTCAGTAATGAACGAGGAAACGATCCGGCATTTTATTCCTTTCTTGGAAGATGTTGTTGCGAAATCTCCACAAATAAAAGAATGGACACATTTTCATAACACCTGGTACGGGGGAGAACCCTTGCTGGGTCTGGACGCCATAGTAAAACTTACTCCGATGTTCAAGAAGTTTTCCCGGAAATACGGAATTAAATATACTTCCTCAATGATTACCAACGGACTCTTATTGGATCGCGATACCTGGAAGATATTGCAGGAAAACGATGTTAAGTCTGTGCAAATCACTCTCGATGGCAGTAAAGAAGTTCATGACCGGAATCGACCGTTAAATAACGCTCAAGGGAAAAATTACGAGAGAATACTGGAAAACCTGACCCATGTTCCTGAAGGGATGAGGGTAGTTATCCGTATCAATGTGGATAAAGTAGTCGCTGCGAGCGTGCCGTCGTTGATGGACGATCTCGAAGCTTTGGAGATCTGGCCCCAGAAACAATATATGGTAAACCTCGATTTCGCCCATCTGCGGACTTATGAAGAAAATGATGAACCCAATCTTGACACACGCATACCGAAAACAGAATGGGTGGAATGTTTACACCATTTGCGAAGATTAAAAGTTGAACGGTATAACAGATGGGCTCGGAAGTCCGGAGCAAAACAAGGTAAGTTATATTTCCATGCCAGCGATCCGACATTTTCCGATTGCTCCGCAGTGGTTTCACCTTATTCCTTTGTCGTGGATTCCGAGGGTTACATAACCAAATGTTGGGAACTTGCCACAGAGGAGAATAGGATTATTCAACATATTAGCGAGTCGTACGATCTTACTAAATACGAAAAATACTTGGCTCATGCCCGATATAATTCCAAGCGAAGTTGTGAGGATTGTAAATATGTGCCAGTATGTGAGGACTCGCAGTGTATTGCCCGGCCACAAAAATGTCTGCGTAACTCTAAAGAATTTGAAAATGAATTAAAAATACAATATCTTTATTATCTGAAAAATCCGGATAATGTATCCTTTAAACCGTTAAGGGAAATAAGAAAAGAAATGATAGAAAGATGGGGAGTATAGCAATTATAGATAGCGGGGTAGATACATTACATCCCCGGTTGAAAAATTGCCGGTTTCGCGGCTGTTCCTTTGTTCATACCAAAGATGGTATTGTGCGGGAGGATTCTTTCGAAGACACGTTCGGACACGGAACAGCCGTTGCGGCCATAATCCATAAGACACTTCCCGAAGAAAAATTGTACATTGTGAAAACATCTTCCACGGAAGGAGGACTGAACGAAAAATTACTCTGTGCCGCGATCGACTGGTGTATAAAGGAGGAAAATATAAGAATTATCAATATAAGTCTCGGAATAGATACGAATTCCCCTCCGGCAGAATTGTTCGAATTATGCCGGAAGGCTTACGATAAGGGAATATATATTTGTGCTTCTAATAATAACCTGCCCGATCGCGAAACCTATCCGGCTTATTTCCCGGGAGTTTTCGGAGTGACTACCGGATTGGTGAAAAATAAATCCGTATATAAATTCCTCGAGTCGGAATACCCAATCAATGTGCTTGCAAAAGGTACCACACAACGACTGGCATGGAGCAATCAATCATTTAAAATTACGTCGGGGAGCAGTTTTGCTACTGCTCATTTTACAACTATCTTGGGTAACCTGATTTTGAGCCGTCCGAGAATTACCCGTGAAGAGGTTATTCGTTGTCTTGAAATAGGAAGCGATAACAATATTGAAATTTTACAGCATTTCGGTGATAAAAATGAAGTTCCGGTCAACGAACTGCCTGACGAAGAAGAAGGAAATAAAGTCTTTAATATACAGAATTATTTTACAGGAGTAAATAAAATCGCTTTGTTCCCGGCTTCCGAAAAAGAAATGGGTACGATACTGAATTTCAGGGACCATATTCCGTACGAAATCACAACTCTCTACGATTATCCCCGGAGTTTTAAAAAAAATGATAGCCATGGGCGGAACGAAATAATGGATCGGATAGCCGAAGAAGACTTCACTAAATTCGATACCTTGGTAATCGGTTATTTTTTGGATCAATTGTTCGATAATAATATAAAATATGGCTATGATTTGATCCGGTTGGGTTTTAAATCGAATAAAAACTTTGTAGTCTGGGACCGATTCGTTTACCAATATCTGAATGCTCAAAAGAAATTACCGGAAAATGAATCATACTCCGGGACCATCTATATGCATGCCATTGTAGACGAAACCTTCCAGCGTGTGAATGCCTTCAGATTTCTACCAGAAACTAAAAGTATTGTCCTGATGGTTGTTGGTACCAGCAACAAACAGGGAAAAATAACAGCCCAGATGCAATTGAAAAAAATACTTTCAGGGGAAGGTTATAAAGTGAGTCATTTGTCTACGGGACCGCAAGGAGGAATCCTTGGAGCAGAATTCGTTTTTCCTTATGGACATGAATCAACGGTTTATCTGCCGTCGAATCGATGGAGCGTTTTCCTGCCCACTGTGCTCAAAGGCATCGGGAAGTATAATTCACCACATATCATTTTAACCGGTACGCAAGGGAAATTCCTTCCCAGGAGTAAAAGTAAAACGGAACTCAGGGATCCCTCCCTGTTAAATTCATTGAATTATTACCGATCGATTCAGCCTGATGGCGTTATTATAGCGGTAAATCCGGAAGATTCGATCGAATTGATCAAAAATGTTATTCATGAAGTCACAAGTTTTAGTAACACACGGATTTTGTTTGGTATTATGACACCTTGGGAACGTACATTCTTAAGATTAAAATCAGGAAAGGTGTTGCCGCAAAAAAACATTTGGACAACGAAGCATACCGTAAAAG
>JAJQEF010000016.1:0-166532 GCA_021201795.1 Rikenellaceae bacterium
CTCCAATATTTACTGTAAATACACCATTGAATTTAACTGCATCTCTTTTTATTTCATCATTAACTAATTCAAGAGCAAAGCCAATTTTAGTCTCTTCTGAAATATTTGAAGTCAAATTAGATTTAAAAGAAACCTGAAGATCTGATTCGGTCAATGAATACCGATCTATATAAAAACTGTATCCTTTGTGTTTAGTTAACCTATGTAGCTGAATTAAAGCAATGAATAATGAAAACCGCAAATTATAGTCTTTATAAACATTGACAGAAGTAATGGCTCTTACATAGAAATTATTTTTCTCATCTCTAAGAAGCCTAAATTTCTTTTTCTGATTGTTTTCTGTCGTTTTTTCATTTAATAATTTGATATTAATATCAATTATATCCTGATAATTATTCGATTGACAAAATTCTAAATATTTGTCAATTCCGAACATATTCAAATATTCTGATCTTACGGAATATAAAGATACCGCCCTAATTAAATCGCTTTTTGTTTTAGTCAATATTGACTTGTCTTCTATACCCCTCAATTCAAGTTCAATCTGCTTATCTTTAGTATATTTATGGAGACTAATATTACTTAAAAGGGAGTCTATATCTATTTTTTCAAATTCTTCATCCGCTTCAATCAAAGAGAAAACTAGATTCTTAGCACCCTTGATTTCGATAAAATCATCTTTAATGTCCTCCATGCCAAAAGTTTGCATTATTTCATCATAATAATCAGAACTTTTAATTAATTTTATAGCATCTCTAACGGTTATGCCATCATCTAGCATTTCTATTTGCGATGCCCTAAAGTTTTTGCGTTTAACTATTGTCATAAATAAAAATTTTAATTGCTTCTCAACTTATTAGGCATGAAAATTCTCCTTTTGTATCGTCATTGACACATTTGTCTCTGCAAAGAAACACATTATTTTTGTTTTAAACAAGAAACATTTGTATCTTTGTTGAGACAATGTCAAAAAACCGCTTAACTATATTATTATGAGTGCTTCTTTAGATACCCAAAAATTCTCTGAGATGATAAAATCGAAAAGGGGGAAAATAGGATTAAGACAGCTCGCCACAGAAATAGGAATTAGTGCATCCACACTTTCAAGAGTTGAACAAGGTAATTTACCCGATATAGATACTTATATCAAATTATGTGAATGGCTAGAAGTTTCAACAGATTATTTTACAACAAATACTATCAATCAAGATACACAAAATGAAGTTGTAGCCTTTTTAAGAGCAGATAAAACATTGCCACCTGCAACAAGTGAGGCTTTAATACAAATGATAAAATTAGCCTATGACTCAGCCGTCAACAAAGACTAAATTCAGACGGGGATTTAAAAAATGGACAGACGATAAAGTTATTGAAATAAGAGAGCAGTTAGGTCTGAAAAGTTTTTCTCCACTCTGCGCTTACGAATTATGCAAGTTTTTAAAAGTTCCCATCTATACTCCCAAAGAAGTAAATGGTTTACTAGATAACCATATAAAAGCATTAACAGATGACAGCAGTACTTCTTCATGGTCTGCTGTAACTATTCGTATTGGAGTATGTGAACACTTAATCATTCATAATCCCACCCATTCTCCTGCCAGACAGCAAAGCAATATAATGCACGAGTTAGGGCATATAATATGTGGACATACTCTTTCAACAAGTAATGATTGTCCTTGTTTCGCAGGGGGATTAAGAGATATTGACGGAGAAAAAGAAAGTGAAGCTGAATGGTTTGATGCTTGCATGCAATTGCCTCGACCCGCTTTAATTCATTGTTTGCGTAAGGGAATGAGTAGCTATTGAATATAACTGTAGTGTTGATATGGCACGATATAGAATTAATAAATCTGGAGTAAAAAAGCAAATGGCATATACATACGCGAGCAAAGTGATTTCTTATTAGAGCGATATTTTTTACACCTTTTTTACACCCTGAGCAAAATAAAAAGCGTGATAATCAGTTGATTATCACGCTTTTCTCGTACCCGGAGCCGGGATCGAACCGGCACGGATCGCTCCACTGGTGTTTGAGACCAGCGCGTCTACCAATTCCGCCATCCGGGCATTTGCGATTGCAAATATATACCTTTTTATTTTAAAAACAAACCGTTTTGTTTTTATAACAGACTTCCGTTGATATTGCCGTTTTCATCGATATTTTCGAGCCTTACATTTACGATATTATTGATGAGTCCTTTGGTATACGGAACCTGGACTTTAAGATAGTTTTCGCTATATCCGAACATCAGGCCGCCTTTTTTTGTACTTTCTAAGAGGACTTTTGCCGTCTGACCTATGAATTTTTCTGCAAATCCGGTGTGGACCTTGTCAGAAAGTTCTGTAAGTAAACGTACTCTGTCCGATATGATTTGCGGACTCACTTTGTTGGAAAAGTCTGCCGCAGGAGTATTCGGACGTACAGAATAGGGGAATACGTGCAGAAATGCCGGATTGACCGATTGAAGAAAATTATAGGTTATCTCGAATTCATCATCTGTTTCTCCCGGAAAGCCGACAATCACATCTATACCTATAAAGGCATCAGGAATTACCTTGCGTACTTTATCGATTCTTTCGGAGAATAATTGGGTGGTATATCTTCTGCGCATAAGTCCGAGTATCCTGTCAGAACCGGATTGCAAGGGAATATGGAAATGAGGTTGAAATTTAGATGATTTTGCACAGAACTCTATAACTTCGTCTGTCAGCAGATTGGGTTCTATGGATGAGATGCGGTAACGCTCTATGCCATTCACCTTGTCTAACAATTCGATTAGTTCTATAAATTTCTCTCCGGTTGTCTTGCCGAAATCTCCTGTATTGATCCCTGTTATAACTATTTCTTTTTGTCCTTTTGCCGCTATTTTTTCTGCTTCGATGATAATTTCGGATATAGGAATGTTCCTGCTGCCTCCTCGTGCCAATGGAATTGTACAGTAGGAGCATTTATAATCGCATCCGTCCTGAACTTTCAGGAATGTACGCGTGCGGTCACCGCTTGAGAACGATGAAAAGAATGAGGTTAAATTCTCAGCATCGCAGGTGTGGATTGCCGTATTGCTTTTGCCTGACATATTTTTCACTATGTCCGCAATGGTTCCCTTATCATTATTCCCTATTACGAGGTCCACGCCTTCTATAGATGCGATCTCTTTGGCCTTGAGCTGGACATAACATCCTGTAACTACAACGATAGCTTCCGGATTGGAACGAATTATTTTTCGTATCGTGTTCCGGCATTTTTTATCGGAGTTCTCGGTCACCGAGCAGGTGTTTATAATAAATATATCCGCTTGTTCATTTTTTTCGGCGCGGCCGATGCCGTGGTCTTCCAATTGCCGGGCAATGGTCGATGTTTCCGAAAAATTCAGTTTGCAGCCCAGAGTATAAAAGGATGCTTTTCTATCTGTTGATGTCATTAAGAAAGTTTGGATTTGAAGTCGTCGTACCAGAACTCACGGATCATCCCGAAATTACCGTTGTTTTCGATTATTCCGAACGACGGATGTGCCACGCCGTTGAAGGTAGTAGTTTTAACCATCGTATAGTGGATCATGTCCTCGAAAATGACACGGTCTCCGATTTTTAACTCATTGTCGAATGACCAGTCTCCCACAAAATCACCGGCCAGACAGCTGTTCCCGCCCATGCGGTACGTCGGTTTACCTGACACGGCTTCTGTAGCGCCTTTGATTTTGGGTTTGTAAGGCATCTCGAGACAGTCTGGCATATGGCATGAAAACGATACATCCAGAATGGCAGTTTTAATGCCGTGGTTTTCAACGATGTCTTCTACCGTGGATATGAGCACTCCCGTTTGCCAGGTTATCGCGCTTCCCGGTTCCATTATGATATGGAGGTTGGGATATTTTTTCCTGAAATTTTTAAGTAGTGATATGAGGTGTGATGTATCGTAATCTTTTCCGGTGATAAGATGACCGCCGCCCATGTTCAGCCATTTTACCTCGGACAGGAACCTTCCGAACTTTTCTTCGATTTGTTCCAGTATTTTTTCGAGCGCATATGAATCCGATTCACACAGATTGTGGAAATGCAGCCCTTCTATCCCTTCCGGAAGTTTATCCCCGATTTGTTCAGAAGTTATTCCGAGACGCGATCCGGCGGAGCTTGGATCGTATAAGCCAGTGTCCACAACAGAATATTCCGGATTGATCCTCAAACCGCAGGAAATTTTTCTGTCGTAATCTGCTACGGTGTTTTTATGTTTCTCCCACTGGGTTAACGAATTAAACGTAATGTGGCTGCTGTATTTCATAAACTCCCCGAACTCTTCCGTTTTATATACCGGAGCATAAGAGTGGGTAAGGGTGCCCATTTCTTCGAATGACAGCCGGGCTTCGTTAACTGAGCTTGCCGTCGTTAGGGGAATATATTCTTTAATAATAGGAAAAACGCCCCAGCCTGCAAAGGCTTTGAGCGCCATGATTATTTCTACTCCGGACCTGTCGCCGGTATTTTTTATTTTTTCGAGATTTCCGCGCAAAAGGTCTTCTTCGATCACATAGCACGGAGAAGGTATATTTTCAAATTTCATTTATGCGATTGTACGCTTTGGTGTTTAATTTCTTCTTGCAAATCCCAGATAATAGATCAGTGTAGCAATCGCGGATAATGCGGCAACCACATAAGTTCTCGCTGCCCATGAAAGAGCTTCTTTAGCCTGTCCGTAAGTTTCTCCGGAAATTCCCTGGGAATTTTTCAGCCATGCGAGTGCCCTGCGCGAAGCGTCGAATTCGACAGGAAGGGTAACGAGACTGAAGATTGCCGACATTCCGATCATTCCGATACCGATCCAGAAGAGTGTGAGGCTTCCGGTGGAGCTCGCTAAAATGATACCCAGAATGACGAACCATACTGCGAAGCGCGAAGAAAAACTTATAACCGGGACCAATGCTGAACGAAGTTTTACCGGAGCGTATCCCCTGGCATGCTGTATGGCATGGCCTGTTTCGTGAGCTGCAACTGCTGCCGCGGCAATACTGTTGCTGCTGTAAACGGATTCGCTTAGGTTTATGGTTCTATTGGTGGGATTGAAATTATCGGTAAGATGTCCTGTCGTGGACTGTACCTTTACATTACTTATCCCGTTGTCCGAAAGCATTTTTTCGGCTATCTCCCGTCCGGTAAGTCCGGTAGGATACATTACCTTCGAGTACTTATTAAATACCGACTGCAGACGAGCCTGTACTATCATTCCTACGACTCCGATTACTATTATCAGTAAAATTTCCCAACTCATGATATCTTATTTTTTTATTTATTAACTTTTTTGAGATAACTTTATTTCATTAATCATGCAAAAAATATACATAATTTCTGCAAACTTAATAATATTTTTCCGCACTTGGTAAATTGTTTGCAGGAGAGTGATTACTTTTGTCTGGTAAAAACGATGAAAATGGAAGACAACCAATTGTATGAAGCATTGGAAATACTGCGTAAAGGCGGAGTTATTCTTTATCCTACGGATACCGTATGGGGACTTGGCTGCGAAGCTACCAATGAAAACGCAGTAAAACGTGTATTCGAAATAAAAAAACGTGTCGACAGTAAAAACATGATAATACTGGTCGATCATGCTGATAATATATCAAGGTATATTCAGAAGGTTCCCACGGTGGCGTGGGAACTGTTCGAGGTTGCGGATAAACCGCTGACATTGGTACTTCCCGGTGCTGTCGGTGTAGCTCCCGGTCTGATAGCAGAAGATGGAACCATTGCAGTAAGGATAGTAGGTAACGATTTCTGCCGCAAACTGATCCGGAAATTAAACAGGCCGCTGGTATCGACTTCCGCAAATATTTCCGGAGAACCGTCTCCGTCTGATTTCCGTTCTATTACGGATGAGATAAAAAATTCCGTGGATATGGTAATCGATCCGAAATTCGAAGGTCGTTCTACAGGGAAACCGTCTTCGATAATTTCCGTGGGACCGGGGAGTGAAATAAAAATAATAAGAGAATAAATATGGAAGAAATTGTTACTCCTGTTCAGGTAAGGTTTTCCGATACGGACATGTACGGACACGTGAACAATATCAATATCCAAAGTTATTTCGATATGGGCAAATGCGACTATATTACGGAAGTTTTCGGTATTCCCATGATATCCTCTCTTAAAACGGGATTGATACAGAAATGCAACACCAATACCTTCGAGGCCCAAATAAGGTTCGGTGAGAATATAGCGGTATATACCGGAGTCGATAAAATCGGAAATAAAAGCATTACCTTCTCTCAAAAGATCGTAAATACCGATACCGGGGAGTTGAAGTCTTTAAGTACTGCGGTGCTTATTGCCTACGATTTTAAACTTCAGCAGTCTATTGATGTGCCGGAAGAATGGAGAAAGAAAATGGAGTAAACGGATATAAAAAAACAGTCTGTCAATTTGACAGACTGTTTTTTTAATTACAAGCGTAATTATTTTTTAGCAGCTTCAACAGAAACTTTTCTAAAATCTTTAAGAAGTTTAGAAAGTTCTAAAGCAGCTTTACGTGCGCGTACGCCCGCAGCTTTGTTGTTTTTTGTTGCTTGTGCATCAGCGTTTTCCTTAAACGCGTCGATTTGTTCATTGATCTGGTCTAATAAATTCTGCATAGTGTAGTAGGTTATTTAATGAATTAAATATTTAACACGTCTACAAAGCTATATAAATTTTATAAATAAAAAACAAAATTTCATTAATTTTTTTAACCGTTAAGTATCAAATTGTTCTGTTGCTTACAATTTTTATTCGATTATTGTCTCTTCGCAAGGCCTAAAATGTTGCAAAAAGAAAAAAAATAACAGTAATTATACGATTATCGGGCAAATTTAAATATTAAAATATTTGGATTAATCGCAATTATTCTTCGTTAAAACTGTTTTTGCCAAACAAGGTAATAAAATAATTGAGAATCTTTTGTAACTTTGGGCGTTTTGAAAACTATTTCAATGAATATATCGGAATTAAGCGAACAGGAGATAATCAGACGTAATTCTCTTGAAGAGTTGAGAAAGCTGGGGATAGATCCTTATCCGGCTGAAGAATTTAAAGTTACGGCGACGGCCAGCCAGATAAGGAACGAATTCGATCCTGAGAAAAATAATTTTCAGGATATTACCATTGCGGGAAGGATAATGACCCGCAGGATCATGGGCAATGCATCGTTCTTCGAATTACAGGATCATACAGGAAAAATACAGGTATATGTCAAGCGCGACGAAATATGTCCGGGCGAAGATAAGACCATGTATAATACAGTATTCAAAAAGCTCCTCGATATCGGCGATATTGTCGGTATAAAAGGTTATGCGTTTCTTACGAATACCGGAGAGTTGTCTGTTCACTGTATTGAAATAAAGGTCCTGAGTAAATCCCTGCGTCCGCTTCCTATCGTAAAGGAGAAGGACGGAAAAATATTCGATGCGTTCAGCGACCCTGAGCAAAGATATCGTCAGAGGTATGTCGATCTTGTCGTAAACCCGCAGGTTAAAGAGGTCTTCCTTATGCGTTCGAGGATCATTAATACCATGCGCGAATTCTTTAATTCCAAGGGTTATATCGAGGTCGAGACTCCGATACTCCAGCCGATTCCGGGGGGAGCTACAGCGCGTCCGTTTATTACGCATCATAATGCTTTGGATATTCCGCTTTACCTGAGGATCGCGAACGAGCTTTATCTTAAAAAACTTATCGTAGGCGGATTTGACGGAGTGTACGAGTTCGCGAAAGATTTTCGTAACGAAGGTATGGACAGGACGCATAATCCGGAGTTTACCGTAATGGAGATTTATGTGGCTTATAAGGACTATCTGTGGATGATGGATTTTGTGGAAGAAATGATAGAAAAGGTGGCGCTGGCTCTGCACGGGAAGACAAAACTGATGATAGGAGAGAAAGAAATAGACTTCAAACGTCCGTTCCGCCGCCTTACCATGACCGATGCCATAAAGGAGAAAACAGGATTCGATATAACAGCGAAAAACGAAAAGGAATTACGCGAGGCTTGCCGGAACCTTAACGTAGAGATTGACGATACGATGGGTAAAGGGAAGCTCATAGATGCGATATTCGGTCAGTACTGTGAAGATGATCTCGTACAGCCTACATTTATAACCGATTACCCTATAGATATGTCGCCGTTGTGTAAAAGGCACCGCGATAATCCGGAACTTACCGAAAGATTTGAATTGTTTGTCGCAGGGAAGGAACTTTGTAACGCTTATTCGGAACTTAACGATCCGATAGATCAGTTGGACAGGTTCCAGGAACAGTTGAAGCTTTCTGAAAAAGGCGACGACGAGGCTATGTTCATAGATATGGATTTTGTGCGCGCCCTTGAATACGGGATGCCTACATGCTCCGGTATGGGAATAGGCATCGACAGGCTTACGATGTTTATGACCAACCAATCCTCTATACAGGATGTTCTGTTCTTCCCGCAAATGCGCCCGGAGAAGAAGGCTGCTGTGGATCCTGTGGAGAATTATATTGAGGCAGGAATACCTGCCGATTGGGCGGAAGTTCTCCAGAAGATGGGATATATAACCGTCGAGTCGGTAAAGAAACTCGCTCCCGGAAAATTATTCAACGATCTTTGCGGATTCAATAAGAAGAATAAGCTCGGACTTAAAAATCCGACTGCGGACGACGTTAAGAGGTGGACCGGAAACTAACGGGTGGAATTTTAACACAGTACTTCTTGCCGAAGGGATTGTTATATAATTTATAAATGACCGTTTTGAAAAACTCATAATCGAGGCAGAGTGGGATGACGAAGATTAACGAACATTTCGACTAATAAGGCAATGTTGAGATAAAACAAACAATAAAAACATAAACAAAATGAGGAAGAAAATTGTAGCAGGTAACTGGAAAATGAATACTACTCCTGCTGAAGGCGTTGAATTGATCAAAGCGGTAGCAGACCTTAAAAAAGATGTTTGCCCGGAAGTGGAGCTTATTGTGGCTCCTCCTTATACGCATCTTTGCTGTGTGGCGGAAGTTGCTGAAAAAGCAGGTATATCTGTAGGTTCACAGAACTGTGCTGCGGAAGCATCAGGTGCTTACACTGGTGAAGTTTCTGCAAAAATGATATCGTCCCTTGGCGTTAAATACGTTATCCTCGGACATTCCGAAAGAAGGGAATATTACGGTGAAACATCTGAAACCCTGAACGCTAAACTAGCTCAGACTTATGCTAGCGGATTGGTTCCGATCTATTGCGTTGGAGAAAAACTGGACGAAAGAGAATCTGGCAAGTATTTTGATGTTGTCCGTAAACAGATAGAAGAGGTTGTTTTCAATCTTACTTCAGAGCAGGCAAGTTCATTGATAATCGCATACGAACCAGTATGGGCTATTGGTACCGGTAAAACCGCTACATCAGATCAGGCTCAGGAAATTCACGAGTTCATCCGCGGCGTTCTTAACGAAAAGTTCGGAGACATCTCTCAGCAGATTCCTATTCTTTACGGAGGCAGCTGCAATCCTTCCAACGCAGAAGAATTGTTCTCGAAGAAAGATGTTGACGGTGGATTGATCGGAGGTGCATCTCTTAAAGCTCCTGATTTTATTTCGATCGCACAGAAATTCCCAAAATAAGAATCGATCTGTAGATAATATAAAAACGGGTTTGCCGGAGTGTTCCGCGAACCCGTTTTTATATTGCAGAAAATGTGTCGGACTATTTCGGAAAAAACCTAATTCGGAACGATATACATGGTTTTATATGGTAATTTCGCGTATTAAACAAAATATAAGATATATGAAAAATTTTATTAAAATTATGTGCGCATGCGCCCTGTTCCTGGGAGCGGTAAGTTGTGGAAATAAAAACGTCCAGCTTACTGACGGAGAATGGAGGCTGGAATCGATGCACGCGCAGGATGAAACGTTCGTTCGTATGGATAAAAATCCGTCTATTATTTTTTCCGATACCAGCAATATGGTTTACGGTTACGGTGGATGTAACAGATACTTCGGTACTTATCAAAAACACAGTGGAAATAAAATATCTATCTCTACACTCGGCAGCACTCTTGCGATGTGTGCGGATATAGATACGGAGGATATGTTCCTTCATATCCTGTCGAATGCTGCGTCATATAAGATCAAAGGCGACGAATTGGTGCTGTACGATACGGTTGATAAAAAAATCGCTAATTTTACATTAATTAAGAATCAGTAATAAGAATTAAAATGAAAAAATTTTATTGTTTTACATTGATAGCGGCAGGGCTTGTCATTTTGAGTTCGTGCTGTGCATGCCGTTCCGGCAAATCTTCTACGGGATCGCTTACTGCTAACACATGGCAGATAGTTGAATTACAGGGAGAACCTATTACGATAACCGATGCCGATACAGGTAAATATACATTGACATTCGGAACGGATAACAGGATTTCCGGTCTTGCCGAGTGCAACCGTTTCTTCGGAGGATACGAAGCTAAGGAAGGAAATAAACTCGAAATTACCGGAGCAGGTTCTACCAGAATGGCGTGCCTTAATGAGAATTTTGAGAATCAATATCTTCAGATGCTCGATCAGGTTGATGCTTATAGGTTCGAAGGACGCTACCTTATTCTTACGGATGCTAACGATTATGTAATTGCTATGTTCAAAAAAGTTCAATAGTAATAAATTATATCTTAATGAAGCCATCTCTTCCGAGGTGGCTTTTTTATTGATTAACGGATTGGGCCGAAACAATAAATTAAATTATATTCGCATAATAAAAGTTTGCAAAATGGAGAAAACAGCAGTGTTTCCGGGATCATTCGATCCGTTCACTCTGGGACATAAAATAATAGTCGACGAAGGACTTAAACTCTTCGATAAAGTTATTGTTGCTGTGGGTGTTAATAACCAGAAGCCCGGTTTTATCCCTGTCGGAAGACGCATGTATCTTGTGCGCGATATTTATTCGGGTAATGAAAAGGTCGAAGTCGTTTCATATACCGGACTTACGGTACAGTTCTGCAAAGACATAGGGGTGAAATTTATGCTCCGCGGTATGCGTAACACGGTGGATTTCGAATATGAGAGGAACATGATGCAGATTAACCAGTCGCTCTATCCGGAAATAATGACCGTATTGCTCTTTACCCCCCCTGAATATGTCGCCATATCCTCGAGTGTGGTGAGGGAGCTGTGCAGTTTCGGAGGCGACGTAACCAGGTTTATGCCTGAAGGGATCGATATAAAAAAATATTTAAAATAAAGATTTATGGAGTTTACAGCTGAAATGATAGCCGGTTTTCTCGAAGGGGAAATAACAGGTGATAAAAACGCAAAGGTATGGACCGTATCGAAGATAGAGGAAGGTAAAAAAGGATCCCTTGCATTCCTTGCAAATCCGAAATACGAGAATTTTATTTACGAAACAGAAGCTTCTGTAGTTATAGTCAATAAAGGATTTATTCCTAAACAGGAAATAAAAACAACTCTTGTAAAAGTAGACGATGCATATGCAGCATTCGCCAAACTTCTGGAATTATATGCTGCCAATAAACCTAAACGTACGGGAATAAGCGAGAAGGCATCCATATCGGAAGATGTACAACTGGGACAAAATACCTACGTGGGGGATTTTACCGTTATAGAAAATAAAGTTCAGGCCGGAGATAATGTCTGTATTTATCCACAGTGTTATATCGGATCCAAAGTGAGAATAGGCAGCAATGTTACGATTTATCCCGGAGTTAAAATATACGAGGACTGCATTATCGGGAATAATGTAGTGATACAGGCTGGGGCCGTTATCGGAGCCGACGGATTCGGATTCGCACCTCAGGCGGACGGAACATACGGGAAAATACCCCAGCTTGGAAACGTGGTTCTCGAGGATGACGTAGAAATAGGAGCCAATACGTGTATCGACAGGGCGACGATGGTATCTACTATAATCAGCAAAGGCGTTAAACTCGATAATCTTGTTCAGGTAGGACACAATGTGCAGATCGGAGAAAATACCGTTGCCGCTGCGCAGTTTGGTGTGGCTGGTTCGACTAAAATAGGAAAGAATTGTATGTTCGGGGGACAGGTAGGGATTGCAGGGCATCTCGTGATCGCAGATAATGTCCGCGCCGGTTCTCAGGCAGGAATACCGAACAGTATCAGAAAGGACGGCGAGGCGGTTATGGGAACCCCGGCACTTCCGGTAGGAAGCCATCATAGATCGGCAATTTTGTTCAAGCAGTTTCCGGCGATAAAAGAAACGCTTAACAAAATGGAGAAAGAGATCGAAAGACTCAAAGGGATTGTTAAAGAATAAGTGGGAAAAGAGAAAAAAATAATTATGGGAATTGATCCCGGAACCAATTTCACGGGTTTCGGGATAATTTCCGTATGCGGCAGGCAGCTTGAACTTGTGGATTTCGGTTTTATAGAATTGTCGAAGAAAAAAAACGCTTATGAGAAATTAAAGGAAATATTTCATAAGGTATCGGATTTAGTAGATTATTATGATCCTCATGAAGTTGCCTTCGAATCGCCGTTCTTCGGCGAAAATGTTCAGAGTATGCTTAAGCTCGGAAGGGCTCAGGGAGTGGCGATGGCCGCAGCCCTGACCAAAGGTAAAGAAGTGTTCGAATATGCACCGAGAAAAGTAAAACTTTCGATAACAGGAACCGGAGGAGCATCTAAAGAACAGGTTGCTTCACTGCTTGGTAAAATGTTCAAACTTACCGAACTTCCGGCAAATCTGGATTCCACGGACGGGATCGCAGTAGCGGTCTGTCATTATTACCAGTCTATCGCAGTTATAAAAACTTCCGGTAAAAGTTCATGGAATGATTTTGTGAAAAATAACCCTGGCAGGGTAAAATAATAAGACAGCGTAAATTACGCTGTCTTATTATTTTCTATTTGTTTTTATTTTTAAGTACGGTTCTAAGAAATTCCCCCGTGGAACTTTTTTTGTTTTTGGCAATCTGTTCAGGCGTTCCCTGTGCGAGTAATTGTCCGCCTTCACTACCTCCCTCCGGACCTATATCTATAATATGATCCGCGACTTTTATTACGTCTAAGTTATGTTCTATTACTATTACCGTGTTCCCTTTATCCACGAGTTTAGACAGTACACCTAACAGTACGTTTACATCCTCGAAATGAAGTCCGGTCGTTGGTTCGTCGAGTATATAGAGTGTATTGCCGGTGTCTTTTCTTGCGAGTTCGCTTGCGAGTTTGATCCTCTGGCTTTCACCTCCCGATAATGTTGTACATGGCTGTCCTAATGTAAGGTACCCGAGTCCTACGTCCTGCACGGCTTTTAGTTTTGTATAAATTGTCGGAACGGACTCGAAAAATTCCACGCTCTGATTTATGGTCATGGAGAGAACCTGATAAATATTTTTGCCCTTGAATTTAACTTCGAGCGTCTCCCTGTTATATCTTTTTCCACCACAGGTCTTACATTTTACGTATACATCCGGTAGGAAATTCATTTCAATAGTCTGAACCCCCGCACCTTTGCATTCTTCGCATCGTCCTCCTTTAACGTTGAAGGAGAACCGTCCTGCGCCGAATCCGCGGATCTGTGCGTCCGGAGTTTTTTCGAACAGTTTCCTTATGTCACTGAATACATTCGTGTATGTAGCCGGATTGCTCCTCGGTGTTCTTCCGATGGGGGACTGGTCGATAACTATAAGTTTGTCGATGTTTTCCATCCCCTCGATTCTTTGGTGGGGGAGTGGCTGGTCGTAGGACCTGTACAATTCCCTGCTGATGCCGTAGTGCAAAGTCTCGTTTATCAACGAGGATTTACCGCTTCCGCTGACTCCGGTGACGCATATCATTTTTCCAAGCGGGAAAGATACTGTCAGGTTCCTAAGATTGTTTCCCGTTGCGCCCACGACTTTTACCGTTTTACCGTTTCCTTGTCTGCGCTCTTTAGGAACCTCGATTTTTTTGCGTCCGTTGAGGTATTCCGCCGTTACGGAATTGCTTTTTATTATATCTTCAATCGTTCCTTCCGCAGTGATCTCACCGCCTTTGATACCAGCTTTAGGACCAACATCGATGATCCAGTCTGCGTTCCGCATCATATCCTCGTCATGTTCGACCACGATTACAGAATTGCCTGCGTCGCGAAGGTCTTTGAGGCTGTTGATAAGTTTGATATTGTCTTTTTGATGAAGGCCGATGCTCGGTTCGTCAAGGATATACAAAACATTTACCAATTTAGATCCTATCTGTGTGGCAAGCCTTATGCGCTGGCTCTCGCCACCCGACAGCGACCGTGAACTACGGGATAGAGAGAGATAACCCAATCCTACGTCCAATAGGAAACCTACACGCTCGCGTATCTCTTTGAGAATCTCCGTGGCGATTTTTCTCTGCCTCTCGCTGATTCTTTCGTCGAGACCGTGAAGCCATTCCGATAGTTGTATGATACTCATAGCGGAAACTTCCGCAATATTTTTTCCGTCTATGCGGAAATATTTAGTGTCTTCCTTAAGGCGAGTACCTCCGCATACGGCACATTTCTGCCTCCGGACAAATTGTTCCTTCCATTTGCTACCCTTATTCGAAGCGGTATCTTCTTCGTTTTTTTCGATATAAGCTGCTATTCCGTCCCAAGAAATGAGATATCTTCCTGTGGTTGAGCCCACTCCTTTAAAATCTATCTGCAACGGTTCGGTGTCGCCGTAAATTATGGCGCTAAGCGCCTCCTCCGAGAAACTTTTAATTGGATCGTTTATTGTGAAACCGTGTTTTTTACCCATGGCTTCGAGTTGGGCGAAGAGTAGATTATTGCGGTATTTGCCCAGCGGTTGGATACCGCCCTGGGAGATACTTTTTTTCTTGTCCGGTATTATTTTTTCAATATCGAAAACCGCTTCTTCCCCTATGCCGTTACAATGCGGACATGCTCCGTGAGAAGAGTTGAACGAGAATGTATGCGGCGCAGGTTCGTTGAACGAAATTCCTGTTGTAGGACACATAAGGTTGCGGCTATAATAACGTGCGTGGCTGTTATCATAGTCGTAAATCAACATTGTACCCTTACCGTGGTGCATGGCATCGCGCAGACTTTTTCTGATGCGATCCGCGGATTCTTCCTTGGCTATTATCCTGTCGATAACCAGTTCTATCGTATGGGTTTTATAACGGTCGAGTTTCATTCCGGACACGATCTCACGTATTTCACCGTCTACGCGCACGTGTATGTATCCTTTTTTCAGAAGAGAATCGAAGAGTTCGCGGTAGTGTCCCTTCCTTCCTTTGATTACCGGAGCGAGGAATGCTATTTTCCTGCCGGAAAAATCCGATATTATCAGGTCTACGATCTGCTCTTCCGTGTATCGAACCATCTGTTCTCCTGTTTCCGGCGAATACGCTACCGATGCGCGGGCATAAAGTAGCCTTAGAAAATCGCTTATCTCGGTCACCGTGCCGACGGTGGAACGTGGATTTTTATTCGTTGTCTTTTGTTCAATCGAAATTACTGGGCTCAATCCTGTAATCTTATCGACTTCCGGACGCTCCATCGCGCCTATAAACTGACGCGCGTATGAGGACAGGGTCTCCATATAACGCCTTTGTCCCTCCGCATAAATGGTGTCGAATGCCAGCGACGATTTACCCGATCCGGATAAACCCGTAATAACGGTAAGCCGGTTGCGCGGTATCTCCACGTCGATATTTTTCAGATTGTTGGCCTTAGCGCCGTAAACACATATTTTGTTGTCTTCCATTTGTATCTATAATCTCCTGAGCATTGTTATATAACGAATTCTGATGTTCAATTGTTATACCCTAAATAAATTTTGTAACGCTTCGCCTATCGAAATAATCCCGAAGAGGTTCGCGATTGTCAGTAAAATAAAGCATATCAGAAACCACTTTAAAAAACTTACTCCGAAACCCGAAGCATACTTCGAGGCAATATAGGCTCCGATAATGTTTCCGACCGAATGTATCAGCCCGTAAGAGTAATTTATGTTTCCGTCCAGCATGAATATTATCAGGGAGAACGGTGTCGTTACCAGTGCAATGAACCCTTTAAGGGCGTTGGCCCTTACTATATCGTATCTCAGACCCGCGATCGCCGCAGCCAGAAGTAAATAGCCGATCCCTACATAAATGAATCCTGCGTAAAATCCTATAAATAAAAATATAAGATAAAATTTCCAGTCTATTTTCCTCTCGATCTTTTCACCTTTTAGATATTTTACAGGACTGAACATCATAAACCCCAGAACCATAAAAAGGACAATTGCAAGAGTCCACCTGAATGCGGTATCCGATATCTGTCCCGCAGCGAGGGCGCCAGTTACTGAACCGATTATCATGGGTACGGATAACCTCAGTCCGAGCCTGACATCCAGTAGTTCCTGCCGTTTGAAATTGAAACTGGCAGCGAGATTCTGCATAACTATAGGTATGCGGTTCGTTCCGTTCGCCACAGCCGGAGGAAGTCCGGCAAGCAAAAAGAAAGTTATGGAGATTACCGTAGCTCCGCCCGCGAGAGTGTTTATGAATCCCACTATGAGTCCGGAAATTATCAGTAATGAAACTACTTCGAAGGAAATATCCATGAAAATCGAATTAACCGACAAAAATAATCATTATTTCCATATCTTTGTTTATTATTGAATTGATTATTTAAGAGAGCTCATTATGTTGAAGGCAGGAAATTACCACACTTTAAAAATAAACCGCACTACGGCTAACGGTCAGTATCTTATAGATGAAGACGGAGAAGAAGTTCTTCTGCCTAATAGATATGTCGACGAGAATTCTGTCGAGGGAGACGAAGTGGAAGTATTCGTTTATAAAGATTCCGAGGACAGGATAATCGCCACTACGGAAAAACCATATGCCATTGCCGGCGAAGCAGCTTACCTTGAAGTTGTCGATAAAACTCTTAACGGAGCTTTTCTGGATTGGGGGCTTTTGAAGGATTTGTTCCTACCTGTAAGAAATATGCCGTACAGAATGGACGTAGGTGAAAAATATATCGTTTTTATTTATACGGACAACGTGAACGGCAGGGTAGTTGCCTCGGCCAGAATAAGCAGTTTTTTAAGCAATAGCGAGATTACGGTGAATCCCGGGGATGAAGTAAACATACTCGTTGCACAAAAGAACGACCTTGGATTCAGAGTCATCATAAATAACAAGCATTGGGGAATGCTCTATCATAACCAGATATTTTCTCCTGTTTCCATAGGCGATAAACTGACTGCCTTTGTCCGCAGGGTGACCGAAGACAACAGGATCGACGTGAGCCTACAGCTTCAGGGCTATAAAGAAGTAAAAAGATCCGTAGATACCCTCATGGAAATTATTGAAAAAAACAGCGGAGTCCTGAATGTCTCGGACGACAGTACTCCGGAAGATATCCATGCTGCTACCGGTATGAGTAAGAAAGTATTCAAGCGTACAGCCGGAGTGCTTCTGAAAGCCGGTAAAATAAAAATTGAGAAGGGAAGGATAATAAAAACTGACTGAAATGACTAAGAATTATAGGAAACTCGATCAGGAGGAAATAAGCATATTATCCGGAAACGGTTGTTCGGCGGAGAACTGGGACGAAATTAAAGTGGAAGAAGGATTCTCGCCGGGAATGATTCGTAACACCCGCTTCGGTAAAAAAGTTTATATTGGTGCGCGTGCTGAGATAGATTCCGTAAGATATTTATCCTGTTACATTATCGGACAGAGTGCGGTATTGCACAATATAGATTATCTGGCGACCGATGGAATTTCTTCTTTCGGAAACGGAACCCACGTAAATCTTCTTAATGAGACCGGTGCGCGTGCGATACGTATATTCGATGATATGTCCGCACAGACTGCCTATGTTTTTGCAATGTACAGGCATCGTCCCACGGCGATTACTGCTATTAATAACCTTATCGATATTTACGTCAATAAAATCAGTTCGGATGTCGGTATCGTAGGAGCTTATACCAAAATAGAGAATTGCGGTTATATTAAAAATATACGTACGGGAGAGGATGCCAGGATAAAAGGTGCGTCCGAACTTAAGAACGGTACTGTTAATTCTACCAGTGAGGCTCCGTCTCGCATAGGGCGGAATGTCATAATGAGGAATTTTATTACATCGTCCTCGGCAAGGATAACGGACGGCGCCGTTGTGGAAAAATGTTTCGTTGGGCAGGGGTGTGAAATAACCAAAGGATTCAGTGCCGAACATTCGTTCTTCTCAGCAAATTGTTTTCTCGCGAACGGCGAGGCAGTATCGGTATTTGCAGGTCCTTATACTGTATCACATCATAAATCATCGCTTCTGATCGGAGGAATGTTCTCGTTCTTCAATGCAGGAAGCGGAAGCAACCAGAGTAATCATTACTATCGTCTCGGACCAGTGCATCAGGGAGTTATGGAGCGCGGCTGTAAGACTGGCAGCGGTTCGTATATTCTTTTCCCTGCAAGGATAGGTGCGTTCTCGGTAGTAAAAGGAAGGCACAATACGAATCTCGATACGTCGCTTCTTCCCTTCTCGTATCTTATAGAATACAACGGTGATACCATAATTGTTCCCGGTGCGAACTTAGGAAGTGTAGGGGCAGCAAGGGATGCTATGAAGTGGCCGAAAAGGGATATGAGAAAAGGAGTGGACTTTAAAGACAGGATCGTTTATAAAATGTTCAATCCGTATATCGTGGGTAAAATGGTGCAGGCCATAGAGATATTGAAGGATCTCTCTCCAAAATTCGTCGGAAAAGAATATGTAAATTATAACGGCGCTAAAATTAAGACATCATCGATAAAGAAAGCAATAAATCTTTATAACCTTGCGATAGATAAATATCTGGGCGGTATCATTGCTGCTAAATTAAATAATTCCGATTGGAAGAATGCACAGGATGTTGCGGATATTATGGATGCCGGAAGTCGATCCAATTATGGGGAATGGTGCGATGTCGCCGGGCTTATAACCCCTGTCAGCATAGTCGATATGGTGGTTCACAATATCGAAAGAGGAACCATATATTCCATAGAGGAACTTAATGGCTCGTTCCTTCATGTTGAAAAAAATTACCGTGAATTCGAATGGATTTATGTGGTGAGACTACTTGCTTCGAGACTCGGCAAAGCCGTGAATGAAATTACTGCTAAAAATCTGATTCCGGTTCTCGAAAGATGGAAGAAAAGCGTTGCAGTGATCGATGCTATGCTGTGCGACGATGCCAGCAAGGAATTCTCGGCCAAAACAATGATAAGTTACGGGATTGACGGCGACGAAGATATAAAGAAAGCGGATTTTGCTGCCGTTCGCGGAAGCTATGACCACAATTATTTTGTAAAAGGCACTAAGGATCATACTCACAGAAAAGCCGTGTCGGCTGACAGATTGATTGACGCTTTGTGGAAAATGTAATAACTTTACGGCATATTTCCTGATTCCTTATGATCGACCAATCAACTGTAGATAGAATATATGCCGCCGCGGATATCGTGGAGGTTGTAAGTGATTTTGTCAATCTCCGGAAAAAAGGGGTTAACTATCAGGCCTGCTGTCCGTTCCATGAGGAGAAAACACCTTCGTTCGTCGTGTCGCCATCTAAAGGCGTTTATAAATGTTTCGGATGCGGCAAAGGAGGGAATGCGGTCAGTTTTGTCATGGAGCACGAGAATCTCGGTTATGTGGAGGCCCTCCGTTTTCTCGGTCGTAAGTACGGTATCGAGGTAGAGGAGCGGGAACAGACCGACGAAGATCGCAGACGGAACGACGACAGGGAGAGCATGATGGTACTCTCGTCGTGGGCATCGGACTATTTCGTGGAAACGATGAACGATACCGACGAAGGTATAAACGTGGGGTTGGGATATTTCAGGGAACGCGCTTTTTCGGAAGCTGTAATTAAAAGATTCGGATTGGGTTATTGTCCGTCACAGGGTTCACAGTTCACGGAAAAAGCCCTGACGAGCGGTTTCAAAGAAGAGTTCCTTATCCGTACGGGACTTACTATAAAACGGGATAACGGTACTTATTACGATCGTTTCAGTGGTAGAGTTATGTTCCCGATACACAGTATCAGCGGAAGGGTGATCGCGTTTGGAGGCAGGACGCTTCGTACCGATAAAAAAACGGCAAAATATCTTAATTCACCCGAATCGGAAATTTACCACAAAAGCAATGTTCTATACGGATTGTTCTTTGCCAAGAAGGCGATAACGAAGGAAGACTGCTGTATATTGGTCGAAGGATATACGGATGTACTTTCACTTCATCAGAGCGGAGTTGAAAATGTCGTAGCTTCTTCCGGCACATCGTTAACGGTGGAGCAGATCAGGCTGATTTCCAGATTTACCAAGAATATAACCGTAATATACGATGGCGATTCAGCCGGAATAAAAGCATCCCTCAGGGGAATCGATATGATCCTTAGGGAGGGTTTGAACGTGAGGGTTGTTCCGTTACCGGAGAACGAGGACCCGGACTCATTTGCACGCGGAAAAAGTTCCACTGAATTAAGGGAGTATATACGGGGCCATGAGCAGGATTTTATTTCTTTCAAAACGAAACTTCTGTCGGCCGACGTCGGAAGCGGCGATCCCATCAAACGCGCGGCTGTTATCTCGGATATAGTGGATTCCCTGTCGGTAATCCCGGAAGCTATACCACGTAATATATTTATCAGGGAGAGCAGTACCCTTCTGGGTATCGATGAGGCTCTGCTCGTGAGCGAGGTTTCGAAAAGACGGCGCGATAAAGCGCTGTCCCGTGAGGAAACGGAGTTTCTAAGGAAGCGTGAGAAAAACCTTCCGCAGACGGAGTTCGTTCCGGTAGCCAACGGGACGGTTGTTTCAGGAAGCGGAGTCGAGACGCTCGAATACGAACTGATATCATATCTTCTCCGTTACGGTATGAAGACAATAAACTTCGGAACCGATGATGAACCGAACGAAATAAAAGTTGCTGAAGCTATTATCGGGGAAATGAAGGATGACGGTATCGAATTGCAGAATAGTTTATACCGAAATATTTACACCGAATTCGTTTCTCTTTACGATAAAATGACCGATCTGGCACAGGAATTTCCTTTGGGTTCGCTGACCGGACATCCTGATCCGGAAATCTGCAACACTGTCGTTGATGTTATGATGAGAACGGATCTTTTGAAACCCAGCGGTTTATGGGAAAGAAACGAGATTGCAGTCGAGAATGAGGAAGACAGACTGCATATCGCCGTACCCAGGGCCATTACTTTGTATAAGACCAAGATAATCGAGAATATGATAAAGTCCCTAAGCGATAGACTTACCGAATTAGCGGAGTTTAACAGCGAAGCCGAAGAGATTCTCAAGCAGATCGATATGCTCAATCAGACGAGAAAACACATATCGGAAAAATTTTCACGCATCTTATTATAAGAAAGATACCAATCCTTAACTTTTATCGTATGGCTACGGACCGGTATCCTAAGGGTCTGTTAGCCCTTTACTAATCTTCTTAATTGCGGTGTATCCTTCGGAAGCACCCTTTTGATCGGTGAGACCGGATAATACGAGTGCGGTCTGTACTGATAAAGCTGGGTTGCAGCGAACTTGTTATCCCGCGATATCCACACCTGCCATTTGATTCCCGATGCTTTATTCAGCTCCTTCGGATCGATCTTTCCAAAATCGGAGGATTTCTGAATTGTGGTCAGTTCTGTAAGAGTTTCCACACCGAAGTTGAAAGATTCGATATCTATTTCCTTGTTAGTTACCGTGTATACATAATGATATTTACCGATAAAGGCACCGGCACTTTCTGTTATCAACCCGATACATCCGAAAGTAACGAGAAGTATGGATATGAACGATCCGCTCTCGTCGAAGGTCGAACCAACGGCGAACAGGACTACACTTATAAATAATATTACGACTGAAATTACTGTAAATCTCGGGTTCTTCTTTTTTATTACGGCACCGCCTGACGCCGTGACAATATCGTCAATGAATTCTTTTGATTCCATGTTTTATAATTTTAAAATAGGACAATCGATGCCGGGTTACGCCGGCATGCTTATCAAATAAAATAAGATGTACACGGAAGCTAAATGATAATCCTACATAACATGTACAATCTCAGTACGTTGTGATGCAGGTAGAAGATGTTTTTGAAATTGTCGGAATATGTTTCGAATGTACTTCCTGAAATTACATTTTTAACTGGGAAAAAGACAGCGTGATTTTCAGGAACATGGCTCCTTGTCCTTCTGACCGGTGCGCTTTGACTGTTATATCCTGTGGAAATTATGAAAAATGTATCCGGAAGTTTCCGGTCGGGACCGTCGTCTTTTGGAGTTAATTCGTAAATTTCCGTCTCTATAAGGGACAGGGAATTATTCCGGTTGTCCACACTGTTGCCATTGATATAGAAAACCACACACACGGATGCGGCTGTAAGCAACAGATATTTGACTAAATTTTTCAATTCCGGCAAATTTTCATGCAAAGATATAAATTAATATAATTATCGGTATTTGAAACTGTTTATTATTTTATTTATCGGAAATATTGACGTATATTTGCCAATTATAAATCCAAGATACTGATGAGTTTAGTGGCAATAGTCGGAAGACCGAACGTAGGAAAAAGTACATTGTTCAACCGACTTATAGGCATGAGAAAGGCTATTGTCGATCATACTGCTGGAACAACAAGAGACAGGCATTACGGTAAAACCGATTGGAACGGTCGGGAATTTTCCGTTATAGATACGGGAGGATATGCCGTAAATTCCGACGATATTTTCGAAGACGAGATACGCAAGCAGGTAATGCTCGCCATAGACGAAGCCGATGTCATTATTTTTATGGTTGAAGTTTCGACAGGAATAACAGACCTGGATATGGACATGGCGGAGATTCTGCGCAAAACTTCCAAAAAAGTTTTTGTAGTAGTAAACAAAGTGGACAACAACAATCTTTTATATTCCTCCCATGAATTTTATTCACTCGGTTTAGGAGAAATCTATTCTATTTCCGCAATGAGCGGAAGCGGTACCGGAGATATACTCGACGAGATAGTCAAGGCTCTTCCCGAGGAACAGAAAAGCGAAGAAGAGGAAGTGCTCCCTAAAATAACCATAGTAGGACGTCCGAACGTGGGAAAATCATCCTTAACCAACGCCCTTTTAGGCGAAGAACGGAATATCGTTACGCCTATCGCCGGAACTACGCGGGATTCGGTTCTTACCAGATACAATAAATTCGGATTGGATTTTTTCCTTGTGGATACCGCCGGTCTGCGTAAAAAAGGTAAGGTAACGGAAGATCTCGAATTCTATTCTGTTATGCGTTCCATCAGGGCGATAGAAGCATCGGATGTATGTATTCTTATGCTCGATGCTTCTCAGGGAGTCGAGTCGCAGGATATGAATATCTTCAACCTCATTATAAAAAATAAGAAGGGATGTGTGATCGTGGTAAATAAATGGGACACAGTTGCGGAAAAATCCACCAATACCATGCGTGATTTTACGGAAGTTATCAAAAGAAAACTTGCTCCGTTCAATGACGTACCTGTCATATTCACTTCAGTGATAAATAAACAGAGAATAATGGATGTGCTCCAGTCTGCGATAAAGGTATACGAATCCAGAAAAAGAGTTATCCGTACATCCGAACTTAACGAGTTCCTTCTACCTATAATCGAAGAAACACCGCCCCCGGCAGTTAAGGGAAAATATATTAAGATAAAATATATTACACAGCTTCCTTCGCCGACGCCGTCGTTTGCATTCTTTGTTAATCTGCCTCAATACATCAGGGATCCGTACAGAAGGTTCCTTGAAAATAAAATAAGAAACCACTGGGATTTTTCCGGTGTTCCGCTCCAGATATTTTTCAGACAGAAGTAAAATTTACGGCTATGAAAAGAACCGCATTATTATTTCTATTATTAATACCGTTTTTATCTTCCGGACAATGGAACCAGCCTGCCGGTTCAGTAGGGAAGGAATATCCGCGAACGGATTTTAACAGTTACGAACGAAGGGACGATGCAGTTACTCTCGATCCTGAAAGGTCCGATTATTATCTCTCTCTTAACGGAGAATGGGGGTTCACGATATCCGATCCGGGAAGTCTGAATCCGGCATTTCTTTCAGGAGAAAGGGGAAGATACGACACTAAACCGGTTCCTGGTTACTGGGACAATATGACCCCGACTGCGCTTGACGGACTGACTGCGCCACAACTCCCTTCGGATAATAGAGCAGGAATATACCGTCAGTTCGTTACCATACCCGTAGGCTGGCTCGACAGAGATATATTTGTAAAAGTAAAAGGATTGAAATCCGGTGCTGGATTGTATATTAACGGAAATTACGTGGGTTATGCAGAAGATTCTTCGGTTCCTGCCGAATTCAATATCTCTAAATTCGTTTCGGACGGAACGAATGTTATAGCTATCGCGGTTTACAAATGGACCACGGGGAGCTGGATGGAAAATGCTTCGCTGACAGGCACGGGTATCGAAGCCGGAGTCAGCCTCTATTCCCAGCCAAGGGTGCATATTCAGGATTTTTTCGTCAGAACCTCTACAGATGCGGATCATAAAAAAGGATTTATAGATATGGATATTGTCGTAGTAAACAATTCGAATTATGAAAGTGCTGCAGAAGCATGGTTCGATCTTATGGACCATAACGGTAAAGTAGTAAGATATAATTATAAAGAGATTATTGTTCCGGGAACAGGAGGAAAGGATACCGTAAGTTTTCGTGCGGAAGTTCCGAATGCAAAGCTGTGGTGTACGAACGATCCGTATCAGTACAGTCTTATGCTCAGGGTTAAACATAACGGACGGTTTACGGAATATATTCCTTATAAAGTTGGGATCAGGAACATAGAAGCAAACGGCGAAGTCGTTAATTTAAATGGACAGGCTGTTACGTTAAATTCGTACGAATATAATTATAACGGTACCGGTTTCCGGAAAGAAACCATTAAAGATGAACTTATGGATCTGAAAAAACAAGGCTATAATATTATATCGTGTGCGTATCATCCTGATAAGAACCTGGTTTATTCGATATGCGACGAACTCGGAATTTTAGTAACGGATGTTATCAATATCGACGCATCGTTAACGGGAAATAGCAAGGCGGAAGGCGGAACCCTCGGCAATAATCCGGATTTTGTAAATCCGTACGTTCAAAGGACAGAGGAAGCGTATTATAATTCGCGTAACCATACTTCCGTAATTGAATTGAATTTTAGTGAAAAAGCCGGACGCGGTTATAATATTTACCGTGTCAACCAGAAATTAAAAGAATTGTACCGTAAGGGTAATTAATTGATATAAATATTTGATTTATGTGTGGAATAGTCGGATATATTGGAAGACAGGATGCTTATCCTATTCTTATAAAGGGCCTTCAACGACTTGAATATAGGGGGTATGACAGTGCCGGTGTGGCATTGATAAACCCTGATAACAAACTGAATGTTTACAAAGCTAAGGGCAAGGTTGCTGATTTGGAGTACAACGCTTCGAGCAAGGATACTTCCGGAACAATCGGTATAGCTCATACGAGATGGGCGACTCACGGAGAACCGAATGACGTAAACGCGCATCCGCATTATTCCCAGAGTGAGAATCTCGCTCTCATTCATAACGGGATAATAGAGAACTACATGGTAATTAAACAGGAACTTATTCGCAACGGCTATACATTTAAAAGCAGTACGGATACCGAGGTTCTTGTCCATTTTATAGAATATATTAAGAAAACCAATAAGGTGGATCTTTGTCGTGCCGTTCAGCTGGCTATGGGTGAGATTATAGGTGCATATGCGATAGCGATAATCGACAAGAACGATCCTGACCAGATAATTGCCGCAAGAAAGAGCAGTCCACTCGTTATAGGTATCGGTGAAGATGAGTTCTTCCTCGCTTCGGACGCTACTCCGATAATCGAATATACTCCCCGGGTCATTTACATTAAAGATGAGGAAATCGCGGTAATAAGAAGGAATAAACCGATCCGGATTCTTAACATGAGAGATATCGAACAGACTCCTGAGATTAAAACCCTTGAAATGAATCTCACTCAGTTTGAGAAAGGCGGTTATCCTCATTTTATGATAAAAGAAATCAACGAGCAGCCGAGAACTATCGTAGACTGCATCAGGGGACGTATCAACATTGAAGCGACGGATGTGATTCTTTCCGGAGTGCTCGACAATAAAGAACGATTCGAAAATGCGAGAAGAATAATTATAGTCGCCTGTGGCACTTCGTGGCATGCCGCATTGATAGGGGAACACCTTATAGAAGATCTTTGCCGTATACCTGTCGAGGTCGAATATGCTTCGGAATTCCGTTACAGGAACCCTGTTATCGATAAGGACGATATTGTCATAGCGATATCACAATCAGGTGAAACTGCTGATACACTTGCAGCAATGGAACTGGCGAAGTCCAAAGGTGCATTTATTTACGGTATCTGTAATGTAGTGGGTTCTTCTATTGCGAGGGGTACGGATGCAGGGTCTTATGTACACGTGGGCCCCGAAATAGGAGTGGCTTCAACCAAAGCATTTACCGGACAGGTTATGGTGCTTTCAATGATGGCTCTTACGATGGCAAAACAACGTAAAACTATTACGGACGAATTATACAAATCCCTGATTAAGGAGTTAATCATAATTCCTGAAAAAATGAAGAAGGTACTCGAACTTAACGAAACGATCCGGGATCTGTCGAAAATATTTACCTATGCGCATAATTTCATTTATCTGGGACGAGGATACAATTATCCTGCTGCTCTGGAAGGTGCGCTAAAGCTGAAAGAAATATCTTATATACATGCCGAAGGTTATCCAGCTGCGGAAATGAAACATGGTCCTATCGCTCTGATAGATGCGGAGATGCCGGTAGTAGCCATTGCCACGACAGACAGCATATATGAAAAAACTATAAGCAATATTCAGGAAATAAAAGCCCGTAAAGGACGCGTAATAGCACTTGTTACCGAAGGGGACGATGTCGTCTGCAATATAGCTGATTATTGTATCGAGGTACCTAAAACACTCGAGTATTTCGCTCCGCTTATCTCGGCGATACCTTTACAACTGTTGGCTTATTATATAGCGGTTAATAAAGGTTGTAATGTCGATCAGCCGAGAAATCTGGCAAAAAGTGTTACCGTAGAATAAAATTAAAAATGCCGTCAAACGACGGCATTTTTTATAATTGTCCCGCTTCGAGCAGAAGCACCAACTGCTCAAGGATTTTGTCTTCGCCTTCCTTGTCGTATCTGTCTTTCAGGTTGGCCCCGAATAATTTGGCTATACCCTGGTATAGGAAGGCGCTGAACCCTCCCCGTAATTCCTTGACAAGTTCATAGGAGGTTTGCCCGGTCTCACGATCGATAAGTTTGATCAATATCTTCCCCTGTGTAAATGTCATTCCTTTAATTGTCGGTGTAAAAGCCTTCTTCAGCTCTTTTTCCATTTGTTTTATGTACTGATCTTTTTCCCGCTGCGTACCGAGAGTCTCTACGTGAGCTTCTATTTCCCGTAGTGTTTTGTTTGCGTATACCGCTATCGGATAAACGATCTTAAGATTTTTAATCAGTCGTTCGTAACGACGCATATCAGCCTTACGCGGAAGAACGTATATCGGAGCCAGCCGCACATGAGCCAGTGTGTCTCCGTTAATTATCGTACTTTCCACGAGATAATATGGTTTCACGACATAATTGGTATTCTCGGACAGTGGCGGAGGTTCTATGAGGATCTGGGCCTTACCCATAATATTCGATGATACTATGAGAATTGCCGACAGTAGTAATATTTTCAAAAATCTTTTCCGCATAGGACTCGTGCTGGTATGCAAAGATAATTTATTATAGTAATAACGTTTTATCTTACCGGTTATTTTACGGTTTAAAATGTACTAAAAAAAATTAATATTAAAAAAATTAAAAAAATAAAGTAAAGGTCCTTATTATTTATTTCTTGAAGAAATTATTGGTAAATTTGCTCGGATTTATTTAATGGTTCTGACAGGAATAAATAACTAAGACCTTTATATATGGGTAGTGTTGCTAATCAGGCATCGATAATAAGACGGGAACTGCTTACCCGTATAGCACGATTGCTGATGGATCGCGAACTTGAAGCAAAAATCAACAGGATTCCTCTGGAGCTGCGTCCGAGAGGTTATGTGGGGTCGTCGCGCTGTTGTATCTATCAAGACCGTGCCGTACTCAAATATAAAATAATGGGACTGCTCGGATATCATATTCAAGACGAAACCGATGAACTTATTTCTTTGTCTGAGTATGCCCGCAAAGCATTCGAGCGAAACAGTATCAGTGCACAGCCTCTGACTGTGGTTGATGAGGCATGCAGCGCCTGCGTGAAAGTAAATTACGTAGTCACCAATATGTGCCGCGGATGCGTGGCCCGTCCTTGTATGGTGAATTGTCCTAAAGATGCGATACTTTTCGAAGGAGGACAGGCTAAGATCGATCATTCCAAATGCGTTAACTGCGGTCTTTGTCAGAAAAATTGTCCGTTCCACGCGATAATTTATATTCCGGTTCCCTGCGAGGAATCCTGCCCTGTGGGAGCGATTTCGAAGGATTCGAAAGGGATGGAACACATAGATTACAATAAATGTATTTACTGCGGTAAATGTGTCGCTGCCTGTCCCTTCGGCGCAGTCACGGAAAAATCACATTTCATCGAGATATTCAGGGCGTTCCGTGAAGGAAAAAAAGTGGTGGCTATGGTTGCTCCTGCAATAGCAGGACAATTCAAGGCTCCTTTACCCAAAATAATAGGGGCGATAAAGCAATTGGGATTTCACGATGTGATCGAGGTCGCCAAAGGTGCTGATATTACGACTGCCAACGAAGCGGCGGAATTCAAGGAAAAGATGGGAAAAGGGGAGTCTTTTATGACGACTTCATGCTGTCCGAGTTTTGTAGCATCGGTTTTCAAACATATCCCGGAACTGGTTCCGCATGTCTTCCATACAAAAACACCGATGTACTATACTGCGAGACTGGCGAAAACCATGTATCCGGATGCGGTAAATGTTTTTGTGGGGCCGTGTCTTGCGAAAAGACATGAAACGTTTATGAATAAGGATACGGATTACATGCTCAGTTTCGAAGAGCTTTATGCAATGTTTGCAGCTGCTGGTATCGAAGTATCGGAAGCGGAAGACAGTGAACTCGACAGATCTATCGATTCCTCGGGACGAGGATATCCTGTCTCAGGAGGAGTATCGGGGGCCATAGTCAAACATTTAAACGGTAAAGTTGATATCAAAACCGTATCTATCGACGGTATCGACAAATCCTCGCTACGTGAGCTTAGATCATTTGCTAAGAAATGTCCGGGTAATATGGTGGAGGTTATGGCATGCGAAGGTGGATGTGTAAACGGATGCGGGGTGATAATGAATTCGCGTACAGCGACCAGGCAGATAAACGATATGGTCAGAAAACAGGAAGAAAATTTATAATATTATCATAATTATGTATAACAGGGTAAACGTAACCGAGAAGATATTTTATATCGGAGTAAACGACAGAAGAAAGGAATTATTCGAAAATTTATGGCCGTTGCCGAATGGAGTGAGCTACAACTGCTATCTCGTAAGGGATGAAAAAACAGCGTTGATCGATACGGTAGAGATGGGAACAGCAGGAGATTTTGTCGGACAGGTTATGTCTTTGCTCGACGGCAAGACATTGGATTATCTTATTATAAACCATATGGAGCCTGATCATACAGGGGAGATAGGAAATATCGTAAGAAATTTTCCGGACGTTAAGATTGTAGGCAACAATAAAACTTTTAAAGTACTCGAAGCCTATTACGGTATAAAGGAAAATCTTCTCGAAGTCAAGGACGGCGATTCGATAGATTTCGGTGAACATAAACTGAGTTTCACGATGACTCCCTGGGTGCACTGGCCCGAAACGATGATGACGCACGATACCGAAAAGGGGATTCTATTCTCAGGGGACGCGTTCGGATCGTTCGGAACCCTCGACGGTGGGATATTCGACGACGAAGTTGATTTTAAGTTTTACGAGGACGATATGCTGAGATATTATTCCAATATCGTAGGTAAGTATAGCAATATGGTTCAAAAGGCATTTGCGAAACTCTCTTCTCTTGATATTAAAATAATTTGTCCGCTTCACGGTCCGGTATGGAGAACCGATCCGTCAAAGGTTATTGCACTTTATGACAAATGGAGCAAGCAGGAAGGAGAAAACGGAGTGGTTATTATTTACGCTACCATGTATGGAAACACTGCACGTACCGCCGATTATATCGCACGTCAGTTAGCTGAACAGGGGATTAAAAATATTCGCGTTTACGATGTTTCTAAAACTCATATCTCATACCTGATCCGCGATGTATGGAAATATAAAGGCGTAATAATCGGAAGCTGTGCGTATAATACTTACATGTTCCCATTAATGGAGCATCTTACAACGGAGTTCGAGCATTATGGAGTCAAAAATAAATTCCTCGGAATCTTCGGTGGTTACAGTTGGAGCGGAGGAGGAGTAAGGAATCTTATGTCATTCGCGGAAAAAATAAGATGGGAGTTGGTGTCCGATTCGTGCGATGTAGCAGGTAAACCTAATTCAGACAATACCGAGACGACTAAAGGAATTGCGGTCAATATGGCTGCAAAAATAAGAGGATAAAAAACTATGGAAAATTTAAAACCCGGTATCACTTACACAGCTGAAACTATTGTATCGGAAGATAATTCAGCTCTCAGGCTCGGATCCGGACAGCTTGCTGTCTTTGCAACGCCAATGATGATTGCACTCATGGAAAATGCTTCTTTAAATGCTGTCGCTCCTTATTTGGATGAAGGCGCGGATACGGTGGGGACAGCGGTCAATATCGTTCACTCGAAAGCGACTCCTGTCGGAGATAAAGTTACGGCAACAGCGATCCTGACAGGTGTCGACTGACGTAAATTGACATTCGATGTCATTGCCGAGGACTCAAATGGAGAAATCGGAATGGGCACCCACGAACGCTTTATTGTGGATGTAGAAAAGTTCATGGGCAAACTAAAAAAATAGCATTCTTTTTGAGGTGAGAAAATAAAACCTTATTTTTGAATGATAATTAAAAGTCGTTGGCAAACGGCTGTAAAACGGAATTTTAAACCTAAATATAATTTAAAATGAGCAAAACAAATTTCCCAGCCGGAGTTATCTCAGGTGATCAGGTACAGGAACTTTTATCATACGCAAAACAGAAAGGTTTTGCAATTCCTGCTGTTAACGTAACAGGTACGGATACTGTTAACGCGGTTCTCGAAACGGCAATGATCGTTAATTCGCCGGTCATCATCCAGTTGTCTAACGGAGGTGCTTCTTTCTACGCTGGTAAAGGTTTGTCTAACGACGGACAGAAATCTGCTATCCTCGGTGCGGTATCTGCGGCAAAACACGTACACACTGTTGCAGAAGCTTACGGTATTCCTGTGATCCTTCACACCGACCACGCGGCTAAAAAACTTCTTCCATGGATCGACGGACTTTTGGACGAAGGGGAAAAATATTATAAAGAGACAGGCAAACCACTTTTCAGTTCGCACATGCTCGATCTTTCAGAAGAAACTTTGGAAGAAAATATCGATATTTGTAAAAAATATCTTGCACGCATGAGTAAGATCGGTATGACTTTGGAGCTGGAATTAGGTATCACCGGTGGTGAAGAAGACGGTGTGGACAATACTCATGTCGACGCATCTAAACTGTACTCTCAACCTGAAGACGTTGCATACGCTTACGAAGAGCTTATCAAGATCAGCCCTAACTTTACTATCGCTGCGTCGTTCGGTAACGTCCACGGTGTTTACAAACCGGGTAACGTAGTTCTAAGCCCAGAGATACTTAACAACTCCCAGAAATATATCCAGGAGAAATACGGTACTGCCGAGAAACCGGTTAACTTCGTATTCCACGGAGGATCAGGTTCTGAGCCTGCTAAAATCCAGGAATCGCTTACTTACGGCGTTATCAAAATGAACCTCGATACTGATATTCAGTGGGCGTTCTGGGATGGTATTCGTAAGTATTACAATGCTAAGAAAGATTACTTACAGGCTCAGTTAGGCAATCCTGAAGGAGAAGACAAACCTAACAAAAAATATTATGACCCACGTGCATGGTTGAGGAAGGGTGAGGAGTCTATCATCGAACGTCTTAAAGTTTCTTTCAAGGACCTTAACTGTATCGACGTACTATAATAATTTAACTAAAATACACTAACCACACAAATGAAAGAAGCTGTTGCTATTCTTACAGGCGGCGGACCGGCACCGGGTATGAATACCGTTGTCGGAAGCGTTGCCAAGACTTTTTTGAAGAACGGATACCGCGTTATAGGACTGCACGAAGGCTACTCGGGATTATTTTCTCAGAATCCGCGCCACGAGAACCTTACGTTTACAGTAGCTGACGACATATTCAACAGGGGAGGATCGTACCTCGTAATGAGCCGTTTTAAACCGACTGACGATAATTTCAAGAACGATTTCAATCTCGATTTTTTCGTTAAAAACAATGTTAAACTTCTCGTTACAGTAGGTGGGGACGATACTGCTTCCACTGCGAACCGTATCGCTAAGTTCTTGGAGGAAAAAAATTATCCTATCTCTAACATCCATGTTCCGAAAACTATCGATAACGACCTTCCTCTTCCGGTAGGTTCGCCCACATTCGGATACCAGTCTGCAAAGGATCAGGGTTCCGTTATCGGACGTACGCTTTACACTGACGCTAAGACCAGTGAAAACTGGTTCGTGGTTGCAGCTATGGGACGTTCTGCAGGACATCTTGCATTCGGAATCGGTACTGCATGCCATTATCCGATGATCATCGTTCCAGAGATGTTCAATAAAACGACTATCACAGTAGACAAAATAGTGAAACTTATGGTTTCTACTGTTTTGAAACGCAAGCTCATGGGAGTGAACTACGGTGCTATTATGGTATCGGAAGGAGTGTTCCACGATCTTAGTGCGGAAGAAGTTGAAAAAACTGGCGTACAATTTACTTACGATGCTCATGGACACCCTGAATTGGGTAAAATTTCAAAAGCACAGGTGTTCAACACTATGCTTGAGAATGCGCTTGCTGAAGTTAAAGTTAAAGTAAGAAGCCGTCCGGTAGAGATAGGGTATGAAGTAAGATGCCAGACACCGATCGCTTACGATCTTGTTTACTGTTCGATGTTGGGCATGGGAGTTTACAAACTCTTCACTGAAGGTAAATCGGGATGTATGGTTTACGTCGATCCGGCAGGGGAAGTATCTCCGTTGTTCCTGAAAGATCTTCAGGATACTAAAACAGGAAAAATTCCGCCGCGTCTCGTCGACATCAACTCTAACAAGATACAGTCGGTTATTCAGAACCTTCTTCATTTTATTACTCCGGAAGATTACGAAGGTGCCAAACAATATGTTTCTAATCCGGAAGAATATGATTTCTATAAAATACTTAACTGGTAATCAGTGGTATTCGATAATAAAAAGGGAGCCCTTAGGCTCCCTTTTACAATTCTATTTCTTCGATATTTCCGGTCTCCACGTACCATAAGTATCCGTTGATATCTTCATACCCCATCTGTTGAAGAAGATACATATAATTCCTTACCTGACGAATATACCTATTATCGCTCTTCTGTCCGAATTTATAATCGATCACCACAGCTTTTTTCCCTTTTATCATTACGCGGTCAGGGATTTTTATTTTGTAAATTTCGGAAGGTACGAGTACTGCATTTTCGATCCGGACTTTGTCCCAGCCTCCGTCGAACCATGAAGCGACGTAGGGATTATCCAGTGCCTTACCGATTTTTTCTGATAACGGTCTGATATCGCTGTTGGAGATAGCGCCTTCGAATTCCAGTTTTTTAAGTACGTCATCTATATCGTTACTTGTCACAATGGATTCGAATACACGGTGCATTATCCGTCCGTAATTTCTCGAACTCATTGTGTTCCCTGTATTTTCGAGTTTATCAGCGGATGTTTTTAACCTGAGTTTGCCGCGGAAGTCGGTTACGGGATATAATATTTCTATACGTTTTTCCTGTTCCTGTTTGCCGCAATCTACATTTATTCCCTTTAGTCCGAACTCATAAATTTTGCGAAGTTCCTCGATGGTCAGAGTTCCTTCCATATTACCGATATGTACAGTATTATTATCCGAAACTTCGATGATTCGCAGTATGGAATTATTGACTGTCGTGGATTTCAAGTTGCGGGGACTCTCCATGAATATATGAAGTTCGTCCTCGGCCCGGGTTACTGCGACATATAACAAATTCAGATTATCTATATGGGAATAGACCAATTCTTTCAAATAGTATTCAGCATAGAATGACGACCCAAGTAATTTTTTATATCTTAAGGGGTAATTCCCGAGCTGTTTTACCACTTCTGTATCCGTATTTCCCCATATAATGCTCCTGCTGTTGGGGTCCATGTTCCACGATACGTAAGGCATAAACACTACCGGATACTGAAGTCCCTTTGCTTTGTGGATAGTAATTACGGTTATAGCATTCTGTCCATGCGGTAGATTTATGGATTCTGCCGATCCGTTCTCTTCCCACCATTTTAAGAAGAGGTGCATATCCGAAATTTTAGAAGAGGAATAGGATAGTATCTGGTCGTGCAGGGCTTGGAGATAAGCCGTGTCATCCGGATCCTTGCCAAGGTCGTAACGTGAAACAATCATCTCGAAGGATTCTTCCAATGATACCGTTTTGATCGATCTCAGGAAATCGAGCTCTTCGTCCGTAATAGTGTGGTGAACCATTCTCCCCATAAAAGTGAGGTAAACAGCCTCGCTGACCTTCCTGTTTATATTTGCCGCGATACGCATACATGAAATTACGAACTGAACCACAGGTGAATTTCCAATTATAAGAGCCTGCTGTGTAACGACATCATAACAATAGCCGTCGTTCCCGAAACTTTTCTTCTTCAGTAAAATATTCGCTATCGTAGTTGCTTCGTAGTTATAACGTACGATGACCGCAATGTCGCTTGCGCGATATCCACGGTTCTGGACCTCTTTGATCTGTTCTATAAAATATTCTTCGTCGAATCCTTTTTCCGGATCTTTTTCATATTCTGTTATTTTTATGTAACCGCTGTTGCCGCTATTTTTGCCGGATGTTTTCTGTACAGAATTTTTATAGGCTGTTTGTGTTAGATCGGTAAGTTCATTTTTTACGAACCCGTTTATCTGACCATTAACCGCAGCATCTTCCAGTATTCCATTCAGCAGATTATTCTCAGAATCGGCAAGTCGGGTAATAAGATTATTGTTAAAATCGATTACATCCGGTTTACTTCGGTAATTAGTGTCGAGGCTCACCGGTAAGGAATCCGAAAACTTTTCTTCTACGCCGCTTCCCAATATATCCCAGTTTCCACCTCTCCAGCGGTAAATGGATTGCTTTATGTCGCCGACCACCAGAACCGGATTCCCTTCATCCTGGGACAGGGCGTTCTCCAACAATGGAATGAAATTTTTCCACTGGGAGTGAGATGTATCCTGAAATTCGTCGATCATGTAGTTACTGTAATGATTACCAGCCTTCTCGAAGATAAATGGTGTATCGTTGTTTTCAATCAACTTGTTGATAATACGGTTTGTATCAGATATCAGCATAAGGTTGTTCTCATTACAGATGTCGTTTATTTTTTTCGATATATCCGCAAAAAGAGCAAATACCCTGAAATTTTCTTTAATCAATAGTAAGGTATTGACGTATTTGTTGTTACGGTCGTAATTCCCGCAAAGGTCTGTAAGTATAGGTTTTAAAACAGGAATAGCGGAAATTATTTCACTCTTGTTTTTACAACTTTTGGAATACCATTTTTCATCCGACATTAAAGCGTCGGAAACTCTTTTACCGTAGGGAGTGTTTATGTTGCCGTTTGCAAGCTCGTAAAAATAATTTATAAATCCTTTGCGCCCGTAAGCGAAGTCGTCCGGTGAAAGTCCGAATGTATTCAGATGATTGACAGCTTCCTGAGCCGTGTCTTTGATCTTTGCTGAATATTTGGCCAGCCATTCGTTGACCGAGGCGAGGATTTTATTTAGTTCTTTTTTGTCGGACGGAGGATTGTAAAGGCTCCGGAATTCTTCCGTGAAAATTTCTTTACCTAAATTTACGAGTTCACTTTTAAAATCCCATTTTTTGTTATCGTCGATGCGTTCGTCCACGAGTTCCGTTATCCAGTTTCTCAACTCGGGATCTTTGGAGGAATCTTCGATAAGGGAATCTACCGCATTGGATAGTACGCCTTCCGTTTTAAGTTCGAGATTAACGTCATTGTCTATTCCCAGTTCCCTGAAGAATGCGTGAATGATTCTCTGGAAGAATTTATCGATCGTCATGACCGAGAACCTCGAATAGTCGTGAAGTATTCGAGTTCGCGCGATTATCGCCCGTTCCCTTATCTGACTGCTCGAGAATCCTGTTTCTTTTTTCAATTCTTCCAGAAATGCCGGCAGCCTCCCGTCTTTATCGATTCCGTTGGCAAGATCGTTGATCTCTTTGATAATACGGTGCTTCATTTCTTCCGTCGCCTTATTGGTGAATGTAACAGCGAGAATATTCTTGTAAACATCCGGATCCTTTATTACCCTGCTGACATATTCGTATGACAGCAGGTAAGTTTTACCGGAACCTGCGGAAGCCTTGACTATTTTTATTGTTCCCATACTACCTCCATATTGTCTATGATGTTTAAATCGATATCTGGCGTGCCTCCTGTTTTAGTACAAACATAAGCGGAGAGAACCGTTCCGTAACGGTGTGCCTCACGTATGGAATGGCCGTTGGTAAGTTTATGAATGAATCCGGCCGTAAAAGAGTCGCCAGCACCGACCGTGTCTGCTATTGTAACCTTCGGCGGCCTGCATATGGATACTTCGCCGTTATTCATAACCATGCTTCCGTTTTTGCCATAGGTTAAAATGATGGTGGATATTCCGTATTTTTGGCTGATCGTTCTGCAAAAATACACATCGTTGCCGGTTATTTTTTCTATTGATTTTATGATGTCGCGTTCCTCATGGTTGATCTTCAGAATGTCGCATGCGACAAGACATTTTATAATAATTTCGTTATTATAAAATTGCTGTCTCAAGTTCAGGTCGCAGACATTTAAACATTTTTCATTAGTATTGCTCAAGAACCCGAAAATGGAGATTTTCGTTTGTTGATATCTTAAGGGCAGGGTTCCGAAACATACAGCCGTACATTTTTTAGCGATTTCGATCGAGTCATCGTTTAATATTATTTCATCCCATGCTGTGTTCTCGGAAATTTCATAAGTCGGAGAACCGTATGTGTCGGTACTTACGATAACGGTTCCTGTCGGTTTTTCGGATATTTCCAGCAAATATTTCATGCCTTTTACGGCAAGCTCTTTGGTCAATTCCGATCCGTTCGTATCATTTCCGACCGAACTTATAAGTACCCCGTTGTTCCCGAGCCTGTTAATGTGATAAATAAAATTGGTGGGAGCTCCGCCGAGATATTTGCCGTCCGGGAAAATATCCCAGAGAACCTCACCGATGCCGGCTATGATTTTGTCCATAAAAAAACCTACTTCTGTAAGTCAAAAGTAGGAATTTTTATCTTGATAGTATCGTAATTCAAAATATTTAGCCGTAAATCTCCTTTTTAACTGCCTTCAAAGTATTTTTCATAAGTGAAATTATTGTCATAGGACCTACGCCTCCCGGAACAGGAGTGATGTAACTGCATTTCGGAGCTACCTCGTCGAATTTTACATCTCCGAGAAGTTTCCAGCCCGATTTCGTTTTATCACTCTTTACACGTGTAATACCGACGTCGATTACTACTGCTCCGTCTTTGACCATATCCGCTGTCACGAATTCCGCGATACCCAAGGCAGCAATGATTATATCCGCTTGTGCTACTTCTTCTTTAAGATTTGCGGTTCTGCTGTGACATATTGTAACCGTGCAATCCCATCCTTTCTGAGATAGAAGATTCGCAATAGGTCTGCCGACAATATTGCTTCTGCCGATTACAGCGCATTTTTTACCTGCTGTCTGGATGTTGTAGTATTTAAGAAGTTCGAGTATGCCGTCTGGTGTCGCAGGAAGATATGAGGGAAGTCCGTTTATCATGCGTCCCGTATTTACCGGATGGAAGCCGTCCACATCTTTTTTAGGATCTATGGCTTCGGTAACCTTTTGTTCAGAAATATGTTTGGGCAAAGGAAGCTGTACTATGAAACCATCTACGGTATCGTCATTGTTGAGTTTGGCAATTTCATCGAGAAGCTGTTCTTCGGTGATCGTTTCTTCGAATTTGAGAACTGTCGACCTGAATCCGCACTCGTTACAACATTTTTCTTTATGTCCTACGTAGGTATGGCTCGCACCGTCGTCTCCGACAAGAATAGCAACAAGATGAGGAGCTCTTTGTCCTGCTTCCGTCAATTTACGGACTTCGGCAGAAATGTCTGCCTTCAGGCTGTCCGCAACCTCTTTACCCTTGATTAATTCCATAATTATCTTTTTTTCCTCATTTTAGGCATTTTACCGAATGACCCGCCCGCAACTGTTTTCATCATTTTACGCGTGTCCTCGAATTGTTTCAGGAGCCTGTTTACCTCTACAAGAGATCTTCCGCTGCCTTTTGCAATCCTCTCCCTGCGCGTGCCGTTGATAATAGCTGGATTTGCTCTTTCTTCCGGAGTCATCGAGTAAATGATGGCTTCGGTATATTTGAATGCGTCGTCGCTGATCTCCACGTCCTTCAATGCTTTTCCTACACCCGGGATCATCGATGCTATATCTTTAAGATTACCCATTTTTTTGATCTGAGCTATCTGCGCAAGGAAGTCATTGAAGTCAAACTGATCCTTTACGAGTTTTTTCTTAAGTTTACGGGCTTCATCTTCGTCATACTGTTCCTGTGCTTTTTCCACAAGGGATACGATATCACCCATTCCGAGTATCCTGTCAGCCATACGTTCAGGATGGAATACCTGAAGAGCATCCATTTTTTCGCCCATGCTGACGAATTTGATCGGTTTGTTTACGACCGAACGGATTGATATAGCTGCACCGCCGCGCGTATCACCGTCGAGTTTGGTAAGTACCACACCGTCGAAATCGAGCCTGTCGTTGAATTCTTTCGCGGTATTGACTGCATCCTGTCCTGTCATCGAGTCGACGACGAAAAGAATCTCTCCCGGCTCGATGGCTTTTTTTATGGCAGCGATCTCGTTCATCATCTCTTCATCTACAGCAAGACGTCCTGCGGTATCGACGATCACTGTATTTATGTGATTATCCTTTGCATATTTTATTGCGTTCTCAGCGATCTTTACAGGATCCTTAATATCTTCCGTATAAACTTCTACATTTACCTGTTCACCGAGAATCTTCAATTGGTCAATCGCCGCCGGTCTGTAAACGTCGCCTGCGACAAGAAGAACCTTTTTTCCTTTTTTGCTTTTTATGAAACTTGCGAGTTTGCCGGAGAATGTAGTTTTACCCGAACCCTGGAGTCCCGCTATAAGGATTACCGCTGGATTGCCTGAAAGGTCGATATCGGACATGGTGCCGCCCATGAGAGCCGCAAGTTCATCATGTACGATCTTAACCATTTGCTGGCCCGGTTTAACGGCAGTAAGTACGTTCTGTCCGAGAGCTTTTGTTTTTACATCGTCAGTAAATGTTTTTGCAACCTTGTAGTTGACGTCTGCATCGATAAGCGCCCTTCTGACTTCTTTAAGGGTCTCTGCTATGTTTATTTCCGTGATCTTGCCTTCGCCTTTAAGCAGTTTAAAGGACCGTTCAAGTTTATCGCTTAAATTTTCAAACATTACTTGTGGATTTTAAGAGTACAAATGTAGATAATTTCTATAAAAAATGAAATAGCTCACGTCGTCTTTCTAAACAACAAAACGGCGTTGTAAAACGCCGTTTTGTAAAATCTATGTTGGTTATCGATTAACCGAGGGATCCTAATAATATACCTGCAGCGACTGCACTGCCGATAACCCCGGCGACGTTCGGACCCATAGCGTGCATAAGAAGGTAATTAGTTTTATCGTATTTCAACCCCATATCGTGAGATACACGCGCAGCAGCAGGAACCGCCGATACGCCTGCATTGCCGATAAGAGGATTGATTTTATTATTTCCTTTAAGAAAGAGGTTCATTAATTTCACGAAAAGAACACCGCCCATAGTCGCTACGAAGAATGAACATGCGCCCAATATGAAGATTCCGAGGGAATCTTTTGTGAGGAATGTCGTAGCCTGTGTTGAAGCACCTACCGTAAGACCGATAAGGATAGTTACGATATCTATAAGCGGACCGCCTGCCGTAGTCGCAAGACGTTTCGTAACACCGCTTTCCCTTAATAAATTGCCTAAGAATAGCATACCCAAAAGTGGAATAGCCGTAGGGACGAGGAATGTCGTCATAAGAAATCCTATGATAGGGAAAAATATCTTTTCGTTCTGTGAAACCGGACGCGGCGGTTTCATTTTCATTACGCGTTCTTTTTTTGTAGTGAAAAGCCTCATAACTATCGGCTGAATAAGCGGTACCATTGCCATGTACGAATATGCCGAGACGGCGACCGCACCCAAATATTCGGGCTTAAGTATCGATGTAAGGAATATAGCCGTTGGTCCGTCCGCACCTCCGATAATTGCAATCGATCCTGCTTCCGCACCGGTAAAACCGAGAGCAAGGGCTCCCATGTAAGCAATAAATATACCTACTTGTGCCGATGCTCCGACAAGCATGAGCTTAGGATTTGAGATCAAAGCCGAGAAGTCCGTAAGCGCACCGATGCCGAGAAAGATCAGCGGAGGATACAGTCCCCGTTTGACCCCGAAATAGAGATAGTTAAGTACGGAACCTTCTTCGTAAATGCCGACTTCCATTCCCGGAACAAAAGGTATGTTACCGATAAGTATACCGAAGCCTATCGGCACGAGAAGCATAGGTTCGAATTTATGTCTGATAGCGAGATAAATGAAGAAAAGACCTACCGCTATCATGGCTATATGCGGCCATGTTACGTTGGCAAAGCCGGTTATCATCCAGAATTCTTTCAGATTCTCCCCCAAGAAGGAGAGTAATCCTGTATTTGCTGCTTCCGTCATGTTACTCCACAATTATTAATGCGTCACCTTCCAGTACGGAGTCTCCATTGCCTACTTTGACGGATTTCACGATTCCTTTCCTGTCCGATTCGATATTGTTCTCCATCTTCATAGCCTCGAGTACGCATATTCTGTCTCCGGCTTTGATCGATTGTCCTTCTTTTACCAGTATTTCCAGTATCACACCCGGGAGAGGACTTTTGATAGCGCCTGACGTTGCTGTAGGTCTTGGTTTCGGTTTTTCCCGTAGGTCGGGAGATATTGCGGGAGTCTGGCTTATTTTGGTTACTTTGGGAGTCGACTTCAGTCCCGCAACTTCCACTTCGTACTCTGCTCCGTTTACGGCAACTTTAGCAATTCCGTTGTCAACGTTGTTTATCGAAACATTATATTCGTTGCCGTGTATCTTGAATTTATATTCTTTCATTTTTGTTTACTTTTTGTAAGGGAACGGTCTCATGTTGTAAATCTTGGAGTTCCACGGAGAATAAACCCTTGCTACTTTATTGATAGTAAGAACAGTGGATTCATTGTCGTGAATATCGTTCTGGTACATTTCCAGCGCCATAGCTATAGCCGCGATGGTTTCACCGTTCGACAGGTCGCCAGCAGGTTTTTTGGAAGATTTTCCCGAAACTACCGAAGCCGGTTGTGTTTTTTTCTTCTTGCCTGCAGTAAGATTTTTCATTACTTTACCTAACAGTGTGAAGAAAATGAACAAAGTGAAAAGTATAGTCAAAACAACGGCCATTGCTGTAATGGTCAGTACAAGTCCCGAAGGGTCGCGTTCTACGAATAAATCGGCTTTGGAAGGAAAGTCTTCTGCCGTTGCTGTAACGCTTTCAGCTATGTCGTGTGCTTCCGCAAAAGAAGGAATTGCGAATACGGCAAATATAATGAAACAAATAAATAATACCTTTTTCATCATTATAAAGGAATATTTGAGTGTTTCTTAGCCGGATTAGCAAGCCTTTTGGTTGCAAGGGACTGTAATGCCCTGATCACGCGGAAACGTGTGTTCCGTGGTTCGATAACATCGTCGATATAGCCGTACTTTGCCGCTACGTATGGGTTAGCGAACTTGTTGCGGTATTCATTCTCTTTCTCTTCTACGAGTTTTGCTTTTGCTTCAGGATCTTCAACTGCCGCTATTTCTTTGGATGCAAGTATTTCTATTGCACCTGAAGGGCCCATTACCGCTATTTCAGCAGTAGGCCATGCGTAGTTTATGTCTCCGCGAAGATGTTTTGAACTCATCACGCAGTATGCACCGCCATAGGATTTACGTAAAGTAACCGCTACTTTAGGAACGGTAGCTTCGCCGTATGCGAAAAGAAGTTTTGCGCCGTGAACGATAACTCCGCCGTATTCCTGACCTGTTCCAGGGAGGAATCCCGGAACATCGATCAATGTAACGATAGGAATGTTGAATGCGTCGCAGAAGCGAACGAAACGTGCCGCTTTGCGTGAAGCGTTGATATCGAGTACTCCCGCAAGATATTTAGGCTGGTTCGCCACGATACCCACGGATTGACCGTTGAATCTCGCAAAACATGTTATGATGTTAGGCGCGAAATTTTTCTGTGATTCCAGATAGTCGCCGTTGTCTACGATGGCCTCGATAACTTCGTACATATCGTAAGGTTTGTTGGGACTATCCGGTATTATTTCATTAAGCGAATCTTCGAGTCTGCTGATGCTGTCCGTATTAACAGCCAGCTGTGCATCTTCAAGGTTATTTTGAGGTATAAAGCTGAGAAGCTTGCGGATCAATGCCGCTCCTTCTTCTTCCGTATCGACAACAAAGTGAGCGACGCCTGATTTTGAAGAGTGTACGGATGCGCCGCCTAACTGCTCCTGGGTAACGTCTTCACCGGTAACGGTTTTGACTACTTTAGGACCGGTAAGGAACATGTAGCTCGTTTCTTTCTTCATTATCACGAAATCGGTTAGGGCAGGGGAGTATACAGCACCTCCCGCACAAGGGCCGAAAATTTCAGATATCTGGGGGATTACTCCCGACGCAAGTATATTTCTCTGGAAAATTTCCGCGTATCCTGCGAGTGCATTTACTCCTTCCTGGATACGTGCTCCTCCCGAGTCGTTAAGTCCTATGACAGGAGCTCCGGTTTTCATCGCAGTATCCATGACTTTGCATATTTTGCCGGCCATAGTCTCTGATAACGAACCGCCGAATACTGTGAAATCCTGTGCGTAAATATACACTAGTCTCCCTTCTATGGTACCGTAGCCCGTTACCACACCGTCTCCGTAATAGGATTCTTTGTCGATCCCGAAGTTGTTGCATTTATGAGTTACGAACATGTCGAACTCTTCGAAACTGCCTTCGTCCAACAGGAGTTCAATTCTTTCCCTTGCGGTTAATTTTCCCTTTGCATGTTGCGAAGCGATCCTTTTCTCTCCACCACCGTTCTTCGCCTTGATGCGAAGGTCGATCAGTTCTTCTACTTTTTTCTGAATGTTGCTCATTATCCTTTAAAATTACTTGTTTTTGTCCTCGCAGAGTTCAGTTAATACCCCATGAGTAGATTTCGGATGGAGAAAAGCGATACTTAAACCTTCCGCACCTTTTCTCGGAGCCTGGTCGATCAGTTTTATTCCTGCATCGGAACATTCCTGAAGGGCTCCTTCAAGATTATTGACGGCAAATGCAATGTGATGCACGCCTTCGCCTTTTTTTTCAATGAACTTTGCAACAGAGCTGTCTTCGCTTGTTGCCTCGAGCAGTTCGATCTTGGTCTGCCCGACCTTAAAAAAGGCCGTTTTTACTTTCTGATCCGCTACTTCTTCGATGCTGTAGCATTTGATTCCCAAGACATTTTCATAATAGGGAATCGCTTCCTCGAGATTTTTTACGGCAATCCCGATGTGCTCGATGTGTGTTAAGTTCATTTTTATGTTTTTAATGTTTTACTAATGTTTTGAAAATCGACCTACAAAAATAGTGGTAAACAATGAATTTATGTTCATTTTAAGCCTATAATTATAAAAAAAAGAATATGTTCTACAGCATGTGTTTTATTTCCGGAAGTTTCTTTGGGTCAAATAAGTTTTCGGTATACCGAATAAAGTCCTGAAGCCACCTCTTTGTCCCTGAATTTTAAGGAATAATTCCTTCCCTTATCTATCAATTCTTTTACCGCTTTTTTATCGAAAAGTATCGTGTTTATTGCCGAGGCCATTTCTTCGATGTTATGGGGATCGATATATATGCAGGCGTCTCCTCCTGTTTCAGGGAATACCCCGCCGCGGGAAGTTATAATCGGGACGCCGCTGTTCATGCCTTCGAGTATCGGTATTCCGAAACCTTCGTAAAAAGATGCGTAGACGAGTCCCTCGGACATCTGGTAAATTGATGGAAGATCGGAGAATTTAAGGTTGTGGATAAAATGCAGTTTGTTTCGGATGCCTTTATTTTCTGCATATTCGAGTATTTTATCCGCATAAGGAGTATGCCGTCCGCATGCGACGACATCTATGTCTATCTTATGTTCAGCAATAGCTTTAACTGCCGACAGTAAATTTTTGCGCTTCTCTATCGTTCCCACGCTTAACAGAAATTTTCCGGGCAGATTATATTTTTTACGTACCGTGTTTTTGTTTTCTTCATCTGCAATTTCATAAAACATCGGATCGCAGCCCTGATATACCACGTCGATTTTTTCCGGAGCGATCTGCCATACGTTCACAAGATCGTTCCTTGTTTGTTCGCTGATAGCTATTATCCTGTCAGCATTTTCACAGCTTTTACGATATTTTTTAGTATACAGATATCTGTCGAGAGGTTTATATAATTCGGGAAAATGTATGAAAATTATATCGTGCATGGTCAGTACAGACCTGGCTCGGGATTTTTTTATATCCGAAGGAAGTTCGTTGCTGAGTCCGTGAAAAATATCTATACTGTTCTTAACGATATCGTTAGAAAGGGCATAGCTTCTCCATAAGGATGGAAATTTCTTATGAAGAAAAATTTCAGGGTATATTACGGACATATTCGGTTGAACAAGGAAATTTACACGGCTCTCTTTTTTAGGAGAGAAAAGAAAATATTCGTTTTCAGGAAAATATTCCGAAAGCAGGTTCACCGCTCCCCTGCTGTAATTTCCGAGACCGCTGTTGTTGAAAAAAATTCTTTTTGCGTCGAATCCTATTTTCATTCCACTTTTCCCCTTATGGTTAATAATACCGGACTTTTGTCCGCATTTGTTTTTACTTCGACTATTTTATAAAAAACACCTTCTTCTTTGGATTTGAACGTGACAGTTAATTTGTCCCTCTCTCCTGGAAGGAGAGGCTTTTTGGTCCATTTCACTCTGGTGCAGGTACACGTTTTTTTTACCGATTCAATAATTAAAGGCCTGTTTCCGTTATTATTATACGTGAACTCGAACTCGACGCTTTCGTTTTTGGAAATATTCCCGAAATCATGGGCAATAGTTTCAAAAGATATCTCCGGAGTTTGTTTGCCTGCCGCGGATTCGCTTTGCGAAAATACCTGAAAACACGGTAATGAAATGAATAATAATAGAATGATCTTTTTTATCATAGGGCCGGTGAAGGTATTTAAAATATTGATATGTATTAAAAAATTCATATATTTATTCCGAAACTAACTAAAATATCAGAACAAATCTACAAATAAAATCATGCAGAGGAAATTATATATAAGTATTCTATTTCTCACGGCATTAATTTTTTCGGTTAATGCCCAGAGGATAGTTATCGGAGAGAAGGCCCCTGATGTGAAAGTAGCTGTATGGGACAGGGACATTGCACCCAAGTCCGTTTCAAAGGCTGTTCTGCTGGATTTTTTCCATTCTGCCAACGATCAGTGTGTTAAAAATATGCCCGTACTCAATTCGTTGCAGGAAAAATACGGTGATAAATTAAGCGTTATAATTATTACCCGTGAGACCGGCGACAAAATGGCACCTATTATCAATGGCAAAAATTACCGGTTTTTTGTGGGCTACGACGGTGAAGGCAAAACTTTTACTTCGTACGGCGTAAGGTTCGTGCCGTTCAGCGTTCTTATAAATTCCGGCGGGCGTGTTGCATGGACAGGGAATATTTCATCGCTTACTGAAGATGTAATCAATAAAGCATTGAGATAAAAACGACACTTTAAAATGATGTGGTTCCCTTAAATGGAATAACAATATAATAATGTGGCCCATTAAAATAGGACTTGGATTCTATTTAGACTTTGTATTCTTCATTGTTCTTGGCGCATCGGGATTCTCTTCATCAAGCGATCCGCGATAATGCATACATCCGGACATGAATTGCAGCCAATCCGGAACTTCTATGGATGTGTAATATCTTTCAGGCGGTAGATTCCATAAACCAGGTTGGAACCAACGCCATTCGTGTCCCATAACATCCCGGATAACTGATCCTTCGCGTAATTTTTACTTCGTCAATGAGTTATTCCCGTGACATGTCATTCAGATCGTTATCCATAACGCTTGTATTAATTCGAATATAAACAATATTTTACTTCATCTGACTGGAGGCATCGAACTACATACGACGCGACTTTTCTTTAATTTTCGTGGTTTAATTTAATTAAAAGTTTACAGCGTATCTCATAAAGCACCCCAAAAGTCGAACTTTAACTTTTGGGGTGCTTCCAAAAAGATACGTTTTTTTATTTAATTATTCAGCTTCCTTTAAGGGAGTTAATGTTACATCTCCTAAAAGTCCCGATGCCATCGGATTCCATTTTGCTGCAGAGAATTTACCGTCAGGACCGGTATTATCCCTTCTTCTCGCAGGGAAGTTAGTATTGTAGAAAATTCTCCAGTTTACATTTCTCTTGTCGAGATCCGCGATCCTGTTCGCCATAAGATTACTTACCCGTACCTTAAGTTCGTCGTTGCCCTTGAACATATTGTCAGAAATTACTATAGAGTATGGGTGGTTTATCATTGTGCCGATATACTCACCGTTAAGGTATACCGAGGCACTCTCTTTTACATTACCGAGATCCAGCAGCCATTCGTTTATGCCTTCCGGCAATGCCGGAAGAATAGTCGTATATTCAGCAGTGCCGGAGAATATCGAATATTCCTGTCCGTATTCGGTCCATGAACCCAGATCCGCCACAATTTTTTTAGCCGGAAGGTTAGGGCCCCCTTTAATAAATTCTACCTCCCATTTTCCCGATAATGTTATTGCTTGTCCGTTTTTTTCATAGAACGGATATATTTTACCGGAATATTTTCCTTTAAAGGTCTCGACAATAATCGATTCCTGTGAATCCAGTTGTATATATATTTCGGTTTTGCCGTCGGAGATGCGTGTTCTCGCATAACCGTCTGTACCGTGCATAGGATCGTACAGTGCCGCAGAACCCAGTTCCGTGTTAAGTGCTACCCATCCGTCGAATTTATTTTTCGATGTATTTTTTATAAAATAATAATAGTTGCCGTCGTCTTTAACCCTTCTTATGGACTGAAGACCGTCGGTATACATTTTTTCCGGAGAAATGCCGGAATTTTCGAAAAGTGTCTTAATATCTGCCGACATAATGATCTTTCCTTTGCCGTAATCAGCAGTAAGGAGTTGGTCGGAAACTTCTTTAAATGAAATTTTGTCTTTGATGGTTTCCATTTTCTTTCTCGATTTTTCGAGACCGGACAGCCCCGGAACATCGGACGGAAGCTCTTTAAAGAAAAGTATCGTTGATCCTTTATCCGCAAGTTCGGCAAGTTTTTCGAATGTTTCGACTGGCATATGATGGGAAAAAGGTACAGCTATAACCTTGTAATTATTACCTCCCGTGACAAGCTGTCCGCCCGAATATGAAACATCCTGTAACTGCTTGTCGGATATCGCGTCCCATGAATAGCCGTTTTGAGTTAAATAATCTCCACATTCTTTAATTGAAATATTATTGAAAAAATCCCCCGAGTGAAAATGTTTCAGCATACTTCTGCCTGGTGAGGACCATACATCCGAAATATTAAAGTAAAGTAAAATGTCGTTAGATGGTCTTCCTTCCTGTAAGAAACTCTGAGAGCGGGTAATATATTGATTTAACGTTCCGAAATCTTCCCAGAAACTGTTTTGAGGGGCGAAATGCACTGCTGCATAGAATAATCTTCCCGGCCATTCCGCATCTTCCGGCGAATATGCCGTACCGTGGTAGAAAATATGGTTGACTCCTGCCAGAAGGAAGTTGTCGAGTACGTTTTTTACATCGCCGAGAGTGGAGTGAAAATGTTCGTTTAGCCAGGTTGCCGATTCGGAGGATACTAATTTTTTTCCTGTAACATGCGCCGCAGAAGGAGCGCTTTTAAGATTGACTATATCGCGGCCTTCGATTTCCGGTATATCGCTTGCCGCATAGAGATCGAGTACGTTCGCAGGAGATCCATGGGATTGGTTTCTTATTCCTTTGCCTTTATCTGCCGCCCATTTCTGCCATGCCATGGTGTATTTTTCGAGAAGAAGATCCCCGATAGTTACACGGTAGTCATATATAACTCGTGAATTGGTATCGTCGTTATCCAATCCCAATAATGCGGGAATATATTTTCTAAGGTCGTATCCGCGCCTTTTTTCGAATTCTTTAAAAAACTCCGGGGTCCATGTGGATTCTCCGTTGGCATCGTCAACTTCATAAGAGTCATTGAAAAAATATCTCAGATAACTTAGGTCATAACCTTTAAATGCATCGTCGAACCTTGCAAGATATTTTAAGAGTGCCTCTTCCGAGAAATGGTCTATTACATTCCCTTCGCCTCCCGGACCTGCACGTTCCACCATCTTGCCATGATTGCCCTGATATAGTGCACAAACTATCCATTCTCCATCTCCCGGAGCCGTCCATTCCAACCGTTTGTCTTTTACCTGATTCGTAAGGTCTATTACCTCATCGGATCCGATTTTATTTGCTGTTACGATTATCAACGGAAGTTCCTGTGGATAACGTATCTGGTCGAAAGCGTAATCCTGGAGATTTTCATTTGCTGTTACAGGATATTTTATCTGGTCTACGGTGACTTTAAGTCCTTCTGTTTTTATATATGGTTTTTGAGTAAAGGACATCGATTCCGAAAAAGTACCGCCTTCTTCGACTCTGAATACTGAAGAAGCTATATATTTACATTCGATTTCTTCGTCGACCCACGGACCGCCGAACGGCCATCCGGATGCGTTGGCAAGATCGACCCCGAGTCCGAGCCTTTTAGCTTCGTTTAGGGTATACATAAGTTTATCCATCCATTCAGGCGAAAGGAAATCTATGAACTGATCCTCTTCTCCCCGTACACCGTAAATAGGGGTTATTTCTACTCCCCCGAGCCCGGACTTCTGATATTCTTCCAGAGTATATTTTAGTCCTTCTTCCGTGACTGCGCTTCCGTGCCACCACCACCGCGTCCAGGGTTTGGTTTCCTGTTGGATTTCGGGCCATTGAATGTTCCCTGTTTCCTTAATATACCTGGATTTTTTTTCGCCGCATCCGTATAATCCGGTCGTTAATGCAAGGGCCAAAAATATTCCCGTTAACGAACTGGTAATTTTTTTAGGCATTTTTTAGTAGTTTAGTGTTTTGTTATGCAAAGTTAAAGTATTTGAAAATAAAAGTTTAAATAGGAAATTATATATTCATTAAAACCAACTGAAACAGAAATGAAAACTATTTTACGATTGTCAGGCATAGCGCTGATCGCTGTGTTTCTGAGTATTGCGCATTGTATGGCTTCAGCCGGAGGATATTACAATGTCAGGGATTACGGTGCTGCCGGAGACGGGAAAAATATCGATAGCGATGCCGTTAACGAGGCAATAAAAGCGGCTGCTTCAGCCGGAGGCGGTACGGTTTATTTTCCAGCGGGAACTTATTCGTGTTATTCGATAAGATTGGAAAATAATATCCGTATTTACCTGGATATGGGAGCGGTAATCAAAGCTGCCGTTGCGACGCAGGATAAAGGTTATGGTCTGCCGGAAGAAAATCCTAATAACAAATACCAGGACTTCGGACACAGCCACTGGAAGAACAGTCTTATCTGGGGAATCGGTATTCATGATATCGCAATCGAAGGACACGGAATGATCGATGGACCCGAAGGCCTTGCAAGAGGAGAAAGAAGATCGGCAGGAATCAACGGAGCCAACAAAGACATCGCTCTGAAAGAATGTTGGAACGTGACGATACGGGATGTGTCCATGCTTATGTGCGGACATTTTGCTCTCCTTGCGACAGGAGTTGACAATATGATACTCGATAATCTTACGGTCGATACCAACCGGGACGGATTCGACATAGATTGCTGTTCTAATGTATCGGTAATTAACTGCCGGGTAAATACACTGAACGACGATGCCATAGTTCTTAAAAGCTCTTATGGCCTTGGATATGCCAAGGCGACGGAGAACGTGACCTAACGAACTGCATCGTATCAGGGTATGATCCGGGAATAATGATGGACGGAACCTTTGGACGTACTATCGAACGTGCGCCGGACAGGGACGGACCGACCGGAAGAATAAAATTCGGAACCGAATCGAACGGAGGGTTTAAAAATATAACGATAACGAACTGTACGTTCGACCGCTGCCGCGGACTTGCGATAGAGACTGTCGACGGAGGAGTTATCGAGGATGTAGTAGTCAATAATATCGCTATGCGCGATATATCCAATTTCCCCATATACATTCGTCTGGGCAACAGGGCGAGGGGGCCGGAAGAATCGACTCCAGTAGCCAGGATAAGAAGGGTGAGTATATCGAATTTAACGGTTAAAAATGCAGACTGCCGTTATGCTTCCATTATTGCCGGTATTCCCGGACATCCTGTAGAAGATATATTTTTAAGCAATATAAACATAGAATATAAAGGCGGACTTACTATCGGGGATGCGGCGAATCAGCCGGAACATCTTGTGAATAATTTCTTTACACGGAACGAACCCAACGCGCCGCGTGATCCGTTCGATGTTCCGGAACGTATAAAAGATTATCCGGAGCCGAGTACTATGGGAATTCTTCCTGCATACGGATTTTTCGTACGCCATGCGAAAGATGTGGAGATGCACAATGTAAAGGTAACTTATATGGAGGAAGATACCCGTGTTCCTTATTTGTTCATCGATGTAGACGGACTTACTTTCAGTAATGTTAAAGGGCAATCCCCGGAAGGAACCCCGGTTTTCCATATGAAAAAAGTATTGAACTTCGTCCCTCTTACTCCGCTGGATCCGGACCGCTATGCTTTCCCGGATATGGATTAATTTAAAAGACTGCTTAAAGGCAGTCTTTTTTTAATTTCTCAGAGAGAAATGGAAGTCCCTCTGCCGCCCTCATTTTTATTATTTCGACCTCGTTCCTGATTCCGGAAATATCCGGATCGTTGGGATCGACCACGTAAACTTTAGTATTCTCTTTTACATAACGTACAAGCGATGCTGCCGGATACACGGCAAGAGATGTACCTGCTACAATAAATATATCTGCTTCTTCCGCTATCTTCACTGCGGAGTCGAACATTGGTACGGATTCCCCGAAAAAAACCACAAATGGACGTAATAAAGATTCTTTTGCGCATCTTGCCTCAGGATCCTGTTCCCATCCTTCTATGGGATAGATAAGGTTATCATCGACGGAACTGCGGAGCTTACGGAGTTCCCCATGAAGGTGCAGCACATTACTGCTTCCCGCACGTTCATGAAGATCGTCGATATTTTGCGTAATTATCCGGACGTCGAACAATTCTTCCAGTTCCTTCAGAACACAATGTCCCGCATTAGGTTCTTTGGAGAGAAGTTCCTTACGACGCATATTGTAAAATTCCAGTACCTGCGGACGATTGCGGGCAAGAGCTTCCGGGGTGCATACATCTTCTATCCGGTATTTGGCCCACAGTCCGTCTTCGTCTCGGAACGTTCCTATTCCGCTGTCCGCGCTTACCCCCGCTCCGGTAAATACAACGAGTTTTTTTCTATCGACCATTTTCTGATGAATACTGTTTAAGCGCCCGGGCGAGCTGATCCGGACACGAGGTGCCTTTGCCATTGCAGTTTATTCCTTCGAGGCGTGCGATGATATGTTCAGCTGCCATTCCTGACATGAGGGCTGCGATTCCCTGTGAATTGCCGCTGCACCCTCCGGAGATCATAACTTTTTTTATTATTCCTCTGTCGTTTATTTCGATATCCATCCTGCGGGCGCATACGCCCTGCGGGATATATTCGATGTATTTCGTTGTTTCCATTTATTTTATTTTATTCCTGCGCTTTGTAAAACGTCTATTATCGTAGGATATGTATCTTTCATGTATTCATGTATTTCATTTTCAGTCACCCATCTTGCTTCCGAAATATTCTCTTCCGTTTGCGGAACAGGTTTTTCGGATCCGTGATATTCCATCAGGTACCACTTTGTCGGTTTTGCTATCCATTCACCCCTCAGTTCATAAAGGTGGCAAGTTTCCGTAAGAAACTTTTTTCTTTCGACTCCGTTTATTCCGCATTCTTCCTCAACTTCGCGTACGGCACAGGTTTTACAATCCTCATCCTCTTCGGTTTTTCCTTTGGGCAGGTCCCATTTGTCCAGTCTGCGTATCATAAGGATGTCATTTCTGTCGTTACATACGACTCCGCCCGCCGCGGGAATAATGCGGAACAGAAAAAGGATTTCATTTTTCTTTTCGATTATGTCATTGCATATTAATACCGTCCGTTTGGTATTTTGAAGTTTTTGTAACAACTTTGTCCTTCCGACTTGGTCTGCGGTAAAATTTTCATCGGACATAATTTCTCCGTCGTTGTATTTTGCCGCGTCGTTGTCGATTATCAATACGTTGTCGTTAAGATAGATTTTATACATTTGAAATGAGCAATATTAGTAAAGAAATCGCTAAAAGCCTTCTGCAAATTAAGGCAATAAAATTAAATCCGGCAAACCATTTTACATGGGCATCAGGGTGGTTCTCCCCCATATACTGCGATAACCGCAAGATTTTATCTTTTCCGGAAGTAAGGAAGCAGGTATACAAAAGCTTTGCAAAAATAATTTCCGAAAAATATCCCGACGCGGATGTTATCGCGGGAGTTGCGACCGGAGCCATAGCTCACGGAGCACTTGTAGCGGAAGAAATGGGTAAACCTTTTATTTACGTTCGCTCTTCTCCCAAATTCCACGGGCTCACGAATCAGGTCGAGGGGAGTTACAATAAAGGGGATAAAGTAGTTGTTGTCGAGGATCTTGTATCTACCGGAGGAAGCAGCCTTAATGCCGTAGAAGCATTGCGCGATGCGGGATGCGAAGTACAGGGAATGGCGGCTATTTTTACTTACGGCTTCCCGGATGCGGAACAAAATTTCCGAAAGGCGGGAGTTAAACTGGATACGCTCAGTGATTACGGCACCATGATTGAGCTCGCGATAGAGCAGGGTTATGTTAAACCGGAAGAACTCGAAACATTGCAGGAATGGCGTAAAAGTCCGCAAACTTGGAAAAAGTAAAAAGAATGGAGAAATACGAGAGTAAACAGGTAAAAATAAATAAACCGGCATCGATGGTATACATGTCGATATCCGACTTCAACAACTTCACGCCGATGTTACAGGATAAAGTCGATGACTGGAATGTGGACGGAGATACGTGTTCCTTTAAAATAAAAGGGTTCCCGGCCCGTTTACGTATTATGGAGAAGACACCGTGCGAATGTATAAAAATTACCGGCGACGAGGGTTCGCCGTTCGAGTTTTTTTTCTGGATCCAGCTCAAGCAGATTGCGGATAACGATACGCGGATGAAGTTGACAATGCACGTAAAACTGAATATGATGATGAAAATGATGGTCGGTAAAAAATTGGAAAAAGGTATCGATGAGATGGCCGAGAAAATGGCCGAAGCATTCAATAATATTCCCGGATAATAAGAAATTATATGAAAAGAAGATACTTAGCCTTAATTACCATTGCTCTTCTGGTACTGGATCAGGTCGTAAAAATATGGGTCAAAACTCACATGACACTTGACCAGTATTTTTTAATTTTCGGGGAATGGTTCCAGATAAGGTTCCTTGAGAATCCGGGAGCGGCTTATGGATTCCAGTTCGGAGGAGATTACGGCAAACTTTTCCTGAGCCTGTTCCGGATCGCTGCGGTGGCGTTCCTTGCTTATTTTATAAACAGGCTGGTTAAGCATAATGCACCTAAGGGAGTATTGATAGGCTTCTTACTGATATTTGCCGGTGCGATAGGCAATATTATCGACAGTGCGTTTTACGGACTTATATTCAGTGAATCCACATACAGTACGGTTGCCGTAATGTTTCCGGAAGGAGGGTGGTATGGTTCGTTCCTGCATGGCAAGGTAGTGGATATGCTTTATTTTCCTATAATAAACAGCACATATCCTTCATGGTTCCCGGTAGTGGGGGGAGAGGATTTCACATTTTTCAGCCCTATATTCAACGTAGCTGATTCTTATATAACCATAGGAGTTTTATACCTTCTCCTATTTCAGTATAAATTCTTTAAAAAATAATGATTACCTACGAATGTAAGATACGTGTACGTTACGGAGAGACCGATCAGATGGGTTTTTATATCATACCCGTTATGTCGACTACTATGACGTCGCGCGTACCGAGATGATACGCAGTCTCGGAAGTTCCAATCATGAGCTTGAAGGAAGCGGTGTAATGCTTCCTGTTTTGAAAGTCGAATCTAATTACCGCAATTCTGCATATTATGACGATCTGTTGACTGTCAGGGTTACCCTGTCGCGTATGCCGACTGTGAAAATGAAATTCGATTACGAAGTTTACCGTGAAAACGGCGAACTTATCAACACGGCGAGTGTTACCCTTGCATTTATGAACAGCACTACCAGTAAAGCATGCCGTCCGCCGGGATGGTTCGTAGATATAATAAAACCATATTTTGAAAAATAAAAAAGCGGAGAGAAGCCGCTTTTTTATTTGGTATATGTGTATTTTATCGTTTGTTTAGTGTCCGGATGCAGGCTGTGTGCGACAGGACAACTGTTAGCTGCTGCCTCAAGGATTCTTTTCGTTTTATCGTCGTAATCCTGCGGGAATGTAATATCCACGATTATCTCGGATATTCTTCTGGGGTCGGTTCCCATGATCTTCGTAGTATCTATAATGGTTCCGTCGATATCGAATCCGTGGGTTCTTGCCGCAATACCCATAATTGTAAGCATACAGCTTCCTAATGCTGCAGCGACAAGGTCGGTAGGAGAAAATGTTTCTCCTTTGCCGTTATTGTCTACCGGAGCATCGGTAGCGATTACTGTATCTGACTTAAGATGGGTTATCTCGGTTCTGAGATCGCCTGTATAAATTGTTTTTGTAGTTGCCATAGGTTTTATTTTTAACTTTGTTCTTTAAGAATAACGTCGTGTGCCCCGCCTTCGACAATACTTGTCGAAGAAACAAGTGTTATTTTAGCATTCGCTTGGAGTTCCCTGATGTCGATCGTACCGCAACTGCACATTGTAGATTTGATCTTACCCAAAGTGATCTCCAGATTATCCTTCATTTTACCTGCATAAGGAACATAACTGTCGACCCCTTCTTCGAATTTAAGCGATTCCGAACCGCCGCTGTCGTATCTCTGCCAGTTTTGCGCCCTGTTAGAACCTTCTCCCCAATATTCTTTTACGTAATTGTTTCCTATTTTGAGGCGTTTGCTTGGCGATTCATCGAAACGCGCGAAGTAACGACCCATCATAAGGAAGTCCGCTCCCATTGCGAGAGCCAGTACCATGTGATAATCATGAACAAGCCCCCCGTCGCTGCATATAGGTACATAATATCCTGTTTTAGCCGCATATTCGTCACGTGCCTTTGCCACGTCTATAAGTGCTGTCGCCTGTCCGCGTCCGATACCCTTCTGCTCTCGTGTGATACAAATGGAACCTCCCCCTATACCTACTTTTATAAAGTCCGCTCCAGCCTCGACAAGATAATTAAAACCTTCGGCATCTACGACATTTCCCGCACCCACGAGAACCTTGCCTGCGTAATTTTTCTTTATCCATTTTAAAGTGTCGCACTGCCATTCGGAATATCCGTCAGAAGAATCGATACAAAGTACATCTACGCCGGCTTCGACCAATGCAGGTACGCGTTCCATGTAATCGCGTGAGTTTATCCCTGCTCCTACCAGAAGTTTTTTATCCGTCGGATCGGATAGTTCATATGGATTCTCACGGTGGCTGTCGTAGTCTTTACGGAATACGAAATACTGGAGATTCTGATCCTTATCTATAATAGGCAGAGTATTGAGTTTATTATCCCAGATAATATTGTTTGCTTCAGATAATGAAATTCCTACTTTTCCCGTTACCAGTTTGGAGAACGGTGTCATAAATTCCTTAACAGGAGTGTTGTTATCGTCTTTGCCTTCCCTGTAATCACGACTGGTGACCATTCCCAGGAGTTTGCCGTTAGGCGTGCCGTCTTCAGTTACTCCTATTGTAGAATGTCCCGTACGTTTTACGATTGCCAGAACTTCCGCAAGGGTGCTGTCCGGTTTGACATTCGAATCGCTGACTACGAAACCAGCCTTAAATTTTTTAACTTTTCGGACCATTTCCGCCTGGCTTGCAATAGGCTGGGAGCCGAAGATAAATGAAAGCCCCCCGTTACGGGCAAGTGCTATGGCAAGCCCGTCATCCGATACTGCCTGCATTATGGCCGACACAAAAGGAATATTAAGCTCTATCTGTGATTTTTCGCCTGTTCTGTGCTTCACCAGAGGTGTTTTCAGTGAAACGTTTCCCGGAAGGCATTCTTTCGTAGTAAGCCCCGGAAGTAAGAGGTATTCGCCGAAAGTCCTTGATACGTCGTCTAAATAAACTGCCATAGTGCCTTATTTATTAGTGTTTTCTACTTTGTAAATTTCGCAAAAATAATTATTTTTTTGCACAAACAGGCGTAGCAAGGCAAAAAAATGTTTGCATATATGTATAAAAAAACCGCCTGACTTCCAGGCGGTTTTCGACAGGTACCCTTAAAAATTATTTTTTAATTATTCCGTTCTTGGCAAGGTCGTTTATAATTTCCTCCGAGAAGCTCTGGGCAAGGTCCCTGCTATTGGCAGGATCGTAGCTCCGCGTTTGTGCGGAATAAATAAGCTTGTCGTCAGGAAGGGAGTACAGGTCCGCGTCCAATACATAGGTAGTGGATGTGGTAAAATACCCAGGACTATAAATGTTGTCATACGTAGAGCGATATCTTCCATAGTAACCGTAATATGCAGGCCCGTAAGGGCTGTAATATGCGCTTCCGGGAGTGTAGTTGATTTGTTTATCCTTATCGGTCAGGCAAACAATAATTATTGAGCTGTATCCTTCATCTGTCAGTTTTTTATTTACCTTTTCCTGTGTAAGGTTGCCGAATCCGCGCGGACCGAATTCAGATGTTCCGGTCATTGCCGTAATTCCTTCTGCGGCCATATCCCTGACCATCGTTTTTTCGATATAATCCTTTGCCTCGCGGTCTTCCATCATGCCTAATACGAGAACCTTGCTCATAGCCGTGACGGATATATGCGGAGTTCTCCATGTTGAAACCACCCTTGTTTGGGTACCACAGGATATAATGACCAATGCCAGCAATACTGGCGAAAATATAAATAAAAGTTTTCTCATAGTTGTATTATTTTTTATAAATAACTCAACTTCAATGCCATCGTTGAAGATGTCGGATCAGACGTGCGGGATGGTTCAGCTCTTATTTTCTATATTAATGTAATCATTGATGATTACTTCGATCGACAGTTCCATTCGTCGGTAACTTCAATCGACTGTCGGATAAATAACTTATACGCCGATAATCAGAAGTTTGTTCCGTGAATCTAAATTTCGTGTTTATTAAACCTTTCCGGAATATTCCTGTAAAAAAATAGAGGCTGGAAATACCAGCCTCTATTTTTATTCTTCCTTCTTGTGGATGTGCTTTAACACTTTGGCTTCCACATAGAATACTATATCTTCTGCAATGTTGCTGCACCTGTCGCCGATGCGCTCGATGCGTCGGATCGCAGATGTCAGGATAAGCGCATCCGGAAGAATATCCGTGTCCGTCTTGATATATTTTGTTATAAGCTCGAGCGATGAGATATTTATTTCATCTACGAGATTATCCTTTGCGAATACCTTGCCCGCTACCACCGGATCCTCGTTAGCGAGCGCGTGCTTGCATAAGGACAGCATATCCGACACCTCGATGAACATCTGTTCGAGGCGGAGTTCTTCCTTCATAGCAGGGGTTATTTTGTCAAGCCTGCCTTCCGCAATGAAGCGTGAAATTCCTTCGGCAAAGTCTCCTATGCGTTCCAGGTTATTATTGATCTTAACGACCGAGAGTATAAGGCGCAGGTCCACTGCTACCGGAGTTAAGAGGGCGAAGAAGTTTTCGCATTCGCGGTCGATGACCAACTCGTAAGAGTTTACCATTTTCTCCCTGCTGATAACTTCGTTAGCGTAATCTTTGTTGTTTTCGAGTAGAGCAAGGCCTGCTTTGTCAACCTGTCCTTCCACGAGCACCCACATTTCTGCGAGTGCCTTCTTTATATTTTTTATAGATGCTTCTGCGTGTTTCATTTTGGTTTTATTTTTTAATTACGTAATTCTATAAACTGATAATGTAATTGTTAACCGAATCTTCCCGTTACGTAATTTTGTGTAGCCTCCTTTGACGGAGCGGTAAATATTTTATCCGTGTTATCGTATTCTACAAGTTCACCCAGATAGAAGAATGCTGTCTTGTCGCTCACGCGCGCTGCCTGCTGCATGTTATGGGTGACGATTACGATCGTGTAATCCCTCTTTAGTTCATATATAAGGTCCTCTACCTTCGACGTGGAGATGGGATCGAGCGCCGAAGCAGGTTCATCCATAAGGATGATCTGCTGAGATACCGCCATTGTCCTTGCAATGCATAATCTCTGCTGCTGTCCGCCTGAGAGTTCGAATGCAGATTTTTTCAATTTATCTTTTACTTCATCCCAAAGCGCAGCACCTTTGAGCGACTCTTCGACGCGCTGTTCGATAAATTTACTGTCCCGTATTCCGTTTACGCGAAGACCGTATGCTACGTTCTCGAAGATCGATTTAGGGAACGGATTAGGCTTCTGGAACACCATGCCCACCTTTTTGCGGAGTTCGACTACTTCCGTTTGTCTGCCGTAGATATTTTCGCCGTCGATAACGATGTCTCCCATTAATTTAGAACCGTCGATCAGGTCGTTCATCCTGTTGAGTAGGCGAAGAAACGTAGATTTTCCACAGCCCGAAGGGCCTATAAATGCAGTTACTGAATTTTTCTCTATATCAAGGTTTATATTCTTTAGCGCGTGGAAGTCACCGTAGTAAAAATCCACATTCTTTGCACTGATATTTATCATTTTTATGATGTTTTAACTTTATTTCCGAAATAACGCCTTAAACCGTTGGCGATGAGGTTGATTATTAATACTATTCCTATAAGGACGAGAGCTGTTCCGTAAGCCATGGGGCGCGCCGCCTCGATGTCCGTACCGCTGGTTGCGATAACGTACAGATGGTATGGAAGTGCCATTACCTGATCGAAGATGCTGGTTGGTAGTTTAGGCAGGAAGTATGCCGCACAGGTGAATAGGATAGGAGCCGTCTCGCCGGATACGCGTCCTACGGAGAGGATAAGTCCCGTGATGATATTCGGGAACGCCATCGGAAGAAGAACCTTCCAGATAGTCTGGAGCTTTGTAGCGCCTAAGGCGAGGCTACCCACGCGGAACGAATCGTGTATGGATTTCATCGCTTCCTCAGTGGTTCTTATCACTATCGGAAGTACGAGAAGTGCGAGAGTGAACGAACCTGCAATTATGGAGTCCCCGAATCCGAGGGTGTTGACGAACAGTGCCATACCGAACAGACCGAATACTATCGAAGGTACGCTGCTCAGATTGTTGGTCATGATACGGATAACTTTTACAAGACAGTTGTTACTTGCGTATTCGCTGATATAGATTCCGGACATGACCCCGATAGGAAACGCTATTATCACACTGCCCAGCATAAGGCAGAGCGTACCGACTATCGCAGGAAATATACCGCCTCCGGTCATCCCGTCCGTAGGGGCTTGGGTAAGGAAGTCCCAGCTGATTACTTTGGCTCCGTTAACGAGGATAAAACCTAGTATCCAGAACAGGATACCGACAACGGTAATGCTCAATATCCTGAACGACCAGAACGCGATGTTCTGGGTCATCTTCTTGTTTCGTGAGATTTTACTATTATTATCGGTCATACCGTTATATTTATATTGTTTGTTTATGTTTTTGTTTGGCTATAAACTCCACCGATATGCTTATTATCAGCGTAAGAAGGAATAGTATGCATCCGAGCATGAACAGCGCCTGGTAATGAGCTCCGCCGCTCGGTGCTTCGCCGAGCTCCGCCGCTATGGTCGCAGGGATTGTACGGATAGGTTCTACGAGGGACTTCGGCATTACCGCCGCGTTGCCCGTTACCATAAGTACCGCCATAGTTTCACCGATAGCACGTCCGATACCCAATACCACCGCAGCCATAATGCCTGAAACGGAGTAAGGAAGTATTACTTTACGTATCGTCTGCCAGTGTGTTGCACCCAAAGCGAGACTCGATTCCTTCATTGCACGCGGTGTAGTGCGGATAGCGTCTTCCGCAACTGTTATAATCGTAGGAAGTGCCATTATCGCCAGTATTATAGCGCCTGCGAGAGCTGTTCCTCCGACAGGGAGTCCAAACACCTTCTGGATAAGCGGTACGATAACCACCAGCCCGAAGAAACCGTAAACCACGGAAGGAATCCCTGCGAGAAGTTCGATTATAGGTTTTAGTATCTTCCTCAGCCTGCTGCCTGCAAGTTCTGCAAGATATATGGCAACAGCCATTCCGAAAGGAAGTGCGATAAGGATCGCTGCTATACTTACCCAAAGTGTTCCGAGAAATAGCGGAAGTACTCCGAATTGCGGTGATGGTTGTGCGGTAGGATACCATTTGGTACAACCGAAGAAGCTTGCAGGACTGATCTTACCGTTAGCGAGGATTTTGCCTTTGAAGTCTTCTGCGACGTAATGCTCCGGGAAATATGCTATGATGTCCGGATGAGCGGAAACTATATTGCTCAGTACTTCCGGTATGTTTTCAAAATTAGATCCAAGTTCTTCAGGTGTGGAATACTTGGTTATATCGCTGAATCTGAATACTCTTATATCTGCGTTAACGCCGCCGACTTCATTCCAGTTGGTAATTTCCGCATCGAAAATATCCATGATCTTCTCCGGATTTATCTTGTTTACCGGATTATTGTTGTTAATGGCCAGAACGTAGCCTTCCTCCACATTGGACGAATTGAATAGTTCTGCACCCTCCCTGAATAGGAAAATAACTATGAGAATGATCGTGAAGCTCGTGATAAATCCACTTAGCATCAGGATCTTCTCCATTATTATTTCAAAAAATTTCTTTAAGTTTTTCACCTGTTGACAGTTTTAATGAAATAATCCGGACCACACTTTATCCGCATGGTCCGGAGTGATTTTATAGAATTATTTTACAGGGATGTATTCTAATTCTTTTACAGTAGCCTGTCCTTCGTCAGAGAGAATATAGTCGATGAACGGTTTAACTGTTTTTTCGTTAGGTTTTGTATAATAAAGGTAAAGGGGACGAACGATAGGATATGTTTTATTCTTAGCGTTCACTGCGTTAGGTGCTACATAGTTGGTTCCGTCGTAAGAAACGTGAACCGCTTTAACGCTCTCGTTAAGGTAGGCCAGACCCACGTATCCGATCGCTCCTTTGGTCTGGCTTACCGATTGTATTATCGCTCCCGTAGCAGGCATGCTCAGGATAGACGCCATATAATTTTTGTTCTGAAGTACACTCTCCTTGAAGAACTCGTAAGTTCCCGAACTTGTTTCACGGGAGTAAGCTACGATCTTCATGTCGTCGCCGCCCACTTCTTTCCAGTTGGTGATCTTGCCCGTGAAGATTTCTTCGAGTTGTTCCCTCGTGAGGTTGGTAACTTTGTTCGAAGGGTTGATAACCACTGCGAGTGCATCGTAAGCTATTATCTCTTCTACTACTGGTTTTCCAGATTCCTGCAACTTAAGTTTTTCATCGAATTTTATCTCACGCGAAGCCATTGCTATATCTGTTGTTCCGTCTATAAGTGAAGAGATTCCTACACTGTTTCCTCCACCTGTAACTGTTACATTGGCAGAACTATTTTTCTTGGAGTAATTCTCCGATTCTTTCTGTATAAGAGGAAGTAATGTGTCGCTTCCTTTAAGTTTTTGTGCCTGTGCACCGCTTGCTATTGTCAAAAGTGCTGCTAACGCGATAAGTGTCTTTTTCATAATCTTTTGAAATTAATTTTGTAATAAAATTTATTAGAATTTATATTGGAACCTGAGTGTGAATACGTCATCTTTTACATTTCTGCTGAATTTGGAAGAAATATCCGCTCCGCTCGACTTTTCGTTTTTCACGATATCGTAGTAAGCCATGATCCTGATGTTATCTGTTGCACGGAACAACCATCCTAAGCCTAGTGTTACGAACGCTATGTCGCCGTCTGTAGTGTTGTTGCCTCTTTTAACTTTTGTGTTAGGGTCGTATCCGTCGAGTTTACCTACGAATGAGTGTTTTGTTGTTGCAATGTCCTGAATAAAGTACACGTAGTATCCTCTGAAGTTACGAACGTAGATGTCTCCTGAAACCGCTCCGGTAGGACTGTCGCTTTTTGCTTTAAGGCCGGGTTGCTGTCCCCATAGATATTCCGCACGTATCTGGGATTTTCCAATCACGCTGGTTACCGCGAACTGAAGATCGAAACCGTAATATTGTCTTTTAAGATATTGTCCCGCTTCCACGCTGTTATCCACGACGAATTTACCGTTGTCCATTTTGTAAGCCTGTGCGTTGCCATTTAGCCTTACACCGCCCTGATAAGTCGAGAAATCTGCGCCGAAAGTAATGTTATTGAATTTGTTGGTGTAACCCAGACGTCCGATGAAATCCTTTTTCGAGTCCGTTTCCTTTGCCGCACCACCGTTACCTGTAAAAAGTCCTCCTTCGAGAGAAAATCCTTCCAATGCTGTTCCTTTAGGAGCTTTGAAAGAAAGTTTTCCTCCGAGGTCTCTTTCTTTAGGGAAGAGTGTCAGGAACACTTTGCTTCTTTCAGGTGATTCACGTGTGGAAGAAGAGTAGGAAATCTCGTAACCGAACGGTCTGTCGAATACACCTGCTGTGAAAGATGCCCATTGCAGTTTCGGAGTTTTCAGGGTAAGGTAAGCGTCTTTAATCGATACGCCTCCTTCGGTCACGTCAATCTGTATTACTGCCTGTCCGTAATTATTCGAATATGCGGTTTTAATTCTACCTCTTCTTACGGAGAAAGTATTTTGTGTTCCGTCAGCTACGCCAGACTCGTTCCATTGCCACTGAGTCTGAACATATCCTGAAATTTTCAGGTTATTCAATGCAGAAACTTTTTTTTCCAGATCGGAAACCCTACCTTCGAGTTCTGAAGATTGGGAGAATGCTGCTCCCGTACATGCTAAAGCTAATGCTGTCGTTGCGAAAAATTTTCTCATAAATTTTAAATTTGGTTTAATTATTTTCACATCGCAAAGGTATCCGGGGTCTGTTACCGGATATTTAAGCCATTTTTAAAAAACGGTTTTGTTTGTGTTAAGTAATCGTTAACCGTATAAAAGAAAAATCCGCTGAAACTTCTGTGTTCCAGCGGATTTAATATTGAGTTAACCTTAAATGCTATGTTAAACTTATCTCCCCGTAAATAACCTGTATATATTCTTTTTAGTTTTTATTTGTTCCGATTAGTTCTTTTGCCTTATCCAATGCTTCGGTTTCCGTAACATAAAAATCCGGATGGAGTATTATATCGCTTTCATCCGTTGTATTCATCTGATAAAACTTCTTACAGGAGGAACGAAATACGATATGTGTATTCGGCAGAGTGAAATTCAATGCATTACCGAATGTAATTCCGATTTCTCCCGCTTCCTCTCCTACGATAGTACCGATTTCTGCCTGTCTGAATATCCATGCACATGTTGCTGCGGAAGAAAAAGTATAATTACTTATCAGCATGTATATATTTCCGTTGTATCTGAAAGATTCTTCTCTCGGAGCTGTTTCTTCGAAATTGAAAGTATGTAATCCGTCACTATAGAAAAAACTTTCCATATACCAATCCGGATTATTCTTTTTTAGGAATTCTTTCATATTACGACTGTATTTTACTGTCGATTTTTCCAGTATTTTATATGGGACAGGAGATATGTATCCTATTAACTCCTCAACAAGGTCGTCGCTTCCTCCTCCGTTATATCTTATATCTATTATCAGATTTTCGATATCGTTCTTTTTCAGACTACCGAAGCTCTCATGAAGAAATTTATCAAAATTATTTTTCTCACCACCGTTGAAAGTATTTATAGTCATTATTCCGGTATTGTATACGGAGTCGATAATAAGATTGAAATTTTTACGTGATACAGTTTTTATTTTCTTTCTTGCTTCGCTCAATTCAGTAAAACTTCTACCTTTTATGTTGTACGTTTCTATTTTTCCGTCGTGACGTACCACAATATCGTAATCTGGGCTATTCCCGTAGATTATATAATAATTGGTTCCAAAGAGTGGAGTGCCGGAAGACTCCCTGTTTAATTGGGATATTCGGAAAGATTCCAGTTCACCGCTTTTATAACCGATTAACTCTTTCCTTAATTCCGGGGCAGTGTGTCCGTTTAAGGAAAGTAATTCCGACGATTCGAGAAAAGAATATTCTTCCGTGAGATCTTTGGATATGGTAAGACTACCGTCTTTTCGGAAAAATATATCGAAAGGAAGGACTGTGGCATAAAGACTTTCGGTCGTAAAAATATTATTTGCCATAATGCCGGTATGTCCGTCGCCTAATTTTGCGATCAATGGTGTCATAATTCGATAGAAATCTATCCTGCTCATCGAATCTGTGAAAGAATTCTTCAACAAATAGAATTCTTCCATAAAATCTTTTTCGGGATAAACGGCGAACATATCCGGATGTACGTCATAAATGATGGAAACCAATGAATCGGCATCTTCACATAACTGATCTTTTGTGAAATAGAGCGGAGGCCATATGTGTTCGCTGTATATAGCCATTCCAGCGATATCTTCGTATGTAAAAAACGAATAGTATTTCACAGGTTTGCCGGAAGTAAGCCATAGGACGGTTATGTCGATATTGTCTTCTTTTCTATCGATCTCCAGAATCCGGTATTTTTCATCCTGTTCAAGGTTTTTAATATCGTTGTAGAATTTTGTTTTTACTTCTTCAGTGCATCCTGTCAGGCTGATTAATGTAAGAATATTTAAATGATTATAATCGACTGTTAAATCTCGAGGCTGAGTAAGCCCGCTATTCTGCCAGAATTTTTGATTAATAGTATCTATCCGTGCACCCTCGTAATTTCGGTATTTTTGTAAAATATCTTCAGGAGTCAGTGCATACGAGAAAGATATAAGGAATGACAGAACAGATAGGGTTAAGAAGTTTTTCATTATATATTATTTATCTGTAAATATAAAAATACCCTGCATAATGTAACATTATTTCACCCTTATCACACTCATGCCGTCGCGGATGTCGAGCATTACGTTCTCAACGCGGACGTCCTGTTGAATCTTGTCGTTGAATTCGATTATCTTTTGTGTCTGCGTGTCGTTCTTCGCGACGTCCTGAATTACTTTTTCATACCATATTACGTTATCTGCGATTATTACCGAACCGCTTCTTACCATGTTATTATCCATAAGCATGTCGTAATATTCGACATATTCCCGCTTGTTGCCGTCTATAAATACGAGGTCGAACACTATACCGAGGGTTGGCATCACTTCGAGCGCAGGGCCTATGTGCTGGATTATGCGATCAGACATTCCGCTCTTTGCGAAAAATTCAGACGATATATCTTCCAGTTCATCGTTTATCTCTATGGTATGGAGCTGTCCTCCGTCGCGGAGCCCCTTGGCAAGACATATTGCGGAATACCCTGTAAATGTTCCTATCTCGAGAATCCGTACAGGTGCGGTCATTTTCGAGATCAGTTCGAGAAATTTACCCTGTACAAGCCCTGAGATCATACGTGCCTGGACTACGCGCAGGTTTGTGGCTCTGTCGAGTTCGCAAAGCAAAGAATCTTCGGCAGATGTATGTTCCGATATATATTTTTCGATGTCTGATACGTTATACATATTGGTTAAAATATGAAATGCGAATGTAGCAAAAAAATCATAGTAAAAAGTTTTTAAAGCTCTTTTCTTTAGATTAACTTTGCGACTTAAATACACATTGACAGCCGATGATACTTTTTTTCAGAGACAATGAAACTATTTATGCGGTGGAATCATCCTCGCGCCCGAATTCGGAAGATATTAACAAGCTCGAATGGCTATTCAGCGGAGCGAAACCGCTCGAAGACGAAAAACTCGAAGGGTTTTTCATAGGCCCGAGGCGTGAAATGATAACCCCGTGGAGCACCAATGCGGTGGAGATCACCCAGAATATGGGTATAGAAGGCATCAAACGTATCGAGGAATTCAAGGCGTATGCCGACCGCAATGCTTCTTACGATAAGATGCTCCAGCGTAAATACGAGGTTCTCGACCAGAATATATTTACCATAGATAAAAAACCGGATACTATTATATATATAGATGACATCCGTTCTTATAATAAACAGGAGGGTCTCGCCTTAAGCGAAGAAGAAGTCGAATATCTTGAGGAAGTGAGCGAAAAAATGGGTCGGAAACTTACCGATTCGGAAGTTTTCGGATTTTCTCAGGTGAATTCGGAACACTGCCGCCACAAAATCTTCGGTGGTAAATTTGTCGTCGACGGCGACGAAAAAGAAAGTTCCCTCTTTGAACTTATTAAAAAGACTACGAAGGAGAACCCGAATCAGGTGGTATCTGCGTACAAAGATAACTGCGCGTTCCTTCAGGGGCCGGTTGTCGAGCAGTTCGCGCCTGCGTCGCATGATAAACCTGATTTCTATGAAACTAAAGATTTCGAATCGGTAATATCTATAAAAGCTGAAACACATAACTTCCCTACCACAGTGGAGCCGTTCAATGGTGCTGCCACAGGTACCGGAGGTGAGATACGCGACCGTATTGCAGGAGGAAAAGGAGCGTTCCCTGTTGCAGGAACAGCAATTTATATGACCGCTTATCCGAGACTTGAAGGCGGCCGTTCATGGGAAAAAGCAACTGAAGAAAGACCTTGGCTGTACCAGACGCCTGAAGATATTCTTATTAAAGCATCTAACGGAGCTTCAGACTTCGGCAACAAATTCGGTCAACCGTTGATCTGCGGAAGTTTGCAGACGTTCGAACACTTCGAGAACGGTAAAAAATTCGGATTCGACAAAGTTATAATGCTAGCCGGAGGTATCGGTTACGGTAAAAAACAGGACAGCCTTAAGGACGATCCTGAAAAAGGAGATAAAGTCGTTCTTCTCGGTGGAGACAACTACCGCATCGGTATGGGCGGTGGCGCCGTATCTTCCGTTGCGACAGGAGAGTACGATAATGCTATCGAGCTTAATGCCGTGCAGCGTTCGAATCCTGAGATGCAGAAGCGTGCGTATAACGCTATCCGTGCATTGTCGGAAGAGGATCGTAATCCGGTTATATCTATCCATGACCACGGTGCAGGAGGACATTTGAACTGTCTGTCAGAGCTTGTCGAGACCACAGGCGGGCGTATAGACATAGATAAACTTCCTATCGGGGATCCGACCTTGTCAGCAAAAGAGATCGTGGGCAACGAATCTCAGGAACGCATGGGTCTTGTGATGAAGGAGGAAGATATCGAACATCTGAGAAAGATCGCGGAACGGGAACGTGCACCTATGTATGTCATAGGGGAAGCTACAGGCGATATGCAGTTTACGTTCGTAAATAATAAGAACGGAGAGAAGCCTATCGATTGGAAGCTCGAATATATGTTCGGCAAAGCTCCGCGCACTGTTCTGGAAGATAAAACGCTCGATGAAACATATTCTGCTCCGAAATATTCAGAAGAAAAAATCAAAGATTATATAGAGGATCTTCTTCAGCTCGAAGGGGTGGCTTGCAAGGACTGGCTGACTAACAAAGTCGACCGTTCCGTAACCGGACGTATCGCGATGCAGCAATGCGCAGGAAGCATACAGGTTCCCCTTAACAACTGCGGTATAGTTGCGCTCGATTATCAGGGTAAATCAGGTATCGCTACCGCTCTCGGACATGCTCCGGCAGCAGCTATGGTGGATTCTGAAAAGGGATCTGTACTCGCTATTGCCGAGTCGCTTACGAATATCGTATTCGCTCCGATAGCAGGCGGTCTTCCGAGCATATCGCTCAGTGCCAACTGGATGTGGCCGTGCAGGAACGAAGGAGAGGATGCCCGTCTGTATAAAGCCGTGGAGGCTGCCAGCGACTTCGCAATATCTTTGGGAATCAATATTTCTACCGGTAAGGACTCGCTTTCGATGACCCAGAAATATAAGAACGGGGATCTCGTTTATGCTCCGGGAACGGTCATCATCACCTCTGCCGGCGAAGTATCCGACATCAAAAAAGCAGTATCTCCTGCGCTTAAAAATAAAAAGAGCCAGATTGTTTACGTGGATATGGCTAAGGATGGATTCAAACTCGGTGGAAGCAGTTTCGGACAGATATTGAATACTGTAGGAGGAGAAGTGCCTACTGTTACCGACAGCGAATATTTCAAAAAAGCGTTCAGTGCCGTACAGAACCTTATAAATGAAGATAAAGTTCTCGCAGGCCATGATATATCCGGAGGAGGATTATTGACTGCACTCTTAGAAATGACGTTCGCGGACAACCGTTCAGGGATCTCTGTAAATATCGACTGCCTCGAGGAAAAAGACGCAGTAAAGGTCTTGTTCAGTGAAAAACCCGCGCTTGTACTTCAGGTTGAAGACGGCAGTATTGTAGTTAACGAGCTGAAAAACGCCGGCGTGGAAGCATGCGTAATCGGAAATGTTAACCACGATAGAAAATTCGAAGTGTTGTTCGGTGGAAAAACTTTGTCGCTCGACAGCGATTCGTTGAGGGACAAATGGTATAAAACTTCATACCTTCTAGACAGACGCCAGAGCGGAGAGCAGAAGGCTCTCGAAAGATACACGAATTATAAAAACCAAGAACTCGTATTTGACTTCCCGAAAAATTTTACAGGCAAACTATCGCAGTACGGAATAGATCCTAAACGTAAGGAAAAATCCGGTATCAAAGCTGCTATTATTCGTGAACAGGGCAACAACAGCGAACGCGAGATGGCGTGGTGTATGCACCTTGCCGGAATGGATGTTAAGGATGTTCACACAACCGATTTGACGACCGGACGCGAGACTTTAGAAGATGTCAATCTTATCGTATTCGTTGGCGGATTCGCAAACTCGGACGTTCTGGGTTCAGCTAAAGGATGGGCCGGTGCGTTATTATATAACCCTAAAGCTAAGGCTGCACTCGATAATTTCTTCGCACGTAAAGATACTTTATCTCTGGGAATCTGTAACGGATGCCAGTTGATGGTGGAATACGGTATTATAAATAAAGGAGATTCACAGATGCCGAAGATGCTTCACAACGACAGCCACAAGTACGAATCGAATTTTATCGGTTTGAAGATAAAAGAAAGTAATTCTGTGATGTTGTCTTCGCTTCAGAATTCCACGATAGGAATCTGGGTTTCACACGGAGAAGGTAAGTTCAGCCTGCCGATGGGTAAGGACAATTATAACATTCCTGCCGAGTATTTATACGATGCTTATCCTGCAAATCCGAATGGCAGCGACTTCAATGCCGCAGCGATATGTTCGGCAGATGGACGCCACCTTGCGATGATGCCTCATCCGGAACGTGCGCTGCGTCCCTGGAACTGGGCATATTATCCGGAGGACAGAAGAAACGACGAAGTATCGCCATGGATAGAAATATTTGTGAATGCACGGGAATGGATAAAAGCAAACGCTGAAAAATAATGTCTTGTGCATCTCCTATAGGGGTTTTGGATTCAGGTCTCGGAGGATTATCAGTATTCTCCGAGATTGTCCGTTTATTACCGGAGGAATCGGTAATATATTACGGGGATGGAAAAAACTGCCCTTACGGTGAGAAACCGAAAGAAGAGATAATAAAAATATCGGACGAAATAGTATGCTTCCTTATAGGTCATGGATGCAAATTAATAGTTCTTGCATGCAATACTGCTACTGCCGATGCTATCGATTATCTGCGTGAAAAATATCCGGATACGCCGTTTGTGGGGATGGAGCCTGCTGTAAAACCTGCCGTTATGTCTACAAGGACAGGAGTGGTGGGCATATTGGCAACCGCTCCGACTCTCGAAGGGAGGCATTTTAAAGATAATTATTTAAAATACGCCGGTGAAGCTGCGATCATACCGGCGGTAGGTGAGGGATTTGTAAACATAGTAGAAAACGGGGAAATAGAAAGTCATGAAGCGGAATCCGCAGTGAGGAAAATAATCGATCCGTTAATAGAAAAAAATGTTGACAGGATAGTATTGGGTTGTACACATTACCCCTTCTTAAAGGATGTGATTAATAAAATAATCGGTGAAAGGGAGATCGAGATAATAAACCCGGCACCAGCTGTGGTAAGAAGAATCGAAAATCTGCTCGTTGAAAAAAGAATCAGTGCTCCGTCCGGTAATTTACCTTATTATGAATTTTATAGTTCATCGGGGAAACAGTATTTAAATAAAATAAAAACCACCGCGGACAAACTTTTAAAAGGTCTGAAAAAATAAATTATGGCAGTCAGAACGAAAAAAAATACATCGAAAACAACTTCGGCCAGCGAAAAGAAAAAAACAGGGGAAAAAAATAAATCCAGGCAATGGCTCTTGGGGTTTGCTTTTTTATTCTTTGCATTATATATAGCCATATCCGTTTTTTCATATATGCTCTACTGGAAAAACGATCAGATGGTTGCAAGGCTTCCTTTATCGGAGACCGAAAATGAAAAAATTTATAATTGGGGCGGACGACTCGGTGCTAAAATAGGAGAGCTTCTGGTAACGGATTCATTTGGACTTTTCGGTTTTCTTATACCCGTAACGCTGATTATCCTTGCTCTGCGCATATTGAGATACAGGCCGATGTTCCTGAGTAAATCCGTTAGGATCTGTCTTATAGGTATGATACTTGGATCGGTAACGCTTGGTTACATCGGTAGTTTTTTCTCCGGTGAAGGAGCATTCGGCACAGGTCTCGGTGGTGCGCATGGAATCTATATCGCGCAATTGATCGAATCTTATCTCTCTTACGGTACGGGATTGTTGTTATTATTACTTATTGCATTTTATGCTATCTATATAAACCGTAACACCATCTCATTGATAAACCGTTTCGGTAAAGGTATTGCTGAAAAATCCAAAGATATCACTACTTCAGTGGCATCCAAAGCTTCTGTCATGATGCAGGCAAGGGAACAAAAAGCTACTGAAAAACAGAATAATGTTCCGATTCCGGATCAGAAAGATGAAGAAGATGAGGAAAAACCTGAACCGTTTACAGAAAATGAAAATCTCGATTACCGGTTCGAAGACGATGCTGTGGAACCTATTCAGCCTATTGCTCCTTCACGAATCGTGGAAGATGACGAAGACACCACGGAATTCGAATTTACCGTTACATCGGACGATGGAGAGGTTTTAGCAGTGGAAGATATTCCAGCCCCGGCTAAGGATATATCCGAATATTCCGGTTTGGGAGCGGATTTTCTTATACGGGACGAATATGGTAATGTTACCGATACAGTCGATCCTTTCGCCCTTCCGGAGGTAGATGAAGAGACGCAGGCTGTATCTTTGACCGGAGAAGAGTCGTCGACTATCGTTGTCGACGATATGTTTACTGTAGATAAACATGTCGAGGAGATGGTTCCGGATGAATTGATCGATACCAATTACGATCACACCCTCGATTTGTCATATTATCAGAAACCACCGGTAGAACTTCTCGAGGATCATAAAGTCGAAGTTAATGTGACTGAAAACGAACTGGTAGGAAATAAAAATAAAATCCTCGAGACCCTGGAAAATTTCGGGATCAAGATAGATAAAATAAAGGCCACCATAGGCCCTACGGTTACCCTGTACGAGATTGTTCCCGCTCCCGGAGTGCGCATATCGAAGATTAAAAATCTTGAGGATGATATAGCTCTTAGTTTGTCCGCTTTGGGAATACGTATTATCGCTCCGATGCCGGGGAAAGGAACCATCGGTATAGAAGTACCTAATAAAGACAAGGAAATCGTTTCGATGTATTCCGTTATCAAATCAGTCAAATTTCAGGAGACTAATTTTGAATTGCCTATAGTTCTTGGTAAAACCATACAGAATGAAACGTTCGTAATAGACCTTGCGAAGATGCCTCATCTTCTTGTCGCAGGTGCCACTGGTCAAGGAAAGTCCGTAGGATTGAATGCTATTATAGCTTCTTTGCTCTATAAAAAACATCCTTCGGAACTTAAATTCGTTCTGGTCGACCCTAAGAAAGTAGAGCTTACACTCTATTCCAAACTTGAAAAACATTTTCTTGCGAAACTTCCAGGAGAAGACGAGGCCATAATTACCGATACACAAAAGGTTGTGTATACTCTTAACTCGCTTTGTATCGAGATGGGTTCACGTTATAACCTTCTTAGAAAAGCGGAAGTAAGAAATATAAAGGAATATAACGATAAATTTACCAAACGCAGACTGAATCCTGAGAAAGGACACAGGTATTTGCCTTACATAGTGGTGATTATCGATGAGTTTGCGGATATGATCATGACTGCCGGACGCGAGGTTGAATCTCCGATTGCCCGGATAGCACAGCTCGCCCGTGCCGTGGGAATCCATTTGGTTATAGCTACACAGAGACCGACCACTAATATTATTACGGGACTTATCAAAGCTAACTTCCCTGCAAGGATAGCCTTCCGTGTTACATCGATGATAGATTCACGCACGATTATAGATCAGCCGGGAGCGAATCAGCTTATCGGTAGAGGTGACATGCTTATATCCAATGGCAGCGATCTGACAAGGGTGCAGTGTGCGTTCATCGATACTCCGGAAGTAGAGCGGATCACAGAGTTTGTCAGCAACCAGCAGGGATATCCATGCGCTTATGAACTGCCGGAATATGTTCCCGAGGGTGAATCCGGTATACCGGATGCGGACCTTACGAGGCGTGACGCTATGTTCGATGAGGCGGCAAGGCTCGTTGTGGCCCATCAATCCGGATCGACTTCGCTTATCCAGAGAAAATTCTCGATAGGGTACAACCGTGCGGGAAGGATAATGGATCAGCTGGAGGTAGCTGGGATAGTGGGTAAAAGCGAAGGTAGTAAACCGCGCGAGGTTAAAATTTCGGATATGAGTTCTCTGGAATTATTATTGAATAACATCGACTCGTTCCATTAAAAAAAACAGAATGAAAAAATACCTATTATTTATAGTATTATTATTTACGGGTTTTGCAGCTTCGGCAGATCAGAAATCGGATGCGATCTTGTCTGCAATGAAAAAGAAATTCGATTCATATGCTTCATACAGGCTTAATTTCCTTGCTGATATAGAAGAAGATGCAATGGGACTGGAGGGATATGTAATTGTGCAGGGCAACAAATTCCATATGGATATCCGCAACATGGAAATAATTTATGATGGGAAAATAAGGTACACCCATTATAAGGATTACGAAGAAGTTATTATCGAGAATATATCTGAAGTGGACGCGGCATTATCGTCGAATCCGGCATATATTCTTTCATCTTTTTTTACAGATTACGATTCGAAATATATCGAAGGTGTAAAAGTTTCCGGTAAAAACGGACACAAAATAGCACTGACCCCGAAGAATGATGACGGATTTTTTACAGAAGCGGAAGTCATAGTGGACTCGAATACTTCAATGCCTTTGTCCATAAGTCTTACCTTACCGGGAATGGATAATGATATTTCTTTCAGGGTTACGAGGGTGGAACCTAATATCAGGACATCGTCGGAGATCTTCTCTTTCGATCCGAAGAAATTTCCGGGAATCGAAATTATAGACTTCCGGAATTGACGTTCTTAGAATTTAAATTATTTCATAAATTAATAAAAAAGCGTTAAACTTGCCAAGTTTATCGTTATGACTACTGATACGATTTTCTAAATAATACTAACTAAAACTTATTCTATGCCATTAGATGATAAGATCCTCGATCTCGAGGAAAGAATGAAGAAACTATTCCTTGGCGGAGGAGAAAAAGCTATCGCCAAGCAGAAATCTTCGGGGAAGCTTACGGCTCGGGAAAGGATTGTGGCGATCCTCGACGAAGGCTCGTTCCACGAATATGATATTTTTGTCGAACATTCCTGCAACGACTTCGGGATGCAGGGAAAAGAATTTGCCGGAGACGGTGTAATCATTGGTACAGGTACCGTTCATGGTAAACCTATCGCTATTTTTGCACAGGATTTTACTGTCGCAGGCGGATCTTTGGGATTTATGCACGCGAGCAAGATCACCAAAATAATGGATTATGCCCTGAATATGAAAATTCCTTTGATCGGAATCAACAATTCAGGAGGAGCACGTATTCAGGAAGGTGTTAACGCCTTGGCAGGATATGGCGAAATATTTTATCGCAATACGCTTGCAAGCGGTGTTATTCCACAGATCTCGGTAATTCTGGTCCCATGTGCGTGAGGGGCGGTTTATTCTCCGGCGTTGACGGATTTTGTTTTTGTAGTGGATAATATATCGAAAATGTTCATTACAGGTCCGGAAGTTATTAAAACCGTACTCGGAGAAGAGATTTCGATGGAGGAACTGGGAGGAGCTAAGGTTCACAGCGAACTTACAGGTAACGCTCATTTCTTTGCAGAGAGCGAAAAAGAATGCTTTGAACAGATCAGGGCGCTTCTTGCCATGATTCCTCAGAATAATATGGAAAAAGCGGAGCCAGCCGCACCTGCTAAACCGGGTAAAAAAACATAAAATATCTGATATCGTTCCTGTCGACCCTACGGTTCCTTATGATGTACGCAATGTAATACATACGTTGGTGGACAAAGGCGAGTTTATCGAAGTGATGGAGAAATTCGCAGGAAACATAGTTGTCTGATTCGGACGCATTAACGGTGAAACAGTAGGGTTTGTAGCAAACCAGCCCCTCGTTCTTGCCGGTGTACTCGACTGCGATTCTTCTGATAAAGCAGCAAGATTCATACGTTACTGCGATTCCTTCAATGTACCTATCGTTACTCTGGAGGATCTTCCCGGATATCTCCCGGGCGTTGACCAGGAACGCGCAGGCGTAATTCGTCACGGCGCTAAAATGCTTTATGCTTACAGTGAAGCCACCGTTCCTAAAATTACAGTTATTTTACGCAAGGCATACGGAGGCGGTTATATTGCTATGAATTCACGCCATTTAAGGGCTGATTTCGTATTCGCATGGCCCAACGCTGAAATTGCGGTAATGGGACCGGAAGACGCTGCAAATATTATCTTCCGCAAGGATATAATGGAAGCTGCCGATCCGGCTGAAATGCGTAAACAAAAGATACAGGAGTATAAAGATAAGTTCGCTAATCCGTATGTAGCAGCTGCGAAAGGTTATATTGACGCGGTTATTGCACCGGAAGATACTTTAAAACATATCATACATGCGTTGGCGGTATCTAAAAACAAGAGTGTGGACCGTCCTCAAAAGAAACACGGAATTCCTCCGTTCTAAAAACTAAATTCTTTTGTTATGAGTGATAAAAAGATTCAGTACGAAGAACTTCCTACGATACACGGTACTTACCGTACTACATTAAACGAGATGTGCCGGAGACGAAAGCCATGGACCCCTGCAAATCCGAAACATTTATTATCATATATACCGGGAACGGTAGTTTCGATAAATGTAAAGGTAGGACAGAAGGTCGAGATAGGGGAGGAGTTGATGATTTTCAAAGCAATAAAAATGGATAACAGGATAAAATCTCCTATGGATGGAAAGATAAAATCCATTCTGGTCGCGAAAGACGAATCGGTCCCAAAAGGGAAATTAATGATAGAGTTTGAATAATGAAAGGTGTCAGAAATGACACCTTTTTTATTACATAAATGTCAGACGGTTTAAGTTTTGTGAAAATAAGACTCTTTATAATTTTTAGTCGATACTAATTATGTATTGTATAAATATTCCTGATATAATGGTCGTATGGTCGGTATTTTGCTATTTTAAATTTTATTTTATGTAAATATAATATTGGATATAATTATTTATGTTTTTTATTTCTTGATATCCAGGTATTTATATTTAATCAATTAATGTTTTTGTTGATGTAAATTTCTTTAGCATTCTTTTTGTGAAATGTAAATGTCTGTAAATTAGGATTTTATAATTATTTTTTTTAATAGCCTGGTTATTTTTATTGGTGGTTAATGTATTGATTTATAGAATATTGTAGTGGCTATATAAAGTTTTGGTGTTATTTATTGGGAGTTAAAATGTAATTGGAAATAAATTTTTAAATCTTATTTTTGTATAAACTTAAATAAAATAACCCATGAAAAAACATTTCTTTATTGCTTTGTTCACCTTGATTTATTGTGGCGTGCCATTTGTTTACGGAAGTAATAGTATACTCGACGGTAAGGAACTTGAAATTACTTATAATGTAAATCGTATTCCGGGGCCGGGAAGTAATCAGATTGCAGTTTGGATAGAAGACGCTCAGGAAAATTACGTACGCAGTTTGTATGCCTCCAGATTTACCGCTGACGGAGGCTATGTTCGCAGGGAAGTTTCATTGAGCGAGTGGATCGAAAAATCCGATTGGGCTAACGCTTCGAAAGAGGAAATAGATGCCGTAAGCGGAAGCACCCAAACGGAAGGTTTGGCTACACTTGTTTGGGATTTTAAAGATAAGAGTGGAGAGTGGATCAAATCCGGACGGTATATCATATGCATTGAAGCAAATATTAAGAACGAGAAAAAAATGTTTTACAGAGGGGTAGTTGTCGTCGACAAACAAACGGTGGATGTGAAACCAGGGAGAATAACTTATTCCGAATCCGAAGATGATCTGGAGGCCGGACCACAGATATTTCGGGACGTTGAGATGAAATTAAAATTTTAGATGTTTTAATTTTTTGTTTTGAAAATTTAAAGTATATTTGTATAAAATGTAGAGGGTTCTGACTCGGTCACGAGTCAGAATTCTTTATTATTTTTTTATTATTTATAAAAAATAACAAAGGTTATGTCAAACGTAGTTTATTTAACAGAAGTTGGTCTGCAAAAACTTAAGGCAGAACTCGAACATTTACGTGGTGTCGAGCGCCCTGCCATATCAGCACAGATAGCTGAGGCGAGGGATAAAGGAGATTTATCGGAAAATGCCGAATACGATGCAGCTAAAGAGGCTCAGGGGCTTTTGGAGATGCGCATAGCCAAATTGGAAGATGCGATCGCCAAAGCAAGAATCATTGATGAATCCCGTATTAATACGGATTCAGTACAGATTCTTAATAAAGTAAGAATACTGAACCACAATGTAAAAAAAGAGATGGAATATACCCTTGTTTCTGAAAATGAAGCAAATTTGAAGGAAGGAAAGCTATCCATCAGTACCCCTATTGCCAAGGCTCTTTTAGGGAAGACCAAAGGCGATGTGGTTGAAGTAACTGTACCGTCTGGTACACTTAAATTGGAAATTATCGATATTTCCATATAATTATTTCTAAAAGACGTTCCAATACGTCTTTTTTTTGCCGTGAGATAATGGCATAAGAAATGAAAAGATATATCCTCTTCCTTATTGACGACCGTGACCAATAATTGTTAAATTTGTCTGAGGGAAATTATACAAAAATGGATATAACCGACATAAAAGTAATTCTCATAATTCTATATCTGATATTCGTAATACTGAATATTCTTATTATCATCCGTGATAAAAGAGATTCGGTTAAGGCGCTTGCGTGGATAACGGTTATAGCACTTATACCCGTAATAGGATTTATACTATATATATTGTTTGGAAGGAACCACCGCAAAGAAAAGATATTCAATATTAAAGAGAGTGCGGATATCGAAATACTTCTCGAGACCTTAAGCGCCAAGCAGATTTATGATATTCAAAATAAAACGTTCAATATTAAGGAAATTTCAGAAAACCGCGATATTATCACTCTTCTGCTAAACAGTAATAAATCGCTGCTGTCTGTGCGCAACCATGTAAAGATTTTTAACAATGGTAAAGAAACATTCGAGGATATTATCGCGGATCTTAAAAAAGCTAGGTCCTTTATTCACCTTGAATATTATATTTTCGAGAAAGATAAAATAGGAAAAGGAATAGCAGAGATACTGATCGATAAGGCACGTGCCGGGGTTGAAGTCAGATTGATATATGACGATGTGGGAAGCTGGGGGCTCAACACACGCTTTTTGAGAAAAATGAGGGATGCGGGAGTGAAGGTGAAATGTTTTATGCCCGTGGTTTTTCCATGGCTGACCAGTAAGATCAATTACAGGAACCACCGTAAGATAATCGTGATAGACGGCAAGGTCGGTTATACCGGAGGGATAAATATCGCCCAGCGTTATATCGACGGAACTAAAATGGGAATATGGAGGGATACCCATTTAAGAATAGAGGGAGAAGCTATAGAGTCCCTACAGGTGATTTTTATTACGGACTGGCATTTTGTGAGCGGAGAAAAACTCCGGGACTCCGAGCGTTATTTCCCTCAAACTTACGTCGATGTAGAGACGCCTGTACAGATCGCTTCCTCAGGGCCGGACTCGGATTGGGCATGTATAATGCAGGCATTTTTCGCTGCGATTACTAAAGCCAAGAAACATATTTATATTTCTACTCCGTATTTTCTTCCTAATGAAGCTATCCTAACAGCAATAAAAGTCGCTTCGTTGAGCGGAGTCGATGTTCGTATACTTATTCCCGAAAAATCGGATTCTAAAATAGTCCACTGGGCCACACGTTCTTATATATTGGAACTGCTGGAAGCAAAGGTGAAAGTTTATCTTTATCGAAAAGGTTTCAATCATTCGAAGATAATTATGATCGACGGAATGTTCAGTTCGGTAGGTACGGCGAATATGGATATCCGCAGCTTCGAGGATAATTTTGAAATAACGGCGATTCTTTACGATTCGGAACTGACGCACGAACTCGAACGACAATTCCGGTCGGATCTGAATGACAGTGTTCTGGTTAAAAAAGAAGAATGGGAGAAAAGGCCTGTGATCTATTCCATAGGAGAATCGTTCGCAAGCCTACTCAGTCCGCTGTTGTAAATTACAATGAAATTTTTTCAGCTATTTCGAGGAATTCTTCCGATGTAAGTTTTAATTTCGGTTTTTTAAAATCCACATCGGATTCGTTGTTTAATGGGATAAGGTGTATATGGGCATGCGGGACTTCAAGTCCCAGAACTACTACAGCCACGCGTTTACACTCCAGAACCGAATCCATTTTTTTTGCTATCTTTTTTGCAAATATTATCATTCCGCTCAAGGTGTCGTTGTCAAGGTCGAATAGATAATCGATTTCTTTTTTCGGAACCACTAAAGTATGTCCCTTTGAGAGTGGATTTATATCCAGAAACGCATAATAATTTTCATCTTCCGCTACTTTGTAAGAAGGAATATCGCCATTTATGATCTTCGAGAATATTGTCATGGGTATCGTATTTAAATAAAATGTTAATTATACGAATTTAGAAATTTTTAATACATTTATATAAGGGTAGTGAATATAAATTAATTGAAAGTTTTATGATATCGTTCCCTAATTGTAAAATTAATCTTGGACTTAATGTTATTTCCAAGAGAAAAGACGGTTACCACAACATTGAAACATGTATGGTTCCTGTCTATGGGCTTAAGGATGTCGTAGAGATTATCAGGTCAAAAAATGACGGAGTGGATTTCACGACTTCCGGTAAGACTATCGACTGCCCTTCGGAAAAGAATATCTGTGTTAAAGCCTACCGGCTGATACAGGAGAAATTCGGTATAGGTGGTGTTAAGATGCATCTGCATAAAAACATTCCGTTCGGGGCAGGATTGGGTGGAGGTTCTGCCGATGCCGTGGCTGTTATTAAACTTTTGAACGAGATTTACGGTTTAGGCATGGATACGGGCATGACCCGTAAATTATCGTTGATGCTTGGCAGCGACACGGCATTTTTTGTTGAAAACGTGCCTGCGGTATGTTACGGCAGAGGAGATATTACGGAGAAAATAAGTCTGGATCTTACCGGTTATTTTCTTGTACTGGTAAAACCGGATGTTTCTGTCAGTACAGCAGAAGCGTATGGCAGTATCGATCTTAAGAAGACGAACAAACCTGTCGCTGAAATCCTGAGGAATGGAATCGATACATGGGAATATAATCTGGTCAATGATTTCGAGGATTATGTTTTCAGTAAATATCCTGAACTGGAGGATATAAAGTCGCAACTTTATGACGCAGGTGCTGTATATGCTTCGATGTCGGGATCCGGTTCTGCTATTTACGGTTTATTTGAAACTAAACCGGAAGGATTGAAATTCGAAATCGAAAATTATTTATTTAATTTATAGATGAATGAAAAAAGTGAAAAATATGGTGCCTGTACTCTTCGTGAAAAATGCAGGCAAGGCTAAGGATTTTTATGTTGATGTACTGGGACTGACTGTTAAAGCAGACTTCGGAGGACTTAATTATGTATTCGAGGAAGGTTTTGCCGTGTGGCAGCCTATGGAAGAAAATATAATTCCTGAAAAACTTGGGCAGTCCATATTTGACGCGAATGCGGTAAGCCGGGTTGAAATTTGTTTCGAGACAGACGATATAGAATCGGTTTATAAAAAACTGAAGGGTTCTGATGTAAAATTCCTTCATGAGATGAACGTGGAATTATGGGGGCAGCGTACACTGCGTTTTTATGATCCCGAAGGCCATTTGATCGAGGTCGGAGAAGAACTGGAGGTATTCGTAAGGCGTATTTATGAGGAAGAAAATGATGTGGAGGCTGCGGCTAAGCGTGTGTTTATGTCTCCGGATATGGTTAAAAATATACTCGGGCTGTAATGTTCTGTGGATAGTGAATAAAAAAGTACGGCATCGCCGTACTTTTTTATTATAATTTTATATCTACCGATCTCTTTTTAAGATAATCTTCGATATGTTTTTCCTTTTCGTGCCTGTGGTAATCGAGTATATGTCCTACCCAGTCATTGCAGGTTTTATCCCCGCATCTTTCCTGATTGTATTTTTTCACGAGTTCGTCGTATTCGTTCAATTCATCCACGATAGTTTTGTCGTCCGAATATTTTTCCTTGTGAACTACGATATTTACGGGTCTCTTGGGCTTGAGATCCGGAGTCTCCCTCGGATATCCGATTGCAAGCCCGCATACGATCCCTACTTTTTCCGGCAGACCGAGTATGTCGGATGTTTTCTGAGGATCTGCCGTTCTCGCGTAACCAATCGAACAGCATCCGAGTCCGAGTGATTCCGCTGCCACTTCCGCGCTGTGCATCGCAAGTGCAGCATCCACCACACCTACGGTATATCCGTTCAGTGAATTTTGAAAGTCAGGGAAGTCGATTCCTTTCGATTGTGCTGCGATGTCGAGTTGATGGAAGTCGAGGCAGAATACGAGAAATACCGCTGAAGTCTTAACCTGCTTCTGTCCCATGATTTCGTACAGCTGTTCTTTTATAGACTGATCGGTCACAGCAACCACCGAAAATTGTTGTCCGTTATAGCTGGTTGGAGTATTACGTATGGCTTCGTAAATGAAATTAAGTTTTTCTTCTTCAATTGGCTGTCTTTCGTAGCGCCTGACAGACCTTCTTCCCAACAAGATCTCTTTTATGTCTTTCATCGTTATTATGGATTGTAGATGTCTTTATACCTGTAATTGAGTATTTCGCTGATAATTTCTATGTAAGAATCAGCCTCCTGGCTATCCGGATTTATTTCCGATGCATGAATGAAATCGTTCAATGCCTTGTCGAAATTTCCCTTCTGATGATACAGTTTGCTCCTCTCCATGAACAACGTGAAGTCGTTCGGAGATTCATCGATGGCTGCGGACAATATCTGTATTGCATTATCTATCATCGTTACTTGTGGCATAGATGTTCTTTTGTTTAATGTATTCGTAAACTCCTTCTGGGAGAAAATCCTTTATGTCATCTCCCTTTTTTAATAAATTTCTAAATTCCGTAGAACTTATGTCGTACAATGGTGGATTATCTATAATGAAAATATCCCCCAGGTGCAATAACTTATCACTATGAGGGTAACCTTTTCTTTCGTATACAAAAACTCTGCAATTTTTAAGTATATCTTGATAATCCTTCCATTTTCCGAGATTCAGCAGATTGTCCGAACCCATAAGAATCGAGAATTTACAGTCGGGATATAAACTCCACAATCTACTTAATGTGTCGATTGTGTAAGAGGGCTTCGGCATATTGAATTCTATATCCGATACTTTCATTTTATTATGAAAGATACTTTTTTCAATGGCGATTTCGACCATTCTCATTCTATCGTTCTTCGGAGCAAGATCCTCTATTTGTTTAAACGGATTCTGAGGGGATACGATAAACCACACCTCATCTCCGAATCCTTTATCGAGTACATATTCCGCTATCGATAAATGGGCTCTGTGAATAGGATTGAACGATCCGAAGAATAGTATTACATTTTTCATTTAATCGGAAAGAAATTCTTTTATAAATCCGTCTGTTTCATCGACCGCTTGGTTAAGGTTGTCGTTTATGATTATTCTGTCGAATTGACTTGCGAAGGAGATTTCTTCTTCCGCCTTTGAGAGCCGTTTGTTTATTGTTTCTTCGGTGTCCGTTCCTCTCGATCTCAACCTGTTGCCGAGCTCTTCTACTGAAGGAGGCATGATAAAAAGTGAAAGAGCCCTGCTTCCGAAATGTTTTTTCAGATTCAGCGCCCCTTTAACGTCTATATCGAATATTATCGTTTTGTTTTTGTTCCAGATTCTGTCGAGTTCGGACTTCAGGGTTCCGTAACTTGTGCCGGCATAAACTTCTTCCCACTCGATAAAATCGTCTCTTTTTACGCATGCCGAGAATTCTTCCTGTGACAGAAAATAATATTCCCGTCCGTGTTCCTCGATTCCTCTCGGTGCACGGCACGTGGCGGATATGGAGAATTCGAGATCAGGGAATCTTTCAAGGATCTTGTTTATAATAGTGGATTTTCCAGAACCGGAAGGGGCTGAGAAAATTATTACTTTACCATTGCCCATATTTATATATGATTATAGAATGTTAAGAAGTTGTTCTTTAATCTTTTCCAACTCGTCTTTCATCTGTACTACGATCTTCTGGATCCGCGAATCATTCGCTTTAGATCCGAGAGTATTTATTTCCCTTCCGATCTCCTGTGAAATAAACCCGAGTTTTTTTCCCGGAGCGTCTTCTGTCGTACATACTTCCCTGAAATATTCACAGTGGTTCTTCAGGCGGACTTTTTCTTCCGTAACATCCAGTTTTTCAAGATAATATATAAGCTCCGGTTCGAACCTGTTTTTGTCATAGTCTATTCCTATGTAGGTAAAATTCTCGGTTATCCTGTTTTTAATGGCTGTTACTCTGTCTTCTTCGTATTTCTCTACTTCCGGAATGGAATTCTCGATTATCAATATACGTGAAATAATATCCGTTATCAGATTCTCCCCCTCCTGTATTCGGAACGAATTAAGTGCGTCCATAGCTTGGGAAGCTGTGTTTAACAAGGCTTCAGACTCCTCTTTGCTGATGTCGTTAAGTTCAGTCTGCACCACTTCCGGCATTTTCATAATTACCGGAATGACCGAAGCACTGACAGACGAATCGTTCGGATCCATTTTACAGTGCGGTAATATTTCGTTTATCTGATTAAAATAGTCGATAAATGCTTCCTTGTTGATCTTTACGGCATCTGATCCGCCGTTTTTTTCGATCGTAATAAATATATCGCTCTTACCCCTGATAATTTTTTTATTGGCAAGTAGTCTTATGTCTTGTTCGAACTGCCTGTAAACCGAAGGTATTTTTACGGACAGATCCAACTGCTTGCTATTCAGGGATCTTACTTCAATAATTATTTTTTTATCTGTGATTTCGGTCTCGGCTTTACCGTAACCGGTCATTGATCTTATCATAAACGGTAATTAAATTGCTACAAATTTAATTATTTTGACTTAATAACAGCTTTGTTTTTCCATTTCCCGCTGAAATAATACGTGCCTGCACAAATCAGGCCGACGATCCATCCCGTAGGATACGACCACCATATCCCTTCGTAGCCGAAAAAATGCGACAATATCATCGCCGCCGGAAGCCTTACCAGCCATAATGAAAGCAGAGTGATAAGCATAGGTGCGATAGATGCACCTGCACCTCGCAATAGTCCGTTGATGACGAACATCGCAGCAAATACAGGATATAACGAATTGAGTATGACAAGAAGAGAGTAGCCGGGCTCTATAACCGTCGGATACGTAGAAAAAAGCGATAGAAGAGGCCTGCCGAAGATTATTATGGCGAGGTTAATGGTAGCGCAGCACCCCACAGCCATAAACAACGTGGAACGCAGGCCCTGTTTTATCCTGTCCATATTGCCCACGCTTATATTTTGACCGACGAAAGTGGTAAGGGCCGCGGCAAAATTCATGACCGGAAGTGATGCGAACGTATCGATGCGGTTTACAGAAACATACGCAGCGATTATATCTGTACCGAACCCGGTCACTATGCCGATCAGGGCCAGCATTCCTACTGCTACGAATGTCTGCTGGAGTCCTGCCGGAAGACCCAGTTTGATGCACTGCATGAATATTTTTTTATCGAATTGCTGGCGCAGGAGCCTGACCCTTATTACCGGATTGGTACGGTTCACGTAGATCACACATAATATAAATGCAAATCCCTGTGCGATCACCGTTGCCCATGCCGCGCCTTCGATACCCCATCCGAAACTCTTTATGAATAGTAGATCCAGACCGATATTAAGCACCGACGAAAATATAAGGAAATACAACGGGGTTTTGGAGTCGCCGACGCCCCGGAGGATCGCCGCTACCGCGTTATATCCGAATAGCAGTATCAGTCCGCAGAAATATATCTGTAAATATGATTTTGCGAATGGCAGTACGTCAGGCGGAAGACCGATCCATTTGAGTATATATCCGCTTAAAGGAATTCCCACAGCAGTGGTTATAACCGACGCAACGATCAAAAAAATAAATAATGTGTCGCATGTTGTACGCACCTTATCGAATTGTTTAGCACCGAAATATTGAGAGATCACTATGGATGCGCCTATTCCGATCCCCGCAACCAGCGCAACCGTGAGAAAAACCACCGGTGTGCATGCTCCGACTGCAGCAAGAGCCTCTTTGCCGAGGAACCTTCCGACGATCACTGTGTCCGCGAATTGGTAAAGCTGCATAAAAACATTACCGAGAATCATCGGAACGGCGAAGAAAAAGATATTTTTGGTTATGTGCCCCTGAGTGAAGTCTTTCATGGATTTTCGCGTCGGATCATGCAAACGTACTACTAATATTCAAAAAAATCATAATTATGTTCAGTAAATGTTACATTAAATTTTTTATTATTTTCTAAATTTTTTCAAAAAGTATTACATTTGCGGTGCAAGATACACTGTGTTTATAATCACAAAAATTAATTAACATTTATGAAAAAGCATAATTTCAGTGCTGGTCCGGCTATTCTGCCACAAGTATCTATTGAAAACGGTGCCAAAGCGGTCCTCGACTTTGACGGAACAGGTTTGTCCGTCCTTGAAGTATCGCATCGCTCGAAGGAATTCGACGCGGTTATGGATGAAACCGTTTCTCTTTTCAAAGAATTGTTAAACCTTCCTGAAGAATATAAGGTAATTTTATTGGGCGGCGGCGCAAGCACGCAGTTCTACATGGCTCCTTACAATCTTCTGGAGAAAAAAGCAGGTTATATAAACACCGGGGTTTGGGCTAAAAAAGCTATGAAAGAAGCCAAACTTTTCGGAGAAGTGGAGTGTCTTGCATCGTCGGAGGATAAGAATTTTTCGTATATTCCAAAAAATGTCGAAATCCCTTCGGACCTCGATTACGTACATATAACAACGAACAACACCATCTTCGGGACTGAATACCACAAAGATATCGACTCTCCCGTGCCTTTGATCGCGGACATGAGTTCGGATATTCTCAGCCGTCCTATGGATATCACCAAATACGGTATGGTTTACGGTGGAGGACAGAAGAATCTTGCTCCTGCCGGTGTGACGTTCGTTATCGTAAGGGAAGATATACTCGGCAAAGTATCGCGTCCGCTTCCTTCTATGATCGATTACAGAACTCATATCGCGAACAACTCTATGTTCAACACTCCTCCGGTGTTCCCTATCTTCGTTATGAGGGAAACACTCCGCTGTCTGAAAAATCTCGGTGGAGTAGAGAAAATATATGAAATCAACAAGAAGAAAGCAGGCATCCTTTACGATGAAATCGAAAGGAACCGCATATTCAAAGGCACTGCTGCTGTCGAAGACCGTTCATTGATGAACGTATGCTTCGTGCCTAACGATGGCTATGAGAACCTTTATGACGAATTCATGAACTTCTCTAAAGAGAGGGGAATGGTAGGTATCAAGGGACACCGTCTTGTCGGAGGATTCCGCGCTTCTATCTACAACGCTATGCCTCTCGAGGGCGTTCAGGCTCTTGTGGACTGTATGCAGAAATTCGAAAAAATACACGCAAAATAATATAATACAGCCGTCATCTATACCGGGCTGTACAAAGGCAGGGAAGAGAGGACGGTCTATTTAATTCATTAGTCGAAACTAAAATGAAAGTATTGGTAGCTACCGAAAAACCATTTGCTAAGGCAGCGGTTAACGGTATTACGGAAATAGTAGAGAAGGCCGATTTCGAATTGGTGCTTCTTGAAAAATACACCGACAAGGCACAGCTTCTCGAAGCAGTTGCGGATGTCGACGCCCTTATAATAAGGAGCGACAAGGTTACTAAAGAAGTTGTCGATGCAGCTAATAACCTTAAAATTGTGGTACGTGCCGGTGCCGGTTACGATAATGTGGACCTCGAGGCTTGTTCTGCGAAGGGAATCGTCGTGATGAACACTCCGGGACAAAACTCGAATGCTGTTGCGGAACTCGCGATAGGAATGATGATCTTCATGTCGAGGAACCAGTTCACTCCGGGTACCGGTAAGGAGATCAGCGGTAAAAGGCTCGGTATCCATGCTTACGGCAACGTAGGACGTATCGTCGGAAAATATGCGAAGGCTCTCGGAATGGAAGTTTATGCGTTCGATCCGTTCGCTAATCCTGAAATATTCAAAGAAGACGATGTAACGGTTGTCGATTCTGTTGAGGCTCTGTATTCTTCGTGCGACTTCATATCAGTAAATATTCCTGCAACTCCCGAGACGAAAAAATCACTTAATTACTCTCTTCTTTCGCAGCTTCCTAAAGGGGCTACGATCGTTAACACTGCGCGAAAAGAAGTTATCAATGAAGAAGAACTTGTAAAACTTCTCGAGGAGAGGGACGATATTAAATATATCACCGATATTGCTGCTGACAATCAGGCTGAATTAAATGAAAAATTCGGTAAAAGGGTATTCGGTACTCCGAAGAAAATGGGAGCTGAAACTGCTGAAGCGAACATAAATGCAGGACTTGCCGCCGCACGCCAGATAGTGGATTTTCTTGTTAATGGAAATACTAAGTTCCAGGTAAACAAATAAAAAACTAGAATATTTATACGGACTGAATTTGCGGATTGAATAACATTTCGTAAATTTAGTCCGTATTTATTTTGTAAACGCTACAAACTGTTATGGTAAAAGTAAAACCTTTCAAGGGCATACGTCCTCCGAAAAATATAGCTGCCGAGGTAGCTTCACGTCCTTATGACGTGTTAAACTCCAAAGAAGCGCAGGCTGAGGCAGGCGAGAAGTCGCTGCTTCATATAATCAAGCCTGAGATCGATTTCAATCCGATAATTGACGAACATTCGCAGGAAGTTTACGACAAGGCTGTCGAAAATTTCAAAAAATGGCAGTCTAACGGATGGCTCGTTAAGGACGACAAAGAGAAATATTATATATACGCTCAAACAATGGACGGACGGACACAGTACGGACTTGCTATCGCGTGCCACTTCGAAGACTATCTTAACGGAAGTATCAAAAAACACGAACTTACAAGGCCGGATAAGGAAGAGGATCGTATGATTCACGTCCGTATTCAGAATGCCAACGTAGAACCCGTATTTTTTTCCTACCCTTCAAACGAAGAACTCGACACTATCGTTTCAGAAATAGTTAAAAATAAAGAACCGGAATACGATTATGTCGCGGAAGACGGATTCGGACACCACCTTTGGCTGGTAGACGACGATTCGATTATAGCCCGTATAACAGAGTTATTCTCAGGAATGCCGGCATTGTATATCGCAGACGGACACCACAGGACTGCTGCTGCCGCACTCGTCGGACAGGAAAAAATGAAAAATAATCCGAATCACAAAGGCGACGAAGAATACTGCTACTTCCTTGCTGTCGCATTCCCGGACAATCAACTGAAAATCATCGATTATAACCGTGTGGTTAAGAATCTTAACGGACTTACCGTAGAAGAGCTTGTATCTGCTCTTGAAGAGGACTTCGTAGTCGAGAAAAAAGGCGCGGAAGAGTATAAACCCGAAGGACTGCACAATTTTTCGATGTACCTCGACGGCAACTGGTATAGTTTCACCGCCAAGGAAGGACGTTATGACGACAACGATCCTATCGGAGTGCTCGATGTTACGATACTGTCCAACCTGGTGCTCGATAAGATTCTTGGAATCAAGGATCTTCGGACTGATAAACGCATCGACTTCGTGGGTGGTATACGCGGTATAGGCGAGTTGAAGAAGAGAGTCGATTCCGGCGAGATGAAAGTTGCCTTCGCTCTGTATCCCGTGTCGATGAAACAGCTTATCGACATTGCGGACAGCGGAAATATAATGCCTCCGAAAACGACATGGTTCGAACCTAAACTGCGTTCGGGACTTGTAATTCATTCACTGGATTAAAATTATGACGACTTTCAGGGATTATATGCGTAATGTTTATTATCAGTTTTATAAACTGACAAGCAAGAAGTATGTAATTCCTGCAAAGGAAGTCGTTATAGATGTGGTCATTCCGTTTCTCCAGCCTGATGCGGAAGTTCTTCTGTTATGCATTCAGGGTGTGAGGCACTGCGTAAACCATAAAATAGATAAAATATATGTTGTTTCCCCGGAAACGGATCTCGTAAAAAAACTTTGCGAAGACAACGATGCTGTTTTCGTGGATGAAACCAAAGTTATGGGATACGGTTCTGAAGCCGTATCTTTTCATACGGATACCGGAGAAGATAGAAGCGGTTGGATATTCCAACAACTCCTGAAGCTATCCGGTAAAATAGGAGAGAACCGGTATTTTCTTGTCATCGATGCCGATCATGTTCTGGTAAGACCGCATACATTTATTTCGCAGGACGGACGGTTCGTATTTTACCGTAGTTCGGATCATCATATTCCTTACTATAACACTCTGGAATCACTGACCGGATTTACCGATTACGGATTTTTTACTTTTTCCTACGTGTCGCGTAAAATGATATTCGATAAAGAGATTCTTGCCGAACTGCGCGAAACTCTTGCAGGAAGAAGCTGTAAAGAGTGGGATAGGGTTATTATCGAATCTCTGGAAAACGGCGAACTGACTACTTTTTCCGAATTCGAGTTATACGGAAATTATGTTCCTGACGAGAAAAAGATCAGCCTTCCATGGCGGACGAAAGTACTGAGCAGCGCAAGGCTTGCCCCTTATGAAAAACTGGTCGATAAATATTCCGGGAAATTTCTTGCCCTGACATTTCCGGACAGCATAGAGAGTATGTATAAATGAAAACGAGTGGAAACCTGAAATACCACTTGATGGCGCTGTTCACGGTGTCGGTATGGGGTACAACCTTCGTTTCTACCAAAGTATTGTTAACATACGGATTATCGCCGGCAGACATAATGTTCTACCGGTTTTTTATCGCCTATATTTTGATATGGTTCATATCTCCGCTTAAATTGTTTGCAGACAATATAAAGGACGAATTGCTCATGGTCGGTGCGGGAATAGGCGGAGGGTCCATGTATTTTCTTACTGAAAATATGGCACTCGGGATCACCCTGGCATCGAATGTATCTCTTATAATATGCACGGCACCTCTCTTCGCATCTATATTCCTGCATTTTTTCGGTAGGGGCGAAAGCTTCGGAAAAAGATTATTGCTGGGATCCCTGGTTGCATTAACAGGTGTGGCGCTTGTCGTTTTTAACGGTGCGGTTATTCTCGAAATAAATCCGTTAGGCGATTTTCTTACTCTTACTGCTGCTCTAAGCTGGGCCACTTATACACTCATAATAAGAACTCTCGGTGGACGGTACGATACCAAATTTATTACAAGGAAAGTATTCTTCTATGGGCTGGTTACTTTAAGCCCGATGTTCATTATTCATCCTCTTAATTTCGATCCTTCCGTTATGGTAAAACCCGTAGTGTGGAGTAATATTTTATTTCTGGGGGTCATAGCTTCTATGCTGTGTTTTATTATCTGGAACATCGCATTGAAGAATCTTGGAGGTATACGCACCAGCAATTATATTTATCTTACCCCAATCGTAACCTTGATTGCTTCGTCGCTCATAATAAACGAACCGGTTACGACATATGCCGTAATGGGTGCCGTACTCATACTTCTTGGCGTTTATATGGCGGAGAAACCGCTGCCCGGAATATTGAGGAAAAAACGTTAAAGAAGGATATTTCTCTTACCGTTTTTAATTTCGGATAATCCGTTCTGGAGGAATTTTTTCAGATTTTCGTCGGATTCTATTTTTTTACACTCTTTGTTTATAATACTCCATCCTTTGGAGTGAAGAGAAGTTTCAGTGAAATCTTCAAGGTATTCGGCGAATGTAAGTAAAGAATTTACTGTACAGAACTCTTTGATTTCTCCTGTCGCGGACAGTTTCATAAAACTCTCTCCTGTTCGACCTTTGCGATAGCAGGCGGTGCAGAATGAAGGTACCTGTCCGGAATCAACGAGGAAGTTTATAATATCTTTCAGTGGACGTTCGTCGTCCAGATGAAACTGTTCGCGGTTGATATCCTGTTCTTCCCGCTTTGCGGAATATCCTCCTATCTCAAGGTTCGTACCTCCGTCGATCTGCGTGATGCCGTAATCGAGTACCTTGTCCCTTAAGTCGGACGGTTCACGTGCTGTAAGGATAAGACCGGCATACGGAACGGCAAGACGAAGGATAGAGATGAACCGTATAAAATCCTCATCTTTAACTTCATGTTCGTATTTGCGGTCGATATTCGACGCGTTCTTTATACGTGGGAACGAGATCGTGTGAGGACCTACATTATAGCAGGCTTCGAGATGGTTCGCGTGGCGTATAAGGCCCAGAAGTTCGAATCTCCAATCGTATAATCCGAGTAATGCGCCGATCCCCGCATCATCGATTCCTGCATCCATTGCACGGTCGAGTGCTGTCAACCGGTATCCGTAATCGGTTTTATTCCCGCCGAGGTGGTATTTTTTATAAATATCAGGATCGTATGTCTCCTGAAAGATCTGGTATGTTCCCATGCCCGCTTCTTTTATCTTCCGGGACGATTCGGTATCGAACGGAGCCGCATTAATATTTACGCGCCGTATTTCACCGTGCGTATTCTTTGTCTCATAAACTTTTTTCACGCTGCCCGCAATGAATTCCGCATCATATCGGGGATGTTCACCGTAAACAAGTATGAGTCTTTTATGTCCGGCATAGAGAAGCGTATCGACTTCTGCGGATAATTCTTTTTCCGTAAGAGTCTTGCGTATCGTTTCTTTATTCTGGTTGCGGAATCCGCAGTAAGAACAGTTGTTAATACAGTTGTTGCCTATATATAAAGGTGCGAATATTACGATACGGTTGCCGTATATCTGTTTCTTTATTTGTTTTGCCGAGTCGAGAATTAATTCCGTACTTCTTTCATCATCCGCTTTAATAAGATTTGCCGCGTCTTCCATGGATAATCTTTCCCCGTTTAAAGATTTGGAGACGATATCTTCGACATGGCTGAAAGTAGGACGGACAGTACGGTTTAAGATACTGATAATCTCATCTTTGTCGATAAATGGAACTCCGGGGATGTCTTTAATGGTATAATTCTGCGGATTGAAAATCATGGTATTCAAATTGATGCACAAAAGTAAATAAAATAAACGTGCTGTTGTGTTAATTTAGTGTAAATTATATATCTTCGCGTAAAATTCTGATTAATATATCTTTATGCAAAAAAGAAGTACTTTCGGCAGTAAATTCGGTGCTATTGCAGCGGCGGCCGGCTCGGCCATCGGATTAGGAAATATCTGGAGATTTCCTTATGTAACAGGTGAAAACGGAGGAGCTGCATTCATAATAATTTATCTTATATGTACGATTGCCATAGGACTTCCATTATTATTGACTGAATTTTCGATAGGACGATTTACCAACAGAAATGTATTCGGTGCTTTCAAAGTTCTGAAACCACGTTCGAAATGGAGTCTTATAGGTGTTTTAGGGATAGCGACCGCATTCGTTATCCTTTCTTTTTATTCGGTGGTAGCGGGATGGACAATGAATTTTCTGGCGGAATCCGTTATAAATAATTTTGCCGGAAAGAATAGCAGCCAGATACAGGAAGGATTCGGAGGCTTTGTAGCTTCCGGATGGAGGCCGATAATATGGTCGATTATGTTTATCGCGATGACCGCATATATAATTATTTCCGGTGTAGAAAAAGGAATTGAACGGTACAATAAGATACTTATGCCGGTACTGCTCGTTATATTATTGATACTGGTGGTTAATTCCGCATTCCTGTCCGGTTTTAAGGACGGAATAAATTTTCTTTTCAGCCCGGATTTCAGTAAGATAAACGGTAAGGTAGTGCTTGAAGCTCTCGGTCAGGCATTTTTTTCGCTGAGTCTCGGAATGGGTACCATGATAACTTATGGTTCGTATATACGCAGCAATGACAATATGATCTCTACCGCAGGCTCCGTTGCTTTGACCGATACGATCATCGCACTGCTTGCCGGAGTAGCCATATTTCCGGCGGTGTTCTCGTTCGGCATTAACCCTACTTCCGGCCCGGATCTGGTTTTTATCACACTTCCTAATATTTTTTTACAGATGCCGGGAAGCTACTTCCTGTCGGTATTATTCTTCACGCTTCTTCTTATTGCCGCACTGACCTCGTCGGTGTCCATAATGGAAGTTCTTGCCGCATACTGTACCGAAGAACTTAAAATGTCGCGTAGGAGGGCAGGGGTGTTGATTGCAGGCGTAATCATGGTTATTTCGTCGATGTGCTGCATATCCCAGATGCCGGAATCTTCAATCAGGATTGCAGGAATGAATCTTTTCGATCTTTTCGATACTCTATCGGCAAACTATATGATGATCTTCGGTGCATTCCTTACCACGTTGTTTGCAGGTTGGTTTTGGACTAAAAGCAAACTTAGAGGCGAATTTACGAGCGGTGGCAAGTACGGTGTAAAAATATTCCCGGTTTATTACTTTATAGTAAAATTTGTCTCTCCGGTGATGATATCACTGATCTTCCTGTCACAAATAGGTCTTTTAGGATTCTGAGACGAGGATCATTTTGTTAATTAAATGTAAAAAAATGCATTTTGTTTTGTTTAATTGTATTTAAACAGGTATTTTTGCTTCATAATTACACACGACACACACACAATTTAACTAAAATAAATTATTATGGCTTATAAAATTGACGAGGGTACTTGTACAGCATGTGGTACTTGTATTGATGAATGCCCGGTAGAGGCGATTACAGCAGGTGATGTTTATACTATCGATCCTGATACTTGTATCGACTGCGGAGCATGTGCAGGCGTTTGTCCGGTAGAAGCTATTCAACCAGAATAATTATTAATTAAAAATTAATAATTTTGGGCTGTCCATTAAGGACAGCCTTTTTTTTATGGAACTAAATAAAATTTACGATAAAGCACTCAATAATATCGATCTTACGGTCGATGAAGCGGTATACCTCTGGAATAACGCCCCGCTCAGCGAACTTATGTTTATTGCCGACATCCTTCGGAGCCGAGCCGTAGGGAGCGATATAGTTACGTGGCAGATCGACCGCAACGTCAATATCACTAACGTTTGTATATCCGGATGTAAATTCTGTAACTTCCATTGCAGACTCATAGAAAAAGAAAAATCCTTCATAACTACCGTAGAGGAGTATAAGAAAAAGATTGATGAAACGATCAGCCTTAACGGGGATCAGCTTCTTTTACAGGGAGGACTCCATCCTGAACTTGGAATAGAATTTTACGAAGAACTGTTCCGAACCCTGAAAGGAGATTATCCAGGTTTTAAACTACATGCCCTCGGACCGCCCGAGATAATACATATTTCGAAATTAAGCAGGCTCGATATAAAAACTGTTTTGCAAAGATTAACGGATGCCGGATTGGATTCGCTTCCCGGAGCAGGTGCCGAAATACTCGACAACGAAATAAGACGCAGGATATCTCCCGGAAAATGCACTGCTGACCAATGGCTCGATGTTATGCGTATTGCCCACGGTATGAATATTGCGACTTCCGCTACTATGATGTACGGACATGTCGAGACCGTAAGGCATCGTATGGAGCATCTGGCTAAAATACGCGATCTGCAAGCGGAATGTCCCGGGAAGAATTACGGATTTATAGCATTTATTCCATGGATATTCAGAAGCACCGGAACTAAACTCGGGAAGGACGTCGAAACGGTATTCCATCCTTCGGAATATCTCCGCATGATAGCGATGAGCAGAATAGTTCTTAACAATATAAGGAACATTCAGGCGTCGTGGCTCACGGTGGGCAAAGAGACTGCGCAAATAGCGCTTCACGCCGGAGCCAACGATATGGGATCGATCATGATAGAAGAGAATGTTGTTTCTTCCGCAGGAGCGCGTAATAGTTTTGACGCAGAGGGAATACAGCAGGCTATCCGTGAAGCGGGATTCGAACCGAAGCTCAGGGATCAGAAGTACCGTTACCGTACGGTTTAATACAAATTACAGAATTTTATTACATTTGTGAACTAAAATAATAATTTTTATCCGAGCATGGGAAAAGTTTTGATAATCGGAGCCGGCGGTGTCGGAACCGTAGTGGCCCACAAAGTGGCGCAGAATCCGGAAGTTTTCACGGAAATAATGCTGGCGAGCCGTACTAAATCCAAATGCGACGCTATTGCGGAAGCAGTCGGAGGAGGCCGGATACAGACCGCACAGGTAGATGCGGACAGTGTACCTGAACTTGTGGCGCTAATGAAGTCGTTCCAACCGGAACTCGTTATAAATGTTGCGCTTCCTTATCAGGATCTTACGATTATGGATGCCTGCCTCGAGTGCGGAGTCAACTATCTCGATACGGCTAACTACGAGCCTGTCGACGAAGCTAAATTCGAATATAAATGGCAGTGGGCGTACAAAGATAAATTCGAGAAGGCAGGACTTACCGCTATTCTCGGATGCGGCTTCGATCCGGGAGTGACAAGTATATTCACTGCCTACGCTGCTAAACACCACTTCGACGAGATTCAATATCTCGATATAGTAGACTGCAACGCCGGCGATCACGGCAAGGCATTCGCTACCAACTTCAATCCGGAAATTAACATCCGGGAAGTCACCCAGAAAGGTAAATACTGGGAGAACGGCCAGTGGGTAGAAACCGAACCGCATGAGATTCACAAACCGCTCAATTACCCTAACATAGGCCCTAAAGAGTCTTACGTTATTTATCATGAAGAACTTGAGTCGCTGGTTAAAAATTTTCCCACGATCAAACGCGCTCGTTTCTGGATGACATTCGGACAGGAATACCTTACACATCTTCGTGTGATTCAGAATATCGGTATGGCAAGCATCGAACCTATCATGTATAACGGTGTCGAGATCGTACCTATACAGTTCCTTAAAGCCGTGCTTCCGAATCCGGGAGATTTAGGCGAAAATTACGTAGGAGAGACTTCTATCGGATGCCGCATACGCGGATTGAAAGACGGTAAGGAACGTACATATTACATATATAACAATGCAAGCCATAAAGCTGCTTACGAAGAGACCGGTACCCAGGCTGTGAGCTATACGACAGGTGTTCCTGCTATGATAGGCGCTATGATGTTCTTCAAGGGACTTTGGCGAAAGGCAGGAGTTCACAATGTCGAAGAATTCGATCCGGACCCGTTCATGGAACAGCTCAATAAACAGGGGCTTCCATGGCACGAACTTTTCGATGTGAATTTGGAACTGTAATATATAACAAAGGGTGACATTCGTCAGCCTTTTATTTAATGTGCTTCCAGCCAGTTACTGCCGTAACCGCTCTCAGCGATCAGCGGTACGGAAATTTTTGCTGCATTCTCCATACATTTTATCACGATGTTCTGTACCGTTTCGATTTCATCGGTAAAAACATTCAGAACGAGTTCATCATGCACCTGAAGCATGAGTTTCGAACGCAGTCCCTGTTCCTTCAACTGTCTATCCACATGGATCATAGCGATCTTGATAATATCCGCAGCACTGCCCTGTATAGGTGCATTGATTGCATTTCTTTCTGCAAATCCGCGGACATTGGCGTTCTTCGAGTTAATATCCGGAATAAACCGCTTGCGTCCGTAAATGGTCGAGACGTAACCTTTGCCGCGAGCTTCTTCGATACAGTTGTCCATATATTTACGAACTCCCTGATATGTTGAGAAATAACCTTCGATTATTTTCTTCGCTTCGCTTCGCGGTATCGTAAACCGTTGGGACAGACCGAATGCAGAGATTCCGTATATGATTCCGAAATTCGCTGTTTTTGCCCTTCGCCTCTGTTCGGAAGTTACTTCACCTTCGGATACACCGAAAATTTTCGCCGCTGTCGCTGAATGTATATCTTTTTCTTCACGGAACGCTTCCAGCATATTCTCATCCCCGCTCAAATGCGCCATTAACCGCAGTTCCACCTGACTATAGTCCGCCGACATTACCACACAACCGTCTTCCGAAGGGATGAACGCTTTGCGCAGCGTACGTCCCTGTTCGTCCCGGATAGGAATATTCTGAAGGTTCGGGTTGTTTGAACTGAGCCTGCCCGTAGCAGTAACAGCCTGATTGAAAGAGGTGTGGATTTTTCCCGTCGCCGGGTTGACCAGCTTCGGCAGAGCTTCTATATAAGTTGAGAGAAGCTTCTTGAGACCTCTGTAATCGAGTATCATTTCGATTATCGGATGCTTGTCCTCGATGCTTCTCAAATACTCTTCGTCAGTGCGGTATTGTTTGGTTTTGGTCAGCTTAGCCTTGGGGTCTATTTTAAGTTTCCCGAACAAAACTTCCCCGAGTTGTTTCGAAGAATTTACATTGAGATCAGGCTCCCCGGCAAGTTCGCGAACTTTACTCTCAAGCGAATACATTTCTCCTTCCAGCGATCTGCCGTATTCCTGCAAGCCAGCTATGTCTATTTTAATTCCTTCGAGTTCCATAGATGCAAGAACACGGATCAACGGTTCCTCGATTTCTTTATATAGTTCGGTGAGCTGATTGTTCTCCAACTCTTTCCAGAGGATTTCCTTGATCTGGAAAATATTGTCAGCTGTCTCGCACGAATACTCCGAAACTGTATTCACCGGAACAAGATCGAGGCTCAGTTGCTTCACCCCTTTGCCCGCGAACGATTCGTATTCCACAGCTTCATAATTGAGATATTTACGTGCCAGATATTCCAATTTGTGGCTCGCTTCCGGATCCAGAAGATAATGCAGGATCATTGTGTCGAACAAAAAGCCGCCTACATTGATTCCGTATTGGCTCAGAGCCGTAATGTCGGTCTTGATGTTATGCCCGCACTTGCTTATATTTTTATTTTCAAATGCCGGTTTCAGAATTTCCAGAATTTGTTCCGCCTTCTGCTTGTCGCTGTCGAGAATAAGATAGTGCGCCTCGTGGAACTTTAACGAAAATGATATTCCCAGAATTTTATCGTTAAAAACGTCAGGACCGGATGTTTCCGTTTTAAATGAAAAAGATTCGCTGGCACAGAGCTTCCCGGCTAACTCCCGTACATCCTCTGCCGATGAAATATTGCAGTATAAATGTTCGGTGTTTTCGATACTGACGGTGACCGTTTCTTCAACTTCCACCGTATTTATACTGAACAGATCGTGCCGGGCATTTTGTTGTACCTGTTGTTGCGCCGCGCTCGAAAAAAGATCGTTCCCGGTTGAATTTTTCACGATTTCGTCCCCCATACCTTTGAGAAACGAAGAAAAACCAAGATGTAGATATATTTTTTTCAGACTCTCGTAGTCGGGTTTTTCCATGACCAGACACTCCGGCTGGAACTCTATCGGAACTTCCGTATCTATTGCCGCCAGTTTTTTCGCAAGCATTATCTGATCGGTATGAGCAGCGATGTTTTCACCCAGCTTACCTTTTATCGACTTAACGTTTTCAATAACTTGATCGACCGTTCCGTACTGGCATACGAGTTTTATCGCAGTTTTTTCACCGATCCCCGGAACCCCCGGAATATTGTCGGAAGCATCTCCCCACAGGGCAAGAACATCGACGATCTGTGTAGGGTCGTCGAGTCCGTAATGTTCCTTGACCTTCTCCATGTCCACGATCTCTATACCTTCCCCGCTCTTGCGCTGTTTGTAAATATAGACGCAAGGCTGAACCAACTGCCCGAAATCTTTATCCGGAGTAACCATATAGACTTTGAAATTCTCTTTCGCAGCCTTGACTGATAAAGTTCCTATAACGTCGTCCGCTTCGTATCCCGGTATCTCGAGAATGGGGATGCGCATTGCCGTAAGTATTTCTTTTATATAAGGCACTGAGGCGATGATGTCTTCCGGAGTAGAGCTTCTGTTGGCTTTGTAATCGGTGAAGATGTCGTGCCGGAAATTTCCTCCCGGAGGATCGAACGCAACCCCGATATAGCTCGGATTCTCCTTCTTGATTATATCGTTGATAAATTTAGTAAAACCGAAGATGGCCGAAGTGTTCAGGCCTTCTTTGTTCCTCATCGGACGGTTGATGAATGCGTAATACGACCTGAATATCAGGGCATATGCGTCTACTAAAAATAGCCTGTTCATTTATTTTATATTATCGGAATGAAACCATTCGGCATACGACGTTGCCGTTTCGTGCAGCCTGAGGCTGTGAAGTGTTACTCTTTCAGGAAGTTTAGCCATTATGTCCGGAGCGAAATCCGAAAGCATATTCTCACAGGTCGGCTGGTAGTCCGAAGTTATGACTTTGCCGAAGTGTTCCCTGATCTGTTCAATTAATTCTGCGTTGGCATCTGTCCTGCGTATTACGAACGCGTGGTCGTATTTGTCGATGACCGTTTCCATGACTATCTTTTTCAGTTCACCGAAATCCATCACCATCCCGTACTTGGGATTTTGCTGATCGCCGCAGGGTTCGCCGCAGATAGTAACGAAAAATTTATATGAGTGCCCGTGTATCTGCCTGCATGCCCCGTCGTAACCTTCCAGTGCATGAGACATTTCGAAAGAAAATTCTTTCGTTAGTCTGATTACTGCCATAATTATGTTTTAATACAAAAATAATTAATTCTTACTAATTTAGCCCGATATTTGCATGAAATAAATTTAAGATGCACAAGTCAGGTTTTGTAAATATTATAGGTAATCCGAATGTAGGTAAATCCACCCTTATGAACGCTCTCGTGGGCGAGAGACTGTCCATTATAACGTCTAAGGCGCAAACTACGCGCCACAGGATAATGGGGATCGTTAACGGCGAGGATTTTCAGATAGTTTATTCCGATACTCCGGGAGTTCTCAAACCGAATTACAAACTTCAGGAATCCATGATGAAGTTCGTGACCGGAGCTTTGAAGGATGCGGATATAATCCTATATGTTACCGATACGGTAGAGCAGATCGACAAGCACAGCGAATTTCTTGAGAAAGTTAAACTCAGCGGTATTCCTACCATTGCAGTTATCAATAAGATCGATCTTACGACCCCGGATAAACTGGAAGAACTTGTGGACAAGGTACAGGAAATACTTCCGGATGCCGAGATAGTACCTGTTTCAGCAAAAAACTATTTTAATATCGGAGGTCTGTTCGACCTTATCCTTAAGAAACTTCCCGAAGGTCCGGCGTTTTATCCGAAAGATGCACTCACGGATAAAACCATGCGTTTTTTCGCTTCAGAGATAATCCGCGAGAAAATCTTCCTAAATTACGATAAAGAGATACCGTACAGTGTAGAAATAGCAGTCGAGAGCTACAAGGAAGAGCCTGCGATAGACAGGATAAGAGCGGTTATCTATGTTACCCGGGATTCCCAGAAGGGTATCCTTATAGGACATCAGGGTAAAATGCTGAAAAAAGTCGGAACCCAGGCAAGGATGGAACTCGAAGAATTTTTAGGAAAAAAAGTATTTCTGGAATTATTCGTTAAAGTAAACCAGGATTGGAAAAATAACGACCGGGCCCTCAGGAATTTTGGATATATGGAATAATCTAAATCCCGCACTCCCATGAGACGGATATTTTTGTTTATTTTTTTCATGTCGGTATTTTATACCGTTCATTCGCGTCAGATCATAAATATAAACCGCAACTGGCAGTTTTCGCTGAACCAAGATATATCATTGCAGTCGCGTATAACAGTGGATGTTCCGCATACGTGGAATTACGATGCCGTGGCCGTTCGGAATGAATATTATCGTGGCGTTGCCAATTACATAAAAGATATACGCATTCCATCCGATTGGAGGGGCAAACGTGTCTTTATCCGCTTTTACGGGGTTAATTCCGAGGCCCATCTAATCGTGAACGGTCATTTTGCCGGTGAACACAAAGGCGGTTATACAGCATTTACATTCGAGATAACGGACTATCTGCGTTACGGATCTTCCAACAGTTTATGGGTAAGGGTCAATAACTCTCATCAACTCGACGTAATGCCTATAAACGGGGACTTTAATGTTTACGGTGGAATTTACAGGGATGTGGAGCTTATCGTTACAGAAGATATCGGTATATCCCTTCTGGATCACGGAAGCAACGGTGTGTACGTGAGTCAGTCCGAAGTCACTTCGGAATATGCGAAAATCGATACTGAGATACATATTTCTTCTTCAGCATCTAAATTAACGAACATAACCATTTCTGTTGAAATAGTGGAACCTGAAACTAATTCCGTGGTGGCTTCGAAGGATGCGAGAATTAAAGTCGAAGGCAGCGAGATATTAAACCTGAGCCTCTCTGTTGACAATCCAAAGCTATGGAACGGATACAGGGACGCTTATCTTTACGATCTGAAAGTTAAAATAAAATCAGTCGATATTGTAAAGGATTCCCTTGTGGTTCCTGTCGGACTGCGCAATTATACAGTAACTTCGGACAAAGGATTCTTCCTTAACGGCAATCCTTACAAACTGCATGGAGTTTTATATCACGGAGATATCTCCGGCCGGGGAACAGCGATGACAAAAGCCGATATAGAAGCTGATTTCGATATGATGCTGGAGATGGGCGTTAATGCCATAAGAATGGCGAATTATCCACAAGACCCTTATCTTTTCGAACTTTGCGACCGATACGGAATTCTGGTTTGGTGCGAGATCCCGTTGGTGGGTCAGGATATACGCAGTTATAACGGATTTATCGACAGCCCTGTGTTTAAAGAAAATTGTAAACTCCAGCTTACGGAGATGGTAAAACAGAACCACAATCATTCATCCGTAGTATTCTGGGGGATTTTCTCCAATCTTATAACCAGGGACGACCGGTTGATTCCTTTCGTCCGTGAGCTGAACAGACTGGCTAAAACGCTTGACCCTACCAGACTTACATCCGCTTCGAGCAATCAGGACGGAGATATTAATTTTATAACGGATGTGATAGGATGGAGCCAGTATCTGGGATGGAAAGAAGGTGCCGTAGCAGATATGGAAAAATGGCTGGATCAGCTTACTACTCAATGGTTCATGCTGAAATCCGGAATAGGGGAATACGGTTCAGGAGGTTCCGTTACCCATGTTAACGATACCCTCCGGAGACCTTACACGCGTGAACGCTTGAATCCCGAGAGGTAGCAGAGCAGGTATCACGAGAAGTTTTATGAAATCGTAAATAATTATCCTTCGTTGTGGGGAACATTCATCAATGCTATGTTCGATTACGGATCGGTGAATTATATTCGCGGAGATAGTCCCGGAGTGGTTAATCTGGGAATGGTGACTTACGACCGCAGATTTAAAAAAGACGCATTTTATTTTTATAAAGCGAACTGGGACGATCTCGAAGCATTCGTATATATATCTGATAAAAGATGGAACGAAAGGGTGGATGAGCTGCAGAATATCCGTGTTTATTCTAATCAACAAACGGTAGAGCTCTTTGTCAACGGAAAGTCTTATGGGACCATTCGGGGGAAGAATGGGGTCTTCATTTGGCCGAACGTACGTTTACAAAGAGGTCTGAATACTATAGAAGCCTATTCGGGTAGAGTTAGCGATATGACGGAAATATCCGTAAATCCTTACATTATAAGATAATAAGAGCGGAAGATATTCTGAATGGTCTGATTGTTGAAGTGTTTCTGTATTTTAAGAGAAATTGTCGAACAATTAAACTATTAGAATTATGTTTCATCATCACAAAAAACTCAGTCACAAGCCTAAAGAGGGAAAATTAACGGTAGCTATTGAAAAACGTACGTCTAAAGTTCCTTCGGTAGTTTATCTTTCAGCGTCAGCCGCCGCTACGGCAGCGTCGTTGACATTAAAATGTTTCGGTAAGAAAAACGCTTCTTTATTCGTAGGTCAATGGGCCGCACCGTTACTTATAATGGGGCTATATAATAAAATAGTAAAAACAGAATGACACGACTGAAAATAAGGAGAGCACTGCTCTCCTTATTTTAATACTGATGGGTATCCGATTCCAGTTCCTTACCGGTAATTTTTACTTTTCCAAGAGACCTCCATACATACCATATGTACCATATCACTACAGGCAGAAGAAGCGACACCCAGCTCATCACCGTAAGAGTGAACTTACTTGACGAACTGTTGTAAATCGTAAGTGAGCTTTGCAGATCCGACATTGAAGGATAATATGCCGTATTGTTGTACCCGGCGATAATCATAAGTGCCAGTACGGTGGCAACTGTTCCGAATCCGGTGACCCAGAAGCCCTTGCCGTTATTGCGGATAAGATCGTTCAATATTCCTGCAAGTACCGAGAGTACTCCCACTGCCATTAATATCAGCACCATAGGCATATCCCACAGATTTTTGGCATATTTAAATTTTTCCATATAAATCAAACCCGTATCCGGTTCTACTGCGAAGCCTGTCGAAAACAGGATGCTCACAAGAAATAAAAGAAAAAATACAAGGAACGGAACGACATTATATAACATATGTTTTTTCGAACGTTCGAAGATTATTTTTTCATCTATGCTGTTCATGAAAAATTGCAGACCGAGTACTCTTGCGAGGAAAAGCACGGCAAGCCCCAGAGAAATATTACGGTAATCCGCCAGTGCATCGAGCCCCCTCCACGGAGTGGTCCATTGCGAAATTGTGACGCTTCCTCCGAGATTGGTAAGATTGGCAGTAGAAACGGTAAACTGCGCCCCTGTGAAAAAAGTTCCTACCGCAACTCCCAACAGAAATGTTCCTGCGATCCCGTTTATCAGCAGGAAAGCATTGTATGTTTTCATCCCGAAAATATTCCCCGGTTTGCGCCTGAATTCATACGATACCGCCTGAAGTACGAATACGAAAAGTATCAGCATCCACACGTAAAAGGCTCCGCCGAAACTCGTACTGTAAAATAACGGGAAAGATGCGAAAAACGCCCCACCGAACGTTACGAGAGTTGTAAAAGTGAGTTCCCATTTCCTCCCGAGAACGTTAGCTATGACGTTGCGCTCCGCTTCGGTTCTGCCTATCGTGTAAAGCAAACCCTGCCCCCCTGTACGAACATCAGAAATACAAGCGCAGCCGCCAGCAGTGAAATTATGAACCACCAATAATGCTGAAGAAAAATGTATGTAGTATCCATAATGTGTCGTTTTTAAGATTGTTTTTCCGATTTTCCGCCCGGTCCCAGTTTAATCTGTCTGGTCATGATTTTCACTTCCGCAAATAGCAGCGCCGTAAAGAGCGCAAGGAACAGGAAGAACGTTACTATCACCGATCCTGCGTCGACCCTTGAAACCGCCGCGACCGTAGGCAGAAGATACTGTATCGTCCATGGCTGCCTTCCGACCTCTGTCACTACCCAGCCCGTCTGTCCGGCAAAATACGCAAACGGTATCGACCATAGTAATACATATAAAACCCATCGTTTTTTATCTATCGATTTTTTATAGAGTAAAATCAATACCACCGTAAACATCAATATAAAATAAAACCCCAGTCCGACCATTACGCGAAAACTGTAAAATACCAACGGTATGTTGGGAACAGCCTGCTGGGGAGTTGTGAGGTAACCATATCCGAAGTAACGATAATATTTGTCCATAAACTCTCTGCCTTGTTCGGTAGACGGATCGAAATTCCGTTTCACATCTGCAAGAGCCTCATGGTCGCCGTCGTCTTTAGCCTTCCTGAACCGACGCATCTCATCGATAACTATTTTTCCGCGCGCGATTTTTTCTTCAGTGGAGATTATTCCCATCTCTTCATTCCCGTACAATAAATCGTTTATTCCCGGTACGAATGCGTCCTTATCCCCGAAACTCATGAACGACAGCATTTTCGGAAGTTTTATTTCCCAGTAGTTAACCGTTTCATTGCTGACCCGTTCGCTTTCAGGCTTCATCATGCTTATAACCGTCAGGTCCGCACCATGCTGTCCGTCGTAGAGAGCCTCTATCGATGCGAGCTTCATAGGCTGTACTCTTGCTACCAGTTTTGCAGAACGATCCCCTGAAGTTGCAGCGAATATAGAACATACCAGCCCGAATATGGCAGCTATCTTCATACTGTCCTTAGCCATGCGGTGCTCGCGGTTCTTAAGCAGGAACCACGCGCTGATACCTATCACGAACACGCTTCCGAGTATATATCCCGAAAGAACGGTGTGAAAAAATTTGTTAAGCGCGACAGGGGAGAGCAGAACCTCCCAGAATGACGTCATTTCATTTCTCGCTGTCTCTATGTTGAATGTCATTCCAACCGGATACTGCATCCATGCGTTTGCGACTAATATCCACAGGGCGGATAAACTTGCGCCTATCGCCGGCAGCCATGTGGCGGTAAGATGGAACCCTTTGGATACCTTATCCCATCCGAAAAACATTACAGCTATAAATGTGGCCTCGAGAAAAAATGCCATAATTCCTTCAATGGCGAGGGGCGCCCCGAATATATCGCCCACGAAGTGAGAATAATTCGACCAGTTGGTGCCGAATTCGAATTCCAGTATTATCCCGGTCGCTACTCCGATGGCGAAGTTTATTCCGAACAGCTTCATCCAGAATTTCACGGTGCGCTTCCAGTATTCGTCCCCGGTTTTATAATATATGGTCTCCATAAAGGCACATAAAAAACCGAGTCCGAGGGTGAGCGGTACGAAAAGCCAGTGATAAATGGCCGTCATAGCGAACTGTGCCCGTGACCAGTCCACTACGCTCATAAGATCAGTCGTAGTCAGCAGCATAATCTTCTTGGTTTACTGTTGTGAAATTTTTGATAACCTGTTCGCATTTTTCTTCGTCGGTGTCGTATTGTCCGAGAACGCTGGGGAAAAAGAAAAGTTTGAGAACAGCGAACATGATGAAGAGTTTTATAAGGATGATAGCCCACAAAGTACGACCTAATGTCTTGCTCTGAAAGCCTTCCTTGTAAAACATGAAAACCCGGTAAAAGACATTTCTTCTTTCCATGTTCCCCACGCTTTATATCAAATTTATAAAAAAAATTTTAAGAACCATAGGTTTTAGTATATTTGCATGTAGTGAAACCTAACTAAATTAAAATATGAAACTAACACTTACAAAAACCGTTCTTCTTTTTACGGCTTTGCTGCTGTTATGCCCGGGAATTACCGGTGCCAGGGACGTTATGAAACTTGAATACGACTGGAAGTTCACCCGCGGCGATGTTTCAGGATCAGAGAAACCCGGATTTAACGACGCTTCATGGGAAACGGTCGATGTTCCGCATGACTGGGCCATAAAAGGGCCTTTCGATCTTGAAATAGATTCACAGGTCGTTCAGGTGGATGAGGACGGCGATAAAGTTCCTGCACTGCGTACCGGACGTACCGGAGCGCTTCCGTTCCTCGGTGTAGGCTGGTACAGGAAATCTGTCGACATACCGTCGGAATACAGCGGTAAACGATTCTACATAGAATTCGACGGAGCCATGAGCAATGCCGAAGTATTTATAAACGGTACCTCAGTGGGATTCCATCCCTATGGATACACTTCCTTCGGATACGACATAACAGAACAGATTAAAGCCGGAAGTGACAACATTATAGCAGTTAGGCTTGAAAACAAAGAAGAATCGTCCAGATGGTATCCCGGAGGCGGTCTTTACCGTAATGTAAGATTGGTAGTTACTAGCCCTATACATGTTGCAAAATGGGGAACGTTCGTAAGAACGCCTGTGGCCGATCCGGTTATTTCCGAAATCATTGTATCTACCGATGTGGAGAACCATACAGGGCAGCCAGCCGATGTAGCGGTTATTACGGAAATAAAAGAACCTAACGGTAAACTAATTACAAAATCCATACGGATCAAAAGAGCTGCCGAAGAGAAATTCACCCTTCATGATACGATGGAGATCTATGCCCCGATTTTATGGAGTCCGAACAGGCCCGCCCTCTATACAGTCGTTACCTCGATCATTAAAAGAGATGAATCCGAAGAATTATTGGATCAATATGAAACACCGTTCGGCATCAGAAGCGTGGAATTCGATACCGATAAAGGTTTTATATTCAATGGCGAGATTACTCAAATGAAAGGCGTGTGTCTTCACCACGACTTAGGACCATTGGGTGCCGCCGTAAATTACCGGGCTACCGAAAGACAAATACAGTTACTTAAAAGTATGGGTTGTAACGCAATCCGTACAGCCCACAATCCTGCATCGCCTGAACTGATCCAACTCTGCGACCGCATGGGAATGTTCGTTATAGAAGAAGCGTTCGACGAATGGAAGGCAGGGAAAAATAAAAACGGATACTCCCTTGTTTTCGACGAATGGGCGGGGAAAGATATAATATCTATGATTCACCGCGACCGTAACAGTCCTTCTATCGTTCTATGGAGCATAGGTAATGAAATCAGGGAACAGGTGCAGTCCGGAGGCGGACAGGTTGCGAAGTACCTCGCTGATATTTGCAGACGGGAAGATCCTACGAGGCTTACTACTGCCGGTTTCGACCGCCACCGTTATGCATTCCAGAACGGACTTGCCGAAGCAATCGACGTTGTCGGATTCAACTATAAACCCCATGACTATGCGTGGGCGAAAGAAACTTATCCCGGTGTAATTCTTTACGGAAGTGAAACTGCGTCCACCGTAAGTTCACGCGGACACTATGTCTTCCCTGTCGTGGACAGCGAGAAAAAATCCCCTCAGCATAAGGACTCACAAGCATCGTCATACGATACCGAAACCACTTCATGGGCCACACTTCCCGATACCGAATTCGCAGCGATAGACGATAATGATTTCGTGTTCGGCGAATTCGTCTGGACGGGATTCGACTATCTCGGCGAACCTTCGCCGTATAACGATAATTCGCCTGCAAGAAGTTCTTACTTCGGAATTCTCGACCTTGCAGGGCTTCCTAAAGACAGATTCTATCTTTACAAGAGTCGTTGGAGCAATGAATCTGTTCTGCATCTGCTGCCGCACTGGTCATGGGACGGAAGGAAAGGAGAGGCGACCCCGGTTTACTGTTACACGAATTACCCTAAGGCTGAACTCTTTGTGAACGGTAAATCGCATGGCGTGAAAGAAAAAAGCAATGAAAATAAATACACACGTTACAGATTGATCTGGGACGATGTGGTTTATGAGCCCGGAGAAATTAAAGTAGTAGCTTACGATGATAATGGTAATGCAGTTGCCGAAACCTCCAGAAAAACAGAAGGAAAGCCATATAAGATAGAGCTTACCGCCGACAGAATCAACCTCGATGCAGGGTCGAAGGACCTCTCTTTCGTGACAGTTAAAGTAGTGGATAAAGACGGTAATCTCTGCCCTATGGCGGATAATGAGATTAAATTCAGTATCAGCGGAGCAGGGGAGCTTCAGGCTGTCTGCAACGGTGACGCTACGTCGCAGGTATCGTTTGCGTCCGATAAAATGCCTGCGTTCAACGGAATGCTGGTGGCGATAGTCAAAACTAACGGCGAGACCGGCGATATAGAATTGACCGCATCATCACCAAAATTGAAACAGGAAAAAGTATTGTTATCTGCTAAATAAATCCGGAGTTACCTCCGCGACCACAAAAGTACTGCCTCCGACGTAGATAAAATCGTCGGGGGCTGCTTTTTTAAGGGCTGCCGCAACAGCATCGCTTACTTTGAGAACTACCTCCCCCCTCAAACCATAGGCTGATGCCCGAGAATAAAGCTCTTCGGCGTCGAGTGCCCTGTGAATATCAGCCTGTGTAAAAAAATAATAAGCGTCTTTTGGAAACAAAGGTAAAATCCCATCGAGTTCCTTATCGTTTACGACTCCGAGAATAAAATATAGTTTTTTATACTTACCCCCTCCTAATTGAGCCATGGTTTCAGATAAACCTTCCTTATTATGGGCAGTGTCGCATATTACAGTAGGGTGACGTTGCCTAATTTGCCATCTTCCGTATAAGCCGGTAGATCCGGATGCTGTTCGTAAACCTTCTTTCACAGCTTCTTCCGGAACCAGTATATCAGGACATTCTCGTAATATATCTATCGCTGTGAGCACAGTGAGAATATTTTTTCGCTGGTATCTGCCTGCGAGATCGAGTTCGTACTCCGTCTCTCTGCCGTCGGAATTTCTCCGGACGCAGATTTTTTGCCCGTTTTCATAGGCAGCCCCCCCTGAAAAAGTATACCTGTCATCCGCAAATACTATTTCCGAGCCGCATGCCCCAGCTTTTTTTATGAAAACCGGTGCGGTTTCCGTATCTGTCTCGCCTATTACTACCGGAACGTCATTTTTAATAATTCCTGCCTTCTCGCCGGCAATCAGAGTTTTGGTGTCTCCGAGAAATTGGGTGTGGTCTGTTCCGATATTGGTAATTACACTCAGAACAGGAGTTATTACATTAGTCGAATCGAGCCTTCCTCCCATTCCTACTTCGATTACCGCAATATCCACATTGTGGCGTGCGAAATGATCGAATGCCATGAAGACTGTCATTTCGAAAAAAGAAGGTTTGATTTCCTCGATTTTTCCCCAATGCTGTTTGACGAATTCCACAACTTCGTTTTCGGATATCATTTCACCGTTAACCCGGATACGTTCCCGAAAATCATACAGGTGGGGAGAAGTGTACAGCCCTGTTTTATAACCTGCCTTCATCAGAATGGAGGTCAGCATGTGCGATACGGAGCCTTTGCCGTTGGTTCCTGCTACATGTATGGTCATAAATTTTTTGTGCGGGAATCCGAGATATTCGTCCAGACTGTCCGATTTATCCAGTTTGCCGTTGTAGGCCGCACCTCCGATATTCTGGAATACGGGAAGTGAATTATATAAAAAATCGATTGTCTCGCGGTAATTCATTTTACTGATTATTAGGCACGGTATAATTCATTTCATTCACGTGCGTGTAATACTGTTGAAGAATCGCCTTCAAATATCTTTCCGCTTTTTTCTGCTGCGGATCGACGGGGTTTTTAAGGTCTTTGATCTGTAGGGTATCGCTCTTCTCGAAGGCCGAAAGAATGGCGCTGCCGTCTGAAAAAATTACAACCGAATCATTGATGAACTGGAACGATTCGTTAATATAATTCGTGGCATTGGGCATACGTTCCGGTTCATTGAAAACATCCCTCCCGAATGCGAAGTATGGCTTGTCGTAACCGGTAAGTCCTAATAAAGTCGGCATTATATCCATTTGCTGTGCAACATTCCTGTCTTTATCTATAATGGCATTATCCGGAGTATAGATGAACATTATTATGGAGCTGTTACCTGTCGGAGTCTTGGTTTTTTCAGCGAAAATTTCGGATGAAACGTGGTCCGCGACAAATACGAAAATGCTATTCTGGTACCATGGCTCACCCTTGGCATATTCGAAGAAACCGCGTATAGCCAACTCGGTATACCTTACAGGTTTATGGATTTTGGTCCGTCCTTCTCCGAGAAGGTTTTTATATCGGTCAGGTACCTGGAACGGATGATGGGAAGTCAGGGTAAAAACCGATGCCATAAATGGCTGCTGAAATCCGGAAACGGTTTCAGCCATGTATCGCAAAAACGGTTCGTCCCAGATACCCCACGCCCCGTCGAAATCCGAACTGCCGTATATCTTTTCATAATCCTCGCGCATGTATATATTCTCTATACCGGACAGGGAGGCAAATGCCGCGAACCCCATCGAGTTACGCTGGGATCCGCAGAAAAAAGACGTATAATATCCTTCTTCCGACAGCAGTGCAGGTAGTCCCTTGACGTTCCCGAGAGACTGAGGCAGCAATGCGAAAGGTTTTTTATACGACGGTATGGATGTTAATATCGAAGGCAGTGCATCTATGGACTTGCGTCCGTTCGCGTAAGCATCCATAAAGACATATCCGCTCGCCATAAGCGAATCTAAAAAAGGAGTGTTGGTCTCATGTTCTGTGTACAGTTCCGGATTCAGAAATGCCGAATGTTCGCTGCTGAAACTCTCGAGGGTGAAAATTATTACGTTGCGTTTGCCGAGATCGTACGTGGATTCGTCGGGATAATGGTACGGAGTGAATATTTTCTCAAGTTCTTCTTTTGTAAAATAGGCCGGCACCTCGATACGGCTGGATCCTAACGTTCGTATGATGCAGAACGGATTGCTCAATATCATAGCCGCCTTTTGCGGAGATGGAGCGTATTGTGTCGCATTACCCAATGCCAGCGGACGTACCGCGCGCGTGAAACCTCCCCGGATTCCTCCGATACACAGTAAAACGGCAATGGCCAGTATCGCTGTGTTCACCGGATAGTAAACGTAATTGTTCCTGATCCGGAACGGATGATATTTTATTTTTCGGTATGCGCGGGCCATTCCCGATATCAGGAGGATTCCTATTATTACTACGTACCAATTCTCTGCCGTGAATTTCCCGATTAATACCCAGTTGTTGTCGTTCCCTGTAAAATGGAATTCGTCCGAGGTAAATCTCTTTTTGGCGTAATGGAAATAAATGCTGTCCGCCAGATTCAGAATGATAACGATGCTGTTGACAACAAGGAACAGCCATTTTAAAACTCTCTGGTATAATGAATGAGCTCGAAACCGGAACGGTATCAAGGACAGGAATATAAAAAGTGAATTAACATACAGCACCGATATGGTGTCGAAGATAAAGGAGCCCCTTACAAGTCCCGGGATTTCCGCGAAGACGATCGCTCCCAGGGAGTCGGTATTCATTGCGTAAAATAATATCCTGCACAGAAAAAGCAGGACATAAACGATTAATAACCGTTTAATCAAAATGGCGAGATCGTTTCTGAATAATCTCATTACCGGAAATTAAAAGAGCTGTTCAGCTATCCGGATCATATTGTCGCTCTTGCCCATGGTGTAAAAATGAAGTGCCGGTACTCCGGATTTTATCAGTTCCCTGCCCTGTGCTACCGCCCATTCGACACCGACCTTCCTTACTTCCTGATTATTTTTACATGCAGACACTTCACTTACAAGTTCGTCCGGAAGATCCACATGGAATATATGCGGAAGCATCGTAAGCTGTGTTTTTGTGGAAAAAGGCTTGATCCCCGGTATAATCGGAACGTTTATGCCGGCTTTTCTACACTCCTCGACAAAAGTGAAAAATTTCGAATTATCGAAAAACATCTGTGTAACGATATATTCCGCTCCGGCGTCCACTTTATTTTTCAAATATTGAATGTCGGTGGAAATATTCGGAGCCTGCATATGTTTCTCGGGATAACCGGCAACACCTATACAGAAATCAGTAGGGTGGCAGTTTTCGATCTCGCAATCTATGTAGTTCCCTTTATTCATTTCGGTTATATGACCTATCAGGTCGCATGCGTAAGAATATCCTTCCGGATGTGCAATAAATTTATTCTCACCTTTAAGGCTGTCGCCACGTAGTGCAAGGACGTTCTCGATGCCGAGAAAATCCATTTCTATAAGCGCCGCCTCTATTTCGAATCTGGATAATCCGCCGCAGATAAGATGCGGTACCACTTCGACGCCGTATTTTGCTTTTATTGCCGCGGCAATACTGATTGTTCCCGGACGCTTGCGGACGATCCTTCTCTCCAGAAGACCGTCTGCACGTTCGATGTATTTTATATCTTCCCTGTGGTAAGTTATATTTATGTATGCCGGATCGAACCGTATAAGATTGTCGATGGTTTCATATATAGTTCCTATCGTTTCCCCTTTCAGAGGAGGAAGTAGTTCGAATGCGAATCTTGTCCTGCCGGATTCGACGGCATCGTTTATAATATCGATAACTTTCATCTCATGTAACTTTACCTGCGCAAATGTATGGTTTTTTAAGTATTTTTAAAATAGTGATGAGATAAAGAGTACAATACCCATAAAAAATAAACGGACCCAGGAGCCCGTTTATTTTCGAATGTATTTTTTATATGCTTTTATCTGAGGTAATATATCGAAGGATCGAAAGAAACATTATAAGTGCGGAACGTAGTTCCTACTTGAATCGAAGGATTATTGTCGTTAATGATCCAGTCGATGGAGTTACCCAGATAACCGTCTTTTACGGTAAATTTGAAGTCCTCGATATAAACATATTCGTCGCCTTCGAAGTCAGGAAGTCGGTCATCGAATGTCCACGGCATCTCGAAATCGTCGAAACTTTCAATTTTGTTGGATAATACGGTCAGATAATCGTAAGGGCCGTAGTTATTGAGATTGGGAGTTTCCCAGTCCCCTATCATCAGATAAACCTTACCGCTGTTTGAAACGATTCTCATCATGTCGATATATAGTTCATCGTAAAGTTCCCCGCGGTCGGTGCTCGTTACGGTTACGGTCCATATGTTGTGATAATAACCGAAATCATATTCGTAACCGAGCGCTGCTTTTACGGTAATAGTCGCAAAAGGAGGATCTGCGTCTTCCACCGTCGCAGTCGTTTCGACTGTCGCTTCATTGTCAGGGAGCGCAGACATGTTGTCTTTGGTACATGCGGCAAGCAATGCAATAAATGCAATAAGTAATAATTTTTTCATAGCTTTTGATTTAAATAAAACAATTAAAATTCTCGTAAATATATGCATATTTTATTGTAATAGCAAATGTTTGCCAATAAAAACTCATTATTTTGATAAAACTGCCTTTGGTTTTAATGGCTCTAAATTTGTTTTAAAAGAAACGATGCTTTAATCTATCGGATGTTATGACAGTAGCCGAATTATTTTTAATAAAAAATATACCATAAATACCATAAAAAAGCTACCTTTATTGCTTGAAATTGTTATCACTCATGGAATATACGGAACAGGATGAAATATTGATAGGAGAGCTACAGAAGGAGCTGTTCGAGGCGTGTGGAAAAATTGCGAAAAAGGAGTCCGATATGGAACTGGTTCGGAAGGCTTTCTTTTTTGCCAAGGAAGCGCATAAAGGATTGAGGCGTAAATCAGGGGAACCTTATATCGTCCATCCTATATCTGTTGCGCTTATCGTCGTGAATGAGATCGAACTGGGTACGAAGTCTGTTGTTTCCGCTCTTTTGCATGATGTTGTAGAAGATACCGATTATACCGTGTCCGATATCGAACATCTTTTCGGTCCGAAAATAGCCTCGATGGTCGACGGTCTGACAAAGATGGCTGGGGTTTTTTCTGCGGATACTACCGAGGAATCCGAGACTTCCAAGCAGGCGGAAAATTTTAAAAAAATGCTTCTCACATTGTCGGACGATGTAAGGGTGATAATTATAAAAATAGCCGACCGGCTTCACAATATGCGTACGCTCGGATCCATGACTGTGCATAAACAAATGAAGATCACCAGTGAAACGGTCTATCTTTTTGCACCGCTGGCGCATCGGCTGGGATTGTTCGCGATAAAATCGGAACTGGAAGACCTCAGTCTTAAATACAGGTTTCCGGATGATTATAAAATGATCCGGTCCAAGATCAAAGATACTGAAGCGAACCGTAATAAATACATCGAAAAATTTAATTCTCCGATCAGGGAGATTCTTAAAGCAAACGATATCGATTTCGAAGTATCGGGCAGGGTAAAATCCATATATTCGATATGGCGGAAAATACAGCGGAAGAACATCGACTTCGAAGAAATTTACGATCTTTTCGCTATCCGCATAGTTTTCAAACCATCTCCGATGATTCCGGAAAAATCGCAGTGTTGGCACATTTATTCACTGGTGACGGATATTTATAAACCGAAACCGGACAGGATAAAGGATTGGGTAAACATTCCCAAGGCCAACGGTTATGAAGCATTGCATTGTACGGTAATGGGGCCCGACGGAGAATGGGTCGAGGTTCAGATACGTTCGCAGCGGATGGAGGAGATCGCGGAAAAAGGATTTGCCGCACATTGGAAGTATAAGGAACAATCCAGCAATACTGACGGAGAGATAGACAAATGGCTGAAACGCGTAAGGGAGGCCTTGAGCAGTTCCGTAGATAATGCGGTCGAATTCCTGGATAATTTTAAACTCAGCCTCTATTCCTCGGAAATAGTGATCTTTACTCCGAAAGGGGATCAGATAACACTGCCGCAAGGTTCCACCGCGTTGGATTTCGCATATGATATTCACTCCAAGATAGGGAATACTGCCGTAGGAGCGAAGATTAATCATAAGATAAATTCTATTTTCACTCCGATAAGTTCCGGCGACCAGATAGAAATCATTACCTCGAACAATGTCAAGCCTAAACCCGAGTGGCTGGACCATGTAGTTACCTCGAAGGCGAAAAATTCCATAAAGAATTTTATCAAAAAAGATAATCAGAATAATATCGAGAGGGGAATCATAATTTTCGAGGAGAAAATGAAAAGCTTCGGTATACAACCGAGCGCCCGTGTGTTCCGGAAAGTTCTTCCTGCTTACAAATCTTCATCTAAAAGCGAATTTTACAGTAAACTCGGTGCCGGAATAATCAATCTTAACGGAGTGGAGAAAATACTACGTCAGAATGCAGCCAGCAAAATGATCAAATATTGGTCTCTACAGCTCTCGAATCCGCTGCGTCTGTTGAAAGGAAGTACCGAGACTAAGAAAAAAACAGAAGCAGAGGAAGTGGAAGCCATCACCGGAGATGAGTCGGAATTTTCTATTGCCGAATGCTGTAGCCCGATACCCGGAGATCAGGTTATCGGCTTCAGGGATGAGAACGGACATGTTACCGTACATAAGAAGAGCTGCAAGGAGGCCGTGAAACTTGCTTCGCAGCATGGTGAGAATATTGTCAAGGCGCAGTGGTCGGGATTTAAAGCCGTTTCTTTCCTTGCACATGTCGAGGTACGCGGCATCGACCGAATCGGCATAATGCTCGATATGGCTAAACTTATATCGGAGGAGATGAACTTCAATATCCGCGAACTCAAGGTTCAGAGCCACGATGGAATATTTGAAGGGATCATAAGTCTGTATGTAAAAAGTATAGACGATCTTAAAACAATAATGGCCCGTCTGGGTAAGCTGCGCGGAGTCGAGAGGGTGCGAAGAATAGAGACGTACAGGGAATAAAACTAAAATCTACCGCCATGTTAAAAATTTTCAGCAGCGACATTTGGAGAAGCATAATCTCTTTGTTAGTGGGAATCGTTATGGTAGTATGGTCGCATCTTGCGATTAACTATGCGATTGTGATTACGGGAATATTAATTTTATTATCAGGATTAATTTCCATGATTATGTTTACGAGAAATACAGATCCAACCCGAGAAGGACTCCCGGTCCAGGGAATGCTGGGATTAATTTTGGGCGTATTTCTAATAGTGGCGCCATCTTTTTTCGTAAGTATCATAATGATCCTGTTGGGAGCCGTAATAATCGTTGCTTCCCTGAATCAGCTGTCAGGACTGGCTCTGGCTCGCCGTAACGGTTTCAGGATCCCGGGATTTTTGTATCTGTTCCCTGTTCTGCTTCTGATAGCAGGATTTGTAATTTTCTTCGATCCGTTCGCTTCTGCACAGGGATTGGTCGTATTTTTCGGATGCGCGGTGATTTTCTACGGATTAACCGATCTCGTCAATTATTTTATCGTTCGTAATTCGCGTTGATTTTGGACAATATTTTCGAAATACCTGATAATTCATCCGGAGAAGAAATATTCGAAGATATTCTTAAAAAAGATAATCTCGAGTGGTTCAGACTGGAGAGAATAATTTCTTTCGGCAACCGGAGTCCCGAAGAAGGATGGTATGACCAGCAGTGGAACGAGTGGGTAATGGTCGTAAAAGGTGAGGCAGTACTCGAGTTTGAAACAGGAGCAAGTACGGAATTGATTACCGGCGACCATATCTTTATCGAAAAAAATGTTAAGCACAAGGTATCTTACACAAGCGATGATTGTGTATGGCTGGCTTTGCATTTTAAGGAGCGTTCTAATTAATCGGAAGTTTTTTTCGGAAACGCAGCCCCATAACTCCCCAGAATGCTTCACCGAATATTCCGCTGCTCATTTTGGATGTTCCCCTGGTTCTGTCTGTAAAAATTATAGGTAATTCACGAACTTTTAATCCCGCCTTCCAGATAAGATACTTCATTTCGATCTGAAATCCGTAGCCTTTCATTCTTATTCCGTCCAGATCAAGTTTTTCGAGCGCTTCTTTAGAATAGCATACAAACCCTGCAGTAGCATCCCTGACAGGCATACCGGTAATGGTGCGTACGTAATATGACGCGAAGTATGACATGAGTACCCTCTTCATTGGCCAGTTTACGACGTTCACTCCGCATACGTATCTTGAGCCGACAACCAATGCGGCATTTTCTTTTGTCGCGGTCCCGCAGAGTCTTTCGAGGTCGTTCGGATTATGGGAAAAATCCGCGTCCATTTCGAAAATGTAATCATATCCGTTTGCCAACGCCCATTTAAAGCCTGTAATATATGCTGTTCCGAGCCCGAGCTTGCCGCTTCTCTCTATCATATGGATCCTGTCCGGAGCTTCAGACTGCATGTTTTTTACCAGCATTGCGGTTCCGTCAGGGGAGTTATCGTCGATAATCAGAATATGAAAATCCGTTTTTAAATTAAGTACGGCGCCTATGATCGCTTCGATATTTTCTTTTTCGTTATATGTAGGTATGATTACCAGTTTACGCATCACGTAATTAAATGAATTATTTATTGTAAATGTAGCAAAATAATCGAAAAACCGTTTATTTTTGCGTAAAATTGAATGAATGTATCGCATAATAACCATATTTTTTCTTTTATTCACTGCTCTCTGTGCTGCCGCACAGGACGGAAATTATGAAAACGCTGAGGTTAGAAGCGGCTTTTTCAGACGTATTTTTAAAAACGAGAAAAAAAGTAAACAAGAATCAGTCCGTAAAATTACTGTTCCGCGTACAGAAACCGTAAGATGGCTTAATGAAAATATGGTGCCTGCGGAGGATTTTATCGATAGATTCGAAATGACAGTTCCCGATTCGGTTCCCAAAATAGAGTTGTTTATGACAAATCCGGTGAACGGATGGTATGTCGAAGGTAAGGTAATCAATGCCCTTAACGGAGGAGCGGATATTCATAAAAACGATTTTTATTCTTATCCCGATTATAAACGTATTGCGTCGGTAGCTTTGCAAAACGAAGTTTCTATCGTTCCTGTTTTCGACCTTTCGGATTACAATCTGTTTTTTTCTGAGACTACCGGACATGAAATGTTATCTGTGGAAGGATGGAGATTCGCGAGGGCTCTTATCAAAGAATTTTTGGAAGAGACACAAACGGATAGTATCGCATTCGCTGTTCCTGAAGGTAAATACCGTAAGTTCATAGAAGAGATAATGGTCGGATATCCCGATACGGCATATTATTACATAAATTAATACTTATGGCTTTTGAAATCTCCATTACCTTATCGCCGAAGCAGGCGTCTGATACGAAATACTACCTTCCCATCGCTGCTTCAAAAGCGAGGATAAGTGTCGAAAATATAGCTTTTTCACGTGTAATTAAGCGATCCGTAGATGCCCGTTCAAAATCGGTTAAAGTAAATCTTACGTTACAGATATTCGAGGACAATGAGAATAAACCCGATCCTGTAAATTTCGAATACGGAGACGTGAAACACGGTCAGCCCGCGGTTATTATAGGAGCAGGACCTGCGGGATTATTCGCTGCGTTAAGATTAATAGAGGCGGGAATTAAGCCCGTGATAATCGAACGTGGTAAAGAAGTATCTGCAAGAAAATACGATATTGCGCGCATCAACAGGAACGGAGCTGTGGATCCGGACTCGAACTATGCGTTCGGGGAGGGGGGAGCCGGCACTTTTTCCGACGGAAAACTGTTCACACGCTCCAAAAAAAGAGGCGATTTCCGTAAATCCCTCGAGATTCTGAAGTTTCATGGTGCGGACGAATCGATCCTTTATGAGGCGCATCCGCATATCGGTACCGACAGACTACCAAAAATTATCACTGAAATAAGAAAAACCATTGTTAACTCGGGAGGTGAAATAATTTTCAGCGCGCGTTTGACGGATATAATTTTGCGTGATGGTAAAATATACGGTGTCGAATATAATGGAACGGAAAAAATAGAATCACAAGTGTTGATACTTGCTACGGGACATTCGGCACGCGATATATATAAACTTCTTTACAGAAAAAATATACTGTTGGAAGCCAAGGCCTTCGCGATGGGGGTCAGGATCGAACATCCTCAGTCTCTTATAGACTCCATACAGTATCATATGGCTGACAGGGGAGAATATCTTCCCGCTGCTTCATATACGTTGAAAAATCAGATTAAAGGACGCGGAGTTTATTCTTTCTGCATGTGCCCGGGAGGTTTTATAGTGCCTGCGATGACCGCGGAAGACGAAGCGGTTGTAAACGGAATGTCGCCTTCGGGACGGAACTCCGTTTTTGCGAATTCGGGAATCGTGACCGAGGTTCGGCAGGAGGATTTTGCGCATTTGATTCCGGAATACGGTGTGCTTGCAGGAATGATGTTTCAGGAGGAGTTTGAAAAATCGGCATTTGCGAATGGTGGGGGAAACAGGTCCGTTCCCGGACAAAGGGGTCCTGATTTTATAAAAGGAGTTAAATCGTCATCTCTTCCCAAAACTTCATATCATCCGGGGGCGGAGAGTTCCAATATGAAAAATTGGATGCCCGGTTTCATATATGGGGCGCTTAGTTTCGGTATCGACAGTTTCGGAAGAAAAATGCGTGGATTTGTAACGGATAAAGCGATGGTGCTCGGTGTGGAGTCGAGAACATCTTCTCCTGTAAGGATACCCCGGGATAATGAAACTCTTATGCATCCACAGATTTATGGTCTGTATCCTTGTGCCGAAGGTGCCGGTTATGCCGGAGGTATAATTTCAGCAGCGATAGACGGGGAGCGTTGTGCGGAGAAAGCAGCGTCGCAGTTGGGGAAAAAATAATCCGCATATTCTTTGCGGATCGTTTCTATATATTTAATCGAGATACAGATAATCATAATGGATCAGCGGTTTGGAGCCTTGGATTCCTATGGATTCAGTTGCTTTGGCGCTGTCGGTAGAGACTTTGCCTACGCCGATAGATTCTCCTTTGTATAGTATTTTAACTATATCGTCTTTTTCGAACTCACCTTCTATTTTCTCCACTCCTACGGGAAGAAGGCTGGTGGCCAACGGACCGGAGAGAGCCTTGAAGGCACGTTCATTGATGTGAAGTTCTCCTTTTGCGAAAAGGTCGGAATGCGCTATCCATTTTTTAACATCCGAGATCGGTTTGTCCGAAGCGTGAAAACGTGTACAGATCGTATCGCTTTCTTTTTTGAGAAGGTCGATAAGAATATTGTCCTTTTTGCCGTTTGCGATAATTACCTCTATTCCTTCGTTAGCTACTTTTTTAGCTATGGTGCTTTTTGTAAGCATTCCCCCGCGTCCGAAATTGGATTTCTGGGGTTGAATGAATCCTGAAAGATCCTGCTTCTTATCGTTATAAATGTCGCGTATTACTTCTGATTCCGGATCGGACGGATTACCGTTGTAAATACCGTCGATATTGCTTAATATTATCAGAACTTCCGAGTTCATCATGGATGCGATAAGACCGGACAATTCATCGTTGTCCGTAAACATTAGCTCGGTAACAGAAATAGTATCGTTTTCATTTACTATCGGAATCACTCCGTTTTCGATCATTACCGACATACAGTTTTTCTGGTTCAGATAATGGCGCCTTGTCGAAAAATTTTCTTTAGTAGTTAAGATCTGCCCTACGTAAATGTTGTGATCCCTGAAAAGTTCGTAATAACGGTTTATAAGTTTCACCTGTCCCACGGAGGAAAACAGCTGTCTCCCGGCTATGGAGTCGAGTTTTTTTGTCGTTTTGAGTTCGCTTCTGCCCGAAGCTACGGCTCCTGAAGAGACCATAATTACTTCGATTCCCGATTTTCTCAGAAAAGATACCTGGTCGACAAGTGAAGACATACGCGTAACGTCCAGAGTTCCGTCCGGGCGCGCAAGTACGTTGCTGCCTATTTTTATGGTAATTCTTTTGAATCTGAAATCCATTAGCAAAGCTCGTATTTATTTATCGCGTCTTCGAAAAGCCGGCGAAGTTCGTCGCTTCCTGAAACTAACGGGAGTCTTACAGTGTTGGACATTACTCCCTTAACCGCTAAGGCTGTTTTTATTCCGACAGGGTTGCCTTCGAGGAAGAGGGAATCTATACAGCCCAGAAGCGACATCTGGAGAATCGCTGCGTTTGTAAAATCACCGGTGAGGCAAAGTTTCACCATCCGGCAGAATTTTTCCGGAAATGCATTCGCCGCTACAGATATCACGCCGTCTCCGCCGAGTGCGATAAGAGGCAGCGCCATATTGTCGTCACCCGAAATTACCATAAAATTTTCCGGTCTGTCGCGCAATATATAACTGATCTGAGACAGTGACCCGGAGGCTTCTTTGACTGCAAATATATTTTCAACCTCGAGTGCTAGTTTAAGAGTCGTTTCCGCAGACATGTTTACTCCGGTGCGTCCGGGAACATTATACAGCATTACCGGTTTCGGAGATGCTTGTGCAACAGATTTATAATGTTCGTACAGACCTCTTTGCGACGGTCTGTTGTAGTAAGGAGTCACAGAAAGTACGGCTGCGATCTTATCCATATCGTAGTCCCCGAAACATTTTACGGTTTCCGCAGTGTTGTTTCCTCCCACACCAAGTACGACAGGAACCCTGTCCCCGTTTTTCTCCATAATGAACTTTACCAGTTCCTTTTTTTCCTCTTTGGTAAGCGTAGGAGTTTCCGCAGTCGTTCCCAGTGCGACAATATAATCAGCCCCTCCCGTTATGACATTCTCGATCAAAACATTAAGGGCATTGTAATCGATTTCCGTATTTTCTTTGAAAGGGGTTACGAGCGCAACTCCCGTACCCTGTATATTGTTCTTCATGCAGGCTGTTTATTTTCGTACAAAAATAGTATAAAATTAACAATATTCAATACTAAAATGATTTGTTCGGAAGATATTATTCCCGGAATCTAAAGTTCGATGGATGAGCATTTATATCCGTTCTCGGTAAGGAACTGAAGAACTTTAGGAAGTGCGTATTCAAGGTTCCGGAACGATTTTCTGGAATCGTGAAATACCACTATGGAACCGGGCTTCACGTGTTTGGTAACATTTGTCACACATTGGCGCGGATTGACGTACCTGCTGTAATCCCTGCTGATGATCTCCCACATTATCAGGTTGTAGCGTTCGCTGAGCAGTTTGATCTGACGTGCTTTGATTCGTCCGTAAGGCGGACGCACCAGATTCGATTTTATTATCTGATCCGCAAAGTCTATGTCCTCGATATATCTCCACGTTTTCATTTTCCAGCCTTTTTGATGGCTGTATGTGTGATTTCCGACCTGATGCCCGGCATCCAGTATCATTTGAAATATCTCGGGATATTGTTCTGCGTTTTTACCGAGACAAAAAAAAGTAGCCTTAGCGTTGTATTTTTCAAGCTGTTCCAAAACACATGGGGTCACCTCCGGCGAAGGGCCGTCGTCGAATGTCAGGTAGACATCCGCGCTGTCCGGGAAGTTCCAGATCAACTGCGGGAAAAGTCTTCGGATTATTTTGGGAGGCTTAAAAATCAAGTTTCCTGTCTTTTAAGAATTTCACATATATTCTGTAAAACCAGATCCCTATCAGATATCCGGTCAGCCCTCCGCAAAGCAGGTCGAGAGGGAAATGTACGCCCAGATAAATACGGCTGTACATTACCAGCGCCGCCCAGAGATAAATAAAAACCGTGTATATATTGTTCCTGAAAATTCTGACCGTGATAGCGGAAATAGCCATAACCGTAGCGGAATGAGCAGAAAATGGTCCGTAGAGCCCTCCCCGGTATCCTTTAAGGGTATATACCATTCCTTCCAATGCAGGATTCTGGGACGGACGGAACTTCTTAAGTCCGTATTTAAACAGGTTGCATATCTGGTCCGCAAGTATAACGGCAAGGACGATCATTATGGTTGCCCAGATAAAATTGCGTAATCCCAGTTTTTTATACATAAAAAACAGTATCACCAGATAAAGCGGAACCCAGTTGAAATTTCCGGAAGAGAACCAGAAGATCGCATCTGCGAACGCTCCTAAGTCCCCGTTAAGGAGGAGAAATAATTTTGTGTCGAGTTCCAGCAGACGTTCGAGCATGGTTGTTAGAATTTATCTACAATCGATTCGTCGATTTCCGTAAAATCGGAAATAACCATATCGTAGCCTGAAAGAATTTCTTTTGGAAAAGTTGTCGCGAGAGCCACGACATTCATTCCTGCCCGCCTTGCCGCTTCGATTCCGACGAATGCGTCTTCAAAAACCAGACAGTCTTCCGGTTCTTCCCCGAGCAATTTGGCTGCGAGAAGAAAGACTTCCGGATCGGGCTTGCCTTTGCTTACCATGTCTCCGTTCGCGATTGCGTCGAAATATTCTGCTATTCCGCACCTGTCGAGAACGAATTGTACGTTTTTAAGCGGACCGGACGAGCCGACAGCTATCTTTACGCCTCTTCTCTTCAGTCCTTTCAGAAGCTCTGTCAGTCCGTTGGTGGGTTTGATTTTTTTAGCGAAAATTTCCCTGCATATCTCTTCTTTCTCGATTCCGTATTCCTCGATTTTTTCCGGAGAAAGAGCACCTTTGCCTAATAACGCTTCAAAAATCTGCTCGTTGAGTTGGCCGAAGCTCCTGAGTATTTTCTCCCTGTCGAAATTAAGTCCGTGTTTATTGCAAAGCACTTCGAATGCTTCGATATGTATATCCCTGTTATCGACAAGAACGCCGTCCATGTCGAAAATGACTGCTTTTTTCATTCCAAAAAAATTTGCCTGCAAAGTTAATGCTTCATAATGACAATGTGAAAAAATATCGGTCTTTTTTATACTTTGCTTATTATATAACTCTGATGACAATCGCACTGCCGGAAGACGATTATTATACGAATCCGGTTGTCGGTATTGAAACCGAAGAAAAAGAAGAATAGTATACATGGGAAAGGAAACATATTTTAAGATAATAAAAAAACGGCGACTAAAATGGATACCGTTTTTTATTAAATTTTATGTGGAACATTCCGGCTAATAATCGAAATCCGGTTGAAATATAGCCTGTAATTTTTTATATTTGCAGACTAATAATTTCGATCCAAATGTCAAATTTCGTTCATCTTCACGTACATACCCAATATTCGATTCTCGACGGTGCTTCGGCCATAAAACCTTTGATAAAACGCACCAAAGAGTTAGGCATGCCTGCCATTGCCATCACCGACCACGGTAATATGTATGGGGTCAAGGAGTTCCACGACGCGGCGACCAGAGAAGGAGTGAAACCGATAATCGGATGTGAGGTATATGTTGCCGGCGGGAGCCGTTTCGATAAAGGAGGTAAGGAAGACAGGGGAGACCATCTTATCCTTCTTGCTAAAAATAAAACAGGCTACCATAATCTTACGAGAATCGTTTCCTACGGTTTTACGGAAGGATTTTATTACCGCCCAAGGGTTGATAAGGAGTTATTGAGAAAATATAACGAGGGCATCATCTGTTGCTCCGCATGTCTCGGAGGCGAACTTCCGCAGGCGATCATGCACGGCAATATGAGCGAAGCGAAAAAAGTCGTTCAGGAGTTCAAGGAGATTTACGGAGATGACTATTATATGGAGCTCCAACTGCACCGGAGCGGAGTACCGAGGATAGACGAAAATGTTTATAACAATCAGCAGAAAGTTAACAAGGTAATTGTCGATCTCGCGAAAGAATTCGGTGTAAAAATGATGGCCAGCAACGACGTCCATTTTATTATGGCGGAAGATGCGGAAGCACACGACAGGCTTATCTGTCTGAATACGGGAAAGGATCTCGACGATCCCAACCGTATGAGATATACTTTTCAGGAATATCTGAAAACTCCGGAAGAGATGTCGAATCTTTTTTCCGACATTCCTGAGGCAATTTCCAATACTCTGGAAATTGCGGATAAAGTCGAAGAGTATTCTCTCGAACATAAACCGCTGATGCCTAATTTTCCCATTCCGGATGATTTCCCGATCGATGAAAAAAAATTACTTACAACTTTTATAAAGAAAGTAGAAGACGAGGACCTGAAGAAGGAGTTGCTGGATCTCGGTTCGGTGCAAAAGTTCAGCGACGCACATCCGGGGTTCGAAGAACAGGTTACGATTGCAAAGCAGTTCCTTTATTTGGAATATATATCTTATAAAGGTGCGGAAAAAAGATACTCCATGCCGCTGGATGAAAACCTTCAGGAAAGAATAAAATTCGAACTGTCCACCATAGAATGGATGGGGTTCCCGGGGTATTTCCTTATCGTGTGGGACTTCATTCGTGCTGCCCGGGAAATGGGTGTATCCGTAGGGCCGGGAAGAGGTTCAGCCGCAGGTTCGGTAGTGGCCTATTGCTTGGGTATTACCAATATAGACCCTCTGAAATACGACCTCCTCTTTGAAAGGTTCCTGAATCCGGATCGTATTTCTATGCCCGATGTCGATATAGATTTCGATGAGGACGGACGTGCCGATGTATTACGATACGTTATCGATAAATATGGAAGCAAGCGTGTCGCTCAGATCATTACGTTCGGTACAATGGCTCCTAAAGTGTCGATCAAGGATGTGGCACGCGTTCAGAAACTTCCGCTTGCGGAGAGTAACCGCCTTTCGAAACTCGTGCCCGAACGACCGGGAATGAATTTTGAAAAAGCATATAAAGAATCGCCCGAACTGCGCGCCGAGAAAGAATCCGGTGCCCCTCCGGTGCGGGATACATTGAAGTATGCGGAAAAACTCGAAGGGTCGGTGCGGCAGACCGGTGTTCATGCCTGCGGTGTAATTATCGGACAGGACGATCTCGAACTGTTTGCCCCGATCGCTATTGCAAAAGATGCGGAACTTAACGTTGTTCAGTTCGAAGGCAAGCTGGTAGAGAGCGTAGGGCTTATAAAGATGGACTTCCTCGGACTGAAGACTCTGTCCATAATAAAAGATGCCCTGGAAAATATTGAAAATTCGAGAGGTATTAAGATAGATATCGACGCGGTATCTTTGGAAGACAAGGAGACCTACGAACTTTACAGCCGCGGCGAGACGACCGGGATATTCCAGTTCGAGTCCCCTGGAATGAAAAAACACCTGCGGAACCTCAAACCCAATCGTTTCGAGGACCTGATAGCTATGAACGCTCTTTATCGTCCCGGCCCGATGGAGTATATCCCGAATTTTATCGCCCGTAAACACGGACGGGAAAAAGTAGTCTATGAGATAGCGGATATGGAGGAATACCTTAAGGATACTTACGGTATCACCGTCTATCAGGAACAGGTCATGCTTCTATCCCAGAAACTCGCAGGATTTACCGGAGGACAGGCCGATACTCTCCGGAAGGCTATGGGTAAGAAGCAGAAATCAGTTCTCGATAAGTTGAAGCCGCAGTTCCTCGAAGGAGTTAAAAAGAACGGACACGATCCTAAAATATGTGAAAAAATATGGGGTGACTGGGAAGCGTTTGCATCGTATGCATTTAATAAATCCCATTCCACGTGTTATGCTTATGTTTCGTACCAGACGGCATACCTGAAGGCTCATTATCCTGCGGAATTTATGGCCGCGCTACTGAGCCGGAACTTATCGGATATAAAGAAAATCAGCTTCTTTATGGACGAATGTAAAAGGATGAATCTCAATGTAAAGGGCCCTGATGTGAATGCCAGTATGATGCAGTTCTCCGTAGATTCCGAGCAGAATGTACGTTTTGGTATGGCTGCTATCAAAGGTGTCGGGGAAGCTGCCGTGGCAAATATTATCCAGACCCGTAAGGAAGGCGGGAAGTTTACTTCGATCTATGATTTTGTCGAAAGGGTGAATTTGCAGGCGGTTAATAAAAAGACTATAGAGAACCTCATTCTCGCAGGAGCGTTCGATTCGCTGACGGAACATTCCCGGTGCAGTTTTTTCGCTGCCGACCAGAAAGGCACTACGTTTCTTGAGTCGCTGATACGTTACGGTAATAGAATGCAGGAAGAATCGAATAATACACAGCAGAGTCTTTTTGGCGGAGGCTCAACCACTAACGATATACAAAAACCGGTTCCGACTGTGTGCGAAGAATGGCACAAGCTCGAAAAACTCGGAAAAGAAAAAGAAGTCATCGGAATTTATCTTTCTTCACATCCTCTCGATGACTACGCTGCCATAATCAGAAATTTCTGCAGTGCCACATTTGCCGATCTCAGCGATCTGGAATCAATGCGGAACAGGGATTTTACAGTAGCTGGCATCGTAACTTCCGTGCAGAACCTTATGACCAACAACGGTAGGCCTTACGGACGCATAACCGTGGAGGATTACAGCGACTCTTACCAGTTTACTCTCTTCGGTAAAGACTACGAGCAGTTCAGGAAATTCTTTTATGAAAATTATTATTTATTGATTCGCGGTAAGGTAAAACCGAGGCAGTACAATGAAACCGAACTCGAACCGAAGATTACTTCAATTTCAATGCTCTCCGATGTACAGAATGGTATGATTAATGAAATAATGATTACTATACCTATAGAGGAAATCACTCCTGAATTTACGCGCTCCTTCACGGAGACCGTGAGTAAGAATCAGGGAAAATCCATCCTCAGGGTTAGAATTTACGACGAGGCTCAGGATGTGTCTTTGGGAATGACTTCCCGTATGACAAAAGTGGCCGCCACGAACGAGTTTATATCGTTTTTGGAAACCAACCAGATAAAATACTTGTTCGCTTAGTGAAATTTGAGTAGATTTGAGTTTTTAAAATTTATTATAAAATTATATTATGGCACTTGCAATTACAAATTCGAATTATGAAGAGATCATTGCCGGGGACAAACCGGTGGTAATAGATTTCTGGGCTGAATGGTGCGGACCTTGCCGTATGGTTGGACCGATCATCGAAGAACTTGCCGAAGAGTATAAAGATAAAGTAGTGATCGGAAAATGCGACGTGGATGAGAATAATGACGTGGCTGCAAAATACAGCGTTAGAAATATTCCTACCATAATTTTCCTGAAAAACGTAGAGATCATAGACAAGCAGGTCGGTTATGCCGGCAAAGACGCGCTTATAGAAAAGATCAATAAAATTCTTTAATGATAAAAAAAAGAGGATCGTACGATCCTCTTTTTTTTATGCCCTTACTTTTATAATGCATTTTTTGATCTCACCTTCACCTATCATCGGAGTGTGTCCGTCCTCAGGGAAAAAAATAGCGAATTCCCCGTCGTTGAGGGTAAAATATGTAGTTTCCTGATCGTTTAAGAAAAGAATGTCTTTTTCAGAATTGTAATCTCCTTCAGGCATTACGCATGCTTCTCTTTTTATCCAGCCGAAAGTTTCCTGCCCCTTAATGCATATCTGTATGTCGATATAATTGTTGTGTATTTCCAGCTTAGCAGCTTCCTTGGGTTTGAGCGTTCCGTGAACAATGTTGGCATAAACGTTGTCGCCGTCGACCTCGTGGCGTCCCGGTTCAAGCGATGCGAGATCATTAGTTGCGATGAAATAAAAAGCTTTAGCGAAATGAGGATTTAATCCTGAATATTTCGCACAATTTTTCAAACTGTCGATAACCATAGTTTATTCCTTTTTTAGTTAATATTTTATTTGTCCTGTCTGCAATGACATCCGACTATGTGATCGTTTATATAACCCGCCGCCTGAAGGTGGGCATAGCAAATCGTAGATCCGAAAAATTTAAAACCTCGTTTTTTCATGTCCTTGCTTATCGCGTCGGAAATTTCCGATGTTGCGGGAATTTCTGAAATACTTTTCCAGTTGTTTACAACCGGTTTATTGTCAGGGAAAAACGAAAGGATATAGTCGTAGAAAGAGCCGAATTCCTTCTGTATTCCGATGAACAGTCGTGCATTCGTTATCGCTGTTTCTATCTTTCTTCTGTTACGGATGATACCTGCATCCTGCATCAGGCGTTCCACGTCTTTGTCAGTAAACTCCGCAACTTTTTTCACGTCGAATCCTGCAAATGCGTTCCTGTAATTTTCCCTTCTGCGAAGTATCGTTATCCAGCTCAGTCCGGCTTGGGCGCTCTCCAGAACGAGAAACTCGAACATTTTCTCATCGTTGTCCACGAACCTTCCCCATTCCTCGTCGTGGTATTTTACATATAGCGGATCGTCCCCGCACCATCCGCATCTTATAGGTTCCATAGATTTATTCTTTAATACATAATTCTCCCCCTGGGCATATTACCTTTATAGCTCCCTGTTCACATGTGATTTTGAGTGGGAAGTGCGGACCCGTCTGACCGTCTATATCGGTAGTTTCGTTGCCTGCAGAAGTTATGGTAATATCGTCGCTCTTGACATGGATTATATCTTTAGGGTATCTTTTATGGCTGTTGTGTGTAATATAGTGAAAAACCGTCCGGATCGTTTCTTTGATATTGTCGCCTTTGAAGAGAAGAATATCCAGAAGTCCGTCCTGAATGTCCGACAGATATGCAATTTTGAGATTTCCTGCGGTCTTGCCGTTGAATACAAAGAATATCAGTGCGGAGTCGGAATAAACCTGTTTCCCGTTTGCAGTAATATTCAGATGGAGTTTTTTGAAATTCGGCAGTTCTCCGATGCTGCTGAAATAATAAGCGAGCTTGCCGAAGGTGTTTTTCATAATTGTCGGTGTCTTCTGCGATACATCGGTAAATAGTCCGCAGCTGAAAACATTTACGAAGTATTTATCGTTTACCTTGCCAAGGTCGAGTTCGCGAACGGAACCTTTTATATTTTTCTCACACGCTTCGATGATATCCGTCGGGACGCCGATAAGGTTTGCAAAATCATTGGCCGTACCTGTGGGCAGGACTGCTATGGGAATATCTATGTCGTTAGACTTGAGTATATTAACAATATAATTGATAGTCCCGTCTCCGCCGGCTGCTATTATATGGTGGTAATTGCCGTCAGTATATGAAAGAAATTCATCGTCGGCAGGATTGAATTTTAATATATGCGGTACGACATGAAAATCGTATTTCTGATATACGGTAATAATATCATTTAGTGAATTGACTATCCGGTTGTCTCCGGATGATGGATTATAAACAAGTTTTACTTTTTTCATTTTCTAACCGTTTATTTCAAGATTGTCGGTGTAATATACAAGATATTCCCCATTATCTCCGGAATATACGATATAAGCCGCAAGTTCGGGATGCCGGGAAAGAAATTCTTTTGTTTTTTCCAACCCTACAATCATAAATACGGTTCCCCACACATCTGCAAGAGTAGCGTCGGGACCTACCACTGTCGCAGAGAGCACTGTGCTTATTACCGGGTCTCCCGTTCTGGCATCTACGGTATGAACCACCTTGCGTCCGGACTCGTCGGTATAGAACTTTCTGTAATTACCGGATGTAGCCAATCCTTTGCCGGATAATTTAAGAGTTACCTGAAGGTCTGCCCCGGGAGTGTAATTTCCTTCGAACGGTTTGTCTATTCCCACGACCCATGGAATACCCTTCATGTTGGTTCCCCGTGAAAAAATTTCTCCTCCGACTTCGACGATGTAATCGGTAAAACCGAGTTCGTCAAAATATCTGGCGATTATGTCCGTAGTGTAGCCTTGTGCTATCGAGTTGAGATCGAGCTGTATTTCAGGGCGTTCTTTGATGAGCCTGTCGCCTTCGATCTTAATCTTATCGTAGCCTACGAATTGAAGAAGGGAGTCCACATTTACATTTTCAGAATTTACTTCGCCTGCAAATCCATATGCTGCGGTGAGCGGTTTTATCGTGATGTCGTAAACTCCGTCCGTCTCGATACTTACTTGTTCTGCTATTGCGATACATTCTTTCATGAATGAGTCCAGAGAGTCTGTTTCATTTCGGTTGATTTTAGAAATCAGTGAATTAGGCTCGTAGACGGACATCGACATATCGATCATTTTATATATGCTGTCCAGGGCTTCCTGTACATCGTGTTTTTTCGTATCCTTGATAACTATATGGTATGTGCTTCCCTGCACGAATCCATCGAATACACTCTGTTGGTACTGGGATTTGGTCTCGCATGAGGCGAAGACCGTAATAGATATCAGAAACAGGGGCAGTAATATATTAAACTTTTTCATAGAGACTTCAATTGTAAATACAAAGTTAAAAAATAATGTTTAAGTTTGTAAGGAGTAAAAATAAAAGCGCATATATGAACAGTTTCGAACGGCCGTTTACTTTTGACCGGGTAATAAGGATTCTTATAACCGTGGCGATTCTTATAGGACTGTATTTTTTCATAAACAGGATCAGCGGTGCGCTTCTGCCGTTCCTTGTTGCCTGGCTGATAGCATATATGATAAATCCGCTGGTGGAATTTTTCCAGTTCAGGGTGGGGCTTAAAAACCGTATCTTATCTATTGCGGCAGCGCTTCTCTCGATAACGGTTGTCTTCGGCAGCATTATATGGGCGTTGATACCTTCGGTGTCAGCGGAAATACGCAAGTTTGTCGAAATGGCGTCATCTTATGAATACGGGTCGAAATACATTCCTTTTGTTCCGCAGAGCTGGATCGACTTTATCAATGAACATATCAACCTTGGAAAAATGCTGGAAGAACTCAATAAACAGGATCTTTTAGGACTTCTCCAACATCTGATGCCCAAGGTAAGATGGCTGTTTTCAGGGTCCATAAGCGTAGTGGTTGGATTTCTCGCTTCATTTATCGTGCTTCTGTATATAGTATTTATACTTCTGGATTTCAATAAGATATCGACTATATTTATCAATCTGATCCCTCCGCGCTTTAAAAAAGGCGTCACAGGAATTTTCAGCGATATAAAATATTCGATGAACCGTTATTTCCGCGGACAGGCCCTTGTTGCGTTATTAGTGGGGATATTGTTCGCCATAGGCTTCAGTATAATTCAGTTGCCGTTGGGTATAATTTTGGGATTGTTTATCGGATTTCTGAATCTTGTACCGTATCTTCAGGTGGTGGGATTTATACCGACCATATTACTATGTATGCTCAAATCTGCGGAAACAGGACAGAATTTCTGGGTACTGGCAGGACTCACGGCCCTTGTTTTTGTGGTAGTTCAGATAATTCAGGACGGATTTATAGTTCCGAAAATCATGGGTAAGATAACAGGACTTAACCCTGCTATTATACTTCTTTCACTGTCGATATGGGGAACCTTGATGGGATTCATAGGATTGATCCTCGCCCTTCCGATGACAACCCTCCTGCTGTCTTATTACCAGCGTTTCGTCATAAATGGTGAAAAACTTTACGACGACCCCGGTAAAGATGTGGGTGGATAATGATTTTTATTGTATATTTGCGTTGTAATAAACGGAAGACGGGGGGTGCCGCAGTTTAATTTGCGGCTGAGATTATACCCTTAAAGGAACTGCGGTTCCTGAACCTGACACGGTTAGTACCGTCGTAGGGAGCTTTTCCTTCTGATCTCAGAGAAGCCAGCCGCCTTTCATTTATAAACATATTTTATGGAGATACTATTAAATAATGAAAGGACGGAAACCAACGCCGAAAACCTCGGAGAGTTGATAACCGAAAAATTACCGGACACTAAAGGCATCGCCGTAGCTGTGGGAATGAAAGTAATTCCCCGCGATGTATGGAATGATACCGTTTTGAAAAACGGCGACAGTGTGACTGTTATTCGTGCGACACGGGGAGGCTGATCCTATGATCCGTACACCTATAATCATAACTTTGCCCGGCTTTTACGATAACGAGACGGATGCGGTCTGTGCATTGGCCGATGCCGGTGCGGACATAATTCATTTTCGTAAACCTGATGCCGGTGAAGAGAATTTAAATCTTTGGCTGGGTGCAATACCCGAAAACTACAGGGACAATCTTACTATTCATTACCGTATCGATCTGGCAGAAAAATATATGCTTGGCGGCATACATTCGAAAATTACCGATTTAAAAACTTTTGAAAATCCTGATCTGAGAAAATCGACATCCTGCCATTCATGGGAAGAAGTTGAAAATGCGGAAGGGATAGCCGATTATGTATTTTTAAGTCCGGTCTTCGATTCGGTCTCGAAGGAAGGTTATAAATCTGCATTCGATCATGGATTTCTGAAAGAAAAATTGAACGGCATTAATATTCGGACGAAAGTCGTGGCCTTGGGGGGCATCGCTTCGGACAATATCGGAACTATAAAAGACATCGGATTCGACGGTGTGGCGATGATCGGCAGCATATGGTCGGTTAAAGAAAACAAAATAGACATAGAAAAAACCACGGCTAATTATATAAAAATAATGGAGGAATGGCAGAAAAAACTGTAATCGATAAACTTTTGATCCAGTTGATTACCGACGGACAAGATAGAAATGATATCTTATCGCAGGTAGAAATGTTTCTGGAGGGCGGTGGCAGATGGGTGCAGTTGAGGATGAAGGACATGCCGGAATCCAATATAATAGAAACTGGTAAAGAGTTAAAAAAACTTTGCTCGGAACATGATGCCGTTTTCATCCTGAACGATCATCCTCATCTGGTCGAGAAGATAGGAGCCGACGGTGTTCATATAGGAAAAAACGATATTTCTCCTGCTGAAGCCAGAAAAATATTGGGATCCGGAGCAATTATAGGATGTACCGCGAATACCTTTGAAGATATCCGGAAGCTGAAGGAATACGATATAGATTATATAGGTTTAGGGCCATACCGCTTCACGACTACTAAAAAAAATCTCAGCCCCGTACTGGGAGAGGGGGGGTACAGGGAAATTTTTAATAAAATGAAGCACGAGGGGGTCGATATTCCGGTCACTGCGATCGGAGGAATAGTCTTGGACGACGTGCCGAAACTCCTGAACGCCGGAGTGAAGAATATTGCCGTATCCGGAGCAGTAAATAAAAGCGCGAACCCCCGGAAAATAACAGAAGAATTTTTGAAACTACTAAGAAATAATATATGAAACCGATAAAAATAGGGGATAGGGTCTATAATTCGAGACTTTTTCTCGGTACAGGTAAATTTTCATCGAACCAGTGTATGAAAGATACTGTCATCGCGAGCGGCAGCGAACTGGTGACCGTAGCCTTGAAAAGGGTGGATATTGAAGATAATAGCGACGACCTTCTCAAACATCTTAAAGATGCCGGAGTAAATCTTCTGCCGAATACTTCCGGTGTGCGCAGTGCGAAGGAGGCGGTCTTTGCCGCACAGCTCGCACGGGAAGCTATTGAAACCAACTGGCTCAAACTGGAGATACACCCGGACCCGCGTTATCTTCTTCCGGATCCGATAGAGACTTTGAAAGCTACGGAGGAACTCGCCAAACTGGGTTTTATAATCATGCCTTATATCCATGCCGATCCGGTATTATGTAAAAGATTGGAAGATGCCGGTGCTGCCTGCGTTATGCCGCTCGGAGCTCCGATAGGTTCCAATAAAGGTCTTGCTACGAAAGAATTCTTACGTATAATAATCGAGCAGAGCAGCGTCCCGGTTGTCGTAGATGCAGGGATAGGAGCACCGTCACATGCTGCGGAAGCTATCGAGATGGGTGCGGATGCTGTATTGGTCAATACGGCGATCGCCGTGGCCAAGGATCCCGTAAATATGGCGACAGCCTTCAGGCTTGCTGTCGAGGCGGCTGAAATTGCGAGAGAAGCATCTTTGGCGCCGGTTGTGGACGGTGCAAGCGCGACGAGTCCCATGGTGCCGTTTCTGGATGATATAGACGATTTAATTTAAGGGTATGGCTACGTTTTATGACACATTAGCCGGTTATGACTGGAAAAACGTTACCGAAAAAATATATTCTTCGACAGATTCCGATGTAATTAATGCGATAGCCAAAGAGAAGCCTTCGCTGGATGATTTTGCTGCATTGGTTTCTCCGGCTGCGGAAAAATACGTCAGACTTATGGCGGAAAAAAGCTACGGGATCACTCGGCGGAGATTCGGAAATACGATTCAGCTTTACGTTCCGCTATACCTCTCCAATTATTGTTCTAATCAGTGCGTATACTGTGGTTTTAACTGTAAAAATCAAATAAAAAGAACGATACTCGACGAAGCGGAGATCAGGCGTGAAGCGGAAGCTATCAGGGAAAAATATAAATTCGAACACATTCTTCTTGTGACAGGGGAAGCTCCGGCGAAATCCAGCGTTGATTATATGGGCAGGGCGATAGAGATAATGAAAGAATACTTTTCACAGGTGTCGCTCGAAGTACAGCCTCTCGATGTGGAAGAATATAAATATTTGATCGACAAAGGATTGTTCGCCGTATACATATATCAGGAAACTTACAATAAAGAACGGTATCCACTATATCATCCGAAGGGACGCAAGAGTGATTTCAGATACAGGCTCGAGACGCCCAACCGTCTCGGCGAGGCCGGAATATATAAAACAGGGCTGGGTAATCTTATCGGTCTGGAAGAGTGGCGCACGGAAGCGTTTTTTACTGCCCTTCATTTGCGCTACCTTGAAAATAAATACTGGAGGACTAAGTACAGTATAGCCTTCCCGCGGCTTCGTCCGTTTGCGAACGAGGGAGATTTCGACCCGAATTATCCTGCTACTGAGAAAAATCTGTTTCAGCTTATATGTGCTTACCGTCTGTTCTCGGAAGATGTGGAACTCTCCGTATCGACCCGTGAGAGTTCGGTTTACAGGGACAAAATCATGCCGTTCGGTGTTACTACCATGAGCGCAGGTTCCAAAACTATGCCTGGCGGATATGCCTATGATAACGGAGCTTTGGAACAATTCTCAGTAAATGACGACCGCACTCCGTATGATGTGGAGTCTGCCGTTAAAAATAAAGGGTTCGAGGCTGTCTGGAAGGACTGGGCTTTGTACCTGCAATAATATTATAAAATAAATAAGCTGTGGATTTCCACAGCTTATTTTTATTTGTGAATTAAATAAATTTCTAAGTGTTCATTGCACCGCAGACATTTATAACCTGACCGCTCACATATGATGAAAGATCCGATGCAAGGAACAATGCAGCTTTAGCGACTTCTTCCGGAGTACCTCCGCGGCGCATAGGAATTTTCTTGTTCCATTCGTTTCTTACCTCTTCAGACAGTTGTCCTGTCATTTCGGTTACGATAAATCCGGGAGCGATAGCGTTGCAGCGAATGTTGCGCGATCCCAGTTCTTTAGCAGTAGATTTCGTAAGGCCGATAAGACCTGCTTTAGATGCGGAATAGTTCGCCTGACCTGCGTTGCCGGATACACCTACAACGGAACTCATATTAACGATCGAACCGCTTTTCTGCTTCAACATGAAGTTAAGAACGCCTTTGGTAAGGTTAAATGCGGATTTAAGATTTACGTTGATAACCATGTCCCATTGATCTTCGGTCATTTTCATGAGAAGACCGTCGCGGGTTATTCCTGCATTGTTTATAAGAATATCCACACGTCCGAAGTCTTTCACTATCTGCTCTACAAGGGCGATAGATTCTTCGTAGTCAGATGCGTTGGATGTATATCCTTTTGCTTTAACTCCGAGAGCAAGCAGTTCTTTTTCCGTATTTTGGAAATTTTCGTCGTCACGCAGGTCGGTAAACGCCACATTGGCACCTTCTTCTGCGAATTTTACGGCAATCGCTTTACCGATGCCTCTTGCAGCTCCGGTTACGATAGCAACTTTTCCTTCCAGTAATTTCATCTGTAATTAGGTTTTGTAGTACGAGCCACAAAAATAATAAAAATAATTAAACGGGAGAATTGTCGGTTTAAGATGACTTATCGGTTATCGTATATATAACCTTTGCGTATCCATCATCAGTATGTAATTATATCCATTATGTTGGACTTCAGTTACCGGACTATTCCTGCCTACATAATTTCCCGGCATCCACATATCTATTTCTTCGATTTCCACCCATTCTACTCCTTCGAGAAGTGACGGATCTACTTCTCTCGAAGCATAATAAGATAAAGGTCGTCCTTTATCGAGATAAAAATTGAAAACATTTTGAAAAATACCGTTATTAGGATCAGGCCTCTTAGCTTCATCTCCATACCATGAATCTATAAAAAAATAACCGCCTTTACTCGTTATTATTTTAGCACATCCGAATTTTATGTCGAAAGGGCTGGGGCGGCTTCCGGATTCGTCGTAGATAGAAAAAAGCAATTCCATTCTTCCTGTGGCAGGGCGTCCGAGGGTGCATTCTATCCAGAAGGATATATTGTCGTTCACCGCCATTTTAGTATCTTCCGGAATTTCGATTTCCGTCGTTTCCTTGCTGCAGGAATAAAACGCTGTTACGCAACAAGCGATAAGTAGTAGTTTTTTCATAGTAATAAGGTTTGATTAATTTATTATAATAATAATTATTTATATTGATTTAAACAAATTATGGTAATTATTGTATTTAAATAATAAGTAAGCACTTCGAAGGAATTGCTTATCATTAATTCGATGGTTGCCGACTATATCTAATATAATTCTTATTGGCGACTGCTTATTTTTTCCATGTTTCATGAAATATTCGGGATTCTCTTTTTCCAGTGCAAATAGAATTTCATCGATTCCCGGTTATCGTATGATATGTTTTTTTGTGCAAATGCCGTAATACCGTAACTTATTACTAAAATGAATGCAAGTATTTTTTTTCATCAGTGTGGGATAATGATTTTTAACGCATGGCTAAAAATAATAAAATACCTTTAATTAATTTCCTGTTTAGTGTTTTTTATGTAATTTTGCGGTGTATCAGAAACAATTTATCCAAACATTCATAATTATGGAAAGAGACACGAAGATTTTCGGGTTGATAGAAGAGGAGAAACAACGACAGCTGCATGGTATTGAGTTGATTGCCTCTGAAAATTTTGTAAGCGGACAGGTGATGAACGCAATGGGTTCGGTTCTCACTAATAAATATGCCGAAGGCTATCCGGGAGCACGATATTACGGAGGCTGTGAAGTTGTAGACAAAATAGAGCAACTTGCTATCGACAGGGTTTGCGAGCTTTACGGTGCAGAGTATGCCAACGTTCAGCCTCACTCTGGTGCTCAGGCTAATATGGCGGTGTTCCTTACTGTTATGCAGCCGGGAGATACATTTCTCGGACTGGACCTTGCGCATGGCGGACACCTTACACACGGTTCCCCTGTGAATTTCTCCGGTCTTCTTTACAAAGCCGTAGGATATCAGGTGGATGAAGCTACCGGTGTGATCGATTATGATAAAATGGAACAGCTTGCTATCGAGCATAAACCGAAGATGATCGTAGGTGGCGCTTCTGCATACAGCCGTGAATGGAATTATGCGAGAATGCGTGAAATAGCGGATAAAGTGGGGGCAATACTATGGATAGATATGGCGCACACAGCAGGACTTATCGCTGCCGGAATTCTTGAAAATCCGGTTAAACATGCTCATATAGTTACTTCTACTACACATAAAACCCTTCGCGGACCGCGCGGCGGTATTATTCTCGTTGGTAAGGATTTCGAAAATCCATGGGGAGTTACGACTTCTAAAGGCGAGATCAAGAAAATTTCCGCGATGCTCAATTCTGCGGTATTTCCGGGAGTACAGGGTGGACCGCTGGAACATGTGATTGCGGCTAAGGCCGTTTCCTTCGGAGAGGCGCTGGAACCTTCATATAAAGAATATCAACAGCAGGTGGTTAAAAATGCTGCGGCAATGGCTAAGGCTCTTGTTGAGAAGGGATATAAAATTATTTCAGGAGGTACTGACAACCACCTTATGCTTATCGATCTGAGAACCAAGTTCCCGGATCTTAGCGGTAAAAAAGCTGAAAGGGCATTGGTTGCAGCGGATATTACAACCAATAAGAATATGGTTCCTTTCGATTCGCGTTCTCCGTTCCTTACATCGGGAATCAGGGTGGGTACTCCGGCTATTACAACCCGTGGATTAAAGGAGGCGGAAATGGAAATTATCGTGGGACTTATCGACCGCGTTCTTTCGGATCCGGAAAATGAAAACAATATAGCGGAAATTCGTAAAGAAGTGAATGCTCTTATGGCGGGACGACCGTTGTTTGCATGGTAAAATCTATTATAATTAAAATAAATATAAAACGGCTGGTTAATACCAGCCGTTTTTATTTATTAATCGAGATATTCTTTGATGACTTCGATGTGCACTACCCATTTATTTTGTGGAGAAACATCGGCAGTGTCCACAGAGATCTTTAATGGATTATCCGGATTGATGTTGCCATCCCGCTCTACGGTCGCACTTTTCAAAAGGTTGCCGTTCTCGTCCTCTACAATTAATTTGACGGTTACAGGATTTTCAGGCGGAATGGTTTGAGCTATTATTTCACTGAAAACCGCTTCGATTTTATCTATCGTAGTACCGTTGAAATTAAAATTCCTGTTATTGTAAATAACGAGCGTCTGACTTTTATCTTTTTCCAAAGTAGCTGATCCGCTTAAATTCGGGACCGGATTAACGAGGTCCTCAGGTTCCATAGGATAACTGTTTCCCTGATAGAAACGGACAGGCGGATCCAGGATGTATTCGATCCTGGAATAGCCGCCGGATTTGTTTATCAGGGTTATATCGGTAAAAAATTTAATTAATGTTGACATATTCAAAATAAGATTAATAGTTAGACAATCGCGGAAAAATAACTTCCGCAAGAATTAATGTTTTGAAATATGTTAATCGATTAACTACTCTATAAAGTTAATAAAAATATTGTAAAATGAAAATATTATGATATGATTATTAAAAATTAATATTATATCAACACCTATTTATGCTGTAAATTATATTTGGATATACTTGTATTTATTCTATTCTTTCAAGATTGATTCGTTTTCTTTCTTTGTCTACCTCGATTACTTTTACAGTAACATGTTCGTGAAGTTTAACGATCTGTGTCGGATCTGCAACGAATCCTTTAGCCAACCTCGAAATGTGGATCAATCCGTCCTGTTTTATCCCTAAATCCACGAAGGCTCCGAAATTTGTTACATTGGGTATGATTCCCGGAAGTTCCATGCCGGGAATCAAATCGTCGATGGTTCTTACGTTAGGATCGAATTCGAATACCTTCGCTGCCCGGCGCGGATCCCTTCCCGGTTTCTTCAGTTCTTCGATAATGTCCGTGATCGTCGGAAGTCCGGCATTCTCGGTAATGTATTTCGTCGGATCGATCCGGCCGAGTATTTTATCGTTCCCTATAAGGTCTTCTACCGCAATCTTATTATCCTTTGCCATTTTTTCCGCTATATGACAGGACTCGGGATGGACCGCGCTGTTATCGAGCGGATTATTAGAGTTAGTTATACGCATGAATCCTGCACATTGTTCGAATGCCTTGTTACCGAGGCGGGGTACTTTATGTAATTCTTTGCGTGAAGCAAAACCACCGTTCACGGAACGGTAGTCTACAATGTTTTTGGCCAGTGCCGGTCCGATTCCCGATACATAAGAAAGTAAATGTACGGATGCGGTATTGAGATTGACTCCGACTTTATTTACGCAGCTCTCGGTTACGGTATCCAGGGAATTTTTCAGTTTAGACTGGTCGACGTCGTGCTGGTATTGTCCAACGCCGATAGATTTCGGGTCTATTTTTACGAGTTCAGCAAGGGGATCCATCAGCCTGCGTCCTATGGATACGGCGCCGCGTACCGTGACATCGTACTCTGGAAATTCCTCGCGTGCTATTTTGGATGCGGAGTAAACCGATGCGCCGTCTTCGCTGACCATGAAAATCTGAATTTTTCTTTCGAAGCGCATTTTTTTCAGCATATTTTCAGTTTCGCGTCCTGCTGTTCCATCTCCGACTGCAATGGCGTCTATATCATATGTTTCCACCAGATGGTTGATCTTGGACATTGACTTGGAGGTCTGGCTTTGCGGAGGGTGGGGATAAATGGTTTCGTTGTGCAGGAGGTCGCCGTGTTCGTCGATACACACCACTTTACATCCTGTCCTGAATCCAGGATCTATCGCAAGTATACGTTTCTGGCCGAGCGGAGCGGATAGCAGTAACTGCCGCAAATTTTCAGCAAATACCCTTATGGCTTCGTCGTCTGCTTTTTCTTTTGCCGCCGCCAGTATTTCATTCCCGATAGATGGCTTTATGAGTCTTTTATAGCTATCTTTAAGACTTTTTATTATGTATTTGCCCGATGGAGAGTTGGCTTTAACAAAAATATTTTCAAGCTGAGACAGGATTTTTTCATCATCTGCCTCCAGTGATATTTTTAAAATTCCTTCATTCTCACCACGCATTATAGCCAACAGTCTGTGGGATGGAATTCTTTTTAATAAACTTCTGTATTCGAAATAGTCCTTGAATTTAATTCCTTCCTCTTCTTTATTTTTTACGACTTTGGAAACAATTTCGCCTTCATAGGAAAAAATTCTGCGGACGGAATTTCGTGCCCGGATACTCTCGCTCATCCATTCGGCAATTATATCGCATGCTCCGTCCAGCGCGTCTTCGATCTCCTCAACGTTATCGTTTAAAAACCGTTCTGCGGATTCTTCAGGATTCCTGCCGTCCTGTTTCATTATCAAGCCGGCCAATGGCTCCAGTCCTTTTTCCTTCGCCGCAGTTGCTTTGGTTTTTCTTTTGGGTTTATACGGCATATAAATATCCTCCAGAAGATTAGAGTCGTAGCAATCTATGATCTTTTTCTCGAGTTCGTCCGTTAATTTGTCCTGCTCCCTTATGGTTTCGATTACGGTTATTTTTCTTTTTTCGAGCTTCTTTAGTCCGTTGTAGGTATTTTTGATCTTATCTATTTCAGTTTCGTCAAGACCGCCCGTAGCTTCTTTGCGATACCTGCTTATAAACGGTATGGTAGCTCCCTCTTCGAGTAATTTTATACAGCCGGATACACGTCCGGTGTTTATTCCGCATATCTCTGCAGTGATTCCTATAATTTTTTCCATTATTGCCGTATTGAATCGTCAAAGATAATTATATTTATAAATCATTTATATTTGCAGTCATCAGTAAAACTCGAATCATGTCCGGAAAAAGAACATTGATAGTGGCGGAGCTTTCCGCAAACCATAACCAGAATTTGAATACGGCAGTCGCAACGATAAGGGCTGCTAAAATGGCAGGAGCCGATGCTGTTAAATTACAGACATATACTCCGGATACGATAACTATCGACAGTGATAAAGAATATTTCCGTATAGGGCACGGAACCTTATGGGATGGCAGGAATCTGTATGATCTTTATAAAGAAGCCTACACTCCGTGGGAGTGGCACGAAGAACTTTTTCGTATTGCCCGCGAAGAAGGACTGCTTTGTTTTTCTTCTCCTTTCGACCATACGGCAGTGGATTTTCTGGAAACGCTCGGTAATCCTATATATAAAATAGCCAGTTTCGAGATTACCGATATTCCGCTTATCGAGTATGCAGCATCCAAAAAGAAAAAAATGGTTATATCTACAGGTATAGCTACCATGGATGAAATCACCGAAGCTGTGGATGCATGCCGGAGGATGGGTAATGACGAGGTTATAATGTTAAAATGTACCTCCGCTTATCCTGCTGATGTTTCAGATGCAAATCTTTCGATTATTCCGGATATGAGAGAACGGTTCGGAGTTGAGGTGGGTGTATCCGATCATACTTCAGGAGATACTGTTCCCGTCGTAGCAGTTTCGCTCGGAGCAGTGCTGATAGAGAAACATTTTATTCTGGATAGGTCGGCAGGGGGTGTAGATTCTGCATTTTCGTTGGAACCGGATGAGTTTGCCAATATGGTGCGTGCAGTGAGGAATGCTGAAAAAGCTCTCGGATATCCGACTTACAAACTCGATGAAAAATCTTTGCAGAACCGCAAATTTGCCCGATCCCTGTTCGTCACGGAAGATATGAAAAAAGGCGACGTTATAACACAAAATAATGTCCGCTCCATAAGGCCCTCGGATGGTATATCGCCTAAATATCTACCTGTACTGATAGGGAAAAAAGTAGTCGTGGATATAGAGCGAGGAACTCCCCTGGAACTCGATATGCTCGATATTTAGGTTTAACCGTGTAAAAACCGTAATATTACGGTATTTGGCATAATTCATGATGTTTTACGGAAAAAAATCCGTAAAAATTTAATCAAAAACCGAATAATTATGCCTAATCCAGTTAAAAATATCTCTACGGGGCAGCTTGCGCTTATGACTGCCGCCGCGGTGATAAGCCTCAGGGGACTGCCCATGATGGCGCAGGAAGAACTGACGATGTTCTTCTATATATTTTTCGCTACGTTTCTTTTCCTTATTCCTGCCGCTCTGGTCGGAGCCGAACTCGGAAGTGCCTTCGCGGAGAAGGGTGGAGGAGTTTACACCTGGGTCAAAGAGGCCTTCAACCAGAAACTGGGATTTGCCGCCATATTCCTCCAATGGATACAAAACGTAGTGTGGTATCCTACGGTACTCGGATTTGCCGGAGCCGCAATAGCGTATATGATAGGTAAACCGGAACTTGCTCAGAACGGTAAATTCGTGGGATTGTTCGCGATAGCGATGTACTGGTTAGCTACTTTGATAACTTTTAAAGGCACGAATACCATTTCCAAAATAACCAGCCGTGGTTTTCTTATCGGAACTGTTCTTCCCGGAGCCGTGATAATAGTTATGGCGATAATATGGATAATAGGTAAAAATCCGATCGCACTCGAAAATATTCCTTCTTCCGTCAGCCAGATAGTTACGGTCGATGCTTCGAATCACGTACATCCGCGTTTGTTTCCACATATCACAGGTATAAGCGATATTGCCTTCCTTGCAGGTATACTGCTCCTGTTCGCAGGGGTAGAGGTTCATGCGGTACATGCTCAGGAAATGAAAAATCCACAGAAACAGTTCCCTGCGGCGATGTTCCTGGCTGCGCTTATTTCCTTTGTATTATTCACCCTCGGAGCCCTTGCCGTGGCCATAGTTACTCCTTACGATCAGATAAATTCACAGGATGGATTATTGGTGACTTTCCGATCGCTTTTCGATCATTACAATGTGGGGTGGCTGACCAATGTGATGGGATTGCTTGTTGCATTCGGTGCGCTTGCCAGTGTGATGTCGTGGATCTCAGGACCGAGCCGCGGTCTTCTTTGGACCGCACGCGACGGACAGCTTCCCAGGTTCATGACCAAAACCAATAAGAACGAAGTTCAGGTAAATATTCTTCTTGTGCAGGGATGTATAGTAACCATATTGTCGTCGCTTTATATTTTTATGAATGACGTTAGTGTCGCATTTTTCATTTTGAGCGCGTTGACCATAGGGCTGTATCTTATAATGTATATGATGATGTATGCCTCCGGTATTAAACTCCGATACACTCAACCGGACCTTAAACGGACTTACAGGATTCCGGGAGGGAATATGGGAATGTGGCTGGTTGCCGGGATCGGTTTCGCCGCAGTGCTTTTCTCTTTCGTAGTGACATTCTTTCCTCCGTCCCAGCTTCCGGTCGGAAGTCCGTCCATGTATACTTTGCTGGTAGTTTGCGGTACGGTTATTTTCTTATCCGCACCCTTCCTTATAAGCATGGCTGTCGCAAAAAAAAGGAACAAATAGTTTTATCGATATGTACAAAAAATCCCGGCAGCTGCCGGGATTTTTTATGGGTATTATATATTAAAAAATTTTCTTGGTTACCTTAAATGATATAACGGGATAAAACTTTACTTTATTCATTATATCGATAAAATCTGAGCTGCCGAGTTCGTCGTTCAGTACATCTACGACACCTGCATTTTTACTTACGATCTTAGGTGTGCCATGATACATACAACCGAGATCGAATTGGAAGCCCCACTGACTCTGCGATATGGTGCGTCCGAATCCTATTCCGAAGTACGGTTTGATGCCATTGATCTGTATTCCTGCGTCTACCATTCCGTTATCGTCGGGTTGGATCGTATTGTCGCCGACAACGACACCGAGCTCCACAGGAGACAGTCCCCACGACGGATTTCTCCCTATGAGGTTGTTTACGTCGTTAGCTGTCCGCCATGTTTCTTCAGGAAGTCTTCCTTTAATTGTCACGAGACGTTTTTTCCCGAAATATACTCCTGCGGTTACATGGAAAGAGGACGATTTGAAAGGATGAATATCGACGAGAATCTTACCGTTGTACAGTCCTGTTTTAGCTTTAAGGTCGGCAGTGACATTCTCGAGATGAGAGAGACTGATGTTGTTTGCTGCCAGTTCCGAAGAATAATTTGTTCTCAACTCGTATAATACGTCGGTGTTGTAGTCGATGTCGAAATCGTAATTATAAGAGAACGGAAGGGCGGAGAATCCGGCACGCAGGTTAATGAATGAATTGATGTTGGAGCTAACCTCCAGACCTCCTCCTGTAGTCGAAATATCCAGACCGACGGACATACTGTTAAACGCTTTTGTCTGAGAGTAGGAATTTACAGTGATAAAAGCAAAAATTATTGCCGCAAAAATTTTAGTAAAAGTTTTGGTCATAAATATTTGGATTAGTGGTTAGTTTAATAAGCATAATAAAAGGTACGGCATTGCCGTATATGGTATATATGAGTTAAAATGTCGTATAATATTTCAGCTACAATCGTCTTAAAAGACAAAAATTTGCCGTAAAGATATAAAAATCTGTAAACAAGCAAATTGAATAATAAAAAAAGCGGGAATATTCCCGCTTTTACAAATATTATTTGATATGGTAATTATAAAAACTTCTTCATGAATGAAGCTGCCAGCATAACCAGGCCTTTAGTTTGGGGAAGTTCCGCGAAACCGTTCAGCATTTCCCAGTCATGTGTAATTCCGTTGAAACGAACAGGAAGTGTGTATACGCCTGCTTCGTCGAGTTTGCGGGCCATCTGTTCGCCGCCGTCGCGTAGAATGTCGTTCTCCGCTACTTCTATAAGAGTAGGGGGAAGTCCTTTAAGTTCGTCTATAGAAGCCCTTAGAGGAGAGAGGTAGATGCTTTTGATATCGGAAGGACATGAGATGTAATTCTGCACCATCCACTCCATAAGAGAAGTCGTGAGGAAGCGCTCCTTACCGAAAAGTTTATATGAATCGAAATCCGTACTCGCATCCATGAACGGCCACATCAGCACCTGGCATTTTATTTCAGGACCATTGTTTTCTTTTGCTTTCATGGATGTTGTCAAAGTCATGTTGCCCCCAGCACTGTTTCCTACTACAGCGAGTCGTTTTCCGTCGACATTGATCTGGTCGCCGTTCTCAGCCACCCATTTAGTCGCCGCGTATACTTCGTTCGGAGCTTGGGGGAATTTAGCTTCAGGAGACAGCGTATAGTTGACGAATGCACATGCAAATCCTGACTCGACTACCAGATCCCTTACCAGACGCTGGTGGGTAGGATAGTCTCCGAGGACCCATCCGCCGCCGTGAACGAATATAAATACTGGTAATTTATCTTTTACTCCTTCAGGACGAACTATTGTCAGTTTGAGATCGTATCCGTCTGCAGTAATATTTTTCTCACTTTCTTCGATTCCGGACAAGTCTACTTTTATAGATTTCTGTGCGTTGAAAAGCACGTTGCGTGCATCGGATACGGGAAGTGACTCTACCGGGGTGTCGCTTGCGTTCAGGACTTTAAGATATTCTTTGGTGCCTGTGCTTAACTGAGGGTCTTCCAGATAATTCGGTCTTGGCTTAATTTCGTCGCTCATAATATTTTTGTTTTAGATTACATTATATGAGTATCAAAATATATGCCTCTGTTAATGGTTTACGGTTTTATATTTTTCTCAATGGAATAAATATGGCAAATCGTTATTTTTTACATGTTTTAAAAGTCATTTTACATTTTAATTATATTTTTGGTTGTTAATTTTGTATCAATAGGTTAAGAATTAATATCGAGTCGCAACTAAAACTAATTATTATACGTAATGAAGAAGATATGTTTTTTATTTCTTTCAGCCCTGTTTCTGGTCGGTAATAATGCATTTGCCCGTACAGAGGTAAGCGTGGAAGTTACACAGTCTGCCATACCTTTGATGGAGGGACATCTTAAAATGGGTAATCCCGGACCTGAGGGTAAGGAAATAATCGTAAATAATAAATACCTGACCATAGGCGGAGAGCCTGTTATTCCCGTAATGGGCGAACTCCATTTCTCGCGTGTGGCAAAAGAAGAGTGGCGGGACAGGCTCTTAAAAATGAAAGCCAATGGCATCAATATAGTTGCAACGTACATTTTCTGGATACACCACGAAGAAGCGGAAGGAATATTCGAATGGGAAGACAATAAAGATTTCAGGGCATTCGCTAAACTCTGCGAGGAGCTGGATTTTATGCTTTATCCTCGTGTGGGTCCGTGGTGTCACGGAGAGGTGCGCAACGGAGCGACGCCGGATTGGATACTGAAAAAAGACCTGCTGGTTAACCGTACGAACGACCCTGTTTATCAAGCGTATGTTGTAAGATATTTTAAAGAAATAATCCGTCAGATGGATGGACTTTTGTACAAAGACGGAGGTCCTGTTATCGGAGTGCAGCTCGAGAATGAATATTGGCGCGGACAGGGGGGAGAAGCCCATATACTATGGCTTAAACAAACTGTAAGGGAGTTGGGACTGGATGTTCCTATGTATACCGTTACCGGATGGGGGAATGTATCTGTTCCTGAGGATGAAGTCGTTCCTTTATTCGGTGATTACCCCGAGGAACCGTGGAAGGACAATGTTACCCAGCCGTCTAATAACAAACCATTCTTTTTCGATACCAACCGCGACAGCGAAGCCATCGGAAACGAACAGCTCAAAAAAGATGGCAAATACGCTGTCGACCTAACTCGCTATCCATACCTGACCTGTGAACTCGGGGTGGGAAACCAATTATCTTATCACAGACGTCCGATTCTCGACAAACTGGACGGATTGGCTATTGCAACTGTTAAAGTAGGTTCCGGCAGTAACCTTCCCGGATATTATGTTTTTACCGGAGGTACGAATCCGCAGAGTAAATTTACGCCTATGCAGGAGGATCAGCACGAGACGGGTATGTACAATGAATATCCTAAAATGTCTTACGACTTCCAGGCGGCCATAACCGAGACAGGTGAACTGGCGCAGTCATATTACGAGGTAAAAAAACTGCATTACTTCCTTAGTGAATTCGGGAATATTCTGGCTCCTTACTCTCCGTCGTTCCCTGAATCAGGCGATCGCAGTAAAAATCTTGAGTTCTCAGTCAGGAGCAACGGTAAGAATGGATTTTTATTTGTCTCGAATTATGTGCGTGGTGAACAGAGGCCGTTGTTCCGGGATATAACTTTTAATGTGAAACTTGAAGACGGAAGTTCATTGAAATTCCCTTCCAGCGGTATAAATATACCGGACAGCGCTGTATTTATTTTCCCGTTCAATTTCGATCTGAATGGTGTAAACCTTAAATATGCTACGGCCCAGCCTTTAGCGAATCCGTTAGAGAACGTATGGGTATTTTTCAGCTCTGGGAATATAAATCCGGAATTTACATTCGACGATCCGGCCATCGAAAGCGTAGTATTTGAAAGCGTAGTATTGCCTCAAAAAAACGGAATCTGGCGCGTAAGTGATATTCCGGGTGGTATAGGGCAGCTTATAACGGTAAAACTCAAGGATGGATCGTCCCGAAAATTATATGTATTGTCTGAAAAAGAAGCGCTTCAAAGCTGGATCTTCTACGAGAACGGAAAGAAATACTTCTACCTGTCGAATGCCGACCTGACTTTGGACAATGGTAATTTGAATATAACGTACAGGGACGATTTTTACCTTGCTTCTTTAGATCAACTTCCGGAAATAACAGCAAAGAATCTGCGAAAAAATGACTCTGCGGAATCGAACGGTTGGAATTTGGCTGCATACGAGGGCACCGATAAATTCGAAGATAAATTAACACTTAAGGAAAAAAGTTTATTTGCGGATGCTGAGTCGCTAGTCGTTAACGTGGATAATATAACTTTGAAACAACAGTTGTGGCGCAGATTCTTTTTCAAGGAATTCGGACTTTACAATTCCGCTGAAATAAGAAGCGCCAGTCTTTATATATATGCGGATATTGCACCGGAAGTAAGAATAAATAATAAGTATATAAACCCGCCGACTGAATCGAAGAAATTAAATATGATCGATATTACCGGTTATGTTTCGAAAGGAGAGAACTTACTTCAGATAGGATTTCCGTTCGTTACGGAGAAAGCTGCAGTTACCGCGGTTATGGAGATAATTTTCCATAATAATCAACGGGTCCTGTTAAATTCCGGAAGCGACTGGCTGTTCTTAGATCAATATGTTGCACCTGCTCCGTGGACTTCGGTAAAGGGAAAAGCAAAGCCTTCGATAATTGCGGATGTTAAAGAACTTCCGGATGCGGACTTTAAATCTTATGGGTTCCATATTCCTTATGACTCGTTCGGAAATACTGAAAATCTTTATCTGCATGTGGATTACTCCGGAGATGAAGGGGAAGCATACCTCGGACAGAAACTGGTCTGGGACAACATGAACAACGGTACGTCATGGAAGATGAATCTTACTACGTATCGATCCCTTCTCGAAGCTAACTCCATAGATATTGTAATCAAACCACTTTCACCTGATGCACGGATACGACTCGATAAAGAGATCGGTCGAGAACCTACGATAACAGGATACGAGATCATACCGGAATACCGGACAACGGTCTCTGTGAAATAATTTATTTAACCCGGCTCAAGAGGCCGGTTTTTTTGTATGGTACTTTTTTTGTTCCGGAAAATAAAAACTGAAAACAATGGGACGAAGAGAAGAACTGGAAAAACAACTGGACATAGCACAGGAAAGATTGGATAACGCACCTAAAGATGTGCCGAAAGAAACTCTGAATGCCTGGAGGCAGGAGTACGACAGCATATCGTTTGAATTGAATAATCTTTTCGACGATTTCGAAACGCAGTACGAATAAAACGGAAGATAATCCGGAATATTCCGTAAGGTCTGATTTTTAACTCTTTTTTGAATGTTTTAGTACATTATTTGCATGTTTTAATGAACAATCAAAATTATTAACATTAAAAATCAAATACCATGAAAAACGATCAGATCAACAACGAGAGCTGCGACACGTGTAACGAGGATTTTCAGAGAGGTGTGGACAGTATAGTAGACCGCGTGGACGGATATAACCGGAAAGAACACCGTAACAAAAAGAAAGAGGTTGAAGAAGCTTTCGATACGGACACAAGGGATAATACCAAATTATCCGATATAGCTGCGGCTGGAACGGCAGCTACTGCAGGCCTGGCGGGCGCAGGTGCGTCGGACGCAAGCAGGATACAGGATGGAAAATACGAATCTGGAAAAACCGATAAGTATGATGCTAATGCATGCGGAGTATATAATACCGATGACGATATAAACGCTACAAAATTCGATGCTTCAGATATCAGATCTGAAAATCCGGTTTATTACGAAGAGTCATGCGGATGCGGTGACGATACTTTGGAAGATTCCTCTGTTTCCACTGAAGATAAAAAGGAGAAATATTCTGCTAATACATGCGGTACGGAAAGTATTTATTCCGATAATCGTGAAACTGACGGCGATATCAAAGGCGCCAATAAATACACTGACTCTACAATGAAATCGGAAGAGGATATGTACAATGACAATATGTGCGGATGCGGTGACGATAATATGGAGAACTCATTCAGGGATAACAGTGATATAGCAGGAATGTATTCGGTGGAAGATGACATGGATGCATTTGACGACAGTAACGATCTTATAGCAGTTGTCGAAGAAATAAATATTTATGAATTCGACAGTGACGACGATAATAAAAACAATTAAAAGATTAGTTAACTGAAATCCCGCTCAGATCGAGCGGGATTTTTTATTTCTTTCTACTATTGCTTAAATTATTAACTTTGAGAGTTATTTACTCTTATAGTTTAATGGGAAACCTTAAGGCCCTTGCAGACCAGACCGCGATATACGGGATCAGTACAATAGTGACGAGATTCCTCAGCTATATGCTGACGCCATATCTTACTTATACACAGGATACAGAGGTGTTCGGAGCGATAAGTGATTTTTATGCTGTCATACCATTTATGCTTGTACTCCTTACAATGGGAATGGAGACAGGGTATTTCAGGTTTACCGGTAAAGCCGAAACACCGGAAGAGAAAAAAAATATTTTCAGGACTACATGGGGAGCTGTTTCGCTTGCGAGCGTGGTTTTTATCACCGTGGTGATATTGTTTTACAGGCAGATCGCTGACGCCATGCAATACTCAGGTACTCCGTGGTATATTATTCTTGTAGGTTCGATTATATTTATGGATGCTGTCGCGGCAGTGCCGTTCGCCCGCTTACGTGAGCAGGGGCGCGCATTGAAATATATGACGGTAAGGATTACAATGGTTATTACCACTGTTATAATGACCGTTTTTTTCTATTCCGTATTACCAAAAATAGATGCGCTGAGTTTTATTTATAATAGCGAATATCTTCCTGCTTATTATCTTATAGCCAATATTATTTCAAGTTTTGTAGCTCTGTTGATGTTGTATCCTGCATACAGGGGGCTGCTTCCTAAGATAGACCCCAAACTCTTTAAGGTTATTTTTCTTTATTCCCTTCCTTTATTACTTAGTGGAGTTGCCAACACAGCCAATGAATTTGTGGACAGGCAGTTTATCAAATATCTTATGCCCGGCGAAGACGCACTGAGCAATCTCGGGATATATACAGCCGTAGTGAGATTGGGAGTGATTATGGTTCTGTTCGTACAGATATACCGGATAGCTGCGGAGCCGTTTTTTCTTTCCAATTTTAAAAAGGATGAATTCGGCAGACTGAACGCCGAGGCCATGAAATATTTTATTATTGTTTCGGTTTTTATATTTCTGATGATATCCCTGTTCCCGGAATTGTTTGAAAAATTCATCGGAACCGATTATCGTGAGGGAATGTATATACTGCCGGTTGTATTGGTGTCGAATATACTCAGCGGAGTGGTCCTGAATCTTTCTTTCTGGTATAAGCAGATTGGTAAAACCAACATAGCGCTTGTTATCACACTATCGGGTTTATTCGTGACCACAGTACTTAATATTGTGCTTATTCCCGTTATCGGATATCTTGGTGCTGCGCTTGCGAGGCTGGCATGCGAGGTGGTAATGGTTGCCATCAGTTATTCGATGATGAAGAAGTATTATCCTATTCCTTATGACATTAGGCGTATAGGAGCTTATTTTATTATAGGAGGGATATTTTACGGAGTCGGAATGTCGGTTATGAATTTACCGTATGTGGTAAAATTTTGTAAGGATATTTTTCTGCTTGCGGCATTCCTGATGTTTGCGGTAAAAAAAGAAAATATAAATGTTAAAGCTTTGTTTAATTCAATAATAAAAAGATAAATAATGAAAGTCAAAGTTATTAATAAGTCTGCGTTCGATCTTCCACAGTATGAAACGGTTTATGCGGCAGGGATGGATGTCAGGGCCAATATTACTGAATCAATAATTATCAAACCGTTGGAGCGTGTTATGATTCCTACGGGATTATTAGTTGAAATCCCGGAAGGCCATGAGATTCAGGTTCGTCCGAGAAGCGGACTTGCTGCAAAATTCGGTATAACAGTGCTTAATACTCCGGGAACCATAGATCCGGATTATAGGGGAGAAATAAAAGTTATCCTTGTAAATATCTCTGACGTGGATTTCGAATTGAAACCTGCTGAGAGAATTGCACAACTTGTTTTTGCTGCGTTTACGCGCGCGGAATGGGAGCTGACAGATAAATTATCCGACACGGAACGAGGTGCCGGAGGTTTCGGGTCTACAGGGGTAAAATAGATATACTTGTATTTTGTCTGTAAAATAAAATCATGAGATAACTGCCGGAGATTTTTCCGATGCTATTTTTGTAAATGTAATTATAATAACTCTCGATGGGACATCCTTGGCAAGTACTTATTGGTATGCGTATATTAATGTTGGAAGCTGGAGATTTCCTGTAAAAGTAAATAGATATATCGATACTTTGATAAAATCGAGTTTCTTTTTGAAGTATAGATTAAAATATACAAATAAAAAAGAGAGCCGACGGGTCTCTTTTTTATTTTGGTCTCTATGACTAGTCGTTAAGAGAGAATCTCTTATAAGCGACAACTGTAGCATTAGGATTAGCAGCCTTGATGTAAGATTCAACGGTTTCCTTATTGTTCTTAACCAATGCCTGACTAAGAAGAGTATTCTCTTTAAGGAACTTGTTGACTTTACCGTCAGCGATTTTGTCGAGCATATTTTCAGGTTTTCCTTCGAGACGAGCCTGTTCACGGCCGATCTGATGTTCTTTTTCAAGAACGTCGGCAGGAGTGTCGTCTTTGCTGATAGCTACAGGAGCCATAGCGGCAGCCTGCATAGCTACGTCTTTGGCAACTTCTTCAGCAACTTGTGCGTTGAATCCGATCAATGCGCCGAGCTTGTTGTTCATGTGGATGTATGAAACACACTGTTCAGCTTCGATCTTAGCGTAATAGGCCAACTCGATTTTTTCACCTGTCTGTCCTGATTTGTCAGTTACGATAGTTTCAACAGTCTGCCCGTTTACTACCGTAGTTTTTAATGAATCGAGGTCAGCGGCATCGTTTTCAGCAGCTATGTCGAGAATAGAGTTTGCAGATGCAACGAAATCTGCGTTCTTAGCGACGAAATCGGTCTCGCATGCAAGGCAGAGCATATAAGCTTTTTTACCGTCGGCAGTAACTTTCGCTACTACGGCACCTTCGGTAGCTGTGCGGTCCGCACGTTTGCTTGCTACGAGTTTACCTTTTTCGCGGATGATTTCCTGAGCCCTGTCGAAGTCGCCATTAGCTTCCTGAAGTGCTTTTTTACAGTCCATCATGCCTGCGCCTGTCATTTTACGTAATTTGGCTACGTCCGCAGCTTTTATTTCCATGACTTTAATTTTTTTAATGTTAGAAAATATGAGAATTATTCTGCCTGTGCTTCAGGTGCTTCTGCTGTTTCAACAGCAGGAGCTTCTTCAGCTGCGGTTTCTTCACCTTCGGAAACTTCTACCCGTTCTTTAGTAGTTTTTCTCGCACGTGTAGGTTTAGCTGCCTTATCCTTTTTAGGCTCAGAAGCAGCGTCTTTTTCCTTCTCTATTTTTCTTTCAGTAAGACCTTCCTGAATAGCAGCAGCTACGGTATCGATAATAAGCGAAATTGATTTTGTAGCATCGTCGTTTGCTGGAATAACGTAGTCTACATCTGTCGGATCACAACAAGTATCAACCATTGCAAATACCGGGATGCTCAATTTCTTCGCTTCTTTGATAGCGTTTGCTTCTTTCTGTACGTCGACTACGAACAATGCCGCAGGAAGACGCATAAGGTCTGCAATAGAACCGAGGTTCTTTTCAAGTTTAGCCCTTTGACGGCTGATCTGTAATTTTTCTCTTTTAGAGAAATTATCGAATGTACCATCGTTGTTCATTTTGTCGATGGTAGCCATTTTCTTAACGGCTTTTCTTATTGTGGGGAAGTTTGTAAGCATTCCTCCCGGCCATCTTTCAGTCACATAAGGCATGTTGATTGCAGAAACTCTTTCCGCTACAATGTCTTTAGCCTGTTTTTTAGTGGCAACGAAGAGGATACGGCGGCCTGACCTTGCGATTTGTTTCAGAGCGGATGCAGCTTCGTCGAGCTTTACCGCTGTTTTATGCAGGTCGATAATGTGGATGCCGTTTTTCTCCATGAAAATATAAGGAGCCATCTTAGGATTCCATTTCCTTTTAAGGTGTCCGAAATGGACTCCGGCTTCCAATAATTGATTAAAATCTGTTTTTGGCATTTTTTCGATCTTTAAAAATCTTAATTAATCTCTTACTTCAATCCCCGGGTAGCGCTCTGGTGCGGTCCCGGTGGATTTTTCCGCGGATAGGCATTCTTCGGTATATCCCGGTACTCACGTATTGGGAGGATACTCAGGAATTTAAACCGTATCCGTGCAAAAAATGACGTAAGTAAAAACTGTAATTTGATAACCAGTAAATAACGATAAGAAATCTTAACGTTTACTGAACTGGAATCTTTTACGTGCACCCGGTTGACCAGGTTTTTTACGCTCAACCTTGCGTGAATCACGTGTAAGGAAACCGTTCTTTTTAAGAACACCCCTTAACTCGGCGTCGATTTCGCAAAGGGCCCTTGCAATACCAAGACGTGCAGCTTCTGCCTGTCCTTTGATACCACCGCCGTCAAGATTGATCTTGATATCGAAATTTCCGAGGTTGTCGGTAACCAACAAAGGTTGTTTAACGACGAACTGGAAAATCTCCAACGGGAAGTATTCCTGCAATGACCTACCGTTGATGGTAATTTCACCTTTTCCGGATTTAACGTAAACTCTTGCTACAGCAGCTTTTCTACGTCCTACGGTGTTTACAACTTCCATACTCATTACTTAATCTCGTTTAATTTTAATTCCTTAGGGCTCTGTGCCTGGTGCGGATGTTCGTTACCGGCGTAAACCTTTAAATTGGTAAGCAGCACTGAACCGAGACGGTTTTTAGGAAGCATTCCCTTTACTGCTTTCATGATGATGAATTCCGGTTGTTTTGCAAGGTAATCCACCGGAGGGGTGTGTTTTTGACCTCCCGGGTATCCGGAATGGCGAACGTACATTTTGTCAGTCAACTTTTTACCTGTCAACTTGACTTTTTCACAGTTGATAATGATAACATTATCACCGCAGTCCACGTGTGGCGTGTAGTTCGCTTTGTGCTTTCCTCTCAGGATTTTAGCTACCTGAGAAGCAAGCCTACCCAATACCGCGTTAGTAGCATCTATTACGATCCATTCTTTCTGAACTGTCGATGCGTTAGCGGAAATTGTTTTGTAGCTTAATGACTCCACTTTTTTACGTTTAAAAAATTAATACTTTAATAAATTGTGATCCATATGCCCGCATAAACGGGCTTGCAAAGATAGTTAAAATTTCAATAAATAAAAAATATACGCTCAATTATTGATATTGACAGGTATGAAGCATGTTTCCGGATATTCGATATAGTTTTATTTATAAATAATTTGTATCTATTGAAAAAATATTCTATAATTGTATTGTCTACTAAAATTTTACTAACCTACTAACCTATTTAAAGTGTATGGAAGAAAATACTCTTTTGATTCCGCCTTCAATTGCGGACAGTTTACCAGCGATGGTCGTTAACGAATAAAAAAACCTATCACCTCAGAAACAACAGGAATTCGTTGAAGAATTTAACCGTAAAAAGAAATCCGTAGGTCTGGCTTATTTATTTTTATTGGTAGTTTTAGGTATGCCTTACGGATATCTCGGCAAATGGGGTCTGCAAGTTGTATATTGGATAACTGCAGCCGGACTGGGTATATGGGGCCTCATCCTTTTATTTACCCTGCCTAAGGTCGTAAAAGATTTTAATAAAGATGTGGCAACTGATATTCTCAGAAATATGCAGGCTATTTCTTCTCCGGGGTAGAGAATGAATTGATTGTGACAAAATATCAGGAGGCTGGCTTACGTTAGTCTCCTTTATATATTAATGAGTTTTGTAACGGGAAGTATGTTATATCATCATATTATAGAACATCCGGAATCCAAAGAGCGGGTAGTGTTTATACATGGGGCCGGCGGGAGTTCCGGTGTATGGTATAAACAAATAAAAGAGTTTAAGAAGCATTATAATCTGCTTTTTATCGATCTTCGCGGACATGGTAAATCGGTAAGTAAAAATACCCTTAAACGGTATTATACTTTTCGTACGGTTGCTCTGGAGATAATCGAGGTTCTGGATCATCACAATCTTAAACAATGTCATTTTCTCGGAGTCTCTTTAGGGACTATAATTATAAGGGAACTGGCCGAGTATGATCCGAGTTATGTGAAATCTATAATAATGGCAGGAGCTGTTATGAAATTCAACGTTAAATCGAAAATTCTTCTGAATGTAGCTGATAAAGTCAAGCATTTCCTTCCTTACATGTGGATATATAAGATATACGCTAATATACTTATGCCCAAGAAGCGTCATAAAACTTCGCGTAATCTTTTTATAAAAGAAGCCATAAAACTTAAGAGGAACGAGTTCCTGAACTGGATGACTCTGAATAACGAGATTAATTCATTACTGAACATATTTTGCCAGAATGAACTTCCTATTCCTGTAATATATATAATGGGTGATGAAGACTACATGTTTCTTACGCAGGTTAAACTGCTCCCCAATAAACATAAACAATATTCTTCGCTCGTAGTGCTAAAGGATGCGGGGCATGTATGCAATGTGGATCAGGGTGAAGAGTTCAATAAAGTGGCTCTGGAATTTCTTTCAGCAGTTGCAGCATGATAATTGTAAAAAAATAGTCGCAAATACTTTTTTTAATTTAAAAATATTTATATTTGCACAGACTTAAAATCAAAACATGAAATTACATTTTTCAAATATTTGGTGGTGGCGCTTACAACTTTCAAAGTCGTGAGTTGCTTTACTTGTGTGTAAATAGATGAAAAATTACAATACAAAAGGGCTGTCGGAACTCACGACAGCCCTTATTTTTGCCAATAAATAAAATAATATAGAAATGGATTTTAATGTAGACAAAGACGGTTATTACGGGGAATTCGGTGGTGCGTATATTCCGGAGATACTTTATTCCAATGTTAAGAATCTAAGGGATTCGTATCTCGAAAATATGAACGATCCCGAATTCAGAAAAGAATTTGATTCTCTCATGAAGGATTATGTGGGGCGTCCGTCTCCGTTGTATTTAGCTAAACGGCTTTCGGAGAAATACGGAGCGAAAATTTATTTGAAGAGGGAGGATCTTAACCATACCGGAGCCCATAAGATAAACAACACTATAGGACAGATACTTCTGGCGCGCCGTATGGGCAAAACGAGGATAATCGCTGAAACCGGAGCCGGGCAGCATGGGGTTGCGACCGCAACGGTTTGCGCACTTATGGACATGAAATGTATCGTTTATATGGGAGAGACGGATATCGCGCGTCAGAGCCTTAACGTATTTAAAATGGAGATGCTCGGAGCAGAAGTCATACCTGTAACAAGCGGAAATAAAACCCTCAAAGATGCTACGAACGAGGCTATACGGGATTGGTGTTGTAATCCGTCCGACACGCATTATATAATAGGTTCCGTAGTAGGACCTCATCCTTATCCGGATATGGTGACCAGATTTCAGAGCGTGATCAGCGAGGAAATAAAAAAACAATTACAGGAAAAAGAAGGACGGGATTATCCGGATTATCTTATCGCATGCGTAGGAGGAGGAAGCAACGCGGCAGGAACGTTCTACCATTATCTTAATGACGGACGTGTTAAACTTATAGCAGTGGAAGCCGCGGGGCTTGGAGTGGATACAGAGGAGACCGCTGCAACGATACATCTTGGTAAGACAGGTATTATTCACGGCAGTAAAACATATATAATGCAGACCGAGGACGGACAGATAATCGAACCGTATTCGATCTCCGCAGGACTTGATTATCCGGGAATAGGACCTCTGCACGCAAACCTTGCCGATAAAAAAAGAGCGAAAGTGTTCGCGGCAACCGATGACGAAGCCCTCGAAGCAGCTATGGAACTTACAACCCTGGAAGGAATAATTCCTGCACTGGAGTCGTCGCATGCGCTCGCAGCATTTCCGAAAATGAAATTTAAGAAGGACGATGTAGTTGTCCTTACTGTATCCGGCAGGGGGGATAAAGATATGGACACGTATGTTAACGCTATAAAAAACAACAAAATATGAGGACTAAAATAAATACCGTCAGCAGGACTCAACTTGCAGATGTCCAGACTCCGGTCAGTATTTATCTGAAGGTAAGGGATATGTATCCGGAATCTGCTCTGCTCGAAAGTTCGGACTTTCATTCGAGTGAAAACAGCTATTCTTTTATAGGAGTGGAGCCTTTAGCTAAATTTACCGTTAAGAAAGGCCGGGTTACGGAACAGTATCCTTCGGGCGAATTCAATGTATATGAACTTAGGGAGGATAAAAGACTTGACGACGCGCTGAATGAATTCATACGCAATTTTTCGGTGGAAGGTGAAAAGACAGGACTGAACGGATTCTTCGGTTATACGTCTTACGATGCAGTGCAGTATTTCGAGGACGTGGAAATAACCGAACAGGACGAAGAGGTTGGCAATATACCTGAAATGACATATATCCTTTACCGCTACGTTATATCGGTCAATCATTTCAGAAACGAAATGACAATTACCGAGAATATAGCGGAAGGAATGTCGAGCGGTATAGAGGAGATAATCTCGGTTCTCGACAGCAGGAACTTCCCGACCTACGATTTCAAATCGCGAGGAGAGGTTAGTTCCCCTATCAGCGATGAGGACTATATGGAGATGGTTAAGAAGGGCATCTCACACTGTATGCGCGGAGACGTGTTCCAGATAGTTCTTTCGCGTAGGTTTGCACAGGGCTTCACAGGTGATGATTTTAAAGTTTACCGTATCCTGCGTTCGATAAATCCTTCGCCTTATCTTTTCTATTTCGACTTCGGATCGTACAGGATATTCGGTTCTTCACCGGAAACCCACCTTAAAGTAGAGGATAATGTCGCTACCATCGATCCTATCGCAGGCACGTTCCGCAGGACTGGCAACGATAAAAACGACAGTGAACTGGCCGCGAAACTATTGGAAGACCCTAAAGAGAACGCGGAGCACGTCATGCTTGTGGACCTTGCACGCAACGATCTCAGCAGGAACGCATCGGATGTGGAGGTCGTTTCATATAAGGAGATTCAGTTCTACTCGCACGTAATTCATATGGTGTCGAGGGTAAGCGGTAAAATAACAGAAGATGTTAACCGTATCAAACTATTTGCGGATACTTTCCCGGCAGGAACCCTGTCAGGTGCGCCTAAAGTACGGGCCATGCAGTTGATTGATTCTATCGAGAATCATTCGCGGGGAGTTTACGGAGGATGTATCGGATACATTGGATTCGACGGTAACCTTAACCAGGCTATTACTATCCGTACGTTCGTGAGTCGAAATAATACACTTTATTTTCAGGCAGGTGCGGGAATCGTGGCGAAATCCGATCCTTACAGCGAACTCTGCGAAGTCAACCATAAACTCGGTGCACTGAAGGCGGCGATCGAGGGTGCAAACAACTTAAAGAACTAAGGAGATGAAGATACTGATTTTTGACAACTACGACTCTTTTACATACAATATATACCACTCGGTTCGTAAACTCGGATATAATGATGTGGATGTGTACCGCAACGATAAGATAAAATTGGACGAAATAGAGAAATACGATAAGATAATTCTATCGCCCGGACCGGGGATTCCGTCCGAATCCGGTCTGCTGCCTGACGTGCTGAAACGTTTCGCTTCGTCGAAGAGTATTCTTGGAATATGCCTTGGCGAACAGGCGATAGGAGAGTGTTTCGGTGCTAAACTTCTCAACCTGCCGGATGTATATCACGGAATCTCTTCGCCGGTGAAAATTTTACGCGCAGAAGATCCATTGTTCAGGGATATACCGTCCGAGACGGAAGTCGGACGGTATCATTCGTGGATAGTAAATAGGGAAAATTTCCCGGACTGCCTGCAAATAACCGCGGAGGACGGCGAAGGTAATATCATGGCACTCGCGCATAAGGAGTATGATGTGTGCGGAGTGCAGTTCCACCCTGAATCCGTACTTACTCCGCTCGGAGATAAAATGTTGGATAACTGGTTAAAATCTTAATTGGAGGAACGATGAAAAATTTATTATACAGATTATTCGAACATAACAGTCTCGGTAGGGAAGAATCCAGAGATGTTCTTATAAGAATGGCAAAGGGCGAGTATAACCACAGCCAGATCGCAGCGTTCATTACGGTATACCTTATGCGCAGCATTACTATCGACGAACTTTCAGGTTTCCGCGACGCACTGCTCGAGATGAGGGTGCCGGTCGACCTCGACGACTATAATGCCATAGATATAGTAGGAACAGGTGGAGATAATAAAAATACTTTCAATATTTCTACCGCTGCGTGTTTTACCGTTGCCGGGGCAGGATACAATGTTGTAAAACACGGTAACTACGGTGCGACTTCGGTGAGCGGTGCGTCGAATGTTATCGAGGCACATGGTGTGAAATTCACCACCGATATAGACCAGATGAAACGATCGCTGGATGCCTGCAATATAGCTTATCTGCATGCCCCGTTCTTCAATCCTGCATTGAAAGAAGTCGCACCGGTAAGGAAGGCTCTGGGAGTGAGAACGTTCTTTAATATGCTCGGTCCGCTCGTTAACCCTATAATTCCTAAAAGACAATTATTAGGAGTGTACAGCCTTAAAATCGGGCGTCTGTATAATTATATGTACCAGCAGACGGGAATAGATTATTCCGTGGTTAATTCGCTCGACGGTTACGATGAAATATCCCTTACGGACAGTTTCAAGATTTATAATAAATTTGGCGAAACAATCATTTCCCCGGAAGAACTCGGTTTTAAAAGAGCCAAGGAATCCGATCTGTTCGGTGGCGATACCGTCGAAGAAGCTTCCGCGATTTTTGATTCGGTTCTCGATAATACCGCGACAGAACCGCAGAAAAACGCCGTGATAATCAATGCCGCTTACGGCATTAACACTATCGATTCTGCCAAATGCATGCAGGATTGTGTCGCCGAGGCACGTGAATCCATTGAGAGCGGTAAAGCAATGAAAGTATTCAAAAAATTTGTCGAATTAAATTCCTAAAAGCGATGAACATACTTGAAAAAATTATACAGACCAAAATAGAAGAAGTTGCAGAGAACCGTAAGATCATGCCGGAGATCGAAAGACTGGCACGCGAGGTAGAACGCCCTACTGTATCTTTTAAAAATGCACTTTTATCTTCAGAGTCCGGAATTATCGCCGAGTTCAAACGCAAATCCCCTTCTAAGGGGTTTATAAAGGCCGAAGCGAAGGTTGAGGATATTGTTCCCGGTTATGAGAGGGTAGGCGCTGCCGCAATATCGATTTTAACTGACGAACAATACTTCGGTGGTTCGGTGGAAGATCTTGTCGAGGCGCGTAAATTAGTGGATATACCTTTGTTGAGGAAGGATTTTATTATCGATACTTTCCAGATTGATGAAGCGAGATATTACGGAGCCGATGTTATACTCCTGATTGCAGCTGCTCTTAAACCGGAGGAGGTTAAAGAGCTGGCGGAATATGCGCATTCGCTTGGTCTTGAAGTTTTACTTGAAATTCATAACGAAGAGGAGTTGGGGCATATTTGTGATTCGGTCGATGTGGTAGGGGTCAATAACCGCGATCTTACGACGTTCGTTACGGATATTAAAACTTCAGTTATTCTCAGCCGTCAAATACCGACCGGATTCGTAAAAATATCGGAGAGCGGAATATCTGCTCCGCTCACGGTAAAGGAACTTAAAATTTACGGATTCAAAGGGTTTCTTATGGGCGAGAATTTTATGAAACAACCGGATACTGCCGCAGGACTTGCCGAATTTATCGGACAGATATGAAAATAAAGGTATGCGGAATGAAAAATCCGCAGAATATCCAGGAACTTGCCAGGCTAACACCGGATTATATGGGATTTATTTTCTATCCCGAATCCCCTCGTTATGCCGGAGAGCTGGACAGCGGGATCGTACGTGCATTGCCGAAATCGATAAAACGTATAGGTGTGTTCGTGAACGAATCGGTAAAAGAGATCAGAAAGAAATACGATGAATACGGGTTCGATTATATTCAGCTTCACGGGAACGAATCTCCGGAAGTTTGTCGTGAAATAGCTGAATTCTGTCCGGTTATTAAAGCGGTCAGCGTGTACTCTTCGGATGATATCAGGAATGCGGAGAAACAATATTCAGGGGTCGCCGAATATCTTCTGTTTGATACGAAGACACCGCAATATGGTGGTTCCGGTCAGAAATTCGACTGGCAGGTGCTCGCGGATTACAACGGGGAGACGAAATATTTTCTCAGTGGAGGTATCGCTCCGGAGGATACGGAGAGGATAAAGAATGAATTGTCTGTGGATATGGTGCATTCGCTCGATATTAACAGCCGTTTCGAGTCAGAGCCGGGAATCAAGGATATTGAAAAATTAAGGATTTTTATTAAAGAGATAAGAAATGAACAGGATAAATAAACTTTTCGAAGAAAAAAAATCGGGAATTCTTTCCATATATTTTACAGCAGGGTTTCCTAATCTGGACGATACTGTTACCATTATAAAAGAACTTGAAAAAAATGGAATCGATCTGATAGAAGTAGGAATTCCATTCTCCGATCCGATGGCGGACGGAGTTGTAATACAGCAGAGCGGTACGGTCGCGCTGAATAACGGAATGTCGTTGAAACTGCTCTTCGAACAACTGAAAGATATTCGTAAGGAGGTATCTATACCACTTATAATGATGGGCTATCTGAATCCGGTAATGCAGTACGGTATAGAAAATTTCTGCCGCGACTGTTCAACGACAGGTATCGACGGTGTAATTATTCCAGACCTTCCGTTCAACGATTACATCAAGGATTACAAACCGGTAGGTGATAAATATGGAGTTAAATTCATTATGCTGATAACACCTGAGACTTCGGAGGAACGTGTCAGGCGGATAGACGAGAATACGGACGGATTTATATATATGGTATCGACCGCTTCTACCACTGGGGCAAGGGACAGCTTTGCGGATTCCACTCTGGAATATTTTAAAACCATTAACAATATGAATCTGCGCAATCCGCGATTGATAGGATTCGGAATATCTAATAAGAAAACATTCGATGCTGCTTGTGAGAACGCGAGCGGTGCCATAATCGGAAGTCATTTTATAAAACTGCTGAGTAAGACGGATTCACCGCAGGAGGCAGTGACGGAATTGAAAAAAAGTTTGGCTTAGGCCGAACTTTTTTTATTACCGCTTTTACTCTTATATTTGTTATACTTCATTCTGAAACTAAGATTCTAACTAAAACAAATAAAAATGAGGAGAGGTTTATTATTTCTAATGCTTGCCGTATTTGTCTCGACTGCGGCATTTTCTTCCAAAAAAGACCCTAAAGAATTTTTCGATCCTGCAAGACTCTCGGAGTTAGGAGTTTATTATTATCCGGAACATTGGGAAGAATCTCAGTGGGAGAGGGATATAGCCAAAATAAAGGAACTCGGTTTTACATTCATTCATTACGGCGAATTCGCGTGGGCGATGTTCGAACCGGAAGAAGGGATTTATGACTTTGCATGGATGGACCGTGCGGTGGCTCTTGCGGATAAATACGATCTTAAAGTTATAATGTGTACTCCGATCGCCACTCCGCCGGTTTGGCTGACACGTAAGTATCCTGAGATACTTATACAGCGTGAGGATGGTACCACGTGGGATCACGGTGCGCGCCAGCATCCGTCTTCATCGAGCGACCTATTCCGTGAATACGCGCTTAAAATGACGGAAAAACTTGCGGAGCACTATGGTAATGACAGCCGTATATGGGGGTGGCAGTTGGATAATGAACCGCGTACTGCTCTGGATTACAACGAAGGATCGCATAAACGTTTCCGCATATGGCTGAAAAATAAATACGGTACGATAGAGAACCTTAACAAAGCGTGGGGTACCGCATTCTGGAGTCAGGTTTACAGTGACTGGGATCAGATTAATGTTCCGCAGATGAACGGATTATTCACAAATAATCATATGATTCTCGACTTCCAGATATTCTCATCCGACGAGATCGCTTCGTTCCTCGACGAACAGGCTGCGATGATAAGAAAATACAACGGTGGTGAACAATGGATAACCACTAATCTTATTCCTGCTTATGAAGAAGGTCATATGAGGAAAATGGATGAACTGGACTTCCATGTTTATACGCGTTATATGGTTTACGGAGAGAACTTCGGAATAGGGCGCAAGGGGTATCGCCTGGGTCACGTGGAACGCATAGCTATGGCTAACGATTTTTTCAGACCGATAGACGGTGTTTACGGTGTGATGGAGCTTCAGCCCGGTCAGGTTAACTGGGGGCAGATAAACCCTCAGCCGCTACCGGGAGCTATGAGACTTTGGTTATGGCACGTATTCGCAGGCGAGAGCAAGTTTATCTGCACCTACCGTTTCCGCCAGCCTATCTACGGAACAGAATTATATCATTATGGTATTGTGGGGCCTGACGGAGTTACGGTATCTAACGGTGGAGAAGAGTACCGTCAATTTGCTGAAGAACTCGAAATTCTCCGCAAAAATTACGATCCTGAAAAAACATCGAATTCTAAGGATTACGAAGCCCGCCGTACGGCAATACTTTATAATTACGAGAACACTCTCGGTATGGAGCATAACAAGCAGACTACCGAATGGAACACCCTCGGACATATCGAGAAATATTATAATGCGTTGAAGAAATTCAATGCCCCTGTCGATATTATCGATGAAAGGGAGGATTTCTCGAAATACAATGTTATGGTCGCTCCTGCTTATCAACAGATCAACAGAGAATTGGTAGGACGCTGGGAAGAATACGTTGAGAACGGAGGGAACCTTGTACTTACCGTACGTTCCGGCCATAAGAACCGCAATGCCCAATTATGGGAAGCTCCGTTCGGAGAACCTATATATAATCTGATAGGGGCCAAAATAGATTTCTACGATCTCTTACTTCCTCATACACCGGATAATGTGGTCTTCGACGGTAAAAAATACGAATGGGTGAGCTGGGGGGGGGAATCCTCGCTCCGGAGAGCGGTACTGAAACTTGGGGTACTTTCGAAGGTGATTTCTATGAAGGGCGCACTGCAATAACATTCCATAAGTTTGGTAAAGGAACGGTAACATATGTGGGAGTCGATTCGAAAGAAGGAATGCTCGAAAGAGAAGTGTTGCGGAAGCTATACGGAAGGTTGAATATCCCTATTCTCGAGCTTCCGGACGGATTGCATATCGAATACAGAGACGGATTCGGTATTGCGGTAAATTATTCCGACCGGACATTGACGCTGCCTTTGCATGAAAATACAGAATATCTTGTAGGAAATAAAAATATTCCTACCGGAGGAGTTTCCGTTTGGAAAAATTAATGGTTTAATCATT
>JAJQEF010000016.1:166542-237088 GCA_021201795.1 Rikenellaceae bacterium
CATTTGATTTATTGGATAATTTTAAAATATAAGTCTATTGATAGTAAAAAAAATCCCATGCAATATTTTTTTGCGTGGGATTTTTAATTGGAAATTAATTATATATTTGTTTCGTTTGGGTTCCAAACAGAAAAAATAGAAATTAACTAATTAACTTAATCTTTAGGCTTATGAAAAAGAGTTTACTCTTATTAGTAACTATCCTGTTTGTCTTTGCATCGTGTTCGGAAAAAGATAAGGAAATGGAAGGTGACAACACCCCCTTAACTATTTATAATGTGCCGGACGGTGGTATGGTGCTATCTTCCGATGTCGGTTCTTCCGCGAGTTTTATTATCACATCTTCCCAGTCATGGTCTATATCTAAAAAAGATGGCGACAGCTGGTTCTCGGTTTACCCTATGTCCGGGGAGGCAGGAACCACAACCGTAACGATTACCATAGATGAAGCGAATCCTCACTATGACGACCGCAGTTCCAATATTACAGTAGGAAATTATACTATAACGATTACGCAAAAAAAACTAAATGCCCTTATTCTGTCTCCTTATAAGCAGCAGGTTGCTTCAGAAGGCGAAATTCTGGAAATAACAATGATGCATATCTGAATTACAGTGTTATAATAAATCAAAATTGGATAAAACAAATTTCAGGTAAGGGTCTGGAAACAGAAACCCTTTATTTCCAGATCGATCCGATGGATAACAACGACCTGTGGGATGGCCGTAACGGGGAGATTATCATAAAAGACAAAGATAGCGATCTGGCAGATACTGTGAATATTTACCAGAACACAGGCGACAGGTTGATAATTTATCCTGAAACAAATTCAACTCAATATGTAACTTTCGAGGGAGGAACATTCGATATTGTTCTTCGCTCTAATATTTCCTATGAAGCTAAAATTGTCGATGAACAAAATGTCGATTGGCTTCGTTTTACACCTACCCCGAAATCTAATTACCGCGAAGATACCTACAGTTTCGAGGTGGATCCGTATGATGATATTGAAAAAAACAGAACGGCAAAGGTGGCCTTTAAAAATACGGCAGGGACCGTGACGGATACTTTGTACGTTGTACAATCTTATATGGGTGCAGTTTTTACTACCCAATCGGAATACGACATAGATTATAATACTAATGTGTTCAATGTTATTCTTAATGTAAATACTGAAGATATTACCTACAAAGTAGATTATACAGGCGGTACAGGATGGATTACTACGGAAGAAGTCCCGGAAGTCAAATCTGTATTTTATGAAAAAGTAATGATCTTTAAGGCGCTTCAGAACTACTCTCCTTCAGCGAGAAAAGCGACCGTTACGTTAATAGTACCCGGATCCGGTGAAAGCCAGTCGTTTACTGTCAGCCAGGCTCCAGGTTCGGAGTGGGCGCAGGGGATTTTCGGACAGAGAGCTACGTATGTTCAACGCAGTATCAGACACCGTGTTGTAAGTGAATGGCAGGGACAGGACAGCGTATTGGTGAGTTGGAGGTCTTTGCCAGGGGAAGATGTTGCATTCGACGTTTATAAAATCCCGAGCGGTGGAACTGAGGTCAAACTGAATACCGAACCGATCGTAAATTCGACGAACTATGTCGATCGTCCGAATTTCACGGTAAATAATACATATATTCTTAAAGTCGCAGGAACCGACATAGAACTCGACAGATATGAGTTTACAGTAGCCAATGCGGAACAACCATGGATCACAATTCCTATGCAGGCACTGACCGCACCGGATCCGTCTTATAGTTATGCGATAAAGGATGTTTGTGTAGGCGACCTGACAGGTAACGGAAAATATGATATAGTAGTGAGACGCGAATGCGACTCATTCGATATCGGTGACGCTAACAGAAATAGAATCAGTGTCGGAGAGGCAGTATTGGAGGCATATACAATGGATGGGCAGTTTCTATGGAGAGTTGGCCTGGGACCAAATATTATGCAGGGAGAGCATACTGTCCCGTTCCTGGTTTATAACCTCGATGGCGACGGTATTGCTGAAGTCATAGTACGTACTTCTGAGCTTACTACATTCGGCGACGGATCTCAGATACCGGGACAAAATTATGCTATTTCGAGTAATGTTCGTGCCCTCGGTGCTCCGGAGTATCTCTCTATAATAGACGGACGAACAGGTGCTGAAAAGGCACGAACCGATTATGTTCCTACCGGTCCACAAAGTACATGGAACGATTTCTGGGGAGACAGCTGGGGGAACCGCGCATTCCGTTTTAATATGGGAATCGCTTATCTTGACGGAAGCAATCCGAGTGTAGTTATGGCTCGCGGTTATTATAAAGGAACCAAGATCGAAGCATGGGACTACCGAGGCGGACAGTTGACGAATCGCTGGAAATTCGAAGCATCTTCATATACTGGTGTTAATCCTTCATTCGAAGGTCATGGAAATCATCAGATTTTCTGTGCAGACCTTACCGGTGACGGACGGGATGACGTTATATTCGGAGCTATGTCTGTCGACTCATACGGTAAACCTTTATACAGTTATGGATATGGACACGGTGACGCAATGTCGGTTGGTAAATTCATCAAAGGAAGTACTGGACTGTAAATATGGTCGTGTTTTGAATCCGGAGCGACAGGTGCTTCGTTCCGAGACGGCAAAGGCAAAGAATTTTTTAAATTAATGCAATCGGGAGATGTTGGGCGTTCTCTTATTGCTAATTTCGATCCTAACCATGACGGATATCTGATGTGGACCTCGAGTGGCGACCAGTATTACGACATACATGGGAATGCAGTTGGTAATGGTCCGGCATTATCCAGTAACTGGGGACGTTATTTAAGTATGGCAGTTTGGTGGACCGGATCTCTAAACAGACAGTTTACATGGAGAAACACTCTTGATGCCTTTAACGGTTCTGGATTTGAAAGGATACAGAACTTCAATCCAATGGGTGGAGCTTCTTATTCCAATAAGGATTGTCCTCTTTGGTATGGAGATATTTTCGGAGACTGGAGAGAAGAAATTATGTATCAGACAAGTGAACAGGATGCTATTTTGGTTTACTCTACGCCTCATGCAACTAAATATCGTATTCAGTACCTGATGAGCGATCGTACTTATCGAATGAGCGCTATTAATCAGAATGTGGGATATAACCAGCCTACGAATACCGGATTTTATATGGGACCGGACATGTTCGATTAATTTTTAGAATATCTTTTATTAAAAAACCGGAAATATTTCCGGTTTTTTTTGTATGCATGTATTTTATATTTAATTTTTTAAAATTTTGGATTAATTCGTTGCCCTCAAATGTGACTAATTATTAACTAATACTTATTTATCTATGTGGAAAATTTTATGTTTTTCTTTAATGTGTTTGTTCGTTCTTGGAGCCTGTACGGATAAAGACAAGGAGTTGGAAGGCTTTGATGCGGAAGCATCTGCAAAAAATATGCTTGACAATGTCATGGAATCGCGGGCAATGTACGCCCAGAGGAGTATCAGACATAGAGTCGTAAGTGAATGGCAAGGGTGGGACAGTGTTATAATAAGCTGGAGATCGTTCCCAAATGAAACTACCCAATTCGATGTTTACAAAGTTGCCGGATCTTCCGGATAGGTTAAACTTAACAGCTCCCCTATTGTCAATTCTACTAATATCGTTGACAGACCGAGTTTTTCAGTCGATAATACTTATATTCTGAAACTCGCGGGAACGGATATCGAACTTGACAGATATACGTTGACCACAGATAAAGCCGCTCAACCATGGATATCCATTCCGATGGTCGGAGCTTCATCGCCCGATCCGAATTATACGTATAAAATCAAAGATGTCGGGGTAGGCGATCTTACCGGTAACGGTAAATACGACATTGTCGTAAGACGCGAGTGCGATTCATTCGATATAGGGGATGCAAGTCGTAAACGGGCCACAATCGGAGAGGCAATATTGGAAGCCTATACTCTTGAAGGTGCGTTCCTTTGGCGTGTAGGTTTAGGTCCTAATATCATGCAGGGAGAACATACTGTTCCGTTCCTTGTTTATGACCTCGACGGCGACGGCATTGCTGAAGTTATCGTACGTACTTCGGTATTAACCACATTCGGCGACTGATATCAGGTTCCCGGACAAAATTATAGTACGGCAAGCAATCCGCGTGCATTGGGAGCTCCGGAATATCTGTCTGTAATAGACGGCCGTACGGGTGCGCTTAAAGCATATACCGACTATATCCCTTTAGGAGATGAGAATACATGGACCGGTTTCTGGGGCGACAATTGGGGCAACCGCTCCGGACGCTACCTCATGGGAATCGCTTATTTGGATGGAAGCAATCCGAGTATCGTAATGTGCCGTGGATATTATAAAGGAACTAAGATCGAAGCATGGGATTACCGTTCCGGTCAGTTAACGAATCGTTGGAAATTCGAGGCTTCGTCGTATACTAATATAAATGCTGCTTACGAGGGCCAAGGTAACCATCAGATCTTCTGTGCGGATATTACCGGTGACGGAAGGGACGATATTATTTACGGATCAATGGCAGTAAGTTCTTACGGTTATCCTATTTACAGTTATGGATACGGTCATGGCGACTGTATGTCCGTGGGTAAATTTATCAAAGGAAGTTCTGGATTACAAATATGGTCTTGTTTCGAATCGGGCTCTACGGGAGCATCGTTCCGCAACGGAACAGGTTATGAATATTTCAACGTAGCCGGTTCGGGAGATATAGGACGTTCATTGATAGCTAACTTCGACCCTAACCATAACGGTTATCTCATGTGGGCATACAACGATAACGGAGCTTATTACGATACCAACGGCAACCTTGTAGGATATCTTGGGAATTTAACCAGCAACTGGATACGGTACAACGGTGCGGCTATATGGTGGACTGGTTCCCTTAACCGTCAGTTCACATGGAGAAATACCATTGACGCATACAGCGGTACAGGTTTCGATCGTGTACAGAATTTCAATCCTATGGGCGGTGCTTCTTATATGGATAAAGAGACTCCTCTCTGGTACGGGGATATTTTCGGAGACTGGCGTGAAGAGATTATGTTCCCTTCGAGCGACCAGAATACTATTTTAATTTATTCTACTCCTCATGCTACCAATTACCGTGTGCAGCATCTTATGACCGACCGTACTTATAGAATGAGTGCTGTCAACCAGAATGTGGGTTACAACCAGCCTACTAACACAGGATTCTATATGGGTCCCGATATGTACTATTAAATCGATATTCTTTAATTGTAATATTTATGCAAGAATAAGATTATAAATTATTAAAAAAAGCCCCGTGTAATATCTAATTACACGGGGCTTTAATTTAATTTTAATTTATCTTTGCTATGGTTTTTACCAAAATGAAATTAGCAAACTAACTTAATCTTTAATCAATGAAAAAAAATCTGTTTTTTTATTAGGTATTTTATTGCTTCGGGCCGGATGTTCGGAGAAAGACAAGGAGATGGAAGGCGATAACAGTCCTTTGAGTATTTATAACGTTCCGAATGGCGGGATGGTTCTCTCTTCCGATGTCGGTGCTTCCGCGAGTTTTATTATCACCTCTTCACAGTCATGGTCTATCTCTAAAAAGGACGGCGACAGCTGGTTCTCGCTTTATCCGATGTCCGGAGAGGCAGGAACCACAACCGTAACGATTACCATAGATGAAGCGAATCCGTATTATGACGATAGAAGCTCTAATATTACAGTTGGGACGCATACTATAACTATCACCCAAAAGAAATTAAATGCATTGATTTTATCTCCTTACAAACAGGAAATATCCTCCGAAGGGGAAATTCTCGAAGTTACGTTGATGCACAATATCGACTATAGTGTGATAATCGACCAAGGCTGGATCAAACAAATTTCAGGTAAGGGTCTGGAAACAGAAACCCTTTATTTCCAGATCGATCCGATGGATAACAACGACCTGTGGGATGGCCGTAACGGGGAGATTATCATAAAAGACAAAGATAGCGATCTGGCAGATACTGTGAATATTTACCAGAACACAGGCGACAGGTTGATAATTTATCCTGAAACAAATTCAACTCAATATGTAACTTTCGAGGGAGGAACATTCGATATTGTTCTTCGCTCTAATATTTCCTATGAAGCTAAAATTGTCGATGAACAAAATGTCGATTGGCTTCGTTTTACACCTACCCCGAAATCTAATTACCGCGAAGATACCTACAGTTTCGAAGTCGATCCGTATGATGATATTGAAAAAAACAGAACTGCAAAGGTCGTATTTAAAAACACCGCCGGCACAGTTACCGATACTTTATATGTAGTTCAGTCCTATAAAGATGCAATTTTTACGACTCAGTCAGAATATGATATAGATTATAATACTTATGTATTCAATGTATTGCTTAATGTAAATACCGAAGATATTTCTTTTAGAGTGGATTACACGAACGGCTCCGGATGGATTACTACGGAGGATGTGCCGGAAGCCAAATCCGTATTCTATGAAAAAGTAATGATCTTTAAAGCTCTTCAGAACTACTCTCCTTCGCCGAGAAAAGCGACAGTGACACTTATAGTTCCCGCTACCGGCGAAAGCCAGTCTTTTACCGTAAGCCAAGGAACCGGTTCGGAGTGGGATCAGGAAGTATTCGGACAACGAGCAATGTATGTCCAAAGAAGTATCCGTCATGCGAATTCCGCTGCATGGAACGGAGCGGATAGTGTCCTTGTGAGTTGGAGATCATTACCGGGAGAGACCGTAGCTTTCGATGTATATAAGGTATCAAACGGCGAAAGCGAGGTTAAACTTAATATAGAACCGATTGTAAGTTCTACGAATTACGTAGATCGTCCGGACTTTTCAGTAAATAATACTTATATACTTAAGATTGCGGGAACAGATGTAGAACTCGACAGGTATGAATTTACGGTTGCCAATGCGGAAGAACCATGGATTACGATTCCTGTGATTGCTGCGGAGGCTCCCGATGCAGAGCACCCTTATCAGATTGTAGATGCATGCGTGGGCGATCTTACAGGTAACGGTAAATACGATATCGTTATCCGCAGGGAATGTAACTCCGCCTCACTTAATGAGACTAAAGCATTGGTCGGAGAAACTTATATGGAAGCATATACTTTTGACGGACAATTCCTGTGGAGAGTAGGCTTAGGCCCTAATATTCCGCAAGGTGAACATACGGTGCCTTTCGTCGTATATGATCTGGACGGAGACGGAAGAGCGGAGCTTATCGTACGTACTTCTGAACTGACCACATTCGGGGATGGATATCAGGTTCCCGGAACAAATTACAGCAGCGACAGCAATCCGTTTGCAATCGGAGCGCCTGAATATTTATCCGTTATAGACGGTATGACAGGAGCTCTTAAGGCACAGACCGCTTATATCGATCCGGGCCCGAAGTCACAGTGGGAGAATACGTGGGGAGACAGCTACGGAAACAGGGCTAACCGCCACCTTATGGCAATCGGATATTTTGACGGAAGCACTCCGAGTTTATTCGTCAGCCGCGGATATTATCCGGGACAGACGATCATGCAGACATGGGATCTCGTAGGCGGACAGTTGGTTCAGCGATGGGAGTTCAAGGCTGCTAAGAACGGCCCCAATGCAAGTTACGACGGACAGGGGAACCACAGTATAAACATTGCCGATCTGAATGGTGACGGAAGGGATGATGTAATATTCGGATCGATGGCCGTGGATTCTTACGGTAAGCCGTTGTACAGTTATGGTTACGGACACGGAGACGCTATCTCTGTCGGTAAATTTATCAAAGGCAGTAAAGGTTTGCAGATTTGGTCTTGTTTCGAGACGGGAACTACCGGAGCTTCATTCCGTGATGGTATAGGCAGGGAATTTTTTAAGCTTAGCGGAGCAGGCGACATAGGTCGCTCCCTTATAGCTAACTTCCATCCTGATCATAACGGATATCTTATGTGGGCATTTCATGACAACGGAGCCTACTATGACACTGACGGAAATAAGATAGGTTATCTTGTCGACCATAGTAGCAACTGGGCTCGCTACATGTCTATGGCCGTATGGTGGACAGGGTCTCTGAACAGACAGCTGACATGGAGAAACACTCTGGATGCATTCAATGGGACGGGATTCGACCGTATACAAAATTTCAATCCTATGGGAGGTGCCGGTTATTCTAATAAAGATTGTCCGCTGTGGTACGGAGATATCTTCGGGGATTGGCGCGAAGAATTGATATACGCTAAGAGCGACCATACGGCGATTCTTATCTATTCGACTTCTCATGAAACTAAGTACCGTATCCCTTATCTTATGAGCGACCGCACTTACAGACTCAGTGCCATAAATCAGAATGTGGGATACAATCAACCCACTAACACAGGATTCTATATGGGTCCCGATATGTTCGATTAAATTATAATAATTATGGAGTAACCGGTGCCATCAGGTGCCGGTTTTTTTATTTTATCGAAATAGCTTCTTTGGTAATAAACGTGAAATTTACTATCTTTCGCAAAATTTAGAACATAAGAATATAAAATTTAACATATGGAATTGGAAAACCAAAAACTCGAACTTGAAGATGTAGTGATTATTTTTTCGGGAGACTCGGGTGACGGTATGCAGATGACCGGAACTCTGTTCACCGATGCAGCCGCACTCTTTGGGAACGGAGTATCGACATTTCCCGATTACCCTTCCGAAGTACGTGCTCCGCATGGTACCGTAGCCGGAGTGTCCGGATTTCAGGTACACCTTGCAAATAAAAAGGTAAATACCCCCGGGGATAATTGCGATACACTTATTGCGATGAATCCTGCTGCATTGAAAGCCAATGCGAAAAGACTTAAGAAAAGTGCGACGATAATTTGTGATGCGGATTCTTTCGGGGAGCCGGATCTGAAAAGGGCAGTTTTTTCAACTAACGATCCATTCGAAGAATTAGGAATCAAAGACTATAATATAATTCCTGCACCCGTAACTTCGATGACTAAAGAAGCATTGAAGGAAACAGGACTGGATAATAAAAGCATTACAAGATGTAAGAACATGTTTACTCTTGGTATATGCCTCTATTTATACAACAGGGATCTGGATTATTCGGAAGATTATATAATACGTAAATTCGGTAAAAATCCGGGAATAGCGAACGCTAACATACTTGCTCTGAAAGCCGGTTATAATTATGCGGGCAATACCCACAGTTTTGCCAATACATACAATATTGCACCGGCAAAGCTCGAAAAAGGAACATACAGAAGTATCAACGGAAACCAGGCGACTGCATGGGGACTTCTTGCTGCTGCTGAAAAAGCCGGATTGCCTTTATTCTGCGGATCATACCCGATAACTCCTGCAACCGGTATTCTCGAGGAGCTTGCGAAAAGAAAGAGCCTTGGAGTTAAAACGGTACAGGCTGAAGATGAGATAGCAGGAATATGCACTTCAATCGGAGCTGCATTCGCAGGTAATTTTGCTGTTACGACCACTTCCGGTCCCGGGTTGTCGCTTAAATCCGAAGCTATGGGACTGGCTGTCATGACTGAACTTCCGCTCGTCATTGTAGATGTGCAGAGGGGAGGACCATCCACTGGGCTGCCGACTAAGACTGAACAGAGCGATCTTTATCAGGCTTTGTGGGGACGTAACGGAGAATGTCCGTTGATTGTTATTGCTGCGAGTACGCCTTCGAATTGTTTCGATTATGCTTTTAAAGCAGGTAAACTTTCGATGGAACATATGACTCCGGTGCTGCTGCTTACGGACGGGTTCCTTGCGAATGGTTCGGAATCATGGAAAGTTCCTGCAATGAGCGATTATCCGGACATTGTACCTCCTATTGTAAAAGAAGTTCCCGAAGGAGGGTATAAGCCTTATGTTCGTAACGAAGATAAATTGGCACGTAACTGGGCTTACCCGGGAATGAAGGGAATGGAGCATAGGATAGGAGGTCTTGAGAAAGATTTTATATCCGGTTCTGCTTCACATGATCCATTGAATCACCAAAGGATGACCGACGTGCGTGCTGAAAAAGTCAGACGCGTAGTGGATTTTATACCGGAGCAAACTGTGGAAGGCGCAGAGGAAGGCGAACTTCTCGTTATAGGATGGGGAGGTACTTACGGCCATCTTAAATCAGCAGTAGAATCTTTACAGGCAGATGGTAAAAAGATTTCATTGTGCCATTTCAATTATATCAACCCTCTTCCGAAAAATGTCGGCGAGATCTTGGGAAGATTTAAAAAGATCGTTGTCTGCGAATTAAATATGGGACAATTTGCTAATTACCTGCGTATGAATTACCCTGAATTCGATTATTTGCAGTATAACAAAGTGCAGGGACTGCCGTTCACTGTTATCGAACTGAAAGACAAATTCAATGAAATTCTGGAAAAATAATTAAAATAAATGGATACACAATTAAAACCAAAATATACTCCACAGGATTTTAAAAGCGAACTCGAGATTAAATGGTGTCCGGGATGCGGCGACCATGGTATTCTTAATTCCGTTCAGAAGGCGATGCCCGAAGTGGCCGAACAAATGGGTTATTCCCATGAAGATTTTACTATCGTTTCAGGTATCGGATGTTCTTCGCGTTTCCCGTATTACATGAAAACTTACGGTTTCCACGGAATACACGGACGTGCCTCGGCTATTGCTACAGGCGTTAAAGTCGCTAACCCGAAATTATCCGTATGGCAGATCACCGGTGACGGCGATGCCATGGCTATAGGCGGCAACCATTTCATCCATGCGATAAGACGTAATATAGATCTTAATATAATTCTCTTCAATAACGAGATTTACGGCCTTACAAAAGGGCAGTATTCTCCTACATCTAAATATGGGAAGGTAACCAAAACTTCTCCGTTCGGAACCATTGAAGAACCGTTCAATCCTGGACAGTTGGTTATAGGTTCACGCGGAACGTTCTTCGCGAGATCGTTAGACGTAGAGTTGAATCTTACGAAAGAGTGTCTTGTCGAGGGTTCGAAACATCACGGAACTTCAGTAGTCGAAGTTTTGCAGAACTGTGTTATTTTTAACGATAAGACCCACATTGCGATTACAGACAAAGCAGAGCGTGCGGACCGGACTATTGTCTTGAAGCATGGAGAAAGAATGATTTTCGGAAAAGAAAAAAATAAAGGGCTCATCCTGGACGGTTTCGAACTCAAAGTTGTGACTATCGGAGAGAACGGGGTAAAGGAAGAGGATATTCTTGTTCACGATGCCCATGAAAAAAATCCGATTGTTCATACGATGCTCGTAAATATGGCTTATCCTGAATATCCCGTTGCATTAGGTGTGATAAGGGAAGTAAAGGAAGGTACTTACGATGCCCGCATGGTTGAGCAGATCGAGGAAGCCTCTGCTGAAAGCAAAATAAAAACTATGGACGACCTGCTGAATAGCGGCGATACATGGGAGGTGAAATAAAAAAATAAGGGGAATTTAAATTCCCCTTATTTTTTTATTTCACTTGTTCCTTAAGAAGTTTTAGAGCGTAATCCAGTATCGTCCTGTCATTCAGGTTAACGATTCCCCCGTCCGGTCCTTTTTCTACATGAATTCCGACTGATTCTCCGTTCTCAAAGTGTCTGCCTCCGAAATAATTTCTGACAGCATCTATACTCAGATTAAGGTCATCAGCGATTTTTTTCATACTGCCGGATGGTAGACTGTCTTTAATTCTACGCAGCTCGTTAAATGTGATCACTTCCATAGCTGTATCGTTTTAGTTAAAGTTAATTTCTGTTTAAAGATAATTAATTAAATATAAAATACCAAACCGGTGGTCATCATAAAACTACGGTTCCTTAAATAAAAATGAATACATTTTATATACCAGAGCTCTTTATGTTGAGGAACTTAGTTGTAGCTCGCATATCAGACTCTTAAATATATAAAAATAACCGATTTTCATTTGCTATTAAAATAAAAAAAATCGTATATTTGCAGTCCGATTATATGTTTAAGTATAAACTATTTAACCTTTATAAAAATGACAAAGGCAGATGTCGTCAATGAAATTGCTAAAAGTACCGGTGTTGAAAAAGTTCAGGTACAGAAAATCGTTGAATCTTTTATGGATTCGATAAAAGATTCTCTCACCCAGAATAATAATGTTTATTTGAGAGGATTCGGCAGTTTTATTGTTAAAAAACGTGCCCAGAAAGTGGCAAGAAATATATCCAAAAACACTACGATTACGATTCCGGAGCACAATATTCCGGCGTTCAAACCATCGAAGAGTTTTGTAGCGAAAATAAAAGAAGTAAAATAATTTTTAACTTAAAAAGAAACTAAAATGCCAAGCGGAAAAAAAAGAAAAAGGCATAAAATGGCTACTCACAAAAGGAAAAAACGCCTTAGAAAAAACAGACATAAAAAGAAAAAATAGGTAGCCTGTTTTTCGTCTAATTATTTTTAGCAAACCTAAAGAGACTACTTACTCTTTAGGTTTGTTATTATTGGAGAAGTTTACTTTGTAAAATAGTATTGCCGTTATAGGTCGATGAATAAAGAGTTAATAATCAGTGTTAAATCCGGAGAAATTCAGATAGCTTTAGTTGAGGATAAACAATTAGTTGAGTTCAGTAAGGAAAAAAGCAATACCGGATTTTCGGTAGGAGATATTTATCTGGGTAAAGTTAAAAAGATAATGCCCGGATTAAATGCCTCCTTTGTGAATATTGGACATGAGAAGGATGCGTTTATTCATTATCTTAACCTCGGACCGAATTTCGCCACGCTTCACAAAGCGATAAATTCCACGAAAAGCAAAGGAAACGAGTTTATTCAACTTCAAAATAAGCAAACACTAAAACGTGACGGAAAAATATCCCAGGTTATTTCTTCCGGTCAGAATATTTTAGTTCAGATAGCTAAAGAAGCTATCTCTACCAAAGGGCCGAGGCTTACTGCCGATATATCTATTGCCGGGAGACACGTCGTGCTTTTGCCTTTGGTAGATAAAATTTCAATCTCTCAGAAGATAAAGGCTAATGATGAGCGCAAAAGATTGAAAAAAATAGCAGAGAACGCTTTACCGCCTAATTATGGATTAATAATAAGGACTGCTGCTCTCGGTAAAGAAAACCATGATCTGGAACAGGAAATTAAAAGCCTTGTAAAAAAATGGGAGCATGTGTATGAAAAAGCACGCACTGAAGACCCTCCGGTTCTGCTTGCAAATGAAATAAACAGAACTACTGCTATTTTGAGGGATCTTTTAAGTGTTTCGTTTTCCAATATATATGTTGACGACGATATTACGTACGAAGAAATAAAAGAATACATCCGCACCATTGAACCGGGACGTGAAAAAATAGTAAAATTATACAAGGGAAATACGTCAATATTCGATAATTTCGATATAACCAAGCAAATCAAATCTTCCTTTGGTAAGACTATATCGTTCAAACGCGGTGCCTACATGATCATAGAGCATACAGAGGCTCTTCATGTGATTGATATAAACAGCGGTAAGCGTGCGAAGGTTGCGGATAATCAGGAAGAAACTGCCGTCGAAGTCAATTTGAATGCTGTATCGGAAATTGCCAGGCAACTTCGTTTAAGGGATATGGGGGGAATAATCGTTATCGATTTTATTGATATGCATCAGGCGGGAAATAAGCAGCTTATATATGAAAAAATGAGGGATGCGATGTCGACGGATCGTGCGAAGCATACGATTCTTCCTTTGACGAAATTCGGTTTAATGCAGATCACTCGTCAACGTGTAAGGCCCGAGACACATATAGAAACGAGTGAGGTTTGTCCTACGTGCAATGGATCGGGAAAAATCACTCCTTCAATTCTTCTAACCGAAAAGATCGAAAATGCCATCGGATATTATTCCAAGGAAAAGAATGCAAAATTTCTTGAAGTTCACCTTCATAGTTTTGTTGCAGCATTTATATGCTGTGGATTTTTCTCATTGAGAATGAAATGGATGCTGAAATATAAATGTTTTATTAAGATCGTTCCGGAAATGTCTCTGGTATTTATGAAAATTAAAATTTTCGATAAAAGCAAGACGGAACTGGAATGAAAGACTTTGTGATACATCCGGAAATCGGCAAAGTCACTATAAATAGGTCAAAAAGAGCCAAACGTTTGTCTGTAACCGTGAGAAATACCGAGACTATACTCACAATTCCCCCACGGATTAAGTACGATATAGCTTATGGATTTCTTGATGATAAAGCAGCATGGATATTATCTGTAAAGAAGAAATATAAGCGGGATAATCAAATTATTCTTCCGATTAAAACCCGCTGTTATGAATTAATTTCAACTCAGTGTATTGCAGGGGAGGAACTTTGTACCGTGTCTGGGAAAACTATCTGTATATTTTTATCTCAAAATATAGAATCCGACCCCTCTCAAGAAATCATAAAGAAAGTTCTGGATGATGTTTACTATCAGGAGGCTAAAGTTCTACTTCCGGGGAGGGTTAATCTTCTGGCTGAGAAATATGGGTTTGATTTTAATAAATTGTCATTCAGGAGGTCATACACACGGTGGGGTAGCTGTTCCGGTAAAAATAATATAAGCCTCAGTTCGAGGCTTATGAAATTGCCGGACCGACTAATAGATTATGTTATCCTTCATGAACTTTGTCATACTGTTCATAAAAACCACGGAAAAGATTTTCACGAGTTGCTGGATAAGGTTACATACGGGAATCACCGTTCTCTCAATTCCGAGCTCAGAAAATTTTCTACCAGATAGTTATAAGGAAGCTATCTGGCAGTAGGATTGGTATTTGTCGATTACCTTAGAAACAAACGCACTTGTTTCTTTATATCCGTAGAATCTCCCGCTTTTCACGATTTCTTCGGCAATTATATCGTCATTCGATTTTAACTCCAGGTATTTTTTTACACATAACCATTCATCCGGATTCTCTCCATATTTAACCGCCAGTTTTCTGGCATCCAATACATGTCCGATGCCGCAGTTATAACACGCCAACATGATACTCATCCTGTCGTTTATATGGGTTCCAGGAGCGAATTTTATGGACCGTTCAATGTTTTTAATAAGTTTTACAGCGACAGTTATGTTCGTTTCCACATCCATAAGATTATCCGGATCGTAATCGAATTGTCTGGCAACCTGTGGCATTACCTGCATCAGACCGCATGCTCCTTTGGAAGATATTACCGAAGGATTAAATTTTGATTCCTGATATGCCATTGCGGATATGAGCCTCCAATCGAGATTCTCTTCTTTCGCTATTTTCTTTATGATTTCGTCATATTCCGAGATTCTTCGTCCGTTGTTACGAACTATTTGGCTTCGTTGTTCCGGATGGCTGTATATCCTGTCGAGTTTTGCGTATTTATCAGAAGCTTTAAAAACATCCAACCAAGATTCGAAATGCTTTGCAACTATCGAATCTTCTTTATTGAACATTACATAAACAGGAATCTCTTCGCGGAACTCATAAATTCCCGTAAGGTTTTTAATAAGTGCTTGTCCGATATCCGCTTCATTCTTTTCACATATAAGATAATCATACTTACCCGTACTCAGATCTTGAAGCATGTTAAGTATATTTTTGGTCGTAAGGTAAGTATGGGTGTTCTTAAGAGAATCCAGAAGAATGTCGAAAGATTTGGATGAAGAGAACGCCTGTGATACCATAATAGTTTTACCGTCCGCTTTTTCGATTAGTTCGAAGATATTGGAAAGTGGTGTACTCTTTTTTTCTTTTCTGGTTAGTACTACATAAGAAGTATTAAAAACAGGAATTGCGTAAGTTGATTCGTCAAGTATATTACTTTTCAGAACTGCGGCTATATTAATCTTTTTTTCTTTCAAAAGAGCTTCGTAAGCAGAAGTTGAATTGTCCGGTATTATTTCGAGCTCGATACCCAATAATGATGCATAGGAATTCAGGATTTCATGTTGAAGCCCGTAATACGAGACTCCGTTTATTTCAAAATTGCCTGGTATATTATTGTCGATAGCTACTAACAATCTGTCGGTGTGCTGTAATTTATCCCGGTATACTACGTCTCCGCGTGAATCTTTGTTGCTTAATAAATAAATTAAAACTGATAAAAAAATAATAGTTGTTGATGTAATAATAGATTTTCTGACCATATTTTCAGATTTGGTTAATACTAAGCGGAGTTTTAATCATAGAAACTCCAGGAGAAACCCAGTTTGAACATTCTCCGGTTGAGAGGATAATGTAGAACGCCGAAATAGTTTCTTTTGCCGAAAAGGTCCTCATTTACGTGTTGGAATTTAACCAATATTCTCATTCTCTTCCATTTGGCTGACACGAAGGCATCCATAAATAGATAATTTCCCAATTTTTTTTCATCCTGGTTATAGAACTGCATTGTTGCAGGCATATAAGCAGGGGCGTAGTATTCTGTATTATACCATGCGTCGATACCCAATTGTATGCGTAACACGTCTCTTACAAGGTTAAAGTCAATAAAATAAGCGCCGTATGCTGTCACCAATGGCAATGCAACGACTGATTCATTAGAACTCCACTGAAGCAATAACCTGTGGTTAAAATTGAAAATACCTGCTTTGGAGTTTTTCCTTATGTAAATTCCTGAAATACTTAAGGTTCCGCCATATTGTTCCGGCAATGCTTTGGTGTTGTAATAAATTTTATCGTTTATAACACTTTGCCAGCCGCCCACTTCCAATCCTATGGCTTCTGCTTCAAGTTTTGCGGAGATGTTTGTTTCAGTCTCTTTGTTAAAATTATTGCTCCATACAAAATGGTTGGAGAAATAATTTTCATCCCAATATCCCGGAGACCGGTTGTCTATCGATCCTGAAACGGTTAGCGACAGAGGTCTGGATTTAATGAATACCGACATTTTTAGTTCGGCATTTACGCTTAAATCCTGGCTCTTATCACCGAACGGATGATATGTAACATTTCCGCGCCAGTCTATATACTGCTTTATTTTACCTGTCAATGAACCGTAAATGTATGTGTCGTTCCTTTTTGTGTTCTTATTTCCCTGAAGATAATTCCGGAAGTTGAACATATAGTACGAATACATCGCGTGTCCGATTCCCGCATCAATCGTACCAATAACAGCGTTCCTATCCCATGGCTGAAGTTGGATGAATATTTTATTGTCTATTTTGGATTCGTTAATGGAGTCGTTTGATACAGAGGGAGATATATACCAGTTGTCATAAAAGTCCGTACTATTGGCCTTTGTGTCTGTATATTTTTTCTTAAATCTGGTATATTCGAAGTAATGTCCAACAAAAATAGAAGATTTATCTGCTATGGAAAAGTCCTCAAAGTATACTTTCTGAAGTGGTATACCATACGCCTGTGATACATAGAAAGTATTCCCTTTGAATTCATTTCGCGCATCGGTAAGGTTAACTTCAATATTATAGGGCAGACTGTATATCGTGTCGATAACATCTTCATCCCGAATTATACCTCCGTTCTCTCGGATATCTCCCATATTATATATATATCCTGCATGGATAGAATATTTTTTCCCGGTATGTGAGAATGCAGTAGAAAGATTTTTATCCTTAGACCTTTGGCTGCTATACATCCCTTTGGTTCCACGGTTCTTATAATCGATATTTATCCCTGTGGAAGGGGATATATTTTGTGCATGAACCACCCTCAGTTGTTCTTCCGCTCTCCGGGTCTGCCCGGACATGTACCAGGATAATTGTGTAAACGGTTCTTTAACGTTGAAGAATCTCGCGGATTGTGGATCGACGAGATATGAATCATAAGCCCTTAAAAAAACAAAATCATTATTAGTAGGTCTCTCGAAGTAGTTTAGTGATTGGGCTGCACCGCCAAGGTTCCCCAGATAAGCCGAGCCGGCCCATTTCTCCATAAAGGGATAGTCGACCTCGAATCTTTTCAATAAAGTGTCAATGGTTATGGTATCGACCCTGTTGGCATTCATTTCGGCCTGCCATGCGAAGATATGCATGTTTCTTATCGAATCGTCGAAAAAATACGATTCAAGTGGCTGTTTTTCTTTAACGACCTCTAATGAGTCTTTTTCTTTATTTTTTTTTAAAAGTTTATCTATTAACGCTTGTTGTCCATAAGAGGAATCCGGTGAGAAAAAAATAAACAAAAGAACAACAGTAATTGCTGTTCTCAGTAGTGCGTGTATTTTTTTCAACTCCGATATCATCCGATAAATAACCGCTAAAAAGCCTCGGCAAAGGTAATAAAAAAATATAAAATTGAATATAAATGTAATATGTTGAAAAATAGCCTATTATCTTCTATCTGCTAAATTCTTTGCGATAGATGTTGCTATATAAACCATAATTACGACAGGAATTGCGGCAAAGTCTAATAACAGTGCCATTCCAACGGTAAATATTACGAAGATATAACGGATTAAATTACCACGTATTGCCGTATTTTTGAATTTAAAGGAAAACATTTTTATCTCGCTTACCATAAGTATACAGAATAATACTACCAGAATACTGATGATTATGTAGTTATAGGCCGCATAATTTATAACACGGTAACTGCTTGTCGATGCCAGATAGGTTAAAGATCCGAAAAAAATGGCATTAGCGGGTGTTGCCAGGCCTATAAATTCTTCCGTTTGCCGTGTGTCGATATTGAATTTGGCCAATCTGAGCGCCGAAAATACGGGAATAAGAAACATAATATAAGACCAGTTACCGGGAAAAATATTATAATATCCGGCAAAACAAAATAATGAGAATGCAGGTGCCATTCCAAAACTTACCATATCTACCAGCGAGTCCAGTTCTTTTCCTATATCGGAATATGACTTGAGGATCCTGGCTGTCAAACCGTCGAAAAAATCGAATCCGGCACCGATTAAAATAAAAAGGAAACTCCATAAAAAGTTGTAGTTAAACGCACAGATTATGGACATACATCCGGCAATAAGATTGAAGCATGTGATTATATTCGGTACAGTAAATAATTTCATTTTCATATTCAACGATTAAGGTACGAAAATAGTAAAAAAATATTTTCTACAAATTTATAACTTAAACGGAAAGACGTAGCATTATCGAAAGTTTCAATTTTGTAATATTTGGACAGACAGATATCTGCGCATGCTTTTTATTCTACATTTGCCTCCGTTGTATAAAATCGTGATTTATGAGAATATTGGTGAATTGCAACGATTCCCTCTTCTGCGATCTGATTGTCGAACGTCTCAGAATTGAAGGAAACGATGTTAATTATGTTTGCAACGATGATGAAATGCTCGCACTCTTGTCGTGTTCCGAATACGATCTGGTGATACTTGTACTCGATTACCGTTTTGCAGATAATGCGATTCTTCTTAAACTTACCGCAGACGGGATCAGGTTCTTTATTCTTTCTAAACTGGCAGATGAATACAGCGTTTATTCCGCTTATGTCTCTGGCGTGGTATATTACATGTCCCTGCCGGTGGATTTCACTAAATTTCTGGTAAAAATAAAACAACTGGTATATTGATGGAATATATTTTTTATTATTCCGTGCTTTTATTTCTATTGGCAATAACATTTATTTTGATGTATACCTTATACATTTATTTGTATCGTAGAAAGTATGCTAAAATTTATAATATTTATAAAAATAGGTTACTGCAATACTTGTCTCCGCACAAAGAACTGGTTCCCATGATCTTTCCTGATATAGAGAAAAAAATGAATTCCAAAGTGCTTACGGACATGATCTTTAACCTGATGCTGAAAGTAGATGGAACCGAAGCAAAAATAATGACCTTAATATTTCGAAGTAACGGATTAACCGATTACGTTAGTAAATATGGAGGTAAAGGTAGTAAAAGGCAGCTATGCAGAGCCTTGAATGTTTTTTCCAGATTTCCGGCGAGAACAAGTTCCATATTTACCCTCGGCCATTATTTATATGATAAAGATAGGGATGTGAGAATGTTTGCACTTATAGCTTTTTTTATGCATGATCCGCAAAGATTATCCCTAACATTGAAAAATTATCCGTATAGACTTATGATGCGTGATTACGCTAATATTTATGATTTTTGTGTCCGCAATTCATCGGATATTAATTATGAACTTCTTGAAAAATCCAGAAACAAAAGTGTTGTCAATTTTAGCAGGCAGTTAATAAAATTAAAAGGAAAAATAAAATAAAATGATAATGGTTGCTTTTCTGTCTTCAGCATTAATTTTTTGTCATATTATTTTTTTATTCTGTATTATTCGTATCTCACTCCGGATTATAGATTACAGAAATATCTCTCCGGATTTTGACCGACGAGTAATTTCGAGATCTCCGGTCCAGACGTCTTTTACCGTTCAACTTATTGCCGGTTATTATAAAAGTATTCCGGATATGGTCGACGAATTTTTAAAATTGAATTATATAAAATATGAAATACAAATCTTTGTCGATAAAAATAAGAATTGGAAAAACGGATTGGAGAAATACAATCTGATCGAAAATAGAGAATACGGATATATTTCGACAGAAAAGAATTATAAAAAATCACGTATTATTCCGGTTGTCTTAAAAAACAGATGTGTAAATGAAAATCTGAACGTACGTAGATTTCGTTTGATCTTAAATGGTGACAGTCTTTTCTTATTTCCTGATTCTTTGGCTAAATGTGCCACGTTAATAATGAGAAACGGTGAAAATAATGTCCGCAGCATTACCGGATTTTGCGAATATGAATTCGACAGAAATAACTTTTTTTCATTCTTTATTAATATAAGAAATAACTTCCATATCTTATATAGCTTGTCGGATAGTTGTTCAGAACAGGCATTTACAGTAGTAAAAAAGGATAAAAATTCAGGGAAGAAAACAGTCATTCCGGAATATCTATTTTATCGTAAACTACAAAGTAATATGAAAAATTTCTTACTCGAATTTAAAAATGGGATGTCCGAAATAATCGGTCTGTTAATATCGCTCATTGTATATATATCCTGCGGAATGTCGATTTTCTTTCCGTCCGAAAAAAATGTTTACATTTTGTTGTCAGTAACAGGGCTTATCTCATATTGGACCTTCTCTTTATCTGCATTATTTATTAATGAATATTTCATATCCGGAGGTAAAAAAACTGTAAAAAAAATGTTGACTAATATGATATGGACCTTCCCGGAAATGATAATATCGATAATCATTCTGCCATTTGTATGGCTGTACGGCTTGTTGATGATTAAAAAAGGGAAGTCTGAAGGAAGCCTCTGTTGAATGTCTTGCGATGATACGCAGTAAGGCCATGTGATCTTATAGCCAAACAATGGACTTTGGATCCGTAACCTTTATTCTTATTCCATCCGTATTCAGGATGTGACAGAGAAAGCTCCTTCATGTAATCGTCCCGAAATGTCTTTGCGAGTATGGAAGCAGCAGCTATAGATTGATACTTCCCGTCACCCTTAATAAAACATTTGTGCGGAATAGTTAAGTCCGTCCTGAAATTATTGCCGTCGATCAGAAGCAGCTCAGGTTGTACGGCGAGTCCTTTTACTGCTTTCGACATTGCAAGAAACGACGCGTTAAGTATATTAATTCTGTCGATTTCATCTGCGTCTACTTTTTTGACACACCATGATACAGCATCTCGGATAATTATATCCCGTAATTCGTCTCGTTTTTTTTCGGAAAGTTTTTTGGAATCGTTTAATTCAGGATTATTATATTCCTTATCGAAAATAACGGCAGCGGCAAAAACAGGACCGGCTAAACAACCGCGCCCTGCTTCGTCGCACCCTGCTTCGATGTATTCATTACTGTAATAAGCCGATAACATTAACTGCCGATTATATTCATCAGGTATCCGGTTATCTGCGAGTACTGTTCATCCTGTCCGTTATCTCCGGCTACGTTGCTTAATTCGTATAATATGGAGGCTTTGTCGCTCAGATACTTGAATACAAGGTTTTTCTTTCTTTCAGGGAAGTCCAAGTAGTGTTCTATATATTCTTTCAGAACTCTTGCGTAGTCCATAAGAATCTCATTGCCCCTATCGTAGTTGCCTGTCGCGTAATATGCTTCGATCAACGGTACGGTTGCGCTGTACGTGTAAGGAAGCTGCGTTGCGGGCATTTCCTGTTCTGCGTATTGAAGCACTTTCAGAGCCTTGTTTATTTCTCCTTTTTTCGCAAGTTCCGATGCCAGCCGTGCGAAAGAAGACATAACCCGCGTCGAACTGAAAAGATGTTTGATCGTATGATCTACGTAAACCCTCGGATCCTTTATGTTCCCGTAGCTGAATCTCTCCATGAGATTCTCGTACATATAATCCGTATCGATTCTTCCAAGTGTAAAATAACTGTCGTAAGAAGTTTTTATCGGAACAAACCTGTAAACGAATCCGTCCCATTGGATATATTCCAGTAAACCGAATGTTTGCAGAATTGAAAGCTGGGTCGTGAACAACGGTCTCTCCCAATTGAAGTTCGCGAGCATATCCAGGAACATCATATCCCCTCTGCTAATGGAAGATTTTGAGATATTAAGATACACAGCGTCTACGATCAGATCCGCATCCTCTGCTTTTACTAGTCCGGTTTTCAATACATTTTCCTTATTGACAGGAAGGGATATCTTTTTGGACGGGATCCAGCTGTAAAGTTTATTTCCGAAGAGCTCTTCCTTAGTTCTCGGATCGTCGCTCTTAACCCAGTCGATAATTTGTTTTATATCGACGTAACGGTCGAAAAGTTCGTATACCCGGAGTGATTCGTTTACTCCGAAATATTTATCGCGAGGGAGGGAGAACGGTACAGGGTCGGATTTATTGGCTTTAACCCTCATTTGGTCGATGTACCAGTCCGCATCGAGATAACTCATATTCATTATTCTTACGTCCGGCCTTGTTCCTTCCACTTCCTGACTGTACCATAAAGGGAAGGTATCGTTGTCACCGTAATTCATTATAATAGAATTCGGAAGCAGTGCATTGAGATAATTTGCTCCAAAGTCACGCGCAACATATCTGTGGGAACGGTCATGATCGTTCCAGTTTTGTGCAGCGAGTATTAATGGAACGGATGTACAAACGACGGTAGCCACAATCGCTGCTGCCGGAGCTTTTTTCAACCATTTCTTAAGTACTTCATAGAGGAATATAACTCCGAAACCTATCCATATAGCAAATGCGTAGAACGAGCCTGCGTAGGCGTAATCACGTTCCCTCGGTTCGGAAGGACTCTGGTTGAGATACAATATTATGGCGAGGCCTGTCATAAAGAACAGCCACATAATTACCACGAAGCCTCTTTTATCTTTGAGGAGCTGGTAGAACAGTCCGATCATTCCCAGTATGAACGGCAGGAAATAGTATTTGTTCCTACCTCTATTATTCGCAAGTTCAGATGGTATATTATCCTGTGGACCGAGATAAATCTCATCTATGAATTTTATTCCGGACATCCAGTTACCGTCCGTGATTTCTCCGGTGGAAGGCGTATCGCTTTGCCGTCCTACGAAATTCCATAAGAAGTACCTCCAGTACATAAAGTTGACCTGGTATGCAAAGAAATATCGTAGATTCTCGCTGAATGTAGGTACTGTTATAGACTGGGAACCGAAAGGTATTTGTTTGCCCCTGACCTGTCCCCATTCCTGGTACGCTTCGATATGGTAATCCTTATTGCTGTGCATTCGTGGGAAAAAGAACACGAAGTTCGGATCGTACTTTACCCCTACGGTGGTAAGATCGGCTTTGTATTTCCCGTCGTCACCCACGTGATAAGTGGTTTTGAACTTATAATCTATCGCCGGGGAAGAATAATACGGACCGAAAAATAAAGGCTGCTGTCCGTATTGGTCACGGTTAAGCAATGAAATAAGACCATAAGGATTATCCGGACTGTTGGAATTCATCGGAGGATTGACAGAAGAACGGATAACTACCGATGCATAAGAACTGTAACCAAGCAGTACTACGGTAAACATAAGAAAGAAAGTATTCAGAATGACTTTACCTTTCTTATGTGTTAGATATATTAAATACGCACATGCGGCGAATAATGCCATTACAAAAGTCAGTAGACCTGAATTTACAGGCGTTCCTATTACATTCACAAAAAATCTATCTACCGATGCTCCTATTAATACCGTTCCCGGAACGACCATGTAAAGGACGAAAATTATTATGGCTACCGATATACCCGTAGCTGCGAGAATACCTTTGGTGTTGACTGGGTATTTTTTAAAGTAATAGATGAACACCATTGCAGGGAAGGCGAGAAGGTTCAGGAGGTGAACTCCTATGGATAGACCCATAAGATAAGCTATCAACACGAGCCAACGGTTGGACTGCGGCTGGTCCGCAACATCTTCCCATTTAAGTATAGCCCAGAAAACCACTGCAGTAAAAAGCGACGACAGAGCATAAACCTCTCCTTCGATAGCTGAGAACCAGAATGTGTCGGTAAATGTATAAGCGAGAGAACCGATAAGTCCTGCTCCCATCACAGCCCAAATTTCTCCTTTGGATAATTGTTCCTTGGATTTACCGAAAAATTTACGCGCGAAATGAGTGATAGTCCAGAACAGGAACAGAATAGTAAATGCACTGGCAAGCGACGACATCGCGTTTACCATTACCGCAACTTTGCTCACGTCTGGGGCAAAAAGCGTGAAGAAACGTGATATCATCATAAACAGCGGTGCCCCCGGAGGGTGCCCGATCTCTAATTTATATGATGTCGCAATAAATTCAGCACAGTCCCACAAACTGGCGGTAGGTTCCATTGTCACCAGATAAACTACGGCCGATATCGCAAAAGCGATCCAGCCGCACCAGATGTTATACTTTCTGTAATTGTTCATTTAATTGTTTTTTTCTTATTTTTGAGGCAAAGTTAATAATCTGTTTGAAAAATACACCAAAATACATTTTAAAACCGAAAAATGGACTCTAAACTGTTAATTTATAATACACTTACAAGGAAAAAAGAGAAGTTCGAACCATATAACCCACCGTTTGTGGGACTGTACGTATGCGGTCCTACCGTTTACGGTGATGCCCATTTAGGGCACGCACGCCCTGCGATAACCTTTGATATTTTATTCAGGTATCTGAAAGAACAGGGTTACAGGGTAAGGTACGTGAGAAATATAACGGATGTGGGACACCTTGAAAACGATGCGGACGAGGGAGAAGATAAAATATCCAAAAAAGCACGTCTGGAACAGTTGGAGCCTATGGAAGTCGCGCAGAATTATACTAACAGGTACCACGATTCCATGAAAAAAATGAATGTTCTTCCGCCGAGCATAGAACCGCGTGCTTCAGGGCATATCCCGGAACAGATAGACATGGTGAAGGATATTCTGGATAAAGGACTTGCATACGAAAGTAACGGATCGGTTTATTTCGACGTAGTGGCATATAACGATAAGTATGGTAATTACGGTAAACTGTCGGGACGCAAACTCGACGATATGGTGGCCAATACACGTAGTCTGGACGGACAGGACGACAAACGTAATCCATTCGATTTCGCGCTGTGGAAAAAAGCGTCACCGGAACATATCATGCGCTGGGAATCGCCGTGGAGCATAGGGTTTCCCGGATGGCATCTCGAATGTTCGGTAATGAGTACCAAATATCTCGGAGAAAAATTCGACATACACGGAGGAGGTATGGATCTCATGTTCCCTCACCACGAATGCGAAATAGCACAAAATACCGCTTCCTGTGGATGTGATTCCGCCCATTATTGGATGCATAACAATATGATAACCATTAACGGGCAGAAAATGGGTAAATCCCTTGGAAACTTCATAACTCTGGATGAACTCTTCAGCGGATCGCATAAATTGCTGGAGAAGGCGTATTCTCCTATGACCATTAAATTTTTCATTCTTCAGGCGCATTACCGCAGTACGCTCGATTTTTCCAACGAGGCGCTACAGGCTTCGGGAAAAGGTCTTGAAAGACTGATGAAGGGGATCAATACACTCAATAAAATCATTCCGTCGGACTCTTCGACAATGGATGTATCGGAATTCGAGAAAAAGTGGACCGAAGCGATGGACGACGACCTGAATACCCCGATAGCTATTTCTGTTCTTTTCGATTGGATACGTATTGTTAATCAGGTTAACGACGGGAAACAGACGATAAATGCTGACGATCTGGAGACCCTTAAACATAGCTTCAACAGGATAGTATTCGATATTCTTGGCCTGAAAGATGAGAATGAAGACGGTAATGCGGAAATGATTGCCGGATTGGTCGAAACGCTGCTCGATATGCGCATGGAAGCCAAATCGAAAAAAGAATGGGCGGTGTCAGACAGTATACGTGATAAACTGACGAGTCTGGGTATTACTGTCAAAGATAAAAAGGACGGTTACGACTGGGAAATAAATTAACCTCGAGGATATGAAAAGAATTTATTTATTATTTGTTGCTCTGGTATGCGTTTTGGCGGTGTCGGCGCAGCCGGGTAATTTTGTTAAATGGAGTTATACCGTTAATGAAACAGGAAATGATAATATTTACAACATTATTTTCGATGCGGTGATCGATTCTCCGTGGCACATGTATGACCTCGGACCCTACGAAGATGGTCCGAATGCCACTGCCTTCGAGTTCGAGAAGAATGATAATTACCGTTTGACAGACGGAATACGACATAATATCGAACCTAAAAAGATCAACGATCCCATATTTATGATGGAGTTGGGATACTTTGCTTCGAAAGCATCGTTCGTTCAGACTGTGGAAGTCTTGTCTCAGGATGATTTTATATTGACTGTTACGGTGGAATACCAGCTGTGCGATGACCAGAGCTGTCTAATGCCGACCGAATATGAGTTCGAAATTCCTCTGAAGGGGACCGGAAAAACGGTTGACGTCGTCGAAAACGAAGAGGATAACAGTGAAGATTTTGCGGAAGCGGTGATTCCGGCAGACGAAAAAAAAAACTCCGGTAGTGTCGTAGCAAGAGTTTCGGAACCGAATTCAGAACCGGAAATCACGGTATATGATACAGGAGAGGCCCTTAAAGGGTCATTCTGGACGCTGATCATATCCGCGATACTCTGGGGATTTGCCGCTCTTCTGACACCGTGCGTTTTTCCGATGGTGCCGATGACCGTTTCTTATTTTTTAAAATACAGTGAAAAAAAGAACAGAGGGAAATTCGGAGCTATATTATACGGGATATTTATAGTCGCCTTGTACACTATTCCAATAGGAGCCATAATACTGATAACTTATTTTGCCGGAGGTAAAACGGTTACGGCCGATATATTCAACTGGCTGGCTACCCATTGGCTCCCTAATGTACTGTTCTTTATTATATTTCTTCTTTTTGCTGCTTCTTTCTTCGGAGCATTCGAACTTCGGATGCCCGGCAAACTGATAAATAAAAGTGATTCCAAGGCGGACCGTGGCGGAGTAGGAGGTATATTTTTTATGGCCCTTACACTTGTTCTTGTTTCGTTCTCATGCACAGGCCCGATAGTAGGGTCGATCCTTATCAGTGCCACGCAGGGGGAAATATGGGAACCTGTTCTTGCCATGTTTGTATTTTCGGCTGCATTCGCCCTGCCGTTTTCATTGCTTGCGGTCTTCCCGTCGTTTATCGGTAAACTGCCTAAATCAGGCGGTTGGTTGAATTCGGTTAAAATAGTTCTTGGATTTATCGAGATCGCACTTGCATTCAAATTTCTCAGTGTTGCCGACCAGACGTACCACTGGGGGCTTCTGGACAGGGAAATCTACCTCTCTATATGGATCACGGTATTTGCTCTTTTAGGATTCTATTTCCTTGGTAAACTCAGGTTCGCGCATGATTCGGAGGTAAAACATATAGGAGTCTTCAGGCTTACCTTATCCATTATTACATTTTCATTTGTCGTTTATATGGTTCCCGGACTATGGGGCGCACCGCTTAAGGGTTTATCCGGATATCTTCCGCCCATACATACTCAGGATTTCCGGATAGGCAGCAATACACAGGCTTCGGAATCAACGGTTATGATGTCCGCGAAATACAGCGATTTTCTTTCGCTTCCTGCCGGAATAAACGGTTTTTTCGATTATGAGGAAGCGTTGGAATATTCCCGAAAAGTTAAAAAGCCTCTGTTTATAGATTTTACCGGACACGGATGTGTGAATTGCCGAGAAATGGAAGCGAAGGTTCTTTCAGACCAGCGTATAATAAATTTACTCAACGAAGAATTCGTTGTGGTTGCCATTTATACGGATGACCGTAAGGAACTACCCCAGAAAGAATGGGTAACGACTGAAGAAGGGAAAATATTGAAAACTTTGGGAAAAGTAAATTCACATCTTGCCAATAATAAATATGGGGTGGGAGCTCTTCCGTATTATGTTATAATCGATGGTAGTGAAAATATAATCGCTCCGCCCATGGGCTATAATCTGAGTATTCCGGCATTTATCGAATTTCTCGAGTCAGGGAAAAAGAATTATAAATAATGATAAAAAATAAGGAATACACAAAACCGTGGAAATGGGTGCCTACGCTCTATTATGCCGAGGGCCTTCCGTATTCGGTTGTAATGTTCACTTCGGTTGTCATGTATGGACTATTGGGGATACCTAACTCTACGATAGCTTTTTATACCAGCCTCCTCAGTTTGCCGTGGGTTCTGAAACCACTATGGAGCCCGTTCGTCGATATTTACAGAACGAAAAGGTGGTGGATAATATCCATGCAGTTTATTATTGCCGCACTTCTTTTCTGTGTCGCCGGAGTTATAAAGACGGAATACTTTTTTGCAGTGAGTATGGGTTTACTTATGTTGATCGCCTGTGCTTCAGCTACCCATGATATTTCTGCCGACGGTTTTTATATGATCGCACTGAAGCAGAAGGACCAATCTCTCTTTGTAGGTATCAGGAGTACTTTTTATCGTGCCGCTATGATTACCGGACAGGGACTTATAATAATCCTTGCCGGATTCCTTGCCCGTAAATATTTTGATGGCGATATGCACAGCGCATGGGCAGTATCTTTTCTGGCTGTTGCCATTTTATTTTTACTGATAGTTTCATATCATACTTTTATTCTGCCTGAACCCAAGGCGGATAAGCCCGTAAGGAGAGGGAAAAGTCCTTGGGGAGAGTTTCTGGAAACGTTCGTTACGTTCTTTAAAAAGCAGGGGATAATACCTGCCGTGTCATTCATACTGTTGTTCCGCTTAGGTGAGGCGCAGCTCGTTAAAATAGCTCCGTTATTCCTGCTTGCATCCCGCGATACGGGTGGATTAGGAGTCACCCCGGAATTTCAGGGATTAATTTACGGAACGGTGGGTGTTATAGCTTTGCTTGTAGGTGGTATTGCCGGTGGGGTGGTAATATCGCGCGGAGGATTGAAGAAATGGATAGTGCCGATGTTCTTCTTCCTCAATGTTCCAAATCTTCTGTACGTATATATGTCTTATTTCCAACCGGAAAATCCTTACATTATAGGTTCTTGTGTTGCACTGGAACAGCTAGGTTACGGATTCGGTTTCACGTCCTATATGCTGTTCCTTATTATGTTCTGCGACGGAGAGAATAAGACCGCCCATTATGCGATCGCGACGGGAATTATGGCTCTCGGAATGATGATTCCAGGTTCAGTATCCGGATTTATTCAGGAATCGTGGGGATATTTTATGTTCTTCGTATGGGTGCTAATATGTGCTGTGCCGGGATTTTTTATAATCAGGAATTTGAATATCTCCGCCGATTACGGTGTTAAAACATAAATAAAAAACCGGATTAATTCCGGCTTTTTTATTTTATATCGATAGAATCCTCAATACGTTAAGAAGATCTCTGTCTATCGGTTTTTCGTTTTTGATTGCACGTGCGAACGGTACATAAACTACTTTATCGTTCTCTACACCGACCATTACATTTCTCTGGTCCTCGAGAAGCGCCTCGATAGCTGCATATCCTAAACGGCTCGCGAGTATCCTATCGGTAGAGGTAGGAGAACCTCCTCGCTGTATGTGACCAAGTATCGTTACACGTACGTCATACTGGGGATATTCGTTTTTAACCCTTTCTGCAAGGCCCATGGCGCCGCCGGTAGTTTCGCTTTCGGCAACGAGCACTATACTACTGTTTTTGGATTTACGGAACCCGTTTTCGATAAGTTCAGCCAACTGGTCGACTTCGGTAGCCATTTCCGGTATGATAGCGTCTTCTGCTCCGACAGCGATAGCTCCGTTAAGCGCGAGGAATCCCGCATCACGACCCATAACTTCTATAAAGAATAATCTCTCGTGCGATGTCGCTGTGTCGCGAATTTTATCCACAGCGTCCATAATGGTGTTAAGTGCAGTGTCGTATCCTATCGTTCTATCTGTTCCGTAGAGGTCGTTGTCTATTGTTCCGGGAATTCCGATGATAGGTACGTTGTATTCTTCTGCGAATATTCTTGCACCGGTCAATGAGCCGTCCCCTCCGATAACTACGAGCGCGTCGATTCCGGCAGCAGACATGTTGTCATACGCTGTCTTACGTCCTTCCTTGGTTTTGAACTCCATACTTCGCGCAGTTTTCAAAATGGTTCCGCCCTGCTGTATTATGTTGCTGACATTCTGGGTCTTGAATGTTACTATTTCATTGGCAATAAGTCCCTTGTATCCTCTGTAGATACCTTTCACCTTCAATCCGTTGAATATTGCCGAACGTGTCACCGCACGTATTGCCGCATTCATTCCCGGAGCATCTCCTCCGGAAGTCAGAATACCGACACTTTTAATTGCTGCCATAATTGTATTTTCTTAACTTGACTATTCGTTTTTCCTTAAAACTAACCGTGCAAAAATAATACTTTTAAATTATCTTATGAACATTTTAATAATAAGAAAAAGCTAAATCTGTGATGTATCGGGAATTTTAAATAAAATCAGGTCCTTTTTTCATCTTCACTTCCTCTACGAACATACGAATATTCTGTTCATCGTTTTTGGGACAGATCAGCAATGCATTATCGCTGTCAACTATAATAAAATCCTTCATTCCCTGAACTACCGCGACTTTTCCATTAGGCATATTTATAATGCAACCTTCGGTGTCATAGGTTAAAACATCGCCCAGGATAGCATTCCCATTAACATCCTTGGCGGAATGCTGATAAATAGAAACCCATGTCCCTATGTCGGACCATCCGAATTCACTGCATCTTACATAAACGTTATCCGCTTTTTCCATAATTCCGTAATCGATCGAAATATTACGGCATTCGGGATATATTTGTCTTATTGCGTTTTCTTCTTCTTCAGTATTGTAGCTGTCGTTTATCGATGCGAAGAGCCTGTCTACCTCTGGAAGATGATTTATGAACTGTTTTATAATTTCATCGGATTTCCATATGAATATTCCCGAGTTCCAGAAAAACTCTCCGCTCTCGACAAACATTTTTGCCACTTCGAGAGTCGGTTTTTCGGTAAAAGTTTTGACTTTGTTAAAGTTATCTATTTGTACTGTTGTATCGATCTGGATATAACCGTAACCCGTATCAGGTCTGTTCGGTTTTATCCCGATAGTAAGAAGGGTATTGTTGTCATCTAAAAAATCAAATCCTTCCGAGATAACCTCCCTGAATTTACTTTCATTTAAAACCAAATGATCCGACGGAGCCACTACCATTTTTGCATCCGGATTTAACTTATTCACTTTATAAGCAGCGTAAGCAATGCATGGAGCCGTGTTTCTTCCGAGAGGTTCTGATAATATCTGTTCATTTTTTAGTTCAGGAATGTGCTGTTTTACCAGTTCTGTATATTTTTTATTCGTTACGACATAAAAATTTTCTGCAGGAATTATATCGAGAAAACGTTCGTAAGTATGCCTTATAAACGATTTTCCCATGCCGAGAATATCAAGGAATTGTTTAGGGTGGTTTTGTCTGCTTACAGGCCAGAACCGACTTCCTACGCCTCCGGCCATTATGATGCAATAATTATTTTTATTCATACTCGGTTTTCAAATTTGCCCCAAAGTTAGGCAATAGACTCTATTAAACATCTAAATAAAATACTTTGAAAAGGTTTAAGAATATTCTAAAAAGACGCGCTTCTTTTGAGTTATTTTAAGCGGATTACTGATAATGAAATTCATTTCTGAAAAATATTTTTAATTTTGTCAGGTTAATTAAAATGATTTAGAAGATGAAAATTCTTAAACCACACGGTTACAGAGATATGCTCGAAGGAGTAAAAAACACGGAGAAGGCGATAAAACTGGTTAAGGACATGTTCCAGTCCAATCTTTCCGCACAGCTTTCACTTCTTAGGGTTACTGCGCCTATGGTGGTAATGAAGGGTACGGGAATTAATGACGACCTTAACAGTATCGAGCGTCCGGTCACATTTCCGATAAAAGAACTTAACGACAGTCCTGCCGAGGTGGTTCATTCTTTGGCAAAGTGGAAAAGACTTAAACTCGCAGAAATGGAGATGTCCCACGGATGCGGTATTTATACGGACATGAACGCACTCCGTCCGGATGAGGAACTCGACAATATACATTCTATCTATGTGGATCAATGGGACTGGGAAAGAGTCATAACTAATGATGAGAGAACGGTTGCGTTCCTGAAAAAAATCGTACGCCGGATATACGAAGCGATAAAAGTTACTGAAAACAGGCTCTACATAGAATTCCCTGATATCGTTCCCATTTTACCAGAGGATATATTTTTTATCCATGCGGAGGAATTGCTGAAAATGTATCCTGATAAATCCGCTAAAGAGCGTGAAAATGAAATAACAAAAAAATACGGTGCTGTTTTTATTATGGGGATAGGGCATCCTATGACTAATGGAGAGCTGCACGACGGACGTGCTGCGGACTATGACGATTGGAGTACTTTGAACGAAGAAGGTTTCAGGGGATTGAACGGCGACATTCTTCTATGGAACCCTGTTCTGGAAATAGCTCTTGAAATTTCATCCATGGGAATCCGTGTGAATGAAAAATCGATGCGCTATCAGCTTGAAATGAGGGGACAGACCGAACGAGAGAACCTTTATTTCCACAAAAAACTTCTTAACGGGGAATTACCGCTTACTATCGGAGGCGGAATAGGACAAAGCCGTTTATGCATGTTCCTGTTGAGAAAAGCCCATGTAGGTGAAATACAGTGCAGTATATGGCCGGAAGAAATGAGGGAAGAATGTAAGCAGGCAGGGATATTTCTTGTTTAAGGTATGACCAGAGAGAAGAGAGAAGATACTATACTGCAATCGGAAGCATCCGGGGAAAAAAGTTCCGGCAGCCTTAATGTTATTGAAATATTGAGTATCGTACTGGTACTCATGATTTCCGATTTGTTGGTTGGATATCTGCTTTCTTTCTTTACGAACAGTATAGCAGGAATGTGTTTGTTCATTGCATTCACAGTGAAATTCCTGATTACCATTTTATATGCCACATACCTGCATCGGATTAAAACAGGGACATTCAAAGGTATCGTAAAAATATCGTGGAGAGGTTTGGATCCGGTGATGATATTGTGGGGGCTGTTACTGACTGTGTCCGCGAACATTGTACTCGAACCGGTTATTTCTTTGTTCCCTGAAAAATATATGCGGATTCTCGAGAATGCGGTAGGAAGCGGAGGATGGGCCTTGATTACTTCCATTTTTGCTGCTCCGTTCTTTGAGGAATTGCTCTTCCGAGGAATGATACAGGAGGAACTCTCTGCTAAATACGGTGTTTTCAGAGGGATTATTATTGCTGCGTTGATATTCGGAATAGTCCATATTATTCCGCAGCAGGTTGTAGCAGCGTTCGTAATAGGCATAATTTTGGGTTATATTTATGTGAAAACACAGTCGATAATTTCCGTGATTGTAATTCATGGAGCTAATAATGCGCTGGCACAGTTTTCATTAATACTTACCGACGATATTACAGTTACTACCCGCGATCTGATTTCGTCCGACAACGTTTACTTTGGCGTTTATGCTGTTTCATCGCTATTTTTAATTATTTTCGCTGTCATATTTGTTAAGTTTTGTTTCGGGAAACGAGGTATTAATGGAACAGTTCCTGAAAATTAATGAGTTAAGATATAATATACCGCCGTATTTGACGTTGAAGATTAAAGTTAAATTTCTCTGATGTGTTTTTGTAAAAGAATAATTAAATACATTTTGATTTTCGGTACTTTGCCGATATTATTCTCGTGCAGGGATTTTTCATTCCAGTCCTATGTCAAAGGTGAAGTGGTAGCAAGTGTTGGTGACAACGAACTTTATTATGAGAATATTAGTGGCGTTATAGGTCCGGGGCTGAGTTATGAGGATAGTGTGAAACTTATCAATACGTGTATTGATAATTGGGTGAAAAACCAGGTTAAATCGCAGTTCGCGGAAGAATATTACAATGGTGATCTCTCGGAAATAGAAAGAATGGTTGCCGAGTATAGAAATTCTCTATTGATATTCAAATATGAAAACGAATATATATGTGCACGTCTTGATACTGCTGTGACGGCAAAAGAGATAGATGATTTTTATCTGAAGAACAGGACGGAATTCACGCTACCTGCATCTTTGGTAAAAGCTGTAGCTGTAAAAGTTCCTAACGGTTCGCGACAGGAAAGCGCTATGCGGAACCTTTCACGCTCCACCAGGGCGGACAATATTCAGGATATCGTAGACATCGCTATAAAAAATGATATGGATTACATACATTACGGAACATGGACGGATTATAACGAAATAATATCCTTCATGCCTCAACTGTCCCAACAGCAATATCATGATATTCAGACAAAAAAAGGTTTTTACGAAGTATCGGAAGGAGGTTACAGGTATATGCTCACTGTAATAGATATCCTACCGGAAGGCGGTATAATGCCGTTGAGTATGGCAAGCACCCAGATACGTAAGATAATACTTAACAAAAGAAGATCCGAGCTGCTAAGAAATTTGGAAGACAGTTTGTATTCGTCTGCACAGAGACGCGGAAATATTTACCTTAGGGATAAACCTGAAACCCAAAATCCGGACAATGATGAAAATGAGTAAAAAAATCTATATGACAAAAAAATTATTTCTACTGTTGCTGTCTGCTGTTCTTATTTTTACGTGCAGCGATAAAATGTTAGCTCAAAATAAGCAGATAGCGGAGCAGGTAGTTGCAGTTGTTGGTAACTCCATGATACTATTGTCGGATGTTGAAGAGACAGTCCGTGCTTTGGAACAGGAGCAGAAAGAGACAGGTTATACTATCGATGGAGATATCAAATGTTTTGCGCTTGAACTCAATCTGACACGTAAGCTCCTGGCAAGACAAGCCGATGTCGATTCGATATATGTAAAGAGCGCACGCGGACTTGAAGACCGTTTGGAGGATTACATAATGGAACTTATCGAGAAACACGGATCTTTGGGTGCCGTCGAGGAATATTACAGAAAACCGGATTATATTATCAAAGATGAACTTCGGCTTCGGTTTATGGAGATGTACAAGGCTATCGATATGGAAGATCATATTAAATCACAGGTGAGCATAACACCGTACGAGGTTGAAAGATATTATAAAAATCTTAACAAGGACAGTCTTCCGATGGTTCCGGAGCAGTATGTTTACGGACATATTGTTTTATATCCTTCTTCTTCCGATGATGCTAAGTTGAGGGCGCGTGAAAGACTGCTCGAACTTAGGCAGAGGATTATCAACGGTGAACGGTTCGCGACTCTTGCAAGATCGTATTCTGTCGACGGAACTGCCAGCAGCGGAGGAGAATTGGACTGGATGAGGAAAGAATATTTTGAAAAGCCGTTTGCAGATGCATTGGAAAAATTAAGGGTAGGCCAGATATCGGACATAGTGGAGACCGTGTACGGATTCCACCTCATAGAATTGATGGACGTGCGGGACGGTCTTTATAAAGCACGTCATATTCTACTCCGTCCGGAGTTTACTGTGGAGGAGATCACTATGAATCAGATCAAATTGGATAGTATCGTAAATGAAATAAAGGAAGGGAATATAACTTTTGCGGATGCTGCCAGAAGATACTCGGAAGATAAAATATCCAGACAGAACGGAGGGATCGCCTCTAATAACGAATTGGCGGAATTACATTTCATGGACCCTAAGTATACTTCCACAAAATTTATGAGAGAAAATCTTGGACCGGATTATAATATTATAAAGGATCTTAAGATAGGTGAAATCTCGAAAGCCGTGAAGACAGTAGACCTTAGAAATAACGATATAGTAAAAGTAATTCAGTTAATGGAGATAATTCCTGCACACAGGGCTAATATAAAAGACGATTTTAATTATATCGAGGAAGCCGCTCTTGCTGCCAAACAAGAAGATATTTATGAAGCATGGCTGAAAAAGAAAATACAGGGAATATATGTAGTAATTGACCCGAGATTCCAGGATTGCGATTTCAAATACTCGGAGTGGATAAAAAAGTAAGATGAGAAAATTCGGTTCAGTATCTTTCATATTCATATTTATTTTATTTCTGTACTCTACGTTTGGAGTATCGGGTCAGGAAAGTAATACGGCAATCGTCGATTTTGAGGCGCAATGGATGCGGCCGCTAAAGATCGCGGATTCTTCCGTTCTCGTGTTGACCAATGATGTCGTATTTCATCATAATGGAGCTATTATTGTCTGCGACAGCGCAATAAGATACAGCGACCGTATGATAGAATGCTATGGTAATGTTATAATCAATAAGGATTCGACTTATATTTACGGCGATAAGGCTGATTACAATGGTAACACGAACTTAGCTAAAGTGTATTCGCCATTAGTTAAAATGATCGATAAAGACGTTACCATGTATTCCTACAATCTTGAATTCAATACGCTGACTTCTGTCGGAAAGTATACCCAGGGCGGTACGATCACTCAGAACGATAATCTGATGGAATCGCAGGAGGCTACATATTATTCCGATGACCGACAGGTATTTTTCGTTTATGACGTAGCTATGCGTAACGACGAATATATATTGCAAACCGATTCTATGGGATACAATTTCGATACGGAGATAACTACATTTTATAAAAAGGCCTACATCTGGAACAAGGACGGTAATTTCCTTACTGCAGACAGAGGACAGTATAACAGGTTTACGGATACGTATACTTTTACAGAGAATTCTTTTATCATGACCGAGGATTATCAGACATGGGCCGATAGTATAACTTTTAATCAAACCTCGGAGCTTTCTCATCTGTATAACGATATACAGATAATCGATGAAGAACAGAAAGTAATGCTTTTTGGAGATTACGGCATTTACTGGGGGCAACTCGAAAATGCAATGGTGACCAAGGATCCGGCTGTTGTCAGTTATGACACTTCCGAAGGACAGGATTCCACTTTTATGAGAAGCGACAGTATATTTCTTTATAAAATATTCCCGGTCGACGATGACAAAGAAGATGAAGGGATACCTGAATATATGTCTTACACTCCTGAGGATATACAGAGAATTATGGATGAGGTCAGCTATTCGGATGAAATTGTTCTTCCCGAATTCTTTCCCATAAATATGTCTGACCCATATGCCTCGGATGTTATTATCGATGATGACAGACTTGTTATAGCGGATATGCAGACTCACAGCGATTCCGTAATGGTTGACAATATTTCGATACCCGATTCGGTTACGATCGCTGAATTACCGGTGTTAACCGATAGTATTTCTGTACAGGAAGAGATCGAGACCCCTGTCGTTGTGGAAAAACCAAAGACCAAAAGGGAATTGAAACGCGAAGAGAAAGAACGGAAGAAACAGGAAAAACTCAATGCGAAGAGAGCCGAACTTTTAAACCGTATGCGCGTGCAGGAAGCAAACGATGCCGTGGAGAGAGAATTCGATTCGGTAACGGTGGTTACTGTCGTCGATTCTTTGAATATGGATCCATTGAGTTTGATAGACGACGAGGAAGAAGAATTAATAATAGTCGATTCGGTACAAAGGATCCTGAGGGCTTACCATAATGTTAAAATTTATCGGAACGATATACAGGCCGTGTGCGACTCGCTTGTAAGTTTTTCTGTAGACTCTACAATGCATATGTATATCGATCCTGTATTATGGAATGAAAATAATCAGGTTACTTCGGAAATTATGCATTTTTATACTGAAAACCAGGAACTCGTACGTGCCGAATTCGAGATTCAGCCCCTTATGGTGGAGTACGTTCTGGATTCCCTTTATAACCAGCTTGCAGGAAGGGTAATGATCGCTCACTTTGTGGACAACCGTATCAGAATGCTTGAAGCCAAGGGTAATGCCGAATCTTATTATTATTACCAGGAAGAGGAGAACTCCGATTATGTCGACGGATTTAGCGTCACCGAATGTTCGTTCATAAATTTTTATTTCGACGACAATAAACTTACTGAAATAAGATGGCATGACGACGTGAATTACGCTCTTTATCCGATGGATAAAATTCCTGAAAATCAGCCACAATATATGAGAAACTTTAAATGGGAAGAAGACCGGCGGCCGAAGAGCAGATTCGAAGTGTTCAACCGCCGTATAAGAGAGTCTATAAGAGAGGAAATGTCCGCTATTCCGCAGCCCGGTTTCACCATAACCGCAGAGATTGACGAATATAAAATAAACCTGATCGACCAGGGAATATGGACCGACAGATCGGAAGATATATGGATAAATCCGGAGCATTTCCTTAAATAGGAAACAGAACTCCGGTCCCTATTTTTTTAATACTAAATTTAAACTATTTTCGCTGGATAAATATTCACGAATGGATAAATTATTAGATACGATTGTTGAAGCTATAGACGATAAAAAAGGCGATAATATTATAAGCCTCGATCTTACAGAATTCGATGGCGCGATCTGCGACACGTTTGTAATTTGTAATGCAGAATCCACCACTCAGATATGTTCGATAGCTGACGGCATTGAAGAAGATGTACAAAAAGAACTCCAAATACGTCCATACAGGATCGAAGGAAAAGAAAACGGTATATGGGTTGCTATGGACTACGGGAGTGTAATGGTGCATATTTTCCAGACAGAGATGAGAAAGTTTTATGCTCTGGAGGATATGTGGGCGGATGCCGACCTTACACGGTATGAGTTCGAATAATAATTTTAAGGGGAAAAAGATGGCAGAAAATAAAAAACCAAATAAACTTCCCGGATTACGCCCTCGCGGATATCTTTGGGTATATGGTATAATATTTATATTTCTTTTATATCTGAGTTTTTTCAATAATTCTTCGTCACCGCAAAAGTCTACCTGGGATGAGGTCCGGACTGAGTTTCTCGACAGGAATTATGTGGACCGGATAGTTGTTGTAAACGATAAACTTGCGGAAGTTTATCTCAAACAAGAGATAGTCAAAGACTTAAAGACCGAAGATAAATATAAATCCTTACCTCAGGATGGACCACAGCTCAAATTTATTATAGGATCTCTCGAGACATTCGAAAGAAGGTTCGACGAATATATGATCAGCAACCCCTATTCAGATAGGGTTGTTTTATCGTTCGACCAACGAAGCAGTTTCTGGGACAGCCCGCTCATATCGGCAATTCTTCCGATAGGGTTTATAATACTTATATGGGTACTTATCATGCGCGGAATGTCGAAAGGCAGTGGAGGCGGTGCCGGAGGAGTGTTCAGTGTTGGCAAAGCTAAGGCGCAGATGTTCGATAAGGATACTAAAGGAAAAATAACTTTTAAGGATGTAGCTGGGCTGGAAGATGCAAAAATCGAAGTAATGGAAATTGTCGATTTTCTCAAAAGCCCTAAAAAATATATCGACCTCGGAGGAAAGATTCCTAAGGGGGCATTGTTGGTGGGCCCTCCCGGTACCGGTAAGACCTTGCTGGCCAAAGCGGTAGCTGGAGAAGCCAACGTTCCGTTCTTCTCGATAAGCGGTTCCGATTTTGTCGAAATGTTTGTCGGTGTCGGTGCGTCGAGGGTAAGGGATCTGTTCCGTCAGGCAAAAGAAAAAGCTCCTTGTATAGTCTTTATAGATGAAATCGATGCAATCGGTAGGGCGAGAAGTAAAAATGCGGGATATACTTCCAACGATGAACGAGAGAACACCCTTAATCAGCTTCTCACGGAAATGGACGGATTCGGTACCAATGCCGGAGTAATCGTACTGGCAGCAACAAATCGTGCGGATATACTGGATAAGGCACTTATGCGTGCAGGTCGTTTCGACAGGCAGATACACGTCGATCTTCCTGATCTTAAAGAAAGGGAAGAAATATTCAAAGTGTATCTTAAAAAATTAAAATTGGATTCTGCATTGAATACCGATTTTCTCGCTAAACAAACTCCTGGATTTTCAGGTGCAGATATAGCTAACGTATGTAATGAGGCCGCGTTGATTGCTGCCCGCAGTAATAAAAAACAGATAGAAAGACAGGATTTTCTGGATGCTATCGATCGTATAATCGGAGGACTCGAGAGAAAAAGTACTATTATCAGCAAAACAGAGAAACGCTCGATTGCTTACCATGAAGCCGGTCATGCCGCCGTAGGTTGGATACTGGAACATTCTCATCCGTTGATCAAAGTTTCAATTATACCTCGCGGCAGCGCTTTGGGTGCGGCATGGTATCTTCCGGAAGAAAGAAAGATTACTACAAGGGAACAACTTCTCGACGAACTGGCTTCTTTTATGGGAGGACGCGCAGCAGAAGAATTGATGGTCGGAACTGTCTCCACAGGTGCCTTGAACGATCTCGAAAGAGCGACCAAATATGCTTATGCTATGGTATCTTATTACGGTATGAGCGATAAGGTGGGAAATTTATCTTTCTACGACTCTTCAGGACAGGGTGATTTTATGGGTAAACCATACAGTGAGAAAACCGCCCAGTTGATCGACGACGAAGCTAAACGGATTATTTCCGAAAGCTACGACCGTGCAATGAACGTACTTACCGGACATAAGGAAGGATTCGTAAAATTAGCGGAACTCCTTCTGGAACGGGAAGTAATTTTTACAGAAGACGTAGAAGCTATTTTTGGTAAAAGAAAAATAAAAGAAGAAGAAACCAATAACGAAGTTGCAGAAATAATTCCGGATACAGATATTGCGGAAGAAAATATTGCAGAAGCATAATTCACTGTCCTCTATATGGCCCTGAATAACCTTGTGGTCCGCACATTGAGCGGAATAGTAATAGCAGTAGTAATAATTGCAGCGATAGTTATCTCTAAATGGACATTGCTTGCTTTATCCGTTGTTATTACTGTCGGAGCCATGCACGAATTTCAGAAACTTGCTAATAAACATACTTCCCCGTTGAATATATTACCTATTGCGGGCGGAGTGATATTTGTTATCGGATTTTTTCTATATTATTACGATGTATTGGAGTTGAAGTACATATTGCTTCTTCTGATTTTTATTGTTACCATTCCTGTTTTGGAACTTTTCCGCAAAAAACCCAATCCACTTGAAAACATCGCAGTCTCTTTTATGGGGCTGATTTATATTGGTTTGCCGATGGCTCTGTTGAATTGTATGGGATCTGTGGTTGATACCTCCGGAGAAATGGGATACAATTATTTATATCCGCTTGGATTCACTTTTCTGATCTGGATGAATGACGTAGGAGCCTATATGATAGGGAGCACCATTGGAAAAAATCCTTTGTTTCCAAGAATATCTCCCAATAAATCATGGGAAGGATTCTGGGGTGGTTTTATAATTACCGTGGCGGTAGGCGGAGTGATAGGGTACCTTACACGTACGGATATTCATATGTGGCTATCGATCGCAAGTGTGGCTTCGTTAGGCGGAGTTGCGGGGGACCTTATAGAATCGATGTTCAAACGTGAGGCCGGAGTAAAGGATTCCGGTAAAATCATTCCGGGACACGGAGGATTTCTTGACAGGTTCGATGCAATGCTGATTGCTTTACCATTAGTTTTTATTATTATAAAGTTTTTTAACTGATTCAGCTACTACTAACCATGAAGATTCACAGAGAAGGAAGAAGAATTATTTTTGCTGCGCTTGTGCTTTTTGCATTTTTCGGAGCTATTTCTTTTATTTTTCTTGAACCGGTTATCGCATATCCGGTCTCTGCCATATTTTTCCTGTTATTTTTATTCGTAATCCGTTTTTTCAGGGTGCCTTCCCGTGAAATGAGTATTTCCGAAGGGGACGTATTTTCTCCCGCCGACGGTACGGTCGTGGCGATAGAGAAAGTCTTCGAGAGTGAATATCTAAATGAGGAAAGGATACAGGTATCGGTATTCATGTCTATCTGGAACATCCATATAAATTGGTTCCCTGTGGGGGGAACTGTAGAATATTTTAAGCATCATCATGGGAAATATATGGTAGCATGGCATCCGAAGTCTTCGGAAAAAAATGAACGGACGACTACGATAGTTAATACCGGAAAAGAAAAGATACTGTTCCGCCAGATAGCCGGATATGTTGCAAGAAGAATAGTATCTTATGCGGTTGTAGGTCGCAATGCCGGACAAAATACACAGTGTGGATTTATAAAATTCGGTTCACGTGTGGATGTTTTGCTTCCATTGAATGCGGAGATATGCGTCGATATCGATCAGAAAGTGACCGGTACAGAGACTGTTATTGCACGCCTCAAAAAATAATGATATTACTCTCGACCGCATATTACGGGAATATTCGTTATTATACGAAATTTTTCCAGGATCAGCCTGTGGTTATCGAAGCTCATGAAAATTATCAGAAGCAGAGTTACCGCAATAGGTGCCGCATCCTTACTGCCAACGGTTTAGCAGATTTGACCGTTCCGGTAGTCAAAGATTCCGGAAATAAGATTCCCATAAAAGATGTGAGAATTGATTACAGCAAGCCGTGGCGGCACCAGCATTGGTATTCCATCATGTCCGCATATAAAAACTCTGCTTATTATGATTATTATTATGATATTTTCGAACCATTGTACAGTGAACGATTCGAATTTCTCTGGGATTTAAATGAAGTGATTAGAGAGAAAATTTTCAATCTATTGAAAATAAAGTTCGAAATTAAATATTCGGAAGATTTTTACGGAGATGTCGAAAACGACTTCAGAAATTCCATATCCCCCCAAAAAAAGTACAATGTAGTTGATAAAAACTTCCAGTTGGTAGAATACTATCAGGTTTTTTCGGACAAATATGATTTTTTCCCCGATCTCAGTATAATAGACCTTATATTTTGTGAAGGTCCGAACGCGGTCGATATACTTAAACAATCTATATTAATAAAATAAAGAATCCTGCTGCATGCAGGCTTCTTTATTTTATATTACGGCTTTGCGAATACGTACTAGTTCTTCCAGTAAATTTTCCAGCATATCCAACCTGAGCATATTTGCTCCGTCTGATTTTGCTTTACCCGGTTCGGGATGTGTTTCCAGAAAAATCCCGTCGGCTCCGACCGCTATTGCTGCTTTGCCTATTGTTTCGATCAATTCGGGCCTGCCTCCGGTTACTCCGCTTCCCTGATTAGGTTGCTGAAGTGAATGTGTAATGTCTACGATAACAGGATATCCGTGTTCCTTCATTATCGGCACACTCCGGAAGTCTACTACTATATCGCCATATCCGAACATGGTTCCCCTGTCAGTAAGTATTATATTTTCATTACCTGATTCTGATATTTTCTGAGCAGCGAATTTCATTGATTCAGGGGACAGGAACTGTCCTTTTTTGATGTTTACGATTTTTCCTGTCTCTGCTGCTGCCTGTAATATATCCGACTGTCTGCACAGAAAGGCAGGTATTTGTAAAACATCCACATATTTTGCCGCCACTTCTGCTTCGGATGCGCTGTGTATATCTGTGATTACCGGGACTGAGAATTTTTCTTTTATTTCCGCCAGTATCTCCAGTGCCTCTATATCTCCGATGCCGGTAAAAGAATCGGACTTCGACCTGTTTGCTTTTCTGTAAGAGCCTTTGAAAATATAAGGAATGTTCAGTCTGTCCGTGATTTCGCAAACCGTCTCAGCTATTTGCATAGCGTTGGCTCTGCTCTCTATGATACACGGGCCGGCGATCAGGAAGAACATATTGTTCTCAGTGTGCCTTACCCAAGGCAGGTTTTTTATTATGTCAGTTTTCATCTTTTATTATTTTTCTCTGTTCCAAAGTTTATTCATTCTAGTCTCGGTTTCCCTTTCCCGCGGATTATCCGAAGGTTTATATAGACGCGTGCCTTCCAGTCCTTCAGGGAAAAACTCCTGAATCACGAAGTTATTTTCAAAATCATGTGCGTATTTGTAACCTTCTCCATAACCGATATTTTTCATGAGTTTTGTAGGGGAGTTACGCAGGTGCAGCGGGACAGGGCGGTTAGTCGTATCTTTGTTAACCATAGACATGGCGCGGTCTATCGCCATATATGCAGAGTTGCTTTTAGGGCTCGTCGCAAGGTAAATAGTAGCTTCTGCAAGAGGTATGCGTGCTTCCGGCATACCGATTTTGTGAACGGTGTCGAAACAAGCGTTGGCAAGCAGAAGACCGTTGGGATTGGCCAGCCCGATGTCCTCGGCTGCGAGGATAACAAGTCGCCGTGCGATAAATTTCGGATACTCTCCGCCGGCAAGCATTCGCGCCAGATAGTATACTGCTGCATCCGGATTACTGCCTCTTACGGATTTTATGAAAGCGGAAATTACATCGTAGTGCTGTTCGCCGTTTTTATCGTATAGCGCAATGTTCTGCTGCAATGCATCGGTTATATTTTTATCTGTAATTACGACCTGACCCTCTGCAGAATTGGCCAGTATGTCCAATATATTTAATAATTTACTGGCATCCCCCCCCGAAAAGGTGAACAATGCTTCGGTTTCTTTAATTTTTACCCCGCGTTCTTTTAATACTATATCGCTTCCGACAGCTCTGTTCAATAGTTTGTGGAGATCCTTGTCTTCCAGATTTTTAAGAACATATACCTGGCATCTGGATAAAAGAGGGGATATGACCTCGAACGACGGATTCTCAGTAGTAGCTCCGATCAGAGTGATTATTCCATGTTCGACAGCTCCTAAAAGAGAGTCTTGCTGTGATTTGTTAAATCTATGTATCTCGTCTATAAAAAGGAACGGTGCCGGAGTATTGAAAAATTTCTGTCCTTTGGCGTTCTCGATCACTTCCCGTACATCTTTAACTCCGGAATTTATTGCGCTTAATGTGAAGAATTTCCTGTTCAACGATGTCGCTACAATCCTCGCAAGAGTTGTTTTACCGACTCCAGGAGGTCCCCAGAGTATGAATGAAGGTACATTTCCGGAATCGATGAATTTGCGGAAGACACCGTTTTTACCTACGAGGTGTTCCTGTCCGATATAATCGTCCAGAGTGTTTGGACGAAGCCTTTCGGCTAATGGTATATTGGTGTTCATTGTGGTTTATTCGATTGCTGTTACGGATGCCGTTATGAGCGGAATCGTATTAAGAACTCCGGCAAACTCCTGTGCCGTAAGTCTGTTGGAAAAAATCCCTATAAAATATTTTCCGTTCACCAGAGTAATTTCTTTATCGTGAGCATACCTGTCGATATAACTACGGACCGCGTCGTTAAGTTTACCGATACCTTCTATTTCAACGTTAAATGCACCTGCATTATTTTCAATATCGGAACCCAGATTTTTGAAATCTCCGTTATCCCACATTACTACTTCCGGTTTGCGGAAACCGTGTTCATTTTTAAGCTTCACAGCATCTGCGTAAGCCTCGGTCAATGTTTTGTACAAACCGATGAAATATCTGTATCGACCCTGGTTACGGTCGTAATGAACTGGAACTATATTTTTAAAAGTGGAAACAGCAGGCTTATTTGCGAATGTGCCTACCGTGATGCTGTAAAATTTTCCTTTTTCAGGCACATTGATCTCCGGAATAGGATTCTGATTATTGTACGGACTGCTCTGAACTTTGGAAATGCCGGCAAAATCGATAAAATCCCTTTCGGCAAGTATTATGTTTTGTTTAATAAAATCACTGTCGTCGAATCCGGATATGGCTTGGGTCAGAGAATCAAGGGCGCTGGCTAAATTCAGCGTCCGGGCAAGGAGTATTTCATATTCCGATATCAGTCTGTATTGGGACGGAAATTCCGCAAAGGTCTCGGATATCATTGTTTTGAGCTGTTCGGCGGGAATTTTTTCCGCTTTGTTCCTGCGGTTAATTTCATTGATGTCGGCCAGTTTGTTCAGTTTATCCAGAAGAAAGGTATAAACCAGCGTTTTGGTATTGAAGATCATCTCCCAGTTTTTGTTGAAATCTTCCTCGCATTCGGTAATTCCTGAATACAATCCACGGTAAACATTGTACAAAGAATCCGAAGTATACTGATCCTCTGCCGACTTATACAGGATTGCTGTTTCCTCCATATTCGTGTATAATGAAATGAATTCTTCCGACAATCCGGATATGTATTTTTCATTATCGAATACTTCCAGCAGAAGCTCGTAATCCTCTTTATTGAGATTATTTTTTATGTAGGAATTATACGGAAGAAAACGATTGTCCGTCCCGTTTATAGGAGATGGGCTGTCAGGCAGTTCATTTTCTAACGAATTGATAAGATACTCTTGTTCTATTGTAGTGGTCTTGGATACGACTATACCAAGGTTGTTGCGGATGTCGAACAGATCCGCCTCAAGACTTAGTATCTCTGCACTCCTCATCGCACGATCGGACGTATCTCTCATGAATGCCGTTCTTTTTTCATCGAGAAGATTTAACAGCGAGTCTTCTTTATTTTTCAGAACAGTCTCTTCTAAAAGAAGTTCCATGTATACGGAATCATTCTCAAGTCCTGAAATACGAGGTGTGATACCTATATTAGATGACCCTATAAGGGTACTCAGTATTACAACGCTAAAAACTGATATATAATATTTTTTCATAGATATCTATCTCCAAATCCTGATCATCGCTATCAATAATAAACCGAATATTTCCAGACGGCCGATTAACATAAGCAAAGTACATATAATTTTTACATAATCGGGAATAACCGAATAATTGCTCAAAGAAGACACTGCACCGAAGCCGGGGCCCACATTCCCCATTGAAGCAAATGCCGCGCTGAAACTCGTCATAAGATCCAGTCCTGAAATCGATATCAGCAGCGTTCCCAAAAGTACGAATAAAATATAAATAACGATAAACATATTTACCAGACTTAACGTATTATCTTCGATAATTGTTTTATCCATTTTAACCCTTATTATGGCGTTAGGGTGCTGTAATTGCTTCACCCTCGCAATAACCGATTTGTAGGAAAGAAGGATTCGGTCGGCTTTAAGTCCTCCCGTAGTAGAGCCTGAACAGGCGCTGGTAAAGGAGAAATATATGAGGATTACTAGCGCGAATGGTGGCCATATGTTGGTATCGGTGGTTGCAAAACCTGTAGTGGTACATATTGTCGCAGCCTGGAAATATGCGTATCTCGCAGCTTCCCCTAAAGAATTGTAAGTGTCCGAAAACCATAGGCTTCCGGTAATCAACACACCTCCGATAATAAGACTCCATATATAAAACATGGTCACTTCCGAGCGAAAGATATTGTTCTTCTTTCCTGTAAGCGTGGCGTATAATACCCCGAAATGTATCCCCGCTATTACGGTAAAGAGTGTAATGATTATTTCTACCCATTTATTACTGAAGTATGAAATGCTGAGCGACCTTGTACTGAACCCTCCTGTCGCCACGGTAGAGAATGCGTGGTTTATCGAATCGAACCAGTCCATACCTGCGATTCTCAGAAAAATCGATGCCGTAAAGGTTAGTCCTATATAAACAAAAAGTAAGATCTTTACGATTTTCTGGGTTTTATATTTGAAATTGTCTTTTGCGAGAGCAGACATCTGTATATTGGATAAGGTCATCTTTACACGACCGAGGGACGGAATTGCAACCAGTACAAACATCATTACCCCTATACCGCCCAACCAGTGGGTCGACGATCTCCAGAATAATAGACTTTTGGGAACGGCTTCGATATCGTTCAGTATGGTGCTTCCCGTGGTTGTAAATCCCGATACGCTTTCGAACCAGGCGTTTACAACGGTAAATTCACCGCCCCACAACAAATAGGGGAAGGTTCCCACTACACAGGAAATTACCCATGAACCTACGACTATTATGTATGCTTCCTTACTGTTTATATTATTATCTGCGTCGACGAATATTAGCGGGAAGCATCCCAGTGCAACGGTAAGGATTGCACTCATAATAAGGGGATATAAACCGGTATCGATGCCGTAGTAAACCGCAATAAAGGCGGACAATAACATGAATAAGGCATTGATAACAAGCACAAGTCCAATATATCTCGTAATTATATTGAATCTCATCAGTTGACTTTTTTTGTTGAAGAGATAAGTTCCTCGATGTATGTACGAAGGTCTTTTATCTCATCCGTTCCTTCTACTTTGGGTTTGAACGGAACCCTTTGTTTGATATATGCTTCCAGGCTCCGGGTCATTTTGAGAACCGGTTTTATATAATAAAGATCGATCAATCCGAAGAATACGACTATTATTATAATAGCTATACCTAAAGTGATGATTCCGGGCATGATCGCACGGTAGGCATTATTTCTTAAGATTCTGGCAGTGTTGTCTACTGAATTGTTTGTCGACAGGATAAGATTTTTTATGGAAATATTAAGATCATAATAAGAAGATCTGTATATTTCTTCTATCCACTCTATATTGGAGTAGACGGTGTCGGTAATGTCGTTTGCTACGATATCATAGCTGTTTTTGGACGCGATAACCCTGTCTGTGCCCTCGTTGGTTTCAAATAGTTCCGCGGCTGCCGTGAATATGGAATCGAAATGATTCTTTCTGGATTCCAATAAGGAATCGGAGAATTCCCGACCCTCCATAATGACTTGTAATATAGAATCGTACAACTTTACGGATTGTACCATTTTATCGGACATTTCCATTTCCTGCCTGCTTTTTTCGAGTATTATCCTTGTCGAGGCGTTAAGTCGTCTTAGTTCGAAAAAAGATATTAGCCCGGAGAAAAATAATAAACAGCCCAGAACGAAAAATCCGTAAAGGATCTTATTCCTGATTCCGCTGACAGATTTTATTTGTTTCATATTAAAATGAATTAAAAAACAAAGATATTAAATTTTTAATACGGGAACGGTTGTTGTTTGGTGGTTTGTTGGGTTCGCGATGAATAAATTACAATTTTTTTATACCTTTGAATCCGAAATGAATCAAAGTGAAAGATTATGAAAAAGTTATTTGTGCTCGTATTAGTATGCCTTGTAGTTTCCGGAGTTTCCGCACAGCCGTTAAAGATCGGAGTGAAGGGCGGATTGACATTTCTTTCCACTGATGCTGTAAGCAAAATAAGTACCGATAATAGAATCAAATCGAAGGATGTGGGATTTACTGTAGGTGTAGTTTCGCGTTTTACTATTCCTGTTATAGGCATTTACGCCCAGCCGGAGTTGGTTTACAATTATGCGAAATACAATGTATACAGAATGGATGATGCAAGGAAATTAACTTACAACAACCTCGAACTTCCTGTGTTGTTCGGTCTGAACCTGCTTTTTATCAGGATTAACGCAGGACCGGTATTCAACCTGAAAACATTCGACGGAAAAGATAATTATTTCCATGTCTACCGTCCTAACGTAGGTTATATTGCAGGTCTCGGATTGTCTCTGGGAAGATTTGATTTCGATGTCCGCTGGCAGGGATATTTTTCTAAGGAGAATAGAAAATTCGACCTGAACTATGTCAACCAGGGCATTAAAGTAAACGACAAGTTCATTACTACTTCATTCACTTACTTTTTTTAATGGGGGAGAGAGTAATACCCATAGAAGGAATAGATACTAAGGACCTGTACGGAACGGCAAATAATAATATAAACCATATTGCCGCGAAGTTCCCCGGATTAAAAATTATAGCACGAGGTTCCAAGATTAAGGCTATTGGTCAGGAGGAACTTATCGAACAGTTCGAACATAAAATACTACGGCTTATAGATTATTATAACCGTTACGGACATATGTCCGAACAGGTTATTGACCAGATTATAGATAGCGGAACCGCCGAAGTCGACGGACCCGTGGACAACAATGTAATAGTTTACGGTAATAATGGCCTGATAGTAAGGGCAAGAACCGTGAATCAACAGAAACTTGTCGATCTTTATTATAAAAACGATCTGCTTTTCGCGACAGGACCAGCAGGTTCGGGAAAAACATATACCTCTATTGCTCTGGCTGTGAGGGCTTTGCGGGAGAAAGAGGTTAAGAGGATAATCCTTACGAGGCCTGCTGTCGAGGCCGGAGAAAAACTCGGATTTCTGCCCGGCGATATGAAAGAGAAACTCGATCCGTATCTCCAGCCTCTGTATGATGCTTTGAACGATATGATTCCACCGCGTAAACTTACGCAGTTTATGGAGGACGGTACTGTACAGATAGCTCCGCTCGCATACATGAGGGGTCGTACTCTGGACAATGCCTTTGTTATTTTGGACGAAGCACAGAATACCACTATGCCCCAGATAAAGATGTTCCTGACCAGGATGGGTAAAAGTGCGAAATTTATCGTTACTGGCGATGTCACACAAATCGACCTTCCGCGGAAAAGGGATTCGGGACTGCTTCCGACTATTTCGCTGTTACGTAAAGTTAAAGGAATAGGCATTGTAGAAATGGACAACAGGGACATAATACGTCATCCATTGGTAAAATATATTGTCGAGGCATTCGATAAATTCGAAGAAAATAAAGAAGAAACCAATAAAATAATACACAATAATGGCAAAAGCGATTGTTAAAACCCAATTCGAATTCGAATGGCAGAGGAATCTGTATGTCGGCAAAGTGCGCGACGTTTATAATATTAACGACGAATATCTTGCGATGGTGGTTACCGACCGTATCTCGGCGTTCGATGTGGTGCTTCCTAAAGGAATTCCATATAAAGGACAGGTATTGAATCAGATTGCTTCGAAATTTCTGGATGCGACTTCGGATATATGCCCGAACTGGAAAATCGCTTCACCGGATCCTATGGCTACGGTAGGACGCAAGTGCGAACCGTTTCCTGTGGAGATGATAGTAAGGGCGTATCTGACAGGCAGCTCGTGGCGCGATTATAAAGCCGGAGCCCGTGAAATATGCGGAGTCAGGATTCCGTCCGGAATGAAAGAACATCAAAAATTCCCTGAGCCTATAGTTACTCCGACGACCAAAGCCGAGATAGGGGATCATGATCAGAATATTTCCAAAGAAGAGATAATATCTTCCGGACTGGTAAACAAAGAAGATTACGAAAAACTCGAACAATACACACTGGCTCTCTTCAACCGAGGATCGGAGATGGCTGCCGAAAGAGGATTGATACTCGTAGATACGAAATATGAGTTCGGGAAAAAGGACGGCGAAATATATCTTATCGACGAAATACATACCCCTGACAGTTCGCGGTATTTTTACGCAGATTCTTATCAGGAACTTTTTGACAAAGGAGAACAACAGCGTCAACTTTCTAAGGAATTCGTGCGTGAATGGCTTATGGAGAACGGATTCCAGGGACAAAAAGGTCAAATGGTCCCTGAAATGACGGAAGAGTTCGTACAGAGCGTAAGCGACAGATATATCGAGTTATATGAAAAAATAACCGGTGAAAAATTTGTTAAAGGAAGCGAAAGCGAAGATATATTGTCGCGTATCGAAAACAATATAAAAAACATGCTTGCCCGTTTGTAATAAAATTATGGGTAAAATTACTTTTTTAGGGACGGGAACATCTCAGGGTGTTCCTGTTATTTCCTGTAGATGCGAAGTCTGTCTTTCGAGCGATCCTCACGACAAAAGGCTCCGCTCTTCCGTATTACTGGAAATTGTAGGAAAAGTAATAGCGATCGATTGCGGTCCGGATTTCCGGCAACAGATGCTTAGGGAAGACGTAAGAAGGCTGGATGCAATTCTTATAACGCACCCTCATAAAGATCATACCGGAGGTATGGACGATGTCCGCGCTTTCAATTATACGATGCGTAAACCTATGGATGTTTATGCCGAACAGCATGCCCAGAAAATCCTCATGAATGAATTTTATTATGCGTTCGGAGATAACCGCTATCCGGGAGTTCCGGATATAAATCTGGTAAAAATCGATGAAAATCCTTTTAAGATTGGCGAAATAGATATAATTCCGATACGCGGAATGCATTATAAACTTCCTGTTCTCGGATTCCGGATAGGTGATATTGCTTACCTTACTGACATGAATTCCATAGAAGATTTGGAACTCGATAAATTACGCGACATCGATATATTCGTTATAAATTCGTTAAGGACGCAGAAGCACCTTTCACATTTCTGCCTACCGGAAGCGCTGGAAATAATAAAAAAAATCAAACCTAAGAGAGCTTACCTCACCCATATATCCCATCAGCTGGGATTTCATAAACAGGTCTCGGAAATTTTGCCCGAAGGAGTAGAGTTGGCTTACGACGGACTAAAACTCGAATTCGATGAATAATAAAATATTACTGGTTACTCCGCCGCTACTTCAACCTAATTGCCCGTATCCTGCGACATGTTATTTGACCGGATACCTTAAGCGGGAAGGATTTGAGGCGGAACAACGCGATCTGTCCGTCGATCTTCTAAACAGCATATTTACCCGTGAGTTTCTATGTAAAATATTCAATGAATTCAAGGAAACGAAGGATGAGAATATTTCCCGGATATATTCATTGAGTAAAAATTATATAAAAACAGTGGAGACGGTAATGAAATTTCTGCGCGGTGAGGACGATACGATCTCCAATCTGATATGCGCCCCTGATTTTCTCCCCCAGGCCGGCAGGTTCCATGAAATCGAAGATATAGAATCCGGATACGGTTCATCCGGAATTGTGGATTGTGCGAAGTATCTGGCGACGCTGTATCTCGAGGATCTGACGGATTTTATAAATGCAGTGGTAACTCCGCACTTCGGAATTTCACGTTATGCAGAAAAAATATCCTTGTCTGTTCCCGAGTTTAAATTTCTTGAAGAAGAGCTGGTCAAGCCTGAAAATATTATCGAAAAGCTGATGATGCAGATTCTCGACGCATATATATCAGAACTCGAACCTGGCTATATAGGTTTTACGGTTCAATTCCCCGGTAATCTTATTTCTTCGCTTCGCTGTGGAGGTTATATTAAATCGAATTATCCGGAAATTAAAGTGATATTCGGGGGAGGATATCCTTCAGCAGAATTACGTCAGTTAACTGATACGGCGGTTTTTAAATATACGGATTACATCGTACTCGACGACGGCGAAATTCCGTTGAAAAATATTCTTACCGGAGGAGAATTAGTGAGAACGTTCACGATGAACGGTAAAAAAGTAGAATATTCCGGTATCGATACCGAAAATATAAGCCACTACGAACGTGGTTGTCCGGATTACAGCGGCCTCGACGTTAGCCGTTATTTTTCTCTTGTCGAAACAGTAGACCCAATGCATAGGCTGTGGGGGGGGGAAGGTTTCTGGAACAAGATAATGGCAGCCCACGGATGTTATTGGTCTAAATGTGTATTTTGCGAGACTTCGCTGGATTATATATGTCGGTACGATCCGGTAAATGCCTCTACTATCGTCGATCAGATGGAAGAGGTTATGTCTGTCACGGGTAAATCCGGGTTCCATTTCGTGGACGAAGCGATTCCTCCGAAATTAATGAAAGATATTGCGCTGGAGATATTGAAACGGGAACTGGTAGTTTCATGGTGGGGCAATGTGCGCTTCGAGCCGTATTTTACTTCCGATCTCTGTCAGCTGCTGGCCGCCTCCGGATGTATTGCCGTATCAGGCGGTATCGAGGTCGCTTCCGACAGGCTTCTTGAATTGATGAATAAGGGAGTATCCATAGAGGAACTTACGATCGTATTGCGTAATTTTTATTATTCCGGGATCATGGTTCACGGCTACCTCATGTACGGGTTCCCGACTCAGACTGCGCAAGAGATAGTAGATTCTCTGGAGATTGTCCGCCAGCTGTTCCGTGCAGAACTTCTTACTTCTGCATTCTGGCACAGATTCGCCATGACCCGCCATTCTTATTCGGGAAAAAATCCTGAAGAGTACGGAGTCCGTATTAAAGGTGATATTATAAATAAATTTGCCAATAATGAGGTAAGGTTCGCTGAGAACCGCAACTATGATATAGACACCGCAGGTGAAGGACTGAAGACCGCCCTATACAATTATATGCGTAAGGAAGGATTCGATATGCCGGTTAATAAATGGTTCAGGCATAAATATCCTGCAACGGAGATCGAGGGCACAAGGGTAACTGACTGCCTTATCCAGCCCGATGCTTCGAGGCTGTACAATGATAAGACACGGGTAGTCTTTACAGGAAATATTCCGCAGGGAACGGAGACGGGCTTGTTGTTCAGAAATAATTCTTCAGAGAAAATCGTAAAAGCCGATGAATCTGAAAAACGATTCTTATTGGAAGTTTTCAGCTTGACTGCCGATCTCGACAGAGTTTATACCATGGTGGACCTGTCGGAATTATATTCGAAATATTCGGAAAAACCATTTTCGTTTCTCTATCATTCGAAGCAGTGGGATGTAATGAGAACTTACGGTTTGTTACAGGTTTAAACAATGGAATTCAGGACGAAAATAAATATCCCGGAATACGGTTTTCAGCTTGATTACAATCAAAAAGGGTTGATCATAGGGTCTTGTTTTGCCGAAAATATCGGTAAAATGATGACTTCGCTGAAATTCCCGGTTACGGTCAATCCGTTCGGTGTCGTTTACAATCCGCTATCAGTGGTAAATACTTTTAAAATTCTCGATTCCAAAAAAGAGTTTACAGAAAAAGATATAAATGAAAATAACGGCATCTGGTTTTCATTCAACCATCACGGTTCATTCTCTTCGCCTGAAAAGGACATTTTGTTGGAACGGATCAATAATTCCTTGACCTGCGGTAAAAAAGCGCTCGAAGAAAGCGACTATCTTATTATCACTCTTGGTACATCATGGGTTTATAAATTGGCTGCAACCGGAATCGTAGTAAATAACTGTCATAAACTTCCTGCTAAATATTTTGTCCGCGATCGATTGCCCGTAGATGTGATTATCGATAGTTTCAGCAAATTGTTCAGTAATTCGAAATATGCCTCAAAGAAAATAATTGTCACGGTAAGCCCGGTACGTCATATAAAGGACGGTATCCCTGCAAACAGCCTCAGTAAGTCTACATTGGTGGTTGCAGCTAATTACCTGACGGAGAAATTTCCGAATGTCCATTATTTTCCTTCATACGAGATAGTTATGGACGATCTGCGCGATTACCGTTTTTATGCCGCGGATATGCTTCATCCGTCGGAAGTTGCGATAGATTACATCTGGGAAAATTTCCGTGCTTCACTTATAAGCGAAGATGCGGTAGTCTTGTCCGGAAAAATAGAAAAGTTAATGCGTGCATTGTCTCACCGACCTCTTTATCCGGAATCTGTACAATATAAAAGGTTTACTGAAAAAATAAATTCGGATATCCGTGAACTGCAAAGCGAATATCCATTCGTTGATTTCAACAAATAGGAGGGGCGATAATCCAGGGACTTTTTTCTTTCTTCTTTTAAGGTTATATTTGCACCTTATTTCATAAATCAAACTAAATATGTCAGACGAAAAAATAATATTTTCTATGGTTGGTGTATCCAAAGTGTTCAACAACCAGAAAAAAGTACTTAACAATATATACCTTTCATTTTTCTATGGGGCTAAGATCGGTATTATAGGTTTGAATGGTTCTGGAAAATCCACCCTGATGAAGATCATCGCAGGGCTCGATAAAAGTTTTCAGGGAGAAGTGGTTTTTTCTCCTGGTTATACCGTGGGCTATTTGGAACAGGATCCACATCTCGACGAAACCAAGACAGTGAGGCAGATCGTTGAGGAAGGATGTGCCGATATAGTTTCCCTGTTAAAGGAGTATGAAGAAGTGAATGCTAGATTCATGGAAGAAATGACCGATGATGAAATGGCTAAACTTATCGAAAGACAGGGCGAACTCACTGAACTTATAGATAATAAGAACGGCTGGGAATTGGACAGCAAACTGGAGCGTGCGATGGATGCGTTGAGATGTCCCGATGCGGATGCTCCGGTCAAACATCTTTCAGGAGGTGAAAGGCGACGGGTGGCACTCTGCCGACTTCTTTTGCAGGAACCGGATGTGCTTCTTCTCGACGAGCCTACCAACCACCTCGACGCCGAGTCCATCGACTGGCTGGAACAGCATTTACAGCAATATAAAGGTACCGTTATAGCGGTTACCCACGACAGATACTTCCTCGACAACGTCGCAGGATGGATACTCGAACTTGATCGAGGGGAAGTTATTCCATGGAAAGGAAACTACTCCAGCTGGCTCGAACAGAAAACCAAACGCATGGAGCAGGAGGAAAAACAGGAGAGCAAACGCCGTAAAACACTGGAGCGAGAGTTGGAGTGGGTGCGGATGGCGCCTAAAGCCCGTCAGGCTAAATCCAAAGCCCGTCTGTCCGCATACGATAAACTCCTTAACGAGGATGGCAAACAGAAAGAAGAAAAACTTGAAATATATATACCTAACGGTCCCAGATTGGGTGATATGGTTATCGAAGCGAATAATGTTACGAAAGTGTTCGGCGATAGGGTATTGTTCGAAAATCTTTCTTTTAAACTCCCTCCCGCAGGGATAGTGGGGGTTATCGGCCCTAACGGTTCCGGTAAAACGACATTGTTCCGTATGATAATGGGGCTCGAAGAACCTACTTCAGGAGATTTCAAAGTGGGGGAGACCGTTAAAACCGCGTATGTGGACCAACAGCATAAATCCATAGACCCTGAAAAAACTGTTTACGGTGTAATATCGCAGGACAGCGAATTTATAACTTTGGGAGGAAGAAGCATTAATGCACGGGCATGGGTGTCGCGTTTTAATTTTTCCGGTGCCGATCAGGAAAAAAAATACGGAGTGTTATCCGGAGGAGAACGCAACAGGCTCCATTTGGCACTGACTCTAAAAGATGAAGGAAATGTACTTCTTCTCGATGAGCCTACAAATGATATAGACGTAAATACTCTTCGTGCCCTTGAGGAAGGTCTCGATAGTTTTGCTGGCTGTGCCGTGGTCATATCACACGACCGATGGTTCCTGGACCGTATCGCTACGCATATTCTTGCGTTCGAGGGAGATTCGCAGGTCGTATTCTTCGAAGGCGGATATAGCGATTACGAAGAAAATAAGAAAAAACGTTTAGGGGATGTAACTCCTAAGAAGTTTAAATATAAAAAACTTGTGGAATAATTATGGCTGTTCAGAAACCGAGTATTCCTTCGGGTACCAGAGATTTTGGTCCCGAACAAATGATAAAGCGGAATTATATTTTCGATACCATAAGGGACGAATTTAAAACATACGGTTATCTGCCTCTTGAAACTCCTTCGATGGAGAAACTATCCACCCTGTTGGGGAAATACGGAGAGGAGGGGGATAAACTTTTATTTCGTATACTGAATTCGGGCGATTTTCTCAGTAAAGTTCCGGAAGAGAAACTGACTGTACGGGATTCGGCAGCGGTTTCTCCGGTTATATGTGAGAGGGGGCTGCGTTATGACCTGACGGTTCCGTTTGCGAGGTACGTTGTTCAGCACCGCAACGATATAGTTTTTCCTTTTAAAAGATATCAGATACAGCCGGTGTGGAGAGCCGACCGTCCGCAGAAGGGAAGATACAGGGAATTTTATCAGTGCGATGTTGACGTGGTAGGGAGCAGGTCTCTTATCTATGAAGTGGAATTGATCCAGATAGTCGAGTCTGTTTTTACGAAGCTTGGCATAAACGTTACTCTGAAAGTCAATAACCGTAAGATACTGTATGGAATTTCGGAAGCTATCGGGCATACCGATAAAATGATGGATATTACCGTCGCTATCGATAAGCTTGAAAAAGTAGGTTTCGATAATGTAGCGCAGGAATTGTCCGTCAAAGGGATAGACGACAATGCTATTGAAAAGCTTAAACCCATACTTGAATTGGATGGCGATAACAGGTCTAAGATAGAAACGATTACGCGTGTTTTATCTGTTTCCGAAATAGGAATGAAGGGTATCGGGGAAATTTCTGCCATTTTGGATTATACGGATGTTCTCGGAATAAATCTGGATATAGAGCTCGACCTCTCTTTGGCTCGCGGATTGAATTATTATACAGGAGCGATCTTTGAAGTTAAGGCAAAAGATTACGCTATCGGAAGTATATGCGGAGGAGGAAGATATGACGACCTTACCGGAATTTTCGGAATGCCGGATACCTCGGGTGTGGGAATTTCTTTCGGAGCAGACAGAATATACGATGTTATGGAAGGACTCGGATTATTTCCGGATGCCTCGAAACTTTCTACCAAAATATTGTTTTTGAACTTTGACGCTGTGTCCGAAAAAGAATCGCTGAAAGTATTGAGACGGTTGAGGAACATTGGAATACCGTCGGAGATTTATCCGGAAAATGCGAAACTTAAAAAACAAATGGAGTATGCAAATAGGCGTAAGATCCCGTTTGTTGGAATGATAGGAGAGGAGGAACTAAAATCCGGAACAGTGACCGTTAAAAATATGGCTGACGGTTCCCAGCAGAAGATGGATTTAAATGAAATAGATAATTTCGATTTTGGACAAAACTAAAACCATATCGGCTGTTGCTACGGGCGAAGGCGGTGCTATCGCTGTGATCCGGGTTAGCGGAAAAGATTCTGTTTCTGCTGTCGAGGCAATTTTCCAAAGCGTAAATAATAAAAAACTCACGGATCAGAAAGGTTTTACTGTCCATTACGGTTATATCCGAAATGCGGACAATCAAATTGTGGACGATGTATTGGTAACACTATTCAAGTCTCCGAATTCATATACTGGGGAAGATATTGTGGAAATAAGCTGTCACGCATCCCCTTATATAAAAAACGAGATTTTAAAGCTCTTGGGCGGTAATGGAGTGGAGGCGGCCGCTCCCGGCGAGTTTACTTTAAGGGCGTTCCTTAATGGTAAACTGGACCTTTCTCAGGCAGAGGCGGTTGCGGACATCATAGCGTCAGAAAATAAAGCGTCCCATAATATTGCAGTAAACCAGATAAGAGGAGGTTATTCAGAAGAGATTTCCAGACTTCGCGAGCGGCTTATTGAGCTTCTTTCTTTGCTTGAACTCGAGTTGGATTTCAGCGAAGAAGATGTCGAGTTTGCGGATAGGGGTAAACTCAATGCCCTGATAGTCGAGATCTATGATAAAATATCAGCACTGAGGGATTCATTTTCATTGGGTAATATACTGAAGAACGGTATTCCGATAGCGATAGTCGGTAACCCTAATGCCGGAAAATCGACTTTGCTTAATAGTTTGCTCAATGAAGATAAAGCACTTGTTTCCGATATTCCAGGCACCACAAGGGACGTAATCGAGGATTCGGTTAATATCAACGGAATTAAATGCCGTTTTATCGACACTGCGGGAATCAGGGAAACCAAGGATGTTCTGGAAAATATGGGTATCGAGCGTACCTACGAGAGCATCTCTAAGGCTTCGGTGATTCTTCTGGTATGTGAAACCGGAGATACGATCGATGATATTCGTTCGGTTATTGAGAGTATAGGTAATAGAGAGGACCAAAAACTTATCGTTGTTGTCAATAAATCCGACAAAAAGAACCGTTCCGTAATAAATAGAGATAAAAATTCAGAATTAGATAAATATCCTGTGGTCGAAATTTCAGCCAAATACGGGGATAATATTCAGGAATTGAAAAATATTATATTTGAAACCGTAGGATTGAATAACATCTCGAACGACACGGTTATAGTCAGTAATTCCAGACACTATAATTCTTTGTCCGAAGCCAAGGCATCCATTGAAAGGGTCGTCGAAGGCCTGAAAACAAACATTCCACCAGACCTGTTAGCACAAGACATCCGTGCATGTCTCCATTATTTAAGCGAAATAACGGGAAATATCACTTCCGAGGACGTATTGCAGTCTATATTTTCGAACTTCTGCATCGGCAAATAATTCCCGTTTAATATACAGGAATAGATAAATACTATTGTAATTATCGTGCATTAACTTATATAAGTGAATTGTAAGGTAATTTTTTATTTATATTTTTGCATCCATTATATATATAATCTATTGCAAAATGAATTTTCCTTTTTTTAAAACTTATTCCCGTAAATGTCCTGACGGAACAAAACATGAAATATATAGAGACATAAATGAGGTTTTACCTCTGTATTTAACTGACAAGAATGGAGGGATTTCAGTCAATGCTGATGTAATACAGACCATAACTGCTGGCATCGATGCGAATTATGTTAAGAAAATTTCCGGATTGCTGATCGACCTTGATGAATCCAACCGCAGCTTGATGTTCTTTTTTAGAGCGGTATATCTGGTTTACAAAAGTGAACCGTGCAAAAATTCAGATTATTTTACAGCAAATACCACCAAAATAATGAACGATCATTTAAAACTCAAGGCTTTGGATACACGTATCAAAGGTTTGATAAATTTGGCGAATAGTTGTGAAGAGAAAAATTTTTCAGAATTATATAAAAGTATTATACAGGATTTCGGTGAGTTTCTACCTAATGAAGCATCCAGGGCAAAAATTTCTTATATGAGGAGTGCTGCTCAAGAATGGAAAAATCAGGACCAAAATTAAATTTTCCGTATGAAGGTATATAGTTTTATAAGTGCAAAGGGCGGTTCCGGAAAAACAATCCTGACAGCAACCATAGCGGATTTTCTTTCTCAGCTAGGAAAGAAAGTATTGATCATCGACTCCGATGGAAGTACAAACGGGCTGACTCTTTTTTATTTACAGGATATCTTGGACCACAGGAAAAATAATAATAAAATTCATAGGGGCATATTGGAAGAAGATAGGGGCTTTACACTTTCGGATAATACGGTAAAGCTGTCGAATGGAGTGCAGCTTATTCCTGCGACATATTCGTTTAACAACACCGACTGTTTTAATATAGAGACGTTTTATAATAACATCCACAATGTCGTGAAATATTTTAGCCGTCCATCTTCAGGTATAGATTTCATACTTATCGACTGTCAGGCTGGTTCCGACCACCATACAGAGATCGTTATCAGACCGGAGATAAGCAATGAAATTATTATCGTCAGCGAATATGATCCTATATCTGCTGCCGGTTTGGAAAGACTTAAAGGATTTTTCAGCAACGATCTGACTTATGAACGAACATGGACATTGTTGAATAAGGTGCTGCCGGAGTTTGCAAATAGTAATAGTGATTTTCTGGAAATATCAAAATATCTTCCTCCCGTCCTATGGGATGCGGCGGTGGTGAAGAAATATGCCCGCAAGGAAATTGCACTGGATTTAGAGTACGGAAGCAAATATACGCTGAATATTATAACTGTCTTAAGAGCGCTTATGGGTAAAGACATAAAGACCAGTCTGGATGTCTGGATAAAAGAAAAAAGCGAAATCGTTAAACAGACGATATACGCAGAATACCAGAATCTGAAACTTATACTGGAAGATTATAAAAAAGAAGATCAAAAAAGCAGATTAATGTTATCACTGAGAATGATGTTTTTATTTCTATTAATTTTTTCTTTAGTATTAGGATGGTTTTTTATTCCGGAAGGGTACATAAGTGAAAATAATTTATTTAACACTGTGTTATTTTCGTTACCTTTATTTGGTGCCGGGATAATTTTGGCTAGTATGTATACCTCTAAAATGAATAAAGTAGATCATACTTATGAAAAAGAAGCCCTTATAAAGCGGATTCAGGAACTGGAAATATTGAAGCACTCAGATCCTGAAAAGATACTGAGGGTCAAACAGAGAGAGAATAATCTATAATTACTTAACCACCAGATAATATTTGATTGATCCTCCGTTACTGTGAGGAAAATATATCTTTAGTAAACTTCTCCATAGTCCGGATCGTGAATCTAATAAAAAGGAAGGTTGCTTGAAAATACAGAGGTTCTTTATAGATAAATAATAATGACAATCAGTATAAAATCAGACGCCATTTTGGGCGTCTTTATTTTTGGAATTTAGTATAGTTTTTGATAGAGGTCTTGAAAAGAGATCGCATGAAAAGAAATATTATCGTAATATTAGTATTGTTGAATTTACTATGTACACACAATATATACAGCCAGATAACGGAGAAGAAAATAGATTTTAATTTTTTAATAGGGGCGAATTTAGGGGCGACTACTCCCGTCCCTATACCAGGGGACCTTAAGATTACAGGTTATAATCCGAGGCTCAATCCCAAGTTGGGAGTTAATATCGCTTATTATTTTAATCGGAATTGGGGAGTGGGATCCGGTCTTACGGTCGATTGGAAGGGAATGAAAGTCCACACTAAAGTAAATAATGTACATTTAAGTGTAAATGTACCTAATGTAGGTACTCTTACAGGTTATGTAACGGGTAAGAACAGAACCAAGGTAAATTCCGTATATCTTGTGCAGCCTGTTTATGGTGTCTACAGGTTCAATAATCCTCAATGGAAGGTTAAAGCCGGAATATATATGGCGGAGACTTTGTACAGGAAATTTAATGGTAATGTTACCGATGTTATTATAACGGTTGAGCAGCCTGTTGTTCAGGAACTAAATATTGCTTATGCTACCTTGGATTACAGTAACGATGCCCGTAAATTCGACATGGGTTTATTGGCCGGAACAGAATTCCTGATTAACGATCATGTGGGATTTTTTGCTGATTTTACATGGGGATTAACTCCGTATTTCTTCAAAAGGGTTCCCATACATTTTACCATGCGTAATATATACTTTTCAATAGGTGCCACATTCCGTATATAGATTCTGAGGTTGCCCCTCAGAATCTTTTTACGTAACTGTGACAGTATGGCTGTGTGCCTTTGTTGGCATAATAATCCTGATGATAATCTTCAGCCTTCCAGAATGTGGTTGCAGGCGTTACTTGCGTGACAACTTTATAGCCCTTGCTTTTCAGTTGAGAAATAAGTTTTTCTGCAATTTCTTTCTGCTCCGGAGAGGTATAAAAAATCTCTGATCGGTACTGACTTCCGATATCAGGTCCCTGACGGCCTTCCTGCGTAGGATCGTGTATTTCAAGAAACAATTTAGTTAAAGTCTCGTAAGATGTTTCTTTAGGATCGAAAACTACTTCGACAGCTTCCGCATGCCCGGTCCTTCCTGTACATACCTGTTCGTATGTAGGGTTATTGACTTCTCCGCCTATATATCCGGATTCCACGGATATCACACCCGGTTCCTTCTGGAGAAGATGTTCGACTCCCCAGAAACAACCGCCTGCGAAAATCGCTTTTTCGGTTTTATGTTCGATCGCGGAAGTTTCCTCGTCGGGAACGAAGTTCATGGATATTGAATTAACACAGTGCCTTGTATTTTTATCGGTAAATCTTTCACCTTCGAAAACATGGCCCAAATGTCCTCCGCACGATGAACATACTATCTCGGTCCTGTGTCCGTCCGCATCCGGAACTCTTTTTACAGCGCCTTTGATCTCGTCGTCGAAACTCGGCCATCCGCATCCTGATTCGAACTTATCCTCGGATTTGTATAACGGTTCACCGCATTGCTTACAGGTGTAGGTTCCTTTTTCTTTATGTTTATAGTATTCCCCTGTAAAAGGAGCTTCCGTACCTTTATTATGAATTACGTGTTTTTCATAATCGGTCAGTTCTTTTTTGTTCATAGTCTGTGATTTTGCAGGCGAGACGATAAATGTCAACACCAGATAAAACAAAATTTTATACATGGTTATATAGTTTATATGATTACAAATATTCTGCCTATATATAACGTATAATATGTTATTTTCTTATGAACGATAATCGCTCTGCGACGATATGGAGCAGTTTTTGTTCAGAAAATGGAATAAATCATAAAAAAAACAATTATGGCAAATTCATTACAAATTTAGTCGACCAGGCGAGAGAAGCAGTTAAATACTGGTGGCTGTTCCTGATTATAGGCATTGTTTTCTTCGTAATGGGAATAATCGTTTTCGCTTATCCGGCGGAGAGTTACTTCACTTTAGCCGTATTATTCGGTTATGTAATTCTCTTTTCAGGTGTATTCCAGATTATTCTTGCTGCTACAAGCCGTAGATGTATGATCGGATGGAGTTGGATCTTGGCAAGCGGTATAATCGAGACTGTCATCGGGTTACTTTTGATATTTAATCCTGGTTTGTCCGCAGTCACGCTCCCTATCTTCTTTGGATTCTGGCTTATGTTCAGAAGTTTTTCAACAATAGGACTTGGAAGCGATATGCAGAAATTTAAAGTCTCAGGGGCGATATGGACTATAGTATTGGGAGTCCTATTGCTTATCCTTTCGATAATTATTCTTGTGCAGCCTCTTACTTACGGAACGTCGATGGTTATTGTTTGGACAGGAGTAGCCCTTCTGTTCGCAGGTGTTGCAGCAGTAGTGTACTCTATCCAGTTAAGATCGTTTCACAAATATGACGATAGACTGACGGACAATACTTATTTATAAAGAGTAATTATATGAATAAAAAAATCCTTACCGAATCGGTAAGGATTTTTTTATTATTTTGCGAGGTAGCCTCCGTCGACTGGATAGTAACCTCCGTTGCAGAACGACGCCCTGTCGCTGCTTAACCAGAGAACGAGATCTACGACCTCTTCTATTTTTCCGAGTCTTCCCATGGGGTGCTTGCTCACAAGAAAATCATATTCCTTCTTATCCATCATAAGGTCGTGCGTGAGATGCGTATCTACGAATCCCGGCCCGACCGCGTTGGCTCTGATTCCCTTCTGACCCTACTCGAGGTCGACATTTTGAGTAAGTCCTACGACTCCGTGTTTTGCAGCCACGTATCCGCATGAACCGGCGAAACCAACCTGCCCGAGTATCGAAGACATATTGACTATTACGCCGCCTCCGTTCTGAAGCATCGCAGGTATCTGACACCTCATTCCATAGAAAACGCTCGAAAGGTTTATAGCTATTATTTTATTCCATGCTTCGATAGGGTATTCTCCTATAGGAGCGCTGGCTCCGCCTATACCTGCATTATTAAAAGCTATATCCAGCCTTCCGAATTTATCCACGGCAGATTTCACTACTTTTTCGCAGTCCGAAGGATTGGAAACATCCGCTTTTACGAAAATAGCCTGACCTCCGTTTTTTTCGATTTCCGATACGGTTTCGGAACCGTTGTCCATGATATCGGTAATAACCACTTTGGCACCTTCCTGTGCATATAATTCGGACATCGCCTTACCGAAACCCGAACCGCCGCCTGTAACGATGGCGACTTTATTATCCAACATTCCCATAATTTTTTATTTTTATACTGAAATATTTCCTTCCTGTTCACGAACTTTCCAGCCGTTAATATAGACTGTTACCTCCATGTCAGCTCCGAATACCAGAACTATGTTGTATTCGTAAATTCTGTTAAAATCCACTGTGACACCGTAATCCCGCAGGGACAGTATCAGTTCGACAAGGTTTGCAGAGAAGAATATCTCACTCCTGTCCACATTCATTAATGTAAGATAAGCATTTTGCCGGTTTTCCTGAAGATGTAAAATTTTAAGTGTGCAGAACAACTGGCCGTCCGAGTCTCTTTCGCACGTACTTACATAATATATATCGTCGTCAGATTCCACCGTATTATTGAATCCTATTTTGCCATGTTTATCGGTAATGATATAGCGGAAGTCGTCGTTGAAATTTTCCAGTCCGCGGGTCCATAGATTTATGGTATAGAGCTGGCTGGTAAGATCGATATAAAAATCGTGGTCGTCTACTTCGGTTATTTCCGCCAGTTCGTAAAATCCATAGTAAAGTGAACTGGGGATATCTGGAAGAACATTGTCGTCATCGCTCTCTATCTCAAATAAAAGTTCGTTTAATGTCGTTTCTCCCGGAATCAGTTCCTCATGTGAAAGAATAGAACAATCGATAATATTCGCCCACACGATGAAAGTATATAAACCCGGTTCAAGATCAATATCCATATAATAGTCGTCTTCGTCGATCTGTACAGCGTCTTCAATAGCGACAAAGTATCCCGATTCGTCAAATATATAAAGGTTTATATCGTTGAGATCCTCGTCAGCTATGGCTTTCGAATAAGTATATGATTCGCCCACCGTAAAGTGTACCCTTATATATCTGCCTGATTTGGGGCAGTCTGAAAGATCGTCTTTTATACTGCATGACGCCATTATAACCGCACTCAGCAGGAATATGATTAAATACCGGATTTTCATAATAGTAGATTTTAACCGAATAAAAAAGCCTGGACAGGAGACTCTGCAATTCTCCTGCCGCAGGCAAAAAATTATCAAAACTTTTTAGATAGACAGATCATAACCGTTTTCTATAAGCTGCCATTCCACGATATCGATGATAAAATCGATTGTGGTCGGTGATTCTACCGGATCAGTTGTGTTACCGCCTTCTTCACCTGTCGAATTTCCGAGACCGGTGATGCTGTTGATAGTTGTTTTATAGTAAGTATTCCTTATGGTGTTGTATTTACCTTTAGGATTAAGGAACATGTTATAATAAGTATAACCGTCTTCGTACTTGGTTTTGGTTCCGCTTACGGTTGTAAGGAATTTGTCGGCGTCTGCCTCATTTTCGAAATATTTAGTATCGCCGTTATTGTACTTAACTAACCAAAATGTTACTGCCCCCGGATTCTGATTGGTATATAACTCACCGTTTTCATCTGCAAATTCCTCAGGTCTGAATTTCGCACGTATGGAAGCATAAGTCGTTTCACGTGTCAAATGGCTTGAAGAAGTATTCTCCGGTGCGTACTTAGGTGAAAGATTAAGAACCGGAGTATCGTAATCGTTTATTGCAGTATATCCGCTGTATAGGTGTTCGAAATCGTCAGCATCGTATTGAGACGGTTCATAGTTAGGGTCGATAACAGTTCCCGATCCGTCCTTCTGCTGTAATGCATAGATGAGTTTATTACTGTTGCGTATCCCGAACTGAATGTCGCTCAATGTACCGCCTGCTACATTGTAGTTAAGATTTTCGTCCGACTGAACGGTTACTTTAGCTACGAGTCTTTCTACGGGAACCTCTAAAGTATTCACAGTTGAATACGTAGCGTCGTCTTCTTCGACAAGAGTTCTTTCGATACCTGCTGTAGAGAACATAGCGAAACCTGTTGAAGTATCCGTCAAAGTAGCTATTGTAGTTCTGTTTATAGTGCTCAGGCTACCTTTGACTTCGTTAGCTGTGATAGCGCTTCTTATCGCAGCAGGAAGATTTACACCCACATAAATGTCCTTAATACCAGTAGTGGTTTCGATTTTCTCTTTGATTTTATACTTGTTTTCGCCTGTAGTAGTTTCCTCGAAATCAGTCCCCTTGAGTTTAACGTGCTTAACAAGATTAGTTCCTTTATAAATAAGGATGTCTACGGTATTGAATGCAAGTTCAGCAGGTGTCGCATTATTATCTACCGCATAGGTTTTAGGCTGGCTGATAGACAGCGAAATGGTTGTAGGAACGCCTTCGTCCTCAATTACAGGATTGACAACCTCATTGTCTTTGTCTTTGCTACATCCAGCAAGTCCGGCCGTGCATATGGCGGCCGCAAATAAAAAGTCTCTGATCTTCATATCTTTTAATTTTAATTAATAATTAGTTGGGAACATAAAAATCTATGTCCGCATTATAATTTGTGTTTTCAGAAAATGAATTAATTTTATAAGCCTTATAACAACTAAGTTGAAATTAAGTTGTACAAATATGAGACCATAGAACACCGAAGCGACCTTATTGTGGTATTAAAGCGAGATAATATATTATTTGTGCGGCCCTTTTAGAATGTCTACCGTTAAAAATATACTAAATTATTTATTGTAAAAGGCCCGTGAATGCGATTTTGACCGTAAATTATTCAAACGGAACTATCTTCGCAAGTTGGTAAAGAAGGATGTTTCTTTGCGAATGAGCAATGATAACAGCATATCTATATAGAATAATGTGCGGAATTACTCTTTATCCTTACTATATAAAAGATGAAGAGTTTATTAGGTTATCGAGGGTGAATGACGCTGTAGAAGAATAGCTGTCCTGGCAGAATAAATGCTGTGGGATGCGTTGGGATATATTCCGCAGACTGATTGTCGAACTTATCCGTGCGGAGGTCGGTTATTGGTTAGGGGAGCTCTGCCTGGAACAAGGAACTGCTACTGAAGCGCTAAGAACTTTTAGGAATTATGTTTTTTTGCAAACAGAAATATCAGGCTTTATGCCACGGTTTGGAGTATAATCTCGCTTTATGAAAGTTCTGGAAAAATGAGGGTTTATAAAAATTGCCGTTCCGAGAAACGGCAATAAAAACTAAATAAAAATATTCGATTTATATTATTTCGAATTTCTGAAATAGGAAAAGCCCGCAGACGCGGGCTGTGCTCCTTACTTTATTTCAATTTTCTTTACATTTTCCTCTTGTGCTTTTTCTTGCTTTGGAAAAACTATTTCGAGGATTCCGTCGTTTTGTTTTGCGCTTATATTTTCAGTGTCTATATCTTCAGGTAATGTAAAACTTCTGCGGAACGAAGAAGATTTGAACTCCTGACGCAGGATTTTTTCGTTTTCGCCTTTTTCTTCGTTTTTGGATTCTTTTTTTGCCGATATGGTTAGTATATTTTTATCCACATGAACTTTAAAATCTTCTTTGGAATAACCCGGTACGGATAACGCAAGTTTGAATTCCTTATCGTTCTCAGTTACGTTAGTCGCAGGAAGATCGCCGTCGAACATGTTTTAAAAAAAATCGTCATTAAAATAACGATTAAAGAAAGATGGCATGATTCCGCCGTTTTTTTCAGCTTTTTTCAGTTTGTTATCCATAGTTTGAAATATTTTAATTAATATTATAGTTCTCAATTCTGCAAAAAACGTGCTTAAACTAATGTATAACAGATAAAACTGACTAAATATGAAAAACAGGATGGTTGATTTTCTTAAGGAAAATGTTCTTGGAAAAGAATTGTTGACAGATAATATGAGATATATTCTGGAAGACGGTAAGATGGAAGGGAACTATTCCGACAAAATGTTTTTTTCGGATATCCTCACCACTGACAATGGATTCAAATTCAACCTTACGACTATAACGGAAGAGAAAATCTATCTTCTCGATGTAAACGGTGAATATGTCGAGATTAAAAAGGATTTTACGGGAACAAGCGTCATGACCTATGAAATAGCGAGGAGAAAAAGTACGGGCGAGTTTACGGGATATATGAGGCTGTTGTCTTCTACGGTTAAAGACCACGCTATGGAAGCTATCGCATCAGGAGTTTACGATATAAAGGTAAGTGAAAACGAGCTTTCATGGAAAGAAAACCAGCTTCTTTACAGGGATATGCCGACAAATACCGAGAATTACAGACCTGTAGCTTTTGACGCGCAGGTAAGGCTCTATATTGAAAACGGCAAACTGAAATTCGAATATATTCCTGTTTATTCGAATTTCGATAATAAGACAATGGAGAAAACGATCTCCAGGGATCACTATCCGACATATACTTCGAAAGAAAAATAAATATGATTGAACAGACGGAATTCCGCCTTAAAGCAAGGAAACGTGGTTTTCATCTCGTGACAAATGAAATCATAGGCAAATTGCCGGAACTGCCTGAGAAAGGATTGTTGAATATTTTTATTAAGCACACCTCCGCAGGGTTATGTATAAATGAAAATGCCGACCCGGACGTGCGCACGGATATGAATAGTATTTTTAATAGGCTGGTGCCGGAAAATCAATCCTATTATGTACATACCCTCGAAGGCAGTGATGATATGCCTGCCCATGCTAAAAGTGTTTTGACAGGTAACAGCCTGACAATTCCTATTATGAATGGAAGGTTGGCATTGGGTATGTGGCAGGGAATATATTTGTGTGAATTTCGTAATCACGGAGGCGACCGAGAAATAATAGCTACTGTAATAGGACAGTAATTTAAAGGGGAAATCTCCCCTTTACTTTTGTAATTAAAATTAACTATGACAATAGAAAAACATCCCCTTACTCCATTTATACCGACAGGGGTCAAGATTCTTATGCTCGGAAGCTTCCCGCCTGCCCGTGAACGCTGGAGCATGGATTTTTATTCCCCGAATTTTATAAATGACATGTGGCGCATATTCGGAATTGTTTTTTTCGGCGAGAAGGACCACTTCCTGATTCCCGGACAAAAGAAATTCGACAAGGATCGTATTGTGGATCTTCTGACAGAAAAACGTATAGCTTTGTTCGATGCTGCGACATCTATAGTACGTATGAAAAACAATGCATCGGATAAATTTCTTGAGATAGTGGAAAAAACGGACATAGGGCAGCTGCTCGACGTGATGCCGGATTGCTGTGCGGTAGCAAGTACGGGACAGAAATCTTCCGAATGTATTTGCTCTTTGTTCGACATAAAACCTCCCAAAATAGGAGAATATAGTTTATTCCGTCATAACGGCAG
>JAJQEF010000041.1 GCA_021201795.1 Rikenellaceae bacterium
ACTTTAATTACACCCAAATTTTGTAATATTGAAATACACAAACAATAATTTTTTTTATTATTTTTGTCCAAGAAGTCGGTCATTTTTGGCAATGGAATGTCCGGCGACTATTCTTGTTTTAGAATTTAGGTTCTAAAAACAAAGTTTAAATTTTTTCTAGCTATGTGGGCGGAGAATCTCCTTCGTCAATGGAGCGGATTTTTTCCGCTCCATGAAGGGAGATTTCAAAATTTAAATTTTATTCAATTATTTTTTTAAATCTCTTCACCAAATACTTTTTGCAAATTAATCTATTTAAGCAGTGGTTTATTCATCCAAAGAATTGTTGTAAATAGATCGATTGCTACTTGTCCATAATTCCGTAACTTTCTTTATGTAGTTCATGTTTGTGGAGAAAATCCCATGATACCAAAGGTTTTTCTTTGTAAATTTTCAATTGCACTCGGTTGTTCTTATGCCTTATTGCAGTTTCAGAGACATGTGCTTGTACAAACTGATAACACTCACTTGCCACCTTCCTTCCAAAAATTCTGATGGTTAAAACTCAGCATATGTATAAGTAATGGCACCCGTAAAGCAAATCGAAAGACCAGAAAATCCAATGGACGGGTATAATATTGTCGTTGGATAATTCCGCATCAATTATATAAACTATTCCGAGGTCTACCGGGAGCTCTCCTATCATGTCGACTGTCATTTTTACTGCCAATTCCGAATTTTTAAAATACACGCAGATCTTATAACTATTAAAATCAGTGAATAAATAGTTTAAATCATGTATTTTACACCATTTTATGTTTAGTTAATTGGCTATTATACTGAAAAATGCAATTTATATTTCGGTTTTAATTAAATATTATGTATGTTTATACGTTGTAACCAATTAATATTAAATTATGAAAAAGCTATGTGTACTATTTGCCCTTGCGGGTTTAATTTTGTCGTGTTCGAAGGATACCACGACAACTGAATCTTATGAAGATAATCTCGCTGCGGAAGCGCGTGCGTTTATTATTACTGCCTCTGCTACCGTAAATCTGACCGGACAATCTTATCACAGTGCTCAAATCCATTTTAGATTTGATTCCCTGAGACTTGTCGGTTCGGATTATGAATACGGCATTCGTGTAGGTAAAGGATTTTCACCATCGGTCAATCCTGGCGGTCAATTCTCCGGTGAAGTCCTCCCTCCGACTTATATCGCAGTAGACGACACTCCTACGGCAATGAAATTCGGGCTTGATGCAACAGAGATCGACAACTGGTATATTGGATGCGAAGTTGTGGTCGCGGTTAAAGATAAGAGCGGTAAATTACTTGGACAAAAATCCCAGCGGTATTACGAGGCTCTGTACCATGAGGACGAAGGCGATATCGTGGTTAATTTGACAGGAAACCAAAATGTTTCGGATTATTACATTACGTTCGATGTAAAGTTTATCCCTACCGATGTATTCCTTACGGCTGTGAATGTGGATTATAAGTTTATCAATAATACTTCTACCGCAAGGACTATATTGTTCGAGCCGGGTCATCTGGCATTTCAACCGGGATATTATACGATACCTGAGTCCTCCTATATTGATGGAGGAATATATAATTTCACCGTTCCTGCAAATCGTACTGTTTCGAATACTATTCTCGTAGAGGACTTCTACGTACTATCTTCTTACCTTTATTCTCTGAACCAGCAAGGATATTCATTAAGTATTTCCGGTTCCGGATATACTTTAACAAGAGAAGTAAGATTGACAGGCGATAACGGTGTAGTATTAGGGACCAGTTCATCGTACAGCCCGTTCTTCAACTTATATATGTACGAACTACAGGGTATTTACAAGTGGTCTTATATATTCACTTTAGATTAACAAAGGATTCGATATTATTTTATGCAGCGTCTCTTAAGAGGCGCTGTATCTGTTTTATACATCTGCTCCTGAGATCATGAGGGTTATTCCAATTTTACATACGTCAAAAATACTTTATTTTCTCCGTGGATATTAAAATAATACAATAGTATTTGATTGTTATTTAAATATTGCGTATATTTATAAATTGTAACCATTAATATTTAAATTATGAAAAAACTATGTGTACTATTTGCCCTTGCGGGATTAATTTTGTCGTGCTCGAAGGACAGCACAACCAACGAATCTTATGATGATACCCTCGCTGCTGAAGCCCGGGCTTTTATTATCACTGCGTCCGCTACCGTGAATCTGACCGGACAGCCTTATCAAAGCGGCCAGATCGGTTTTACTTTCGATTCGCTAAAACTTGTCGGTTCGGATTATGAGTACGGAATCCGTATAGGTAGCGGATTTTCACCATCACTTAATCCTGGAGGCCAATTCTCAGGAGAAGTTCTTCCGCAGACGTATATTGCCGTAGACGATACTCCCACTGCTATGAAATTCGGACTTAATGCACAGGAGATCGATAACTGGATGATAGGATGTGAAGTCATTGTTTCCGTTATGGATAAAAACAATAACCTTCTCGGCCGAAAGACAGAAAGATATTACGAATCTTTATATCATGAAGAGGAAGGCGATATCGTGGTTAATTTGTCCGGCAATCAAAATGTAACGGATTATTATATTACTTTCGATGTAACGTTTATCCCTACCTATGTGCACCAGGCCAACATAAACATGGACTATACATTTGTAAATAATACTTCTACCGCAAGGACTATCTGGTTTGAGCCTGGACAACTGACATATAATCCGGGACTGTACACTATACCTATGTCCAGCTATATTTCTGAAGGAGTATATAATATTACTGTTCCTGCAAACCGTACAATTTCCGGAAATATTCTTGTAAACCATGAATTTTACGTACTCTCTTCTTATCTCTATACGCTGTACCAGCAAGGGTACTCATTGAGCATTTCCGGATCCGGATATTCTTTAACCAGAGAAATTAAATTAACCGGCGACAACGGCGTAGTATTGGGAACGGATTCAAGTACCAGCCCAGAATTCAACCTGTACATGTACGAATTACAGGCCGATTACAAATGGTCGTATACATTTACCTTGAATTAATAAATAGTCTGATATATTTTTCATTGAGCGCCTCTCTCGAGGCGCTTTTATTTTTTTCAATAAATGATTTGAACAGTCTCGATTTATTATGATTTTTAAATTTATTTCATCCAATATATTTTATCTAAAAATAAAATAAATATTTGGTGTATATTGATTTTTTTTAAAAAATTTATCCATTGTAACCAAAATAATATAGTTATGAAGAAATTTATCATATTGCTTGCCTTCGCTGGCTTATTCGCATCTTGTTCAAAAGATGCTATGGAATCTCAATCCGTTGAAAACGAAGTTATGGCGACTGCCCGTGCCTCAACAATAACTTTTTCAGCCGATATTAATATTACCGGACAGGATTATTATTCGGCACAGGGTAATTTTATTTCGAACAAGTGGTATTTCTCGGGGACTACGGATCGGCTGGCGAAACTACTCATCAGTTCAATAAGGGCGTCTCGCCATTGCTTGAACCGGGAGGGCGTTATTCCGGAAATTTGATTCCGGAAACCTATTTATCAGGAGTCGACAATCCTATTTATTATATGGAATTCTACCTCTCAATAGGTGAGGTGGACAATGAATATATGGGTTCTGAAGTTACTATTACGGTAAAAAGTAAAGCAGGTAAAATTCTTGGACAGAAACCCGAATATTATTCCCGCCATGTCTGGAGCGATGATAATCCTCTGATCGAGGTTCAATTGTCCGGAAACCAAGATGTAACCGACTATGTGGTTACTTTCGATGTCGTATATGTTCCTTCCTATGTCATACCGTCAAAGATAACTTCTGATTTTATTATTAATAATAACTCAAATGTCCCGAGAACCGTCGAAATAGAATTCAGTCCTCTGAAGCTGTTAGAAGGAAATTATGAAATCGATGCGACTAATTATACTACAACTATAAATCTCCCTGCATATGACATATATCATGGCAATATTGTCGAGGATCTCGATTTCTTTATTTTATCGCCTACCTTATATGCCATTACTCAGGAATATATCGATATTAAAATTAACGGAGCTATTTACAGAGGAGCAACTATAAATGCAGAGTTGAGAGGGAATGGCGGAACTCTTCTGAGTTCTCCTGCGGCATCTGCATATCCACTCTTCTGGTTTAATCTTTCAGGACAACCGTTGCAGGATTATTATAATTTAAATTATAGCATAAGACTGAATTAACAATAAATATTATCAATATACAGCGCCTCTTTTGGGGCGCTGTTTTTTTATCATTTTTAAGTTTTATGCAATTATTTATTTAATAAAATATCTTATATTGTTATGTATTATTTATTAACTTTCGGCCGGGTTGGTTCCCGGCCATTTTTTGCCGCAACGAACGAATTTCATCTGTACTTCCGGTATGATATCAGTAAAGCTAAACTTTTAAAAAATTACACTTTTTATAGTAGAAAAAAATTATCCTAATTATTTCAAAAGAAGTACGCTGTTAGCTCTGAGAGAAGTATAATTCTTAGGCACGACGTTAACATCTCCGAAACAGAAAATAAGGTATACCATGCTTCCTGTATAAAAAGAATATTCTGTGTTACCTGTGGGTCGACAGAATAACCGGGGAACCGTATATTCTTATGGCGTAAGGAAGGCATTTGGATAATCCTGAGTTGGTAAAAGGTTCACGGAGCAGGATGAAAATTCTTAGTATTAATCCGAATAAAAATATTCCGATAAAGACTGTTATCGAAATTCTTGATGATGCGATAAATTTACACATGAACGAAATTGTAAAGCTCAAATATGGAAAGCCTCCTATAACTCCGCATAATTTTTGTTAAAATAAAAAATTATTGATATTTATAAAAATAATTCTGATGAAGAAAGTTATAGTCTTATTGCTGGTGACAGGCTTATTCTCCTGTGCTAAATTGCCGCTTCAGGATGCAGAAAGAGTTTACAGCTCTGAATTGATACGTGATACGGACTACGGCGTAGTCATGCACGTCACACCGGTTCATTATGATATACCTCCCGCGACCATTCGTCTGGAGATAACAAATAAAACAGACAGCACAATAGAATTTGGTGCCAATTATACTATAGACCGGTATGACACGGCATCAGACGAATGGATTGAATTCGGTCCTCCGGAAGGAACTGCAGTAATCGCGATCATGTATATGCTTGAACCAGAAAAAACACAAAATTATAATATCGGGTTATTCCCGGATAAAATCAGTTGCCCACCAGGAACCTACAGGATAACGAAAAGAATATATGTAAATGAGAAAAACATGGAATACTATGCACCTTTTGTACTGGACGAATAAACCCGCACCAACAGTCAGCAATAATAAATCATGAACCGCACAACCATCGAATACCAAACAGGCGTTTCGAAAATCAAGATTATGAATGAAATACCGGACCGTTAATATCTGAAATATTTAACGGTCCGAATGTATTGAACGTTTTATTGTCAATCATTCACACTGGTTTTCCAGCCGTAGTTGACAATCCAATGATCCCCAATTTATCAGCAACATACCGAAAAGTTCTGCCCAGAAAGTTTGGATAATGGAATTATATTCTCCCCTATTTAGATAAAGCTTCGAATATACGGCGAGCCTCGATTTCGATGTCCATGGATACAGTCAAATGAATATTACTACCTTTTTCAATATCATGGATACTGCTCCATAAACGCCCATTATAAGATACCGTCAATAGGAAGGGAAGGTTTATAATAAATACTATGCAGGAACATTTACAGAATTCTTTTGGATAAAACCTGGTCAAAGTTTTTCCATTATTACTACGGCAAGAGCATAACTATCACAATGCGACATAGATAGGGAAATTTTTGTTATACCTTTTAATTCGGCAATTTCTTTTGCCCTATTATGCAAAATTATAAACGGAGGCTCGTTTTCATTTTTTATAATCTCAATATCCTTCCATTGAACTCCTTTATTCCAGCCGCAACCCAAAGATTTCATCGCCGACTCTTTTGCAGCAAATCTCACGGCATAATGTTGATAAGAACGTTGCTGGTAGTGACAGTATTCAATCTCGGACGGACAAAATACCCTATATAAAAATTTTTTGTTTTCAATTCCGTTTTTGATTTCGCTTATTTCCTGAATGTCAGTTCCGAGACCTATTACCATAAAGAAATTTATATTGTTTACAACCTACCTATTGATTATGGACAAAGTTATTTTTTTTAAGAATACATATAAAATTCGGAATGTAAATTTTCACAGTCAGAATACATAAATAAAGTTAAACATAATATTATAATAAGACAATAGCAATAATAGCTCCTGAGCAATATATATGGCAAAATAAATCTATTTTTACAAAAAAACGGAATAAACATAAAGTTTTAGGTATTTTAAATATAAAAAATTCTAAATTACTTTGTAATAACAATTAATCGCCCCCAAGAAAACTAAAATATAAATGAAGAAAACTATATTATTAACATATCCGTCGAAGTTCATTGCTCATCTTCAAGGATTTGATTATTGTCTCAAAATAAATGATCCGAGAAAACTAACGGAAATAAATTTCCTTTGTTCCAACGGAGAATTGTCTCCATTAAAAATATTAGTTTTTATTGAAAATGAAGAAGAACTAATTGAATGTAATAAATACTCCGATTTACCGCTTATCATTTTTTTATCGAAATGTCAGAATATAATCGACAATATTTCGGTTCCTGTTTTTCTTAATTCAGAACATAAAGAAAATTTCGACGCATGTAAGAAATGGAATAAAGAAGGAGGGAAAGCCAGGTGTGGAATGTATGTGAAACCGGGCACAAAGATTCGTTGGGATCTCCTTGAAGATTTAAGATTATTCGGTTTAAACAACCAACTAAACATAGAGCCGTTTCAGCACCTCACGAATGTTAATTTTAAACGACAAATGCCGCACCTGCAAGCACTTTATTTGAACGACCCTTCACACTATATGCATGTGAACGAAGAAGGGTATTATGCTTTTTCTTTAGAAGCGATGGAAAAGAAAGAATACGTCGGTAATTTAACAGATGACACTCTGGTAGAAATCGACAAGAAATGGAAAAAGTATATGTTAGAGGAATATAATTATTTTTTAAAAGATCATGAATGTGCCTCCTGTGTTTCTTGGAGAATATGCAGGGGATTGTATGGGAAGGGAAAAAACTGTGAATGCAGTGAATTATTTATCTCCCTTATAGCTGAAAAAAATAATTTAATAAGCAAAACTGAACATAATGGCTAGAACAATCATATTCAAAGCTATTGAGCAGTGTAATGCCAATTGTATTTATTGCGATGTGATCCAGAAACAGATCACTCATCGAATGAATTTCGATTTATTAAAAACTGTTTATAGGCGTATCGATGAGTTTTTAATTAAATATCCATATGAAAGCATTGATTTTTTATGGCATGGAGGGGAAGTTTGTTTATTAGGAGCGGATTATTTCCGAACGGCAATGGCTCTCGCAAGAGAAATATGTAAAACTACATATGATCGAATAAATTATTCCGTACAATCGAATCTCACGGCTATTAATCAAGATATTATTGATGTATTCATGGAAATGGGAATGAAAGATATAGGTACCAGCTACGATCTTTTTCCGGAGATAAGAGGAATGGGGCAAAACCGGGACGCTACTAAATATAATGAAATGTTTTATAAAGGGCTTTCACTACTCCGCGCAAATAATATGCTGGGTTCGGTAATATATGTCGTCCACAAAAAATCTTTGGACAAGCCTTTAGAAATATTTCATCATTTATCCAATTTATTTTACGACTCCAGCATCCAATTCAATATAATACACATATACGGTGAAGACAAATATGATTTATCCATTACAGATGAACAATTTGCTCATTTCTTAGGGGAAGTATTTACAGAATGGTGGAAATATAGATATACATATCCTCAGATGAGTTCATTTAGGGATTACTATTATGCTATATTAAACGGACAATTCATCAGTACCTGCAATAAAAAAGGGTCCTGCGCCAACCGCTGGTTATATATAGACCCTTTTGGAGAAGCCAAACATTGTTGTGAAGGCGATTACGGGCACCCTGGTTATGGTACTATCCAAGAAAATACGCTCGAAGAATTGTACACACATAGTTACAGGGATCATATAAGTACCAGACAATACACGCTGCCACGCAATGAATGCAAAGGATGCCGGTTTTGGGGTGTTTGTAACGGGGGATGTCCATGGGGCTCAAAAGTTACCCAAAATGATTTTTCATTACCACATAACTGTGAAAGCACAAAAATTTTTCTGGAACAATATTTTGAACCGGTAACCGGATTGAAATTCGATTTTAAACCATTTATATAATTAAATAACAATGAAAATTTTCACTGGAATTATATTGTTTATTACAATTTTTGGAAGTACGAAACAGGTATTATCGCAAGAATTATCCATATATTCCATGAAATTCGTTCCGGAAGTTTTATATTCTATTCCTATGGAAGAATATCCGGATGCCAGATTCTCTTTTTCAATAGGGAACAAAGAGGAAAAAGGGATAGAGCCAATAACATGGCAGAAAACAACACATGATTTCCTAAATTCAAAAAAATGTTATTTCTGGAATGAAGAGTTGGGACATCCGCTGATTATAGATAAACGATCTACAACAGTGCAGACAAAAACCTATACAGAGCGTGTGAATAACTATGAAATATTCCTAGTATGTTCTGATGGACAAATTCTCAGCCACAGATTTGTAATCGATAACGATGGACCGCAAATGTCTATCAGCCGTAAAATACCAGAATTCTCGGACAATACCATCTCTGACACAATCTGCGTTAAGGAAATTTTACTCAAGGTTGATCCGCATTCAGAAGATTTTGTTTTCATTATAAGCGAATTAAGAATTTTACAAAACGGTGCCCCGATAAAAACTGAAGTTATAAATCCCTTTTTTAATATCGTTACCGGAAATAAAAATAATTATTCCCAGAAGTTAAATGACGACGACCGCTATATATTAACTCATGATACCTCTTTTGGAAAAGCGGAATCCGGAAACTTTTACATAGAAGTTAAAGATGGAGGAACATGGAATAATAATGAATTGGTATTACATACATTCGATAAAATTCTCAATTACTATCCATATTACGATCAATACTTTTTAGATAAAGAAACCGCCTTGGAGAAATTCGAAAAATTAAGAAAAGAGTCTTTATCTTACGAGTCATTGGCAGACAGTCTCGAATTACTCGTTTCGCTTTTTAGAGATCCTCACTTCAGAGTTCTTTCATTACCATCGGGAAACAAGAAATCTTCTTCAGGACGTAAACCGCTGGAACTATTCATGTTCGACAATATTAGATATGTATCTGCTGTATTTGATACAACAATCAAATCTATTCATCCGGGAGATATCTTCCTTTATAATATTTGTTATAATGAAGAATTCTACGGAGAACGAGACTCGAGAGGAAATTCCATGAGCGGATGGCAGGACAGCATCATGGTAGCTACCCTTGCAGGTTCTGATACGGTTATTACTCGATTTAAATACGAAGAACAAAATATAGATGTACCTAAAAATTTTATTCCGTTACAAAATGATTTAAAAATTTACGAGAGTACATTATATCTTAAAATAAATACATTGGATGATGAGTCGTATTATTTATTGATAAAAGGTATAAAACAATATGATCCCAAAGGAATTATTATCGATTTAAGAGGTTGCGGCGGTGGCAATTCTTATCTGGCAGAAAATATTTTAGCGCATTTTATAAATAAACCGGCAATAACCGGGCATAAAGAATTCGTCGGTTTGAATGGATATAAAGAGACGCGTGTAATAAAACCGGATATAAACAGCATGGATATTCCTATTTGCCTTCTCGTAAACAGACAGACAGCTTGTGCGGCAGAACTACTATGCCACTTATTGAGATCTCATGCGGGTGCTGTAGTAGTAGGTAATTCCGCCACTGCTGGAACACTTGCCACTATTCATGATTTACATTTTCCAGAAGGGTTCACACTTAGGTTTAATTCCATTTTAGTATCGACTCCCTACCCGGAAATCGATTTGAATAAAAAAGGATTGGTTCCGGATATATATGTTTCTACCACACAAGTGAAGCATCTTTTCCCTTACGATGATAAAATTTTAAATACTGCGCTCCAGTATATTAAAGGTTTCCAATGCAATTAAAAAAATATTTATAAATATTACAAAACAGACAATTGTCTTAATTAATTATTATTAACTTTTTAAAATTTACAAAAATGAAAGAACTTAAGAAACAAGTAGTTAAGGTTCAGGAATTTGATGGTATTCCTTACGATGTTTATTATGAAAATGGTGGTTCATATCGTGACGGTAATTACACTAATCATGATATTTACACGGACGGAGGAAATGTAGACGGTTCTGAGGATATTTTATTCTAAATCGCTACTTAACAAACCCATTAAGGGACGAATCAGAATTATTACTGATTCGTCCTTAAATAAAAGACACTTTCTTTTATTTATTAACATGAACCAAGTCAGATCGTTCTAACAGAAAATGCTGACTTCGGTTCTTTAACAAAACTAACGCACATGAGAATCGCCATAATTGACAGTGGAGCGGACTGCAGTCATGAACGTTTAGCTAACGCTAAAATTACAGGAATATCCTTTTATTCGAAGAATCAGGAAATTCATAAAAGCGAAAACTTTCATGACGATACGGGACATGGCACGTCCATAGCTGCTATAATACATAAACATCTGCCGGAAGCTGAATTACATTGTGTAAAAGTATTTTCAAAGGTAATGTTTATTAATGAAAATGCACTTTATCACGCCTTAGAATATTGTATAGATAGCGGATACAAACTTATAAATCTTAGCCTGGGAATACATTTACCATCTCCTCCCGAAAAATTGGTGAAAATTTGTCAAAAGGCCTATGAAAAAAATATTATTCTGGTCAGTGCTGCCAATAACAGTACTGTCGGCCCTTCATATCCAGCCGCATTACCGTATAGCTTCGGAGTAAGCAGCGGATCAGGAATTAAAAAAAGTTCCGAGTACGGTTATCAATCCGACTCTTCCATTGAATTCCTGGCAAAAGGCTCAATCCAAAGAATTGCTGTACATAATCGGGAATATAAAATTGCACAGGGAACAAGTTATGCCTGTGCACATTTTACAGGAATTGTAGCAAAGAAAATGTCAGAGGGAAATTTTAAATCTTTTCCAGAAAACAAGGAGGAATTGATAAAAAATTCTCTTCCAAATATAAAACCATTTATTCACTATCAGGAAAAAATGAGTATGGACTATACTGTAAGCAATCAAGAAATTGATCAAATAGGAGATAAAACCTTTGTTAATAAAAAGAAATTCGACTGGTTGAAAAAACTGCTTTATTTCCTATATCAAATAAAGAATTATCCGTCTTCTATAAGTACAATAAATTAAATGATACACAAATAGATTTATTTATAGATTATCCCAAATTTTACGATAATGTTTTCTATGAAAAAACAGAAGAAAAAAAAGTTTGCCACCAGGTCCCTGATGAAAAACAATGGTCTGAAATAGACACATTAGTAGTAGGATATTATTTGGATGAAATGTTTGAAGCCAACGTCCATTTTGGTAATGATCTGATTGAAAATGCCATACAAAAAAATAAAAACATTTTCTATCTCGATCCGCGTGTGACTAAAATAATAAAGGAATATAAAAATAAATATCCGAAATATAGCGGAATAGTATATCATCCGGAGATAACTTCAGAAACTTTAAAGATTTTGAACATTTTTAAATATCTGCCGGAAAATAAAGTTCCCGTATTAGCAGTAGTCGGTACAAGTAGCAAACAGGGGAAATTTTCCGCACAACTTGTAATAAAGAATGTTTTAGAGAAAGAAGGATATAATGTTGGTTTCTTTGCGACAGAACCACAGGGAGAATTATACGGAGCCTCCTTTTCCTTCCCTTACGGACATCTATCTTCAGTAACAATAGATCCCAACGAGTCTTTGGATGCAGTACCGATAATTATGAAAGGGATCGAGACATTTAACAACCCTCATATTATACTGGCAGGAACTCAAAGCGGATTAGTTCCACGTTCAATAAAACAGCAGGGAATGGGGAAAACTGAATTAATGAATATATGTGTACTTTCCGCCATGAAACCTGACGGATTAATCTGTGCCATAAATCCAGATGATTCACTGGAAACCATTGAAAACACACTCAAGGTGGCTAAAATTTATACAAAGTCCGAAATCATTTTTATGATAATGACTCCTTACAAACGAACTGACGAAAAAGGAGATTTGAATTTTAGAAAATTAGAGCCTTTAGAATATATTACTGCACGGGAAAAAATTATCCGACATTTCAATATTCCAGTAATAGACATTATGGATTCTCAGAACGAAGAATTCATACTCAATGAAATTGAAAACTTTTTCTCATAATTATGGATAATAAAGATACAATATTGGAAACCATTGCATCCATTGTAACCACGGTAACCGGGAAAAAAGTTTCAACAGATTATCTTATTAATTCATCAGATCCAATGTACTGGATCATAAGCGATTCTGTAAAGGCTTTGCAATTTGTTGTTCTTCTGGAAGAAGAATTCGAAATCGAATTCGATGACGACGAAATTGATTTTGATTTTTTTTCTAAAACAGAACAATTAGTAGATTGTATTTTCAATCATTTAAACTAGTAAAGGTATGGCTAATATAATTCTCACTAATACCTGCAACATACAATGTCCATTTTGTTTTGCATCTGAAAATAACGAACAGAAAGCCGTGGTTTTTGATCCTATGAAAACATGGAAAATAAGTTCATTTATAGGTAGCAAAACATTCAGATTCTGCGGCGGCGAACCCAGTCTGACACCTAATATTACAGAAATGACCCAGGCTCTGCTTAACTCAGGTTATAATATAATGATGATGACAAATGGTGTATGGCCGGAATCATTTCGTAATTTTATGCTTAAACTTCCAGTTAAGTTTCAAGTAAGGTTTTCTTATTTATTTAACATTCTACATCCTTCTTTTTATAAAAATAACGAGTTACAAAAAATTTGCGACAATATCAGTTTAGTAAATCCACTTATGTGCACACTCGGATTTACTATATATAAAGAAGATTTTGATTACGAATATCTTTTTGAATTGGCGGAAAAGTTCGGAATTAAAAAAATAAGGTGGAGTGTTGCCGCACCCAATATTTCCAATGAAGTAGACCGACTGGAATCTCAATTCGAAAAAATTGCCGGTCTAGTATACAAAATGCACAAAGAAGGCGCTGCGAGAGGATTAACTGTCCATGGGGATTGCAACTATATACAACCATGCCATTACGACAAGAACGAACTCAACGATTTACTTATCAATCATTCTTTAAAATTCGGATGCAGCAATTCTTCCCCGGTAGACATAGCTCCAGACGGTTTAGCATGGAGATGTTATGGACTATATTCCGTACTTCAAAAAAATATATCCGAGTTTGAAGGAGAGAAGGATATGGAAAGATACTTTACAAGAAGAGTCCAATTGCTGAAAAATCTTTATGCTTACGAAGAATGTAAAGAGTGCGAATATCTCAAAAAAGGTTGCGATGGGGGTTGCTTTGTTTATAGGATAAAAAAAGCTTATAAGCAAAATCCGGATCTTGTTCTTTTTCCTATTGATGATGATAAATCCATTTTAGACTGTAGGCCATTCCGGAATAGACATTTGGCCCTTAATACAGATAAACAATCTAACAAATTATATTTTAGAGAAAAACTTATTCTTGACGAGGATGAAAATATGATATCTTTCCTACAAGAAATTGATGGGCAAAAAACAATTCAGGAACTGATTAATATGTGGAAAGATAATTTTTCAACATACGATGCCGCTGTTAATACTATTGTGGGAAAATGCCGTGAATTATTCGAGAAGGATTATATACAATTAAATTACGATTACAAAATAAAACCGGAGTCACGACCTGTCTTACAGTAACACATAAAATTAGCCGCCCTATGAAAGGCGGCTAATTTTATGTCTATAAAACTTTATAGGAATATTTATTGAATAGGATATTCTATGTCTATCGGACTGTCTGCAATGAAATCATACAATGTAAGGCTGCGAATCTGATAATAATAGGACCAGATCAAAAACATTTCTTCGATATACTTACGCCGTGCGGAGTCTTTATTGGATTGCGCATCATTAAGATTGAGAATATCCATCTGCCCGTGCACGAACGCCTCGACAGTAGTCGCATATCTTTTTGCTGCAATCTCATCCATCTCCTTAGCTAACCTCAATTGTCCCGGTTGGTTGTTAAAATAATTTACGTATAAAAAAATGTTCTGATTAAAATCTATTTTTTCCTTCTCTATCCTGGACTGAACAACTTCTTTATTTGATTCGGCTACTTTTAATTTGGCCTTACCTTTTCCCCAATCTAATATAGGTACACTGATACCTACATTTATAACCTGGTCATCCCTCCAATTATTCGAATTGAAAGCCTGATTGAATGTGTTCTCACGAGCCGAATAACCGAAAGAAGCGTATAAAGTAACATTCCACCGGTCCGATCGTGCCTGACTGACACTGCGTGACGCCTCCAGAATACGACGCTGAATATTTTGAGTAAAATAATTATTTTTCCGGGCAAGTCTCAATACCTCCTGATAATCAAGTTGTGGAAGATTTTCATAATCAAATTCCGGAGTTACAGGTTCTATTACCACTCCTTCTTCTAAACCAAGAAAAGAACACAACCTGAACATACGGGAATCGAGCGATGCCTTCATATCAGTAAGGGAGGATATCGCACTCAGCAAGGAGTTCTTCATTTGCAGTAACTCAACTTCGGACAGTTGTCCCATCTCAAAGCGCGCTTCCGCAATCGCATATAATCTCTCTGCGTTAGCCTTATTTTGCTGTGCTATATCCAAATTAATTTTTCCAAGAAAAAAATTAAAATAAAGATCAATAATCTGCAAAATAACATCCTCTTTGTCGCTTATTAATTTCTTCTGTGCTTTCTCGAAAGCAATAGGTTCTATACGTTGTAACCATTTAACCCTGTTAAAACCAAATAAAGGCTGCTCGAGTGTTCCAGAGATAGGTACTGTTTTATACCTATTGGGATAAGTTTGGCCATTTTGATGAAGACGTTCAAAATTACTTTGCACTGTCACTTTACCGCCTGTCCACGGGATATTCTGGGAAATTTTCAGTCCTGCATTAACAGTATTATAATTATTGCTTACATATGTATATGTACCATCACTATTCTGAAACATATTATAGGATTTGGAATAGTACGGCAATGTTCCTGTTAAAACTATCTCAGGCAATAATTCAGTTTTATATGTACGAAAACTCCAATATGCTGCAATAAATTCATTTTTAACTACCACGGAATTAACAGAGTTCCTCTCCCCAATCGCGATAGCATCTTCAATTGTCAGTCTTATTGTATCATTCTGAGCATAAGAAGTTAACGAAACGGAGTAAAAAACTGAAAAAAAACAAAATATATCGGATTCTTTTCATATTATTCACTTCGTAAAACATCCACTGGTTGAGTTGAGGCAGCTGATAATGCAGGGTATAATACCGCTCCAATAGAAAGAATAGTTAAGAAACCGAAAGTAACTATGAAATTCAATAAATCCTGTGTCCAACCTATTTTCCATACATTCCTATCGATCATCGGTACGTTCAGCGCCTCGATCACCCCACCGGCAGACAAAATCAAACATATTCCCAATCCTATGACAGAAGAAATAGAAAGAAGAATAAGAGTCTCTGAAATCATCATAATACTGATCCGGGATTTAGAGACACCAATGGCCCTGCGTAAACCGATTTCGCTTTTTCGCACCTGAACCCTAAACCAAAAAGTTCCGAGGATACCTATAAAAACATTTATTATAAGAAATATGGTTACGGAATAAGTACTGTTAAGCTTCCCGGTAATACCGACATTTTCAGCCATGGCATTACGGACACTGTTCATAGACTCGATGGAAGCAAGATAATAAGGATCGATACTTAATTGTTCCGCCACTTCCTCCCTGAAACGTTCGGGGAAAAACTTATCTGTCCCCGGTTTCACACGTACAACAATCTGATTACGGCCAAGATTGACATCAGAACGGAATAATGGGACATAAGCCGTACTTACCATTCCATTATCCAATCTATAGGTATCAATGATCCGTCCTGTGGTACCAACAATATTCATAACAATACTATCGGTTTCCTGTGGTTCTACAAGGTATTTTATGTGACTCATCGGTATTGATGTATTTTCCGACCAGCCTCCATCAAAGTAATCATTTTTATATGCAGTTAGGACTACAGGAGGATTCTCACCCTCATAAGGCCAGTCGAATATCTTTCCGGATACAATAGGAATTTTAAATACGTCAAAAAATTCCGGAGTTACAGATGCTTTATGAACAGGATAACTAATGGCGTCTTCATTTACAGAAACAGCTACCTGCATGTTATAATTACCGTAAGGCATCCCCATCCCGATAGTAACGGCTTCCACATTCCTATGTCGCTTAATTCTATCTAAAAAAGTCATGGCAATACCATAACGGTCGTAATCCCCACCCGGTTTTTGTTGAACTTTTATCTGATAAGTATCCGAATAATCAAATCCGGGATTAGATTTGTATGTCTGATAAATCGAAGAAATGTAATCACAGCAGAACCACAATACACAGAAAATCAGTACATATTCCAAAATGATCCATAAATTGGTCTTACGTTCTTTCCAAATTATTTTTAATATGTGTTGAAGCATAACTAATTATCGTTTTGGGTTATAGAATTTACAATTTCAAGTTTTGATGCCTTATATGCCGGTATTCCTGCCGATAAAATATTTAACACAATACTGAACAGAAAAACAGAAATAATTACAGGCCAGGAAAATAAGGCACTTACAGGGATTGTTCCGTCGGCAGGAATCCCCAGAAGCCAATGTCTTAAACTAAAGATTATAAGATAAGAGAGTAAAAGTCCTATCACCCCTCCTATTAAAGAAGTTAGCATATTTTCATAAAGAATCTGGAATAAAATAACATGACGTTTCGCACCAAATGCTTTTCTCACACCGATTTCCATCATTCTCTTTTTTATACGCGATACACTGAAGCTCGCAAGATTAACTGCAGGAACTAATAATAAAAGGCAAAACAAAATAATGGTTTTTTGCCGTTCACTACGGATTATATCGGTTTCCTCATCAATATTTTTAGACGAAATATCAATTACATAATTATTTCGTGAAAATGGCCCTTGCAAGTAAATTTTGCTTGACTCATTAACAATATCATGCTTTCTTTCAACTTCACGTATTTCACTGATTATTGCCGGAAAATCTTTTTTATTATATGCCTGCAACATAATAATTCCTCCTTTCCGCTGAAAATCACTTGATGAAGTTACAGGGACCCAAATATCTCCCGCCGCTTCAGTGAATATTGGAGAAACATCCCGGACGATACCAATTATACGAAAAGGAATAAATGTTATTTCTATAATCTTTCCTATTGGATTTTCGCCTGAGAAAATTTTTTCAGCCATACTCTCGGAAACAACGGCAACCTGGACGCCCGACTCATACTCCTCTTTATCGAATGGCCTCCCTTCCACAAAAGAAAAAGACATAATTTTCCAATAAGAATCATCCGTAGTACGAACCGCTGCATCAATAGTTTTTTTTAGTACCTTGACGATTGACTAGCATGGAAGTGGACTAAGGATTATTTTCATTTACGAATGAAATATATTCCGGAGTACGGAGAGTAAAGAGATATTCCTTTGCAAGTTCATAGTTTATATTTCCTCCTCTGAGTCTTCCTCCGGTAGAGGATTCACTGAATAAATATTGTGATTTAAGATACATCGTTCTATTACGATTAATCTCAGGTGCAATGCTGATATTTTTAACTTCGTCCGTAACAATAATTGTCATTATAATGCCAATTGCCAATGCGGTACCCATTATTGCAATGATGCTGATAAACTTATTTTGTTTCAGCATTTGCCATGCTTGTTTAATATAAACCTTATGCATAAATCAGTGGATTATTCTATTCTTCTTCCATCTAAAAAACGCACTGTGCGGGAAGTTTCCTTCGCTAATTCATCGTCATGCGTAACCATAATAATAGTAGAACCCTCTTTATTAAGACTATGGAGGATCCCCATAATTTCAGCACCCATTTGACTATCTAAATTTCCTGTCGGTTCATCCGCAAGAAAAATTTTCGGAGCTCCAACGATAGCCCTGGCGATCGCAACACGTTGACACTGTCCTCCGGAAATTTGTGTTGGATAATGCTTTAACCTATGCGACAACCCTACTTTATCAAGCACTTCTAAGGCCATTTCACGACGCTGTTTACTGCTGACCTTTCGATATGAAAGAGGTAATTCTACATTATCAAGAACATTTAGCGAATTAATCAAATGGAAACTTTGGAAAATAAATCCAAGTGTTTTATTTCTGAACTCTGCGAGCTGTGCCTCTTTCATCTGATTCGTTTCAATACCGTCAATTATTATTTCACCCTCATTAGCCACATCAAAAAGTCCTAAGACATTCAGCATTGTACTTTTACCACATCCGGACGGTCCCATGATGGATAAAAACTCCCCTTTTTCAACATCTAGGTTTACATTTTCTAATGCTACGGTTTCGACATCCCATGTACGATATATTTTAGTAACACCTTTGATTTCTATTAATGACATTGGAAATTAGTTATTTGATTAATACTTCGTTTTTATTTCTATATCGTTCCATATCTGATAATATAACACGCTCCCCAGGCTTCAGTCCGTGTATAACCTCTACATATTCAAAACTTGCCTTACCTAATGTAACTCTGCGTTTAACCGCTTTTCGTCCCTCGATCACCCATAAAAAAGCGTCGCCTTCCATTAAGTTTATAAAACGTGAATTAGGGATTCGCACAACATCGTCCACTATACCATAGAAAATATTGACATCGGCACTCAACCCTCCCCGTAAACCGGGATGAGAGGAATCTTCAGGGATAACGGTAAAATTTATAAGCCCATTGGTTACTGAAGGAGTAACGGAGACAATGGTCCCATTCTGTCGGATATTACCAATGGATATTAACGCTTTGGCACCAGGAGAAATTTTTTCCCTGTGTCCATCGGCAATTTCACATTCGACTTTAAAACTCGAAAGGTCGGAAATAATTGCTAACTGCGTTCCATCCGAAATCTGAGTTCCTATTTGGTCAAGAATAAATGTAAGAATTGCAGTTTTAGGCGAAAGAACGCGGGCATTCTTTAATAATCGCGCTCTTTCTGAAAGGGTTCTTTCAAAAATATTCAGTCCGAGCCTTTTTATCTGTAATTCCGCCTCAGCGTGTTTTCTTTCATTCTCTATTTTTTGAACCAACTGTTGGTAATATAATTGCGCTTCTTCATAATTTAACTCTGCCCTGCGTACTTTATCTTCTGTACCGGCACCTATAGATAACAGATATTTTTCCGACTCCAGATCGGCCTGAAGTTGTTTTACCTGCATTTCCTTTAATTTAAGTTGCATATTTAATTCCGAAAGAGAATTTTCCAGATTTACCCGAACCTGTATTTCCTGGCTTTTAAGAACCTCATATTCATCAAGTTTTTGGTTATATTCTGTTTCTACAGAAGTGAGATCTAGTTTAAGAAGCGGTTCGCCAGCAAAAATACTGTCCCCAGGTTTTTTGTATACCTCCAGTATCCTGCTGCTTACCGGAGAAACTACTATTTCTTCATTCAAGGGTGTAAGTTTACCGGAAGCAGACACCGTAAATTCAATAGTACCATTGTCTGCATTCCCGATTAACAATGACCTCTAACTCAGGCTCTCTTTCAAAAAAAGGCTGATAACCCATATTATAATCACCACACCAGCAAGAACACCCAGGATTTTAATCAGCGACTTCCTCCTTTTTTTCGTTTTTCTTCGTTCGAAACTACTCTATCCATCTTAAACAAATATATTTTTCAGTATTTCTACCATATTGTATCTAAATTTTATAAAACCAATAAATAAGCTGCTGATCTATTTAATTATTTTATTAAATTACACTTAAGTTAAAAATGTAATATAGGAATTATTGGTTAAAAATAGCATTATTCATAAGGAAAAACCGGTTTTTATAATGACAAATCATGTTGAAGCTTACGGGCATTTAAACTCATCTTATGGCTTCCCGGAGAATGTCCAAAAACCCGATGAAAGCATTCAGTCATTCTTTTGATATTAGAGAACCCTGATAATTTAGCGACTTCATTCATATTAAGCCCATCATTAGTCATCAATTTTTCTGCATGCTTAACCTTTAAAATCAATAAAATTTTTTTAGGAGGTAAAAGTTGAAAACGCTGAAATTCCCGGGTTAACACAGAATCCGACACATCAAGCATTTCAGAAAGCGTTGAAACTTTCATTATACTAACGTACATATTCTCAATTAAATGCAGACATTTTTTGAGTAGTTCTGAATAAGAATCATGGTCTTTTTGAATTGCTATTTCCGCAAGAGTGAGAGAATTATTATTTTGAGAAATAAGATAGGTAACTTCTTTACAGACCATATCGATATCCTGAATGCTGATAACTTTTTCAATTCCCCATTCTCCCAATAACCGGGCAGTTTCAAGATTTTTTTCTTCCAATATAACTATGGTGGGCACAGTCATAAAGCTATTTTTTAAAATCTTAATTGGAGATATAAGTTCCTCTGATTGTGTAGAATAGTAGATTACTATGGAATCAACAACCTCAGCCCTTAATAGATTGGATAAAGATTGGAAATTTTTTTTCTCAATTAAATTAAAGGAATATTTCAAGCGTTCCGCCAATGTATTGCTTTCCGGAGAATATAAAGCAACATTCCACTGGCTGTCAGTAGTAGTTTGGGGCTTCATAAAAGGGGTTCATAGTTTTTTTGTAGGGTAAATATAGGTATTTTTTTAGTTATTCCATAAATATTTAATATAATTTTTAGTTAATATTACAATATTTTAATTATTAAAACATTAACAATGTAATTATTGATATCTTATAATCAACATTTTCACCATCTTATTACTGATGAGGGCAAAATTATTACAATACATATTTTAAAAATAATATCCTCTCCAAACAAAGAAACGGTTTCCTTCATCTTTCTTACAGCAAAGGAATACATCCTCTTAACCAATATCCGTACATGTAGCCGCATTGAAGAGGAAATTTCCATGGTACAATATCATTCCGATTGATTATCGGTTACTTCAAGAGGCCTCATATATATAGATCCGGGCTTCCGTAGATTAGCCATTAACCGTTGAGTCAATTTAATTCTTATTTCTTGTGACAACCATTATCAGTAATAACTAATATAACTATATCGCTGTCATTAAGCATATCTTCCTACCAAGAACCCTATGATGTGTCAATAACTCTTCAATTACCGCCTGCACACGGGCAGCCTGATATGATCTGATATTGTCATTCATATTATAACAAATAAAAAAGAGCCTATAAAGATGATGTTTCAAAAGAGTTCTTCAACGGTTCCGGATGTATCATAATATGGGTATCGGCACCGAACTCCTCCTTTAATCGTTTTTCTATTTCGGTTATTATTCGATGAGCTTGTTCAATTGTAATCATCCCATTCATTCTTATATGAAACTCAATTGCATCTATAGTCCCGATTTTGCGGGTATGGAGATTATGAAGATTGCTTACTCCGTCGAAACTATCCACTATCTGAACTATCCTATTTTCAATCTCTTCCGGGATTGTTTTTTCAGTCAATTCATCAAATGGTGATTTCATCAACTGGAAAGCTGATTTAACGATAAAAACACTCACTACAAAAGCGGCAAGAGGATCAAGGATTATCCATTTCTCTCCGAGAAATATGGCGCCACCTATACCGATTGCAGTTCCGATAGAAGAATATGCATCGCTGCGATGATGCCATCCGTTTGCAATCACAGCATCGGAATTCAGTTTCTTCCCTTTTCTAACAGTATAACGGTATAGAATCTCTTTGGCTATAATGGAAATAATTGCCGCCCAGAATGCTATCATACCTGGGCTCTCAAGTTGTGCACCTTTCACTACGACTATGATTTTAACAACAGCATTATATCCGATCAATATCCCGACACCAAGAAGAATAATGCCGATAAAAAAAGTGGCGAATGTCTCGAATTTACCATGTCCATATCTGTGATTTTCGTCTTCCGGTTTGCCTGATATTCTGACTAAGACTATAACGATGGCATCCGTAACAAAGTCAGATAATGAGTGAACCGCATCCGCAATCATTGCTGCACTTCGGCCAAAAATTCCGGCGGTAAATTTGGCTAAAAGAAGAACGAAATTTACAACACTTCCTATGAGAGTAACTTTATATATTTCTTCTTCGCGTCGTTTTCTCGGTAATGATTCCATGATTTTTAAAATTATATCTTAAATTAAAGTTTTTGAAGGTAGTAAATTGGGCATTACAGATCTCTCCTCAGTTTTTATTGCCCTGATACTCCCCTATTACAATTTCCATCAAAATATTATTTAATAAAGAAAAGAGCCAGACGGTTCACGTCTGGCTCTTTTGTAGTTTTCCTTTTATCCGTCAATGTCGGATCCGGCAGTTTATTTTTGTACAATGAACTTCTCATTTTTGGCTTATTCATTTACAAAAATAGGATTTTTTATAAAAAAACAATATAGATCATCTAAAAGCTAAGCTCACTAATTTATCTATGCCATAATAAGGCGTCGTAATTATTATTTTCTTAGTATTCTCTTTAGATAACTGACATCCAGCAAGTTAACTGTTTCGAATTTTCCTTTATAAAATACAGCCCAATTATTAAAAACATAAGGGAGTTCCTTTGCTTTTTGCAGAGTATCTACCAGAATTAAAGTCACAGGAACGCCGTTAGTTTCGCAATACTGTTTTACCATATCGATGGTTTGTCGGATATATGGACACTGCATGCCGTAATAAATAGTTAGACATTTGCTTTGAATTTCTTGCATTTTAACATTTTGTGCGAACTTCGGCGTAGTTCCGTCGAAGGATAGTGCAAGCAATTCATATCCGTTATCGGTATTATCGACTACCTCGAAACCAAACTTCTTTGCAAATGATTGGCTTGAAAGCCAAGCCTTCTGTTTTTTCGCTCCGAGCATACAAACTCCGGATTTACCTTTTTCTTTGGCATCAGTTATACAGTATTCCATAAGCGATTTACCATACCCTTCCCCTTTATGATTACTCCCGGAGACCCACAAGCAATAAATATAATAATAGTTGTTACCAATTATGGGAACCCAGGCTGTTTCAAGGGGTGAATATTCGATAAAAACCGCAGCATTTTCATTTAACTTACGGAAGACATGTCCCTCTTTCAGCCTACCCGACAGCCATTGCCGTTTTGCTTCAACACCCGGATGAGGCTTTTTACTGCGGATTATACAGCATAAATGTTGTTCGGCAAGATTTTCCAGTGTTAAATTAATAAAATCAGGATTTATAGAATTTTTATTCATATTACATGGTTTTCAATGCAAATATAATATATATAAGTGTGGGAATCGGTAGCAATCCATTATTGTCCTGCGGCGGAAACTGCTTTAGCCACTTTGTCTCTATTTGTCAGGGACAAAGCAGTTCGAAGCTCTGGTATTGACCGGGGAGATGGAGTATTTCGGGAATCCGACGCTGCGGTGGATGCTTGCCTAGACCGCTGTCAAGGTCGAATCGGAGGCAATATCAACCGGAAAAATAAGAGTCATCGCAGAAAATCGACGGCATCGTGGCGGCAATATCATGGTCCTCGGCGAATTAATGACCGATCAGGTAAAGAACGAATCAAACGCATATAAGACTGGGATTACTAATGAAACGTAGAAAGAATAGTCCTAAGAACGCCTGTGTGTGGTATCCGGGAAGATGGGGCATTGGGCAGATGCTTTATCAATTTGTTGAAGTCCGTATTGTAGATTATAATCCGTACAGTACCCAATTCACCGGTAAACAGCCCGAGGGCACACTATGCCATAAGTAGAGAGGTGTTGAGGTAATAAAGGCATACGGAAACAAAGACGTATCTTTCGATAAGCTTTTTATGTTTAATACGCTAAGCGTTAATACTGTTCACCAAAAATAAAAAAACGGGTAGAATAAACTGCCCGTTTGATATTAACCTTAACCGGATCACTCAGGGAACCCTACCGCATTATTAAGCAGAGGTATCTGGGTATCTTTCAGTTTTAAAATTTCCTTCAATGCGGTCTTATCCATAAACGCACGGGTTATTGTGGCCAATCCGTTTCCTGCGCAATGCAGGTTTATGTTCTGGCTGACGATCCCTGCGTCCATCTCCGCCCACGACGAACGGAACGGAGTGAAATCCACTCCGGGATAGTTCTTTTCGGCAGACAGGAAGTGATCGGAATCAGATACGAGAACCAGCACGACAGGCACGATATTAACGAACTCTTGTCCTCCCGATGTTGCGTGTCTGTGGTCACCTTCGACAATACATACAAGTTCGTGATTGTCCGGATTGTATTTATAGACCGCTTGTTCCGTTAAGGCGTAAATATCTATATCCCTGCCGTTGATTGCCGATGCCGCGGTGCGGTATCCGTCGGGGCGGTTAATCCCGTTGGCCGACCAAAGAAGGTCGGATAGCTGCTGATCTGAGAGTTTGCGCCCGGATATTCCGCCGCGGTAAGACTTCCTGTTGGCAAACGCTTCCTGAATAGTTGCCCCGCCGTTTTTATTGGGGACGGGTAATTTGATATTTTCCATAAAACTATATTTTAAGGTTTACTTTGATTGTCTGAACAGCCAGTCGCGGACGGCACTGAGTTTATAGGCGTAATCGAACGAGTTCATGTGTTCCATGCCACTGCCGTCTTCCGGTTGAACACTTCCCAACGTAAAGGTAATGAAATTGTGGTCGCATCCTTTCTCCAACATCTGTTCTACTAGGCAGTTCTGTTCTCCTTCCGGAAGTTTAGCGCTCCATTCCGCTTTGGTTACGCACGCGGCTTCTTTCTCCAATACCTCACCGAGGGCAGCCATTCCTTTGGGCGCCTTCTCGTCCCCGGCAGCGACGATATAGAAAAACTTATGGTCAGCGAATCCGCCCATGCCGGTGATATCCCACTGACAGGAGACAAAAACGGACGCGGCGAACAGATCCGGATAGGCGATATTAAAATAGAGCGACATCATTCCTCCCATCGACTGGCCTGTGGTATATATCCGGTTGGGGTCGATACTGTAATGTTTCACCACCTGGTCGAGAAGACGGATGGTCATATCTACCTCGTATGAGGTGCTGCCATTATCCCCGACCGTGACGGTCGTATATTGCGGGACAACCACGAAACACGGATGCTTTCTCTGGTCCTCTTCCGTTACCCATACCAAAGCGCCGTAACCTTGAGTAAGGGGTACGGTTACATCTTTGCCGACGGTGCTGGCATCGGCTATGAACATTACAAGTGGATAGTTCTGGCTTCCGTCGTAATCCCGGGGAATAAAGAGGTTGTATTGCATGGTGTTGCCGTTCTCCTGTTCCGAGTAGGTAAACTGCTCGAATTTCGGGACATTCTCTTCTATGAGGTTTTGTAAAATCACGTCACCGCTTTTATCCACCATTCCGCCTCCGCGTCCTCCGCGTGGCTGGGCTTCGGCAGAAAGAGCAATAAAACAAAGTGCCGTAAAGGTCATTAATGTGAAGATATTACGTTTCATATAGGTCGTTTTATATCGAAAGATAATCAAAAATTGCGCTGGATGGTAAGTTTATTCCGTTAATATAACCCCTTTGTTGTGTAGGTAATATTTTGACGAATTCCTCTCTATCGGCCAGTCCAACCAATCACCAAAACAGATGGCGCAAGTTAGCCATTATGAAACATCGAACTTAAAATCTTCCATATAAGAGTAGGTTTTCAGTCATAACAGTTAAGTACTCAGAGCAGGGAAGATGAAATATGATGGGTATGCCCAAATGATCAGTAATTGGGAGAGGACGGGTTATTCGATATAGTTAGAATAAATATGCAGAGCCTATCTTGACGGCCAGAAAAACTATCAAATCATAATTTACAAAAAAAAAGTTGCATAGTATTTGTATTTTACTTAAATTTGAATATTTATTAACTATACTTAATAGTACTATTAATAAGAATAATTTACTTTATTACAAGTCTGAAATATACATGAGCAATACGGAAAAGGATAAAAAGCCAAAAGTAGCTGAACAGAACATGGAGGAGAAAATTCTTCAGGCTGCAGAATATTTGTTCCTTAGAAATGGATTTGATTTAACTACTACGGTAGAGATTGCTAAAGTGGCCGGATGTAAGCAGGCTTTGGTACATTATTATTTTCGGACAAAAGAAAAACTGTTTTATGCGGTACTCGGAGGTAAGATACAAAAGGTATTTAAGAATTTCGCGTGTCCTAGACCCGGAGAAGGAAATTTCGAGGATAAACTCACACATCTTATCGAACTTCACTACGATGTGGTAAGGGAGAATCCTGGAATGGCGCTGTTCTTTATAAATGAGTTTAGCCGCCATCCTGAAATGTTGGAAAACCTGACTGCCGAATTGGAACTTACCCCCCGGCAGACATGGATCATGTTCGAAAGTGATCTGCGCAAAGCGATAGAGGCAGGCCGTATAAGACCCGTATCACTACCTCAGCTTATTCTTAACGTGATCTCGCTTAATGCGTTCCCCTATCTGATAAAACCGGTCTATGCCCATTTATGGAATTATGACGACGAAGGGATTAGGTATCTTTTAGATGACCGGAAGCAAGAGGTCGTGGTTACTATTTTAAACAGCTTAAGACCATGAGGTGGTTGAAAATTATTTTAGTCGCTCTTCTGTTGAGTGCAAAAAGTTTTTGTTCGTTCGGGCAGCTCACGATTGAGCAATGCTACGAGTCGGCCAGAGAGAACTACCCACTCATACAGCAATACGGACTTATAAACCTGAGTGAGCAGTATGACCTGGCTAACGTATCGAAGGCTTATCTGCCGCAGTTCTCTCTTTCCAGTAAAGCGACCTACCAGACTGACGTTACAAGTGTCCCGATCTCGATCCCCGGCTATGATATTCCGACCCTCGCAAAGGACCAGTACCAGATTCTCGCGGAGGTGTCGCAGTCCATCTGGGACGGAGGAGTCACCAGAGCCAACAGAGAAGCGATCCGGGCACAGTCGGAGGTGGAAAGGTCGCAGTTCGAGGTAAATATGTACGGTATAAAAGAGAGGATAAACAATCTTTTTTTCGGTATACTACTACTCGACCAACAGATATCGCTGAGCGATATCTACCTCGCGGACCTCGAGGTTAATTACCTGCGCACCGTCAGTTATATGGACAACGGTGTGGTAAATCAGTCGGACGTGGATGCCGTCCGGGTGGAGCAGCTTACCGCCGGACAAAACCGCACGCAGTTAATATCTAACAGGACGGCATATATAAATATGCTTTCTGCTTTTATCGGGCTTCCTCTCGATGAACAAACACGACTGGAGAAACCGCAGGTGTTCACAAGACTGGGGACAGCAGAAGCGGTGAACCGGCCGGAGATGGCGCTGTACGATGCCCAGCGATCCCAGTTTAATGCCCAGCGATTCGCTGTGAAAGCATCCAATATGCCACAATTCGGGGTATTTGTACAGGGGGGGTACGGCAAACCAGGCCTTAATATGTTCGACGACAAGTTCAAAGCGTTTGCCATAGGCGGGGTGCGTCTGTCATGGAACTTCGGCAACTATTACACTCGGCGCAACAACCTGATGAAAATAGATAACGGCATCCGAAGCGTGGAAGTGCAACGCGAAACATTCCTTTTCAACAACGATCTCCAGCAAACCCAACTCCGTTCACAATACGATAAATACCGTCAGATAATGGCCGACGACGATGAGATAATCCGTATGCGTTCGAACATAGTCCGCGCTTCGGAAGCTAAACTGGAGAACGGGACTATCAGCGTTACCGACCTTATGCGGGATATGCTGGCAGAGCAGAACGCGAAAGTCAATAAAGCGGTGCACGAGATCGAAGTTATCCAGACTGCATACGAAATCAAGAACCTTACAAACGAGTAGCAATGAGAAAAATATTTATTATTTGCACAGCGATAATCGCATTTTCGTCCTGCAACCGCAACAAATATGACTACGACGCCTCGGGGACGTTCGAAGCTACCGAGATAATCGTTTCATCCGAGGCTACCGGGAGGCTCGAATGGTTCAACATCGAAGAGGGTGATGTGGTTGGAAGCGGCGAACAAGTAGGTCTTGTGGACACCGTGCAGCTACATCTGAATAAGATGCAGCTTCTGGCTAACCGGCAGGCCGTCGAAAGCCGGACCCTCTACATTTCACAGCAGGTCGCTGCCACACAGCAGCAGATCGCCACCCAGCAACGGGAGAGGGATCGTACCCAAAGGCTTATTGACGCCAATGCGGGCAATACCAAACAACTGGACGATATAAACTCCAACATAGCCGTCCTTGAAGAGCAACTTGCCGCCCAGCGGGAATCCTTGCAAAGCAGCAACAGCAGTATATCAGGTGAGGCCCAAGGGGTGGAGGCACAGGTCGCCGCGGTCGAAGACCGCATACGGCGCAGTATAATAACAAGTCCAATAGACGGGACTGTGCTTCTTAAGTACGTCGAGCAGGGAGAGTTAACTTCCACCGGAATGCCATTATTCAAAGTGGCCGATCTGGATAATATGATCCTGCGTGCTTATGTGACTAACGGTCAACTTTCGCAGATAAAAATAGAACAGCAGGTGACCGTATTTACGGATCTTGGCGATAAGGATTCACGCCGTTATGATGGCACGATAACATGGATCTCAGACCAGGCCGAGTTCACACCAAGAACGATACAGACCAAAGATGAACGGGCGAATCTGGTATATGCCATCAAAATAGCCGTGCCCAACGATGGCTATATCAAAATAGGCATGTATGGTGATATAAATTTCAACGCCCAATGAATGCTATAGGTGTAAACGGGATTGAAAAATCCTACGGTGAAGTGCATGCCCTCAAAGGGGTGTCTTTCGATGTACCGCAAGGAGAACTTTTCGGGATCATAGGACCGGACGGTGCGGGGAAAACTACGCTTTTCCGTATCCTGACAACCCTTATTCTCGCGGACGGGGGGACGGCACAGGTGGTAGGTCTCGACGTTGTGAACGATTATAAAGAGATACGGAAAAAGGTCGGCTACATGCCGGGCAGATTCTCGCTTTATCAGGATCTCACCGTGGAAGAGAACCTTAATTTTTTCGCCACGGTATTCAATACCACCGTACAGGAGAATTACGATCTTATCAAGGATATCTATGTGCAGATAGAGCCATTCAAGAAACGCCGGGCAGGAGCTTTGTCCGGCGGAATGAAACAAAAGCTGGCTCTGTGCTGCGCCCTTATACATAAACCGGAGGTGTTGTTTCTCGATGAACCTACTACCGGTGTCGATCCGGTATCACGCAAAGAGTTCTGGGATATGCTTGGAAGGCTTAAAAAACAGGGAATAGCCATCATTGTATCCACACCGTACATGGACGAGGCAAGCCTTTGTGACAGTATCGCCCTTATAAACGAAGGGTTGTTCCTGACGATAGATACGCCGGCGGGGATCATAGATTCTTATCCCGAAACTATCTGGGCGGTAGAAGGCTCCCGGATGCCGCAGATATTGACGCGATTACGTGAAGTGCCGCAGGTTAAAACGGCGTTCGCATTCGGCGACGTGCATCATGTGACGGTAGAACCGGATTTTTCGCCGGATGTGTTGAGTGAAATACTTCATAAGGAAGGCTTCCCCGATGCGCGGGTAGAAGCCATAAAACCCAATACAGAGGATGCCTATATGCTCCTCGCCGGGAAATAGCTATGGATAAGGATATTGTTATAAATACCGATAAACTGACCAAGAAATTCGTAAGTTTCACCGCCGTCGATCATATTACGTTCGATGTACGACAAGGTGAGATATTCGGATTCCTTGGGGCCAACGGTGCGGGAAAAACAACTGCGATGCGAATGCTCTGCGGCCTGAGCAAACCGACCGAAGGTAAAGGAACCGTCGCAGGGTTCGATATTTCCCGACAACAGGAAAATATAAAGAAGAATATCGGCTACATGAGTCAGAAGTTCTCACTCTATGAAGACCTCAAAGTATGGGAAAATAGCCGGCTCTTCGGCGGGATATACGGTTTGACCGATAAGCAGATAGCCGATGGAACAGACGAGATGCTGCGCAAACTGGATTTTGAACAAGAGCGCAACACGCTTGTCAAATCGCTTCCGCTTGGCTGGAAGCAGAAACTGGCCTTCTCGCTCGCCATTTTCCACAACCCGAAGATCGTGTTCCTCGATGAGCCGACTGGAGGTGTTGACCCGGCCACACGCCGTAAATTCTGGGAGTTGATATATGACGCCTCCGAAAGAGGGATAACGGTATTCGTCACGACCCACTATATGGATGAGGCTGAATATTGTGACCGGGTATCAATCATGGTCGATGGCCGTATAGATGCACTCGATTCACCCAAAAGGTTAAAAGAACACTATTCGGCACAGAGCATGGACGAAGTATTCACAAAGATCGCCCGCAAGGCGCAACGGGGGGATTGAGTGATGAAACAGTTTTTTGCCTTCGTTAAAAAGGAGTTCTTCCATATTTTTCGAGATCGCCGTACAATGCTGATCCTGCTTGCCATGCCTGTTGTGCTGGTCATTCTGTTCGGGTTTGCCATAACCACCGAGGTCAACAACGTCCGTCTTGCGGTATACGCACCCTCAAAAGATAACCTGTCGAGGCTCATCACCGACCGCTTCGACGCTAACCCCTACTTCAGCATAGTGGACATCGTACAAAGTCCGGCTGATATAGACAGGCTGTTCAGGGAGAACAAAGCTGATGTTACACTGGTGTTCGGGGAAGATTTCGAGAACAACCTAATGCATACCGGAGAGGCGTCGGTTCAGCTGATAGTGGACGGAAGCGAACCCAATACCGCAACTATGATGTCGTCCTATACCACGGGGATACTTGCCACCTATCAGGCTGAACTTTCTGCCGGCTCATCCGCCGGAGGGGGATTCACGGTCATACCGGATGTAAAACTACTGTACAATCCGCAGATGAAGAGTGCGTACAACTTTGTTCCCGGCGTAATGGGGCTTATCCTCATGCTCATATGCGCCATGATGACCTCCATCTCTATCGTCCGGGAAAAGGAGCGAGGAACAATGGAGGTGCTTCTGGTATCCCCTATGCGGCCAATTAGCATCATCCTGGCTAAAGTGGTTCCTTATTTCTGTATCTCGGCATTCAATGTCGTAACGATAATACTTCTTGCGGTGTTCGTGTTGAAAGTCCCTCTTACAGGTAGTATTTTCTGGATCTCCGTAATTTCACTTCTTTATATTTTCGTTGCGCTCGCCCTCGGGATTACGATATCTTCATTGGTGCAGAATCAGGTAAGCGCAATGCTCGCTTCGGCAATGGGTCTTATGATGCCGGTCATGGTCTTCTCGGGAATGATATTCCCGATCGAGAATATGCCCAATATACTTCAGTGGCTCTCCAACATAATCCCGGCACGGTGGTATATCGAAGGGATCAAAAAACTGATGATACAGGGGTTGTCCGTAGAATACGTATTGAAAGAACTGGCCATCTTATCTGTGATGGGGACTGTTTTGATAACAGTAAGCCTTAAACTCTTTAAAAACCGACTCGAATAGCCATGCTCAAATATCTACTCGAAAAAGAAATCAAGCAGTTTATACGCAACTCCCTGCTGCCCCGGCTGGTGTTGTTCATGCCTGTAATGATGCTTCTGATCACGCCGTGGGCGGCCGATCTTATCACCAAGAACGTGAAGCTTGTCGTTGTGGATCACGACCACTCTACTTTCTCACACAGGTTCGTAAATAAGGCAACTGCATCGGACTATTTTCTGATGTACGGCAGTTCCGGTTCGTATGACCAGGCAATGGAGCTGATCGAAAAGGGTGATGCCGACATCATCCTGGAAATACCGCATAATTTCGAACGCGACCTTATGCGCAGCGGCATCGCCCGGGTATTGATCTCGGCAAATACAGTGAACGGAACTAAAGGTTCACTCGGCAGTTCCTACCTTTCACAGATCACTGCCGGCTTCGGTGAAGAATTATCCAAGGAAACCGGCAGGCCACTTGTTGTCGAGCCGCGCAGTGCCACGCTGAAGGTCGTGCCCAATATCAGGTATAACCCAACTATGGACTATAAAAAATTCATGGTTCCAGCATTTATGGTTATGCTCCTGACGCTTATATGCGGGTTCCTTCCCGCGTTGAACATCGTCATGGAAAAAGAAACCGGTACCATCGAGCAGATCAACGTTACTCCGGTCGGCAAAATAACATTTATCCTTGCCAAACTTATACCCTACTGGATAATGGGGGTGATCGTACTAACACTAAGTCTTGTTATTGCATGGCTGGTGTATGGGATAGTCCCGGCGGGGAGTCTTCTTGCCATTTATACGGGCTTTGTGGTTTATGTAATTGCGTTGTCCGGTTTCGGAATCGTGGTCTCAAATTATTCGGCGACCATGCAGCAGGCGATGTTCGTTATGTTCTTCTTTATGATGATATTTATCTTGATGAGCGGACTGTTTACCCCGGTCAGCAGTATGCCGGACTGGGCCCAAAAAATAACACTCGTCAATCCGCTAAGATATTTCATCAAAATAATGCGAAGCATATTCTTCAAAGCCAGTACCGTCGCCGACCTTTGGTTAGATTATACCGTACTTGTGGGGTTCGCAATGCTGTCGAACCTCTGGGCGGTCCTGAGTTACAGGAAGACATCATGATTGAAAACGACATCCATTCTTTACAAATAATGGTTCATTTAAATAGTAATAACCCAATAAGATTTATAGAAAATGAAAGCAAAAATTTTATTCACAGCATTCTTTTCAATAATGTTTGCAAACATTGCCTTTTCAAAAAACGACGGCAAGCTCGAAGTGATGGTATCATTCGAACGTCAAGACGGCCTGGGCAGCAACCAATACGCTGTCTGGATCGAGGACGATGCCGGGAAACTTGTAAAAACACTCTATGTAACACGTTTCACTGCCGAAGGCGGATATGTTTCCCGTCCGGGCTGTACCCCGCAGTGGGTGGAAAAAGCTGATGCACAGAATATGAGCAAAGAACAAGTAGATGTTTTTTCAGGAGCTACGCCGGTCACCGGCGACCATACTTACACTTGGGATTTAACAGATGACAAAGGAAATAAAGTCGCTCCCGGCAAATATACTTTCATTGTCCAGGGAACATACTTCTATCCGGACAGTCAGGTTCTTTTCAAAGGAAGTGTCGATGTCAGCACATCGGAAGACGTGATAGTAGTAACTACACCCGAATATTCCACGGATGAAGTACAAAACAAAGGAATGATTAGAGGTGTAATAGCAAAATATAATCTTGAAACCTAATCCTTCAAGCAAGAAGTTAATAGCGTAAAATACTATGAAAACGACAATAACAAAAAACAGTCGATCCTCGAGATGAATGAGCAAATGTATTCAGCGATTTTTACCCGTGCGTCGACACGAAAATTTGATGCAACACTTCTTCCTTCTGAAACATTGGATCAAATTGAAGCGTTCATTTCAACTCTAGAGCCGCTTTTGCCTGATGTGGGACTTACCTACAAAGTTGTGAATGCCGACCAAGTCAAGGGTTTGGCACTTCCAAAAGCTCCGCACTTCCTGCTCATTTCGGGAAAGGAACACCCTTCGCGTAATATCTGCGCCGGATTTCTATTCCAACACGTAGTGTTGTATATGTATACTATCGGACTGGCAGCACGCTGGCTCAGCGGCGTCAAAAGTAAAATGATTGTTGAAGCTCAGTAGGTATCTTTTGTGCTTTATTCCAACCTTTAATTTGAGTAGTAACAAATTGATCGGCAAGATCGGAATATGACATACCTGTGAAGCAGGAGAATATAAATGCATCCCTCACTTCTTCTAATCGTATGGTATTGAAATTATGTTTCATCAACTTCTCTACTTTCTCAATTTCGAGGTATCCCCTATCCACTCTATCCAAATTCATTTTATAGAAGAAGAACGGATCGTAAATGGACTTGCCCGATGCCCTGCCCATAGAGAATACCCGTTTCATGATCTGAATAAGTTTCTTAGCGGAGTTGTTACAGTTGCATTTTTCTCCTTTCAGGAAATTTTCAAAGGATATTATAATATCCAAAGTGATCCTGTCGTACTCGATGTCGATAGGTTCCTTAAAGTTAAGAGATTTTGAAGTCCACGGGTTTATTATCTTCCTCGTGCTTTTTGATCCTCAGATACTCATTCAGTTCCCGTTCCGATAAATTCTTTCTTTGGATAAATTCTTCGAACCTATTATATGAGTTCTTCTCTTTGGTATAGGTAGCCCGAACAATCTCTTTACCGATCAGGGTTTCTCGTTCTTTTAGGTAATTGCGGAAGTCTTTTAGGAAATAATATTTTTCCTTCTCCGGCATAAGGCTCGGCAATATCCCGTTATAGGCGTTTATCAGCAATTCGGGGGTGATTTTATACTCTTGCATAAGGAAGGCATGGTAATGCTTATTTAGAGTATTGGAGATGTTATTTAGCTGTGTATTGGATGTATGAGTGTCTGCGGATTTTCCTAATACACCATATGTCTCGGCGTTCCATAGTTCAGGCTTGACACGGAGCTTGGCGCTAAACTCCTTTTTATCGGAATTAACTGTTAATTTCACCATTACGGGGACTTTGCCCTCTTTGTCGATTTCTTTCTTTTTCAGATAGAAACTCACTTTAAATGTACTTCTGCTCATAATTCACAAAATTAGGTAGTTGAAAACTATTCTGAAGTACCTTTTCAGGACACGGCAGAGACTTTGTTCGGACAATCTAATAAATTAAATATAAGCATTTTACGTTTCGAGCTACCACTTTTAAAAGTGGTGGCTTATAAGTAGCTCGAATGTGTCTGAGAAGTGTAAAATGAATGTCAGGGAGAGGGAATAAAAAAACCTGAAATTCAGTCGAATTTCAGGTTTTTGTCTTGATAATGAGTTATTTATGTCCTTTTGCGCTCTTTGAACGCTTATTACTAAATAACCTTTAGCGGGATGGACGGAAAATGAACCTATGCACTTTCCGTTGATTACCAGTATTTTGTAAAGCCTGAAAACGGTAGTCCCACGATTTGACCCACGAAATTTCTGCACCAATTTTCAGTCTATTGCATTGTACCAATGAACTTTATGTAAAAATAGTAATTTTTTAAAGAAACTGATCATTCTAATGTACATTTATATCCAATCATTTTCTAAAATCATTTGACATTCTTGTTATAGGAATGAATGTCTATTTTGAAAATATATGAAAGTTAAGGTGTGATAATCAAGAAGTTTTAGTAATTTTGTGCCCAACTTTATACTTAAATAATGGCTACATACGATTATATATTAGGAGATTCTTTAGAAACTTTAAGGAACTTGGAAGCAGATAAATTTAAACTGATAATTACTTCTCCCCCGTATAATGTGGGAAAAGAATATGAAGTTAAAGAATCAATAGAAAAATATCTTCAAAGACAAAGTGAAGTAATTGATGAATTAATAAGAGTGCTTCACCCTAATGGAAGTATCTGTTGGCAAGTAGGCAATTACGTTAAAGATGAAGAAGTTTTCCCTCTAGATATATTTTACTATAATATTTTCAAGAGCAGAGGATTACAATTACGGAATAGGATAATTTGGCAGTTCGGTCACGGCCTACATTCCAGCAAAAAATTTTCAGGGAGGTATGAGACAATTTTATGGTTCACAAACTCCAGTGAATATACATTTAATTTAGACCCAGTAAGAGTACCTTCAAAATATCCAGGAAAGAAGCATTATAAAGGACCGAATAAGGGAAAGTACTCTGGAAATCCTAAAGGGAAAAATCCTTCAGATATTTGGGATATAGTTTTACATGATTGGGAAAATGAAATATGGAATATCCCTAATGTAAAAGCTAATCACAAAGAAAAAACAGAGCATCCTTGTCAATATCCTATAGAATTAGTAGAAAGATGCCTTCTGGCACTTACTGATGAATCAGACTGGGTGTTATATCCGTATGCAGGTGTAGGTTCTACAATCCTTGCTTGTCTCAAAAATGAAAGAAATGTCGTTGGAATTGAGCGTGTTGAAAAATACCGAGAAATAGGAGTAAAACGGATTGAGGACTTTATGAATGGACAATTAAAATTCCGCTCCATAGAAACCCCTATATATGACCATACTCAATCCAAGTTATCCGAAGTGCCGGAAGAATTTAAAAAAGAGAACCTATGAAAATATATGACCAGTACGATCATTTGAATGCTTTCAAATTAGTTCAGAAAAAAATCTATATCCTGAACTTGTTGAAATAGTAGATATTCCTAGCGTGTTATTTGGAGAGAAATCACCTTCCGAAATTAAAAAACTCATTGGAAATGGATTCAACAGTAAAGGTTGGGCAGACAATGTAAAAGTAGACAATTCCAATCTCACCGTAAATTTTGTAAAAGATGGTGTAGGGGTTTGCTTTCAAATTGGAAATGTAGCGCGGACATATGCTGACATCCTTAAATTAATGCATTTGCATAATAAAGGAAAAATTGAAATAGGAGTAATGATTGTTCCGGCTCCCTCTGCATCAAAGACATTAGGTGCAAATTATGCTAGATATGATAGATTAGCAAGAGAGCTAAATCTTTATAAGGATATCATAACTGTTCCGATTTTAGCAATTGGGTTAACAAATCAATAATTATGAAAACGAGAGCAGACCGAATAGAGCAGATACGTACTGTGTGTCGGAGTGCGGAACAGAATAACTCTCCTACTTATCCGATAAAACATTGGAAAGGAGATACTCGTTTAGATAGAAGAATAATTCGTTTGGATCATGACTATTTAATGTCCCGAATAGAAAATTCAAGAACTGAGATTCAACAATTAGCTTATATAAAGAAACGAAATTTACGAGAAGATCATTTCGCTGATCCGGAATCTTATGCAGCTCAAAAATCTCAAGAAGAGATTTTATTGGAAATGATTCATTCTAAAGGCTTATTGGATGATTTAAGTAAGCGCAAACAAGAAGATCCTTGTATCATTACTTTTGAGGGATATTTAGTCAATGGTAACAGAAGGACGGCAGCTTTAAAGACTCTTGATACTAGATATATAGAATGTATAGTATTACCAGAGGATGCCACTCCTAAAGATATATATGCATTAGAACAACAATTACAGATATCTCAAGATTTTCGTGAGGATTATCATTGGATAAATGAACTTAGAAACATCCGTAGAGGGCGCGAAGACAAAAGTCTAAAATTCTCAGAAAGAGAGTTGGCGAACAATCTTCGAATGGAGGTCTCTGAATTAAAGAAGAAACTAAGAATGCTAGAATTAGTGGATTCTTTTTTAATATGGAAATGGATAAAGGGGCAATATGATTATTCGCAACTAGATGATGCCGAAGAAGCTTTTCGTCAATTGGAGAAGTCATTAAAAAAATACTCTAAAGATCACACAAAACAAGAGAAACTGCAAAATGAAGTATTTACTCTTATAGAATCTCGTCCAGAAAAAGGGCGTTTATATAATTATGTAACTGCCTTGATCAAGAATTTTGATCAAATCCAAAAACGATTACTAGAAAATAATGAAACGGCTTCTGGAGAATCTGAAACTGCAAAAAGCGAAACCTCTCAATCTGGCGATCTTATAGATCAGTTAATCGGAATAAATAAAACAGATAATTCTGACGAATTTAGTAATCCAAGTAATGCAGAAGATAATTCAAGTAAATTAATTGAAGCAATAGCAGATGTCTCAGCTGCGAATCAAGAACGCACTTCTACAGAGGCAGTTTATGATGGTGTAAGTAAGGCATTACGTGAATTACAAGGACTAATCGTATATAAAGATACCGCCAAACTTGAAAGTACAAAAAATAAATTACATCAAATAATCCATGTCTCTACATCTCTTTTAAAAGATATTGACTCTTTGCTTAATGAATCCCAATGATTGCCCGCTTTACTATAGACGTAGATACTTTAGTTAGTTCAATTGTTCTTGATGAGAAGAATGATCGGGCGATAAACGACCTAAAGCTATATTTATCGACTCTTTCAGAAGATTTTTCATATGAGAATCAGGTTTTTACTATTCCATGGTTCGAATTACGAAGAGGCATCAGCAATGTTGCATATATTCTTAAAAGAACTTCTTATTCAATAGAATTCGATAATCTTACAACACAACTTGTTCGAGATATCATTGAAGATCAGAAAAGTGTAAAAGAAAGAAAATCATCTTATCTAATAGCATCTGAAGATTTTGAAAAATATCTATCAGAAGCAAAATTTGATAGGACATTAAAACCAGAACAAAGGAGAGACGCCCTAAAATTACTGAATATTAGTCATGGAGCTAATTTCTCTGTGCCGGGAGCCAGAAAGACCACCACTATACTTGCAGTTCATTCTGTCTTAAAACAAAGAGATATTGTAGATAAGCTCTTTGTAATCTCTCCTATTAATGCATTTATTTCTTGGGAGGATGAGATAAAAGAGATTTTTAAAACAAAGCCATTAACTGTGGCCAGATTGCAAAAAATGGATATCATGAATTTTGATGATATGCATGCATTATCTCCAGATGTTATTCTCGTAAATTACGAGAAGCTGCGTAAAACTCTCACACAATTAATTCCCTATTTTATAAATAATAAAATTCATCTGATTCTAGACGAATCGCATAGAGTAAAAAGCGGATTAAATAATTTAAGTTATACTCAGATTATTAAACTCGCTGATTTGGCCAAGCGCAGGGACATTCTTTCTGGAACCCCTATGCCTCAGAGTTATCTAGATCTAATGCCTCAGTTTGATTTTCTTTGGCCAGGGCAAGAGATTGTGCCTGAGATACAGTCTGATACAGAGAATAGTTTGAAAGTAATTAATCAATCTATAGATAACTTATTTGTAAGGACAACTAAAAATGAGTTGGGATTGAAAGATCCAAATATTAGTTATAAATATATTCCAATGGGGCCGATACAAGAAGAATTACATAAGCTCTTCAAATCGGAAACAGCAAGAATTATTGCGGGAATTGATAGGCCTAATCTTCAAAATTTTAGACGAATTGGACGCAGTGTTGTAAAGTTACTACAAGCCGCAACCAACCCTATGCTTCTTACTCTTAAAGATGATTATGACGATGAGATTGTTCCTGTTCCATTAAATAAAGAATATTGGGAACTTCTAGAGGATTTTCGTAAATATGAAAAGCCTGTAAAGATTGAATACTTAAAAGAACGAGTAAATGAAATATTAAGCGAAAGCCCACAAAATAAAGTTTTAATTTGGTCTTATTTTGTACGCAATATAAAAATCTTGGAAAGAATATTCAAAGATTATAATCCTGTTTCTATATTTGGGGGAATTCCTACTGGATCAGATGAAGATGAGTCTTTCAGAGAAGGGAGGATTAGGAAGTCTCACGAGGATGATAGCTGTCGTGTTATGATAGCAAATCCTCAAGCATGTGGCGAAGGAATAAGTCTTCACAGAATATGTCACTATGCTATATATTTAGATCGCAATTTTAATGCTGCGTATTTCTTACAGTCAATCGACAGGATCCATAGACTAGGACTCGCTGAAGGGGTTGAGACGAATGTTGAAATATTGATTTCTGAAGATACGATAGATGAATTATTAATCAACCGATTGAATGAAAAGATAGAAGCTATGGGGGATGTATTAGAAGACCCATACTTACATTCATTAGCATATGATCCGGAAGACATACCTAAAGATGATGAAATAGGCATTGATATTAAAGACTTCGAGGTAATAAAAAAAGCATGTCAATAACCAATGAGCAAGAATTTGAAATATAAACCTATCAGCTTTGGTTACATTATTGCCTCCTGACATATAGTAAATTTCCTATCCAGACACGAAAAAATAAAGCCTGACAAAATACACAGCTTTTTAATAAATTCCGGAAAGCTAGGAGGATCGTTTCCTGCAAAAGAAGGAATCAATCTAAGCATTTACTATAATTTCACCTGCATAGATAAAGGATATTTGAGTCTTACACAAGTATCCAGAGAATCTTTTATTCCATTATGTGATACCGATGAACCCAATATCAATGTATTGCGGGCAATCTTAAAGGAAATTATTTCATGTCATAATTTTGAATGGTTAATATTCTATGATCCTGATCCCGAAATATTCAAGGAGTATTTGAGTAATAGCGATCCAGAATGGACTATTATGTTAGACAATGCCAAATTATTCAACTTTGAAGACGATAGCGTTCTAGCATGGTGGGATGATATTTTACTCAAATACGAGAACTATAGAGAAGAGGTGAAAAAGGCAATTGGGGATATTGGCGAGAAATTGACATATGACCATGAAATAAGTCGAGTTAACAGTGATGGACATCGTCCTGCAAAATCATTTGTCAAGTGGACTGCGCGAATAAGTAATACTTTTGGGTTTGATATTTTATCGATCAAAGGCAAAAGATTTTCAGAGATGGATAATGAACGAGATAAAATTCAGATAGAGGTAAAAGCTTCTAAAATATCTAATCTGGAATCATTCCGTTTTTATGCACCTAAACCTGAATGGCAGACTGCATTAAAAAATATCGATAATTACTTCTTTTATTGTTGGCCGGGAATAAATATACAAAGAGAGACTGCCATTGCTGCCCCTTTTGTTATACCTGCAAAGGAATTGCTTACCCATATGCCCAAAAACATTAGCCCAATTGCAGAATGGTCTGAATGTCGTTGTGTTCTAAATATTTCAAATTATAAAGTTGTATAGTATTAACCATATGCCATTAAATAAGCCTTTGTCTGTAATTTTCTTTTAATACCTTCTCTATATCTGACTCCTTATAAAGAATCTTCCCACCTAATTGATGATAGGGCAAAAGGCCATTATCCCGGTAATCTTGAAGAGTCCGGCGGCTTACTTTGAGCCGTTCGGAAATTTCTTTATCGGTCAAAAACCGTTCTCCATTTAATGCAGGTTTACAATCCTCAACCATTTCTTCGACGTTGGCTACCATGCGATCGAGCGTATAGCAGAATAAAGCAACGACCTCGCTATCCTTTGTTATCAGTTCGCTTTTCATCCTTCTGGGGATTTTATTTGTCAATCAAGTTTAGTATATCCTCAGACAGATAATACATCTTATATCCGATCTGAGTATATGGCAGCATGCCGTTACTTCGATAGGTTTGTAAAGTACGTTTAGTTACATTAAGTATTGCACACACTTCATCCCCTTCGAGCCAATTCTGCATCTCCTTCTTCTTCGAGTACCGATTACTACCCTCGTCGATTTTCTTTGCCGCTATTTCCAGGGATGACATCATTTTATCGAACGCTCCCCGGTCTATAATTACTACATCCATATTACAGCTTTTTGAGTGTTGAATAATATTACGACTCAAATATATAAGCAATTATTGGAGTAAATGGAAGGTTTAAATAGCTAGGAATCTTGTGGCCGGAAGTGGCGTCGACATATTTAAAATCAACGGGCAAATTATCAAAATAGAACTGATTAACGGTTGGAAGTTAGAAAGGCAAAATGCTCCCAATCGGCACAATATAATGAGGCAAATTGTAACCGGAAATGCCCAGAATCTCAATACAATCGGATTTAATTTTGCATAACGCAGCACTCCGAACCAAAATATGCTTAAATTCACGTATTTAGCCAAGAAAAGTACGGCAATTTGCAGAGAAAGAAATTTCTTATATTCTACAAATATAGGAGAAAAATGGGGCAAATCGCAGAAAACAAACCCGAATTTATAGGGTTTTCATCTTTAAGCGGGAGTAAAATACAGTTAAAAAGCGCAAATTGAATATAAGAAATTTTTACTCTTTTTCTTGATAATCCCGAGTTCTCATTTCACTGTATTTCCCAAATTGGCTTATAACTCTAAAATTTTAAGTCATGAGAAGAAGTACTTTTAACCTCATTTTTTACATCAAAAGACGGCAGTTAAAAAGAGATGGTCGCTGTACGATAATGGGTCGAATAACAATTAACGGGAGCGCCAAGCAGTTTTCTTGCCAGTTGTACATTAAGCCTCAAATGTGGGACACTAAGGGCTATAAAGCTATCGGTTGTTCGGATGAAGCCCGCAATATCAACGCAGAATTAAAGCAGATCATCAAAGACATCACGAAACACTATTGGGAAATCCGGCGAGGGATTGGCCCTTTGACAGCGGAAAGAGTTAAAGCTGCTTATTTCAATGAAGGAATGGAGTGCCGAACATTACTTCAGGTATTTACCTTGCACAATGAAGATATTGCAAAACTGGTAGAGAGTAAATTCCGATCACAATCTACTCTCAATAAATATAAAACAGTATATAAATACCTGGAGGAATTTCTTTCGTCCAAATACCGGCTGAAGGATATAGCGCTTGTTGACCTTCGTTATAGTTTTATTGCTGAATTTGAGTTGTTCCTCAGAAAGAAAAAACATTGCAGCACTACGACTGTATGGATTTATTTAATGCCGTTAAAAAGAATGGTGAATATAGCCAGAGATAATGGCTGGATGCATATAAATCCGTTTTCGACGCATCATATCAGCCCGGAGAGAAAAGACCGTAATTATCTGACGACAAAAGAACTGGGCCTGTTGATCAATGCAAAGTTTGAGAAACAATATTCCGAAGTGCTGCGCGACCTGTTTCTATTCTGCTGTTTCACCGGGGTTACCTGTGCTGATTTACCCGGCCTGACCAAACGCAATGTAAGGAAGTCCGAAGAAGGGCACGTATGGCTATCGTATATAAGAAAGAAAACAGGACTTGCGTGCAATTTGAGGCTACTGGATATTCCTTTAAGGATAATACAAAAATATAAAGGAGTAGCGGAAGACGGTAAATTGTTACCGGTGCCGAGCTATGACAACATGAGAGTAGGTATAAAAAAGTGATTGCCGAAAGCGGAATCAAGAAGAATATCACTTGGCACATGAGCCGCCATACCTATGCGACTGAAATTTGTATGCTCAATGGTGTTCCTATCGAAACGATCAGTAAAATGCTGGGCCATTCCGATATTAAGACCACTCAAATCTATGCCAAATTAAGTGATACGGTAGTCGAGCGGGATATGGAGGCTTTATCAGAAAAACTCTCCAAAATATCCGAATTTTCTGCGGTGTTATTATAGGAAAATGGCGGACTTTCCGAGTCCACCATTTTCAAGTATTTCACCGTAAGCTAAAAATTCATCGCTGACAGGGATTGCTCGACATTTGCCATATCCCGCATGATAGAACTGTCGAGGACTTTGGCGTAATGCTTGGTCATCTTCGTATTGGAGTGCCCGAGTATCTTTGCTACGTTCTCTATTGATACATTGTTGGCTAAAAACACTACGGTAGCCGCCGTATGCCGGGCTACATGCGTAGTGAGCTTCTTCCCAATCCCGCACAGATCGGCGATCTCGCGCAAGTAGGCATTCATCTTCTGATTGCTTATTACCGGAAGCAGAACGCCTTTTCGTTGGCATTCCGGGTGATCGGTATATTTCTCGATTATCCGCAGGGCAACACTTAATACAGGAATATTACACATATTCCCTGTCTTTTGCCGATTTTTTCGGATCCATAATGATCCGTTGTTGTCTTTGACAAGATGTCCGGGTGTAAGTTGCTGAACGTCGATAAAGGCCATGCCGCTCATGCAGCAGAATACAAAGATGTCCCGCCCCTGTTCGAGGCGCTGCACAGGAAACCCCTTATGAATTATCCGTTCCAGTTCTTCCTGTGTCAGGAACTCGACGTTCTTTTCCTCATGCCGGAACTGGATACCGAGGAATGGGTCTTTCTTCATCCACTCATTTGCCAAAGCGATACGGACTACCTTCTTAAGGTTTTTCAAATGTTTAATCGCCGAATTGTGCTGGCAGTGGCGCACGGTTTTCAGATAAAACTCGAAGTCCCGGATAAACTGGCCGTTCATTTCTGATAGTGAAATATCATCCTTCCCGTACTGGTGTGATATATACTCCCGAACATGGGACAGCGATGTATCAAATTTCTCGACTGTCGAAAGGGAAAAGTCAATACCGACCAATGCCCGGCATTTCTCGTTATGCTCTCTGTACACTTCGCAAAGAGTTTTACCGTTGGCTTCCTTGCCGTAATAGCGGTTCTTAATTGATAATGCCGTTACCGGTACCCCGTCTATTTCCAGTTCACGCTGCATCTGGTAAATCCTCGCCTTAACCGTACTTAAATAGTGGTTAAGCTCACGGGCGGCATGGTCTTTACCGTTGCTGCACTCCTTCGCCTGGTTCCATGACGCAACAGGCACCGTCCTCTTTACCATGACTTCTTCGATACGTCCGTTTACGGTGATACGCAGGCATATAGGCGCCTCGCCGTTCTTTCGCAGTTTCGACTTTTTGATAATAAACAACAGGCTGAACGTAGATTTTTGCATCTGTTTCATAACACTTGAATTTTGATGTTAAAACTAATAATTCAAGTCCATTTTGGCTTTACGCAAAACACTGTGAATCAGAACATAAAAACCTAATTCGTGGAACTAAGCGGGAAAATAAAAAGTCCCACGATTTGCCCCGTGAAAAAGAGTATAAATCGTGGGATTTTGCACTTTTAGCAAAAAAAAACCTTCGAAAACTGCTCGTTTTCAAGGCTTTACCGTGATTTGCATCACTCTCTGGCGGTATGGACGGGACTCGAACCCGCGACCCCCTGCGTGACAGGCAGGTATTCTAACCAGCTGAACTACCACACCGTTTTCTGATTAAGATCTCTCCCGTTCAGCAGTGCAAATATAATACAAAATTCAAAAAGCGCAAAATATATCAGGAATTTTTAAAAAAAGAAAAATTCACACTTCCATAACTTCTTGTTTCAAAACATCTTGAATCGTCCGAGAAATTTATATTTTTAGAATGTTCGAGAATAAAAATACAGTTTTCAGTCAATAAACCATTGCTAAAAATCATTTCCGGCAGCGTTTCCGAATCATTAATATCATACGGCGGATCGGCAAAAATTATATCGAACTTCCTTTTGCACGATTTAATGTAAAGAAACGCATTAGCCTTAACACAAAACAAGTTCTCCAGATTAAGTTTTTTAGCAGTATTACGTATAAAATTATGGTGGACAGCATTCAACTCTACGGAAGTAACCGATTCCGCCCCCCTGGAAATAAACTCGAGACTTATAGATCCGGTACCTGAAAATAGATCCAATACGGCAATATCCTCCAAATCATAATTACTATTAAGGACATTGAATAAATTCTCCTTTGCAAAATCAGTCGTAGGACGAGCCCTGAGATTGCCAGGAGGAGATATAATTTTACCTTTTAGTTTACCGCTAATTATTCTCATAAATAATCCCGAACATAATTTAAACGTTCATCATTAACGTCACCCTGCAGCAGTATAGGATAAGTCTTTCCCAGGCTTGTAAAGACCAACTTAAGATGTCCGGTAATAAAAGAACAATCTTTTAATGCCAGACAATCGGCATATATAATTTTACCATTCTCTGCCGTTGCCAGACAAATATCATCACCACTAAAGTCAAGAATCATATTACCGGAAGTATTCATGGCTTTAAGACATACCTCCGATAGAACACATCCGAACTCGGCTTTATTTCCCAAAGAGACAAAAAAAGTTTCATAAATATTTTTATCCACACTGAAAATCACCATTAAATCGCCTATTGCAACAGGGATAATTTTTTCCTGAACTTCATTTATATCTAATGAACTTAGGCGGAAGTAACTTTTGATCAATCCGGGATCGTAAATTTCTTTAGGAACAATAACTGATTTATGGCTTTCGAATTCAACTTTAATATTATCCTTATCCGAAGTTTGTTCTATAAGAAATTTGCGAATATGATCCGAGTCTCTGCAGTCCTCGAAATTAATTTTCCGGCCATTATCAAAACAAAGTCCATCCGCTGAAACGCGAATGGACATTATATTTCTCAAGCCGGAATTTTTATTATTATTCACGACATCGTTTATTTGATCCAACTTCTATTATTCCCAGTTTCCGGCTTCATTGTTAGCTTCCGTAAGAGAACCAACTTTAAGGCCTGGGTATCTGTTCAATGTGTTTTTTGTACGGTCGATCAGGTTTATTAACTCCTGACGATCCAAATCATGAAGGAAAGTTTTATAAGGAGCCTTAGCTTCGAAAACCTGAACTACAACACTGGATTCCGTTTCAATTTCAGCAGCATCCATTATAAATTCCTGACCGCCCGAGAAAGGAATAATACGAATTTCCTGAATATCCCTTTCAGTAAATCCGCGTCCGGAATATATAGTATCTTTTACGGGCATTTGGAAATTCACAATTCTAACAAGACCCTGCGCAACAGCCAAAGAGTCATCCATAGAACCGACCGACATCTGATACGTTAAGGAATCGTGAAGAACGAAATTTATCAGAGTATCGAAACTCGAAGTAAATCTTCCATTTACCTGCTTGTAAGCCCTCTGTGCAGAGCGAATATCTTTTAAGCGTTGAACAACAACAGTTTCCCTTAATTTACGTTCTTTTTCAAACTCCATCGGTGAGGCAAACTGCCTATATAACACCCAACATAAAACTATCGTGAGTAATAATAGAATAAGTTGAATTACTTTTTTCATCGTTATTTTAATTAAGTTTGTATGCGCTTCATGAAAATATCAGGCATTAAAGATATATAAAAATAAAATACAATCCCAATGCTGAGCAAACATATTTCGTCTCAAATTTACGGTAATTTTAATTTTGTTCCAACATCCGGGCAAAAAAATTTAATCGAAAAGCTCTCGGAATTCACTTCCGAGCCCTTTAACAGTAAAATAATAATTGTCAACGGGTATGCCGGAACAGGAAAAACTTCCATAATTTCAGCATATGTCAAGGCACTTAAAAAATTAAATATTAAAAGCGTTCTGTTGGCCCCTACAGGACGTGCAGCAAAAATCATGGCTAATTTTTCCGGACAGAGCGCATTCACTATTCATAAAAAAATTTACCGGCAAAAATCGTTGTCTTCTGAATTTTCATCCTTCAGCCTTGCACCGAACCTCAACAAAGATGCCGTATTTATAGTGGACGAAGTGTCGATGCTATCTAATTATTCGATGGATAATAACATCTTCGGAAGCGGAAGATTATTGGACGATCTTATGAAATTCGTAAAAAACGGAACAAACTGCAAATTGGTTCTTGTGGGGGATTGCGCACAGCTGCCTCCGGTAGGCCTTGATAATTCTCCGGCATTAGACGCCGACCGTATGTCGCAGTACGGGGATATAGAATTGGTCACGCTGGACGAAGTAATGAGGCAGGAAGAGAGTTCGGGGATACTATTTAATGCAACATTGATCCGCTGTATGATCGAAGAAAACATAATAGACATTCCGATGTTCCGGACAACTTTTCCCGATATTCACAGCATCGAGGGAGGTGAATTTCTTGAAAAAGTATCAGAATCATATGACAAATACGGCATAAACGATACTATCGTAATTACTCGTTCCAATAAAAGGGCTAACAAATTCAACGAAGGAATAAGACGGTACGTTCTTAGCAGGGACGAAAAGTTAAATTCAGGAGACATGCTTATGATAGTCAAAAACAATTATTATTTTGCCGCAAAAAAAGAAAATGAAGAGTCTGATTTTATCGCCAACGGCGACACAGCCGAACTGGTAAAAATCAAAAAGTTCGATGAACAATTCGGTTTTAACTTTGCAGATGTGCGCCTTAGGTTTCCTGATTACAACGATATGGAACTCGACTGTAAGATCAATCTGGACACACTCGAAAGCATCTCGCCATCCCTAACATCAGAGCAAAGCAGGGAGCTTTTTTATAAAGTAGAAGAGGATTATTTTAACCTGAAAACAAAGAAAAAACGTTACGCTGCTATAAGGGAAGACCCTTACTTCAACGCCCTGCAGGTTAAGTTCGCATACTCGGTAACGTGCCACAAATCACAAGGAGGTCAATGGAGCTGCGTTTTTATAGACAAGATGCTCTTCGGTGAAGAATCGATGTCCAGGTATCTTATGCGGTGGCTGTACACCGCTATTACAAGAGCGACAGAGAAAATTTATCTGGTCAATTTCGACGAGAGGTTTTTCGAATAATTATTTAAAATGCTATATTCGTAAAAAAATTCCATGCAGCAATATTTGGCTCTTCTAGACCACATCAAAAAGAATGGGGTTCAGAAAAACGACCGTACCGGCACCGGTACTTTAAGCGCATTCGGGCATCAGATGAGATTCGATCTATCTGAAGGGTTTCCGCTTTTAACCACAAAAAAATTATACCTAAGGGCAATAATCCATGAACTTCTATGGTTCCTTAAAGGCGATACGAACATAAAATACCTTACTGATAACAACGTACATATCTGGGACGAATGGGCAGATGAAAACGGCAATCTGGGACCGGTTTACGGCTACCAGTGGAGAAGCTGGCACGCATGCGACGGGAGGGTTATAGACCAAATTTCAGATGTTGTCGAAAGAATAAAAAAAGACCCGGATTCACGAAGACTGATAGTCAGCGCGTGGAACGTAGGGGATTTGGATAAAATGGCGTTGGCTCCGTGTCATGCTCTGTTCCAATTTTACGCAGCTGAAGGGAAATTATCATGCCAATTATACCAGAGAAGTGCGGATGTGTTCCTCGGTGTACCGTTTAACATCGCGTCTTATGCATTGCTTACAATGATGATCGCACAGGTTACGGGTCTGCAACCAGGAGAATTCGTTCATTCGTTCGGCGACGCCCACATTTATTTGAACCATTTAGAGCAGGTCGACCTTCAGTTGACACGAACTCCGCGCGAGCTTCCGGTTATGGAAATAAACCCGGATGTAAAATCTATCTTGGAATTTAAATTCGAAGACTTCGCACTTAAAAATTACGATCCTTATCCTACAATTAAAGGAGAGATTTCTGTTTAAATATATGATATCAATAATCGTAGCCATAGCAAAGAACGGTGTCATAGGATGTGAGAACAAACTTATCTGGCATATACCGGAAGATCTTAAAAGATTTAAAGCCATAACCTACGGCCATCCGGTGGTTATGGGAAGAAAAACATTCGAGTCTATCGGAAGGCCCCTTTCTGGAAGAACAAACGTAATAATCACCCGTAATCCGGATTATAACCCGGAAAATTGCGTGACAGTAGACAGCATAGAAAAAGTAAAAGAACTTTTCTCCGATGAAAACGAAGAGATCTTCATCATAGGCGGAGGAGAGATATACAGGCAGTTCATCCCCATAGCTGATAAAATTTACGTTACCGAAGTAAGTTCCGATTTCAATGGCGATACTTTTTTTCCTGAAATCTCCAACGAAGAATGGAAGGAAACGTTGAACGAACCGGGTAAAGACGGCAATAATATCCCGTACGATTACGTTTTTAAGGAATATACCAGAAAATCAGATCATGATAGAAGAACCGAGGTTAGTATCGATCGATGAAATAAGGAAGTCTGTCAATTCCATTTCTCTCTCTGATAATTTAATAATTTCCAGCGACTTCGAATCCATGCGCATAATGTCCGGATTCCCTGTAAAAGTCGATGGAATTATTATATCGATATGTCTCGAAGGATCGATCCAACTTACGATCGGAATGAAAAAATACAAAATTCAGAAAAACGACATGATGTTTATTTTACCGGGTAATATCATAAAAACGATGGCTAGAAGCGATGATTTCGATTCGGTATCGATGATATTTTCCAGGGATAATCTCATGAGTATTCACATCGATATTCCCTCTATGCTTCCGACGATGTTGAGTATAAAGGAAAACCCTATCAAAAGGCTGACGGAAAGAGAAATAAAAATTCTCATGAAATATTCCGAAATCATTAACAGCAGATCTTCGGCGGTTAACGGAATAAACCGAAATGAAATAGTTTACCATCTTCTTATGGCATTGTTTTTTGAGATTAGCAATTTCTACAGCGTAGCTCTCGAATTGCAGAAAAACAAATCCAGGAAGGACGTTATTTTCGAGCAATTTGACAACCTCGTTTTACAGCACCACAAAGAATCGCGCAGCGTAACATTTTACGCGCAGAAATTATTTATCACCCCTAAACACTTATCCTTCGTCGTCAAAGAAGTTACGGGTAAAACCGCTGTGGAATGGATAGACACTTACATTATACTGGAAAGTATGTCATTGCTGAAATTTTCGGATATGACGGTCAAACAGATTTCCGCCCATCTGAATTTCCCTAATCAGTCGTTTTTCAGCAAATTCTTCAAACGACACACCAATATGTCACCGAGCCAATATAAGGCTAAATAAATCACTTATTAGTTTTAAGAGTATAGCTGAGCCCTATCCCAATGGAGTAATTGAACTGTATTTTCCTTTTCTTATCATCCGGCATAGCCTCCCTGTCGTATATCATCAGCCAATACAGGGATGTCGTAAGAAACTTGACCGGTGTAAAATCGAGTTTATTTTCCCAGCGTGCGATCGGCGAAATGGAAAAATCGTAAAAAGAATAAAATTTGGAATCAAAGGTCAACATGTCCTTTGCGAATTTTTTCCTGTAATTTATATTTACAGAGGGTCCGCCCATAGGTTTTACGTGCTTGCCAGGGTCTATACCGTGAGCTCCGTTTTCGGATAATTCATCATTTAACACGAACAACAGGGTTCCTGTCAAAGGCGATATAACGATTTTCCACGGAGAATCCTTCGGATTGTAAGTGAAACCGAGACCCAGTTCTATTGTTCCCGGGGACATAAAATCCGAAACAAGCGTCTCGTTAGTTCTGGACTTGTATCCTTTCATGTATTGCGACCGCATATTGAACCTTCCGGAATAGGACCAGTTGTCGTTAATAGACCATGCGATCAAAGAACTTAATTCGAATTTATCCTCATTTTTAAAAACAGTGGTATCTATTATGCTCACCCCAAAACGTGTGTCGAACCTGGTAGTGACAGAGAGCTTTTCTTTAGTATACTTATAGATCATATTAAGAGTAGACAATCCGTTGAAAGTATTGTCCCCTCCGGCGGCCCAATTCGAGAAATATATCTGTGTAGCCTGGACAGCCGCATTGAGTTCGAAAGAATTACGATCCTTTCTCTGCCGCTTCCTCTCCGCCGCCCACATACTTTCAGTAAGATATTCAGGACCGAACATTTCTCCTGCAGCAAGACTATGGGAGTCCGGAGATATTCAGACAGCATCTATATCGGCCCCATAATCGTATTTCATACTGAATTGGGAGAATAATTCGATTCAGCAGAATAAATTGACAAAAAATAAAACAAAGACAGAACGCAGAATTATATTCATACCACTTAAACTTATCCGACCGTAAAATTAACATGTTATGCATAGAAAATTCATTATTTTTGCATTAGAAGTAAAAAACTCTATACAATGAAGTATTTCGGTGCACACGTCAGCGCTGCAGGGGGGGTAGAAAATTCTCCGTTAAATGCGTTTAAAATAGGAGCTAAAGCGTTTGCTCTGTTTACAAAAAACCAACGTCAATGGGTCGCTAAACCATTAACAGAAGCCTCGATCACCGGTTTCAAGAAAAATTGCGAAGAACTGGGCTATCTTCCCAAATACATTCTTCCGCACGACAGCTATTTGATAAACCTCGGACATCCGGACAATGAACTCATAAAAAAATCTAGGGGATCTTTTAACGAAGAAATGACACGGTGCGAGCAATTAGGTCTGGATAGACTGAATTTTCATCCAGGAAGCAACCTCCGCGAAATAAGCGAAGAAGAATGTATGGACCGTATCGCGGAATCCATAAATATAGCATTGGAAATTACAAACGGCGTAACTGCAGTAATAGAGAACACGGCAGGCCAAGGGTCCAATCTCGGATATAAATTCGAACACCTGCGATATATTATCGACAGGGTTGAAGATAAAAGCCGTGTAGGCGTGTGCCTCGACACATGCCATCTCGCTGCTTCTGGATACCATTTGGAGACTGTGGAGAACTGCAACGAGACTTTTGGGGAGTTCGACCGCATAGTAGGCTTCGGATATCTGCGGGGAATGCACCTCAACGATTCGCTAAAACCCACAGGAAGCCATCTGGATAGACATCAACCGTTAGGTAAAGGACAATTGGGACTGACCGTATTCCAATATATTGCCAGAGATAAAAGATTCGACGATATTCCGTTAATACTTGAAACCCCTGACGAGAGTAAATGGGCGGAAGAAATAAGCCTTCTTTACAGTTTTACAGAAGGATAATTAAAGATTTACAGACATCGTGAACCGCAGATCAGGTTTTTTGGAGTCGCTTGGAAAAAAGACGGCTCCTTTAAACTCTATATCGGCATTACTCATCCTGAAAGGATTCGCGTTAACACCTACTTCCAGACCATACGAATACACTTCACGACGTTTCGTATTGTTAACTACCGACAATGTTTTAAATGTCGAATATCCGCCATATAGTCCGGCATAAATACGTTTTATATATAATACCCCGGGAATTCCCCCATCCGGATAAGCAACAGGGAATTTGTAATCGGCCGAGGCGGAGAACATTTCTTTCGGAGTGAAATTATATCTTACGCCATGCGGGAACAATATATTGCTTACGAAATTATAAATATCTTCTTTCTGGTACTGATACAGCCCTATTAACCTCAAAGAATGGTTTGCAAGTATTCCCGGAACATAACCGCCTCCGTAAAACGAATAAATATTACCGAACCTCCCGGAGAACGGAGCTCCTCCATACGATAAACGTGAAAAATATCCGAATTTAGGATAAATATCCCTGTATGCCATTCTTGCATTTGCTGAATAATATAAACTGAAGTCCACTTTCTGGTATCCGTTCCGGAACCCTTCAGTTTTATAATCATAAACCAAAGTATTATAATGGCTTAAGGAAACCGAAGGCGTCAAGGTTTTGAGCCAATAGCCTCCTGAAAGATTAAACGGAAGATATACACGGGTATTCAAGGTAAAATAATCCTTGGCTTTATAGTTCGGCTGAAATGTAAGATAACCGTCCGGCGAACCTGCTATGTATCCATTTTTACGTCCACCGTATTCTACACCCACTTCAATTTTGGGTGCGAAAAGGTCGAAGTGTAATTTCCCCCTTAAATAATTTTCACCGTCCGCATATCCGTAAGATAAAAATCCCGTCACTGTACTTAAAACATTCTGGCTGATAACGGCCACACCGAAGTCAGGTTCGAATTCACTTTCATCGGATAACCTGAACGGATCGAAGCTGAGAGGAGCCCAACTGTGGACATTGAATAAATGTAGACCTTTTCTATATCTTTTATTTTTCTCTTTCCGCGTCTCTGTATCGTAAATTTCGACGGAATCGGCATTTACCACGTCGAACTGAGCCATAGGGGCATTAAGAATATTTTGAGGTATATTTCTATAATTTACTACGGTTTTGACCTCCGAATCAATATTCTGCATTGAAACAAAATAACCGTTTTTCCGATAAGTGACCTGAACTGTTCTTTTTCCGTTATTATCCACGGAAGGCATTATAGAACCGTATGTGGATTCCGTAATCCGGTATTCTTCAGAATCACTCAGATCTATATAATGAACTTCGTCTTTACCGCTTTCGATTGAATTAAAAAATAATTTCCCGTTCGCAGCAGATAAATTACTAACAGTTACATATGAAGAAGGTTTGATAACAGAAATTTCCCCGGAACCAGTATCGATACCGGAAATAAACATCCCTTGTTCTCCAAGCCCTATAAACGATAAAGAAGAAGTATTTTTATCCAATGCAAGTCCGTGTACGGATATATTCTCAGGGAACGGAACACTTCTCAATAAGTCGAAATCTTCATCATAAATCATTAATGAATATCTTCCTTTATTGTATTCTACCGCGGAATAACCGACATCCGAAAAAACCGGAAAAAATAAGTTCCCTAAGTTTCTATATGATTTTTTATTTTTTAAACGTCCGGCAGCTATATCCACTTCCGCACTGCGCAATACCGAATAATTTTTCTGCTCCCAGAAGGTTCCGGCACGATATTCCGTCCATATTACCTGTCCGTCATTATAAACAGGCCGGGAACTGATATCTCCTGTATATGCCAGTGTTTTTTCCTCTCCGGTTTCAGTGTTAAGCAGTACGAACCGTGATGTATTTATAAGATCGTACTTTACGGCAAAAACGACGGAATCGTTCACGAAATAAGGATAAGAATAGAGCGTATAACTCCGGGAGGGGCTCTCCGCAACATCAGCGCTGTTATCCACCTGCGGCAAAGAATCCCATATTCCTTTCAATTCATCGAAAGTATCCCTGAAGAGTTTTTTAGACGACGTTCCGTAATATTTTTTATAAGCAAAGTTTCTGGGAAAAATGAGATACGGCTTACGTGTCGAATATTCGATAATATTTTCCCAGAAATCCGGCCCATACATACGGTAAGTAAAATTTGTGATCTGATAACCCAGATTATAATGATTCGGTATATAATCCTTGTACGAACCGCAGAACCATTTATCGACAGTAAAGATCCGTGTATCACTGCCATCGAGATAGGCGCGGTATTCCAGCGTAAATTCCGTCTGTAATCCTCTTCCGTAGGATGCGAAAGCGGTCTCTGCAAACGTAGCGTCACCTTCGAGGAACCATATCGGAACCAGCAAACCTGCAGCACCGACGGACTGCTCTCCTATAATATATCCGAAATACTTCACTACGTTACGGTTAAGATTACTTATCTGTACAACATGCCTGTATTCATGTATGGCTAACTGTTTCAGCCATGGAACTGCAAATGAATTCACGGGAGGAGTCAATACCAGCTCCGCATGTTTCGGTGCCCACGATACAACTCCGTTCGACTGTAGGTTATATCCGTGAAGGACAACCGGCAGTTTTTTCGCCCTTCGAGTCAGTCCGTAATGCAGCGAATTATAAACAGTGTCGATAGTTTCAAAAACTACCTCCGACTGCTTCTCGAAACCTTCAGGAAAAATTATTTTATATCGTTCATTATCCCTCTGCCACCATTTTACGGAATACGGATCCCGACCTTCATCGTAATACTGAGCTGAAAGTGAAATTACTGTAAATAGAAATGCTGCGAGGAAAAATAAGCGTTTTACCATAATTTTAACCTCCGGCTTTTTTCGCTTTGTAACCGGCTTTTATCAGCAAGTCGACAATACGGTCGCGGAAGTCGCCCTGAATAATAATTTCTCCGTCTTTTGCACTGCCTCCTACTCCACATTTGGTCTTAAGTTCGCGGCATAATTCTTTCAAATCGTTCTCATTACCAGCAAACCCTTTTACTATGGTGGCCACTTTACCTCCCCTGTTTTTTCTGTCGAGCCATACGCGAAGGTCCTGCTTATCAGGAGAAACAGCCCCTGTTCCGGAATCTTCTTCCGTTTCGTATTTAAAATCAGGATTTGTGGAATAAACCACATTGAGTCTTTTTTTCCAATCGTTACTACTCATTTCTATCTTTTCATTCTGTAAAATACTCCTAAAGGAAGCGATTTTCCTGCTTTATCGCCTACAAATATTTCTCCGCATTCTTCTTCACGGGGTTTACCGAAAACCTGATTAGCAAGGGTCTTTGCCACCAATGCCGATAACCCCATGGAGTAAAGGTTCATAACCAGAAACGAATTCTTATCGGCCAATATTTCCCGGCAGCATGAAAGAAGATCGTAAATATTTTCTTCCAGTATCCACTTTTCCCCATCAGGTCCTCGTCCGTATGCAGGAGGATCAAGAATAATTCCATTATATTTTCGTTCTCTCTTAACTTCCCTCCGCACAAATTTAAGTGCATCATCGACGATCCACCGGATATTGCTCAGGCCGGAGAGCTTCATATTTTCCCGCGACCAGGTAACTACCTGCTTAACCGAATCCACGTGTGTAACTTCTGCACCTGCACTAGAAGCAGCCAGCGAAGCACCTCCCGTATATGCAAAAAGATTCAACACCTTTTTTTCGGGAAGTTGTTTCACACTATCGTAGATATAATTCCAGTTCTCCGACTGCTCGGGAAAAATTCCCACATGTTTGAATGAAGTGAGACCGAGCCTCATCATCAGTTTCATCTCTTTGTAAGAATATGAAACATTCCATTGAGAGGGCATTTCTTTTTTATAATTCCATTCCCCGCGATCATCACTCTTCTTATCCTTGTAAAATACGGCATCCGCCATTCTTTTCCATTCTTCATCGGTATCGGTTTTCTGCCATAAGGCCTGCGGCTCCGGCCTTCGGACCACATATTTTCCGAATCTTTCGAGTTTTTCAAAATCACCGGAGTCGATAAGCTCGTAATCTTCCCAGTGGTGCGGAGTAAGTAATTTCATTATTCTTTGTTTTTTCCAACGTAAACCACCATCATTTCACACTGTTCACAATCGAAATTTAGGTCGAATATATGTTTTTTATTTTTTATACTTAACTTTCCCCTAAGGTTACTTTTCTTTCTCAGACATTCACCGATCTCCCTTCTGATACAGTACTTTGTCCGCATTACGGTTTTGCCTTTATAACCACACTGTTTCTCGAGCCCGCTTTCTTCTATATCAGCACCGCATTCACTGTAAAACAATTCCGACAGCCTGTTGGTAACATTTGCACGGTAGTCGAGTTTTTTGAAATACATTTTAGTTACATATCTACCTACAGGTCTAATTTCCCGTTTATAGAGCGACAAGCGCTTAATATCCAGTATTCCCAGAACATTCCGCCTTAGAGCGGATATAATCGATGCCGGAACAAAAATATCTTCCCTTATGATCCTAAGACCATCTATACGATAAGCTGTACCTCCTGCCTTTAAAACGGTATCCGTAATTTTTTTTCTGTTATTTTCCGCATCCTTTGCCGTCTGAAAAACTCCTTCGATATCTTTTTCAGCAGTGACTCCATCGGGTGCAGTAATTCTTAGTCCTACTTTAGTTTCACTGAGATAAAGTTCTGCATCGACAAGAATAGTCCTAATCGAATTATGATTTTCAATAAAATTATAAAAGGAATGATCGTGATTCCTGTAAACATCCATCCCCGGCCTTATTCCGTCTGGATTATTCGGAAAAACAGTATTTCCTTCAGCTGTATTCACATTAGTTCCTGTAACTGATTCCGAATCCGAAAGAAACAAAAGACCGTCTCCGTTATTGATTTTTTTACCGGTTTTAACAGTAAAACTTTTACCAGAAACAGACTGCACTTTTCCGATATATTCCCCTACGGATTTAGGGGTTTTAAAATTTGAGACATTTTTATCATTACTCAACAAATAATAGTCCGTAAATCCGCGTGAAAATGTTTTTGCAGGATCAGATGCAAAGTTTTCATTAACCAGATCCCCGTAAGAAGACTTCAGCATATCGCCGCGCGAATGTAATATCCGGTCAAGATTAGCCCTGTAATACGACACGGTATTTTTAAGATATGCCATATCTTTCAACCTCCCTTCTATCTTGAAAGAATCCACTCCTGCCATAATAAGTTTTTCTAAATGAGATGACATATCCATATCCCTTACTGAAAGCAAATGAGCGTTATCGATAATTTTACGGCCACCTGAATCTACCAGATCATAATCCCACCTGCATGGTTGCCTGCACTCTCCCCTGTTGCCGCTCTTCCCAGAGGTTACATGGCTCATGTAACACTGTCCGCTGTAACACACGCATATCGCTCCGTGTACGAATACCTCCAACCCTATCGTCGTCCGACTCCGTATCGCTTTTATTTCATCAATCCTTAAGGCTCGTTCAAGGATGAGCCTCGAGAATCCGGCATGCTGAAGAAATTCAGCCTTAGACGGTTCGTTAATAAATGTTTGCGTGGAAGCATGAAGGGGAACAGGCGGAATATCCATCTGAAGAAACGCCATATCCTGTATTATCAGTGCATCCACTCCCCTCTCCCATGCCTCGGTAGCTATCATCTTAGCCTGTTCGAGTTCTTCATCATAAAGAATGGTATTGATAGCCATATAAACCTTAGCTCCGTACCGGTGCGCATATTTGACCAGCTCACCGATATCTTTCATACTGTTGCCTGCGGAAGCACGGGCGCCAAACATCGGCCCCCCTATATATACGGCATCGGCGCCATAATTTATAGCGGTCTTTCCGTATTCAAGATTTTTCGCGGGAGCAAGTAGTTCCAGTTTACGCATTAATCTGCCTGTTTACCATAAAGGTACAATAAACACCTTAAAATTTCTAACTTTGCAGCAAACGTCTTTATCGAATGAAACCTTTCAACGACTTTTTAACATTCGTTTACCGGATCCTCCTGTTATACATTTTATTCATGATATGCAGGATAATCTTCTATATATATAATCTCGATCTGACAGGGACAATAACATGGACGGAATTTCCAAAACTCCTCAAAGGATCTCTCATATTCGATTCGGGGTCGATATTTTATATAAACCTGCCGTTCCTGTTTTTTTCATTACTTCCGTTCAGATTCAGAAGCAACAGGATTTACCAGAAAATACTTTTATGGGTGTTCGTCATCGTAAACAGTTTAGGACTGGCGATAAATATAGCCGATATATTTTACTACCCTTACAAATTAGGCCCGATCGCTTCGGACGACCTCCACTTTACTACGAACGGAAATTTCGGATCACTTATGTGGAGCTTCTTTAAAGATTTCTGGTGGGGGTTCATTCTATGGGGAGGAATAATTTTCGCTTTGTGGTACGGATTTAAAAAAATCGGCTACCGCACGACGCAAATCAAAAACAATTTCGTTTATTTCTTCTCCCAACTGGCATTACTCGGACTGGCGGTTTTTACGGCGGTAGTATTGATACGTGGCGGAAACATATCCGGAGCGACATATCCGATAAACATCAGCGATGCATCCTTATATGCTTCTCCGTCAAAAAACGGACTTATTCTAAGCAACCCGTTTGCACTGATAAGAACCATGGGTCAAAGCGTCTATTATCCGCAGTATTTCCAGGAAGAAGAACTCGATGATATTTTTACTCCGGTACATACACCTCCCTACGAATCCATAGTAGAAATAGAAGGACATCCGAATGTAGTGATAATAATTCTGGAGAGTTTCGCATCTGCGCATATCAAGTCTCTTTCAGATCAATTCCCCGCAGATGATCCGGGTTATACCCCTTTTCTGGATTCATTGATAAATAACGGATTTATATTCCGCAGCGCATTCCAGAACGGGATACGATCCATAGATGCACTACCGGCAATATGGACCTCTATCCCATCTTTTAAGACCCAGTTTTTATCCATGCCCCAGTCTTCAGCTCCGATGCTGTCGCTTCCGGAAATAATGAAAACAATGGGCTACACCACCGCATTTCTGCACGGAGCCGTCAAAGAATCGATGAGTTTCGTAGCATTCGGGAACCAGGCGGGTGTACAGAAATTCGTTTCACGTGAAGAATATGAAAAAGAAAACGGCAAAAACGACTTCGACGGCAAATGGGGAATCTGGGACCACAAGTTTTTTCCGTTTGCAGCAAAAAATATAGATGAATTACAGGAACCTTTCTTTGCCACGATGTTCAGTCTGTCGTCCCACCATCCCTTCCGGCTTCCTGCGGAATTCGAAGGAAGATATCCGGAAGGTAAAATGCCGATACATAAAATGATAGCTTACAGCGATGAGGCATTAAGAAACTTTTTCACACAGGTATCGACATACGACTGGTTTGATAATACAATATTCATCATTACCGGCGACCACGGCTCCGGAGCAGACAATGAAAAATACCTGAAAACTCCATACAATTTCTCCATCCCGATATTATTTTATTCGCCCTCGATGGATCTGCGCGGAGAGAGTTACCGCGCAGCAGGCCATATGGATATAATGCCCACCCTGCTGGCTTTGTTCGGTTATGAAGAACCGTTTTTCGCCTTTGGAAAAAACTTATTTTCCGACCGGACTCCGGATCGTACCATAAATTACATGGGATCTTTCAATACCATTACAGACAGCCTGTTGTATATATTCAATGAACGTGATCTTTCAGCCGTATATAACTATCGGACCGACCCTTTGCAGGAAAATAATATACTGGATGAATTTCAGGAACCGGATTCAGTACTGATATGGACAAAAGCATTTATCCAGCAATACTATAAACACATAAAGGAACGCAACTACATGCCATAAAAAAAGAGACTTTAAAACTCCCATTTTTTAATATTCTAAAACACTACTGTTTTATTTTTATAAGTTAGAATTTTTCGCGCGATGTGTTTTCCGACAGCTTTCGAAAGAACTATTTTTTCAAGATCCCTTCCTTTCCTGACAAGATCTTCCACCGTATCCTTATGTGAGATCCGGGTAATGTCCTGACCTATTATGGGCCCGGCATCCAACTCTGCAGTAACATAATGGCTGGTCGCTCCGATAAGTTTAACTCCTCTTTCGTAGGCAGCGTGGTATGGTTTCGCTCCAATAAAAGCAGGTAGGAACGAGTGATGTATATTTATGATTTTATCCGGATATTTTTCAATCATTTTATCCGATAATATCTGCATGTAGCGAGCCAGAACTATAAAATCCACATTGTTGTCTTCGAGAAGCCGGAGTGTTTTTTCTTCCTGCTCCGCTTTATTTTCTTTGGTTATGGGAATACAATAGAACGGAATACCGAACCTATCCGCAACTTCACGCATATCTTCGTGGTTGCTTATTATCATAGGTATCTTCACATCCCACTCCCCAGCGGTATATCTCGCAAGCATATCAAACAGACAATGCGACATTTTCGAGACGAACACGGCCATATTCGGAACATAGTCCGAAAAATAAACCTTGAAACTCATATTATATTTCTGAGCATACAACGTGTCGAAATACTCTGTTATGCGGTCCTGAGGAATAACAAAACCTTTAAGTTCCCACTCCACCCTCATAAAGAATATATGCTCTACTTTATCTACATGTTGATCGAGGTAAATGATATTACCCCCGTTTATATTTATAAATTCAGTAACGGTAGCGAGGATTCCCTGTTGGTCGGGACAGTGTATAAGTAATATCGCTCTCGTTCCGTTTTCTTTCTTAGCCATCAAACCGTCATTATTTCTTTCTCTTTCAATACGAACATCTCATCCACTTTTTTGGAATATTTTTCCATAAGCTTCTGTGCACTCTCCTCGCCGTCTTTCGCAACATCTTCCGACATACCATCTTTTTGTGCTTTTTTAAATGCTTCGACAGCATCGCGGCGGGAATTACGAAGGCTCACACGAGCGGTCTCCACTTCCGCTTTAACCTGTTTTACCAGTTCTTTACGTCTTTCTTCGGTAAGAGGAGGTATAGACAAGCGAATATGTTCACCGTTATTAGAAGGAGTAAGACCAATATTAGCGACAAGTATCGCCTTTTCCACTGCAGGAATAAGATTTTTTTCCCATGGCTGGATAAGCACGGTTTTAGCATCGGGCACAGTTACACTTGCTACCTGGTTCACAGGAGTCGGCGTTCCGTAATAATCCACCATAACACTGTTCAAGAGGTTCGGGCTTGCCTTTCCCGCACGTACATTAGCCATTTCTTCTTCGAAATGATCGATAGCCTTCTGCATTTTCAATTCGGCAGCATTCAAAATATCTTTCGGTTCCATATATTTTACTTTTTATCGATTACTTACTATAGTTCCTATAGATTGTCCATCCAATACTTTTTCCAGGTTTCCTTCCGTATCCATATCGAATACTATCAGCGACAGATCGTTCTCTTTACACATGGTAAATGCGGTAAGGTCCATTATTTTCAGCCGACGTTCATAAACTTCGTCAAATGAGATTTTATCGAACTTAGTTGCGGTCGGATCCTTTTCAGTATCTGCAGTATAAATTCCATCTACCCTTGTACCTTTAAGCATGATTTCCGCTTCGATCTCGACACCACGCAATACGGATGCCGTATCCGTAGTAAAAAACGGATTTCCAGTACCTCCGGCAATTATTACCACATTTCCCGATTCCATATACTCAACAGCCTTATCTTTCGAATAAAGCTCTCCGACCGGCTCCATACGAATGGAAGTAAGGACTTTGGCCCTGCATCCGGTGCTGGTAAGCGAAGACTGTAATGCTAGAGAATTTATCACCGTGGCAAGCATACCCATCTGGTCGCCTTTTACCCGGTCGAAACCTTTGGATACACCGCTAAGTCCGCGGAAGATGTTACCGCCGCCTATAACTATTCCTATCTGGATTCCTTTATCTGAAACGGCTTTTATCTGCTTAGAATAACTTTCGAGTTTTTCGGTAGATATACCGTAACCAGAATCGCCCATCAGGGATTCGCCGCTAAGCTTAAGTAGTATTCTGCTAAATTTTCTCATTTCGTATTATTCCATAAGTTCCATAAGTTCGTCTAGCTTAGGAGTAAGAATTATCTCCGTACGACGGTTTCTCTGTCGCACCTCAGCTGAATCTCCATCTTCAAGAGGAAGATATTCTCCTCTTCCTGCCGATGTTATACGCGACGGATCGATATCATTATTCTGGAGTATTAATCTAGTTACGGTAGTCGCTCTTTTTACGCTAAGATCAAGATTATCCTGTAATTGTCCCGATCCACGGTAAGGTACATTATCCGTGTGTCCTTCCACCATGATGTTTATATCAGGATTTTGTGCCAGCACGACAGATAATTCTTTAACTGCGGCAGCTCCCTGCGTATCTATATTGAAACTTCCGGATTTGAATAAAAGTTTATCCTCCATGGAGACATAAACATGGCTCCCACGTTGGGTAACAGTGAGCCCTTTGCCCTCGAAGCCAAGCAGAGCATCGGTAACTTTTCGCCTGATCTCTTCGAGTGCGGCCTCGCGGTTACGAAGCATCTGCTCGAGCTCAGCTACATGTTTTTCCCTTTCCGCAAGCATTTCACGGCTTTTATTGAGTTCTTCCTGACTGTTCTGTAATTCGATAAGCATTCGGGAAGCCTCTTCGGAATTTGTCTCTAAAAATGTTTTATAGTCATTTTTCAGCTTTTCATGTTCAGCACTCAATACATCGAAATTCTGCCTGCTTTCATCAAGATCATCCCTCAGCGACGCAATAGTATTAATTCCGCGTATTCTTTCTGAATCCAGACGCATAGCTTCTGCGTTAAGGCTGTTGTATTTTTTTGTCGATACGCATGAACTTGCCGTGAACAGTATCATTAGTGCGGCAGCGAGTATACTGTATTTTTTCATAATTTAAATTAACCGTATAATACACAAAAGTTTACCTTATGTTTTTCGAGCACGAAGATAAAGAAAAAACTTGATAAATATAATATGATTGATTATATTTAATTATTAGACTTTTGATATTATCTTTGCGTGTTTTCCGGAACTTATCCGGAATTATATGTTTTTGACCGATGCCAGATAGAAATAACAGATTACTATATAAAATCGATAGTCCGGACGACATAAAAAAATTGTCCCCGGATGAGCTGGTGCAATACTGCGATGAATTAAGAGATTTTATAGTTACGGAACTCGCTGAGAATCCGGGACATTTAGGATCCAGTCTGGGAGCGCTCGAGTTAGGTGTAGCCCTGCAATATGTTTATAATACACCGAACGATAAAGTCGTCTGGGATGTAGGCCATCAGGCTTATGCCCACAAAATAATAACAGGACGCCGAGATAAATTCTGCACAAATAGGAAGCTTGGAGGGTTGAGTGGGTTTCCCTCGATAAAAGAGAGCGATTACGATTCGTTCGGAGTAGGTCATTCTTCGACTTCAATATCAGCAGCATTGGGAATCGCTATCGGAGAGAAACTGAATAACCAACAACATAAGGTCGTGGCCGTAATAGGTGACGGCGCTTTGTCAGGCGGACTCGCATACGAAGGACTTAACAATGCGGGAGTCGAAAAAACCGACCTTCTTGTAATATTGAATGACAACAGAATGTCAATCGACAAAAACGTCGGTGCAATGAAAGAATATCTTTTAAATATAACTACTTCCGGCAAATACAACAGATTCAAAAACGATGTTTGGAAATCGCTTGCTGATTACCCAAGGATCAGAAGATGGTTTCAGAAATTAAGCAACGTCGTAAAACTTGGCATTTTACAACAAAGCAACCTTTTCGAATCTTTGAACTTCAGATACTTCGGCCCTATCGACGGGAACGACGTAACGTATCTGGTCAAAGTGCTTAAGGACCTTAACAGTATCCCTGGGCCCAAGCTTCTACATATACTTACAGTAAAAGGCAATGGGTTTAATCCGGCGATAAAAGACCAAACGAAGTGGCATGCACCGGGTAAATTCGATCCCGATACAGGAGAACTGGAATGCAATTGCGGCGAAGACCATCTTCCGCCTAAGCTACAGGAGGTTTTCGGGCATACGATAGTCGAACTCGCTGAAAAAAATCCGAAGATAGTAGGTATAACTCCTGCCATGCCTACCGGGTGCTCATTAGATATCATGATGGAAAAAATGCCTGAAAGGACGTTCGATGTGGGTATTGCCGAAGGACATGCGGTAACATTCTCAGCCGGACTAGCTACGCAGGGTATAATTCCGTTCTGCAATATTTATTCGTCTTTTATGCAGCGGGCTTATGATAATGTCATCCACGATGTAGCACTGCAAAATCTGGATGTGGTATTCTGTCTCGACAGAAGCGGATTGGTAGGCGAAGACGGTGCAACGCATCAGGGGGTATTCGATATCGCGGCATTCCGGTCAGTACCGAACGTAATAGTTTCTTCCCCTATGGATGAGAGCGAGCTTCGAAATTTAATGTACACTGCACAACAGGGAGGTTGCGGTGCGTTCGTGATCCGGTACCCCAAAACACGCGCACTTAGCAAAAACTGGGAAACACCGTTTACCACACTTCCCATAGGCAAAGGACGCGTTCTGAAAGAAGGGGAAAATTTAGCCATTCTTTCCTTCGGGTTTATAGGAAACAATGCAAGGGAAGCTATTGAAAAAGCTGAAAAAGAAGGGATATCAGTAGCCCACTACGACATGCGTTTCGCCAAGCCTCTGGATCATGAATTACTTCATGAAGCAGGTAAAAAATTTAAAAATATTATCACTATCGAAGACGGTGTTATTAACGGTGGCTTCGGCAGTGCCGTGCTCGAATTTATGAATGATAAGAATTATCGAACTTCCGTCCATATGGTAGGAGTGCCTGATAAATTTATCCCCCACGGGACAATCAAAGAACTTCAGCATATTTGCGGAATGGATTCCGAAGGAATTCTGAAGAAAATCAAAGAAATCAGTTGATATATAACATTTATTGCTTATATTACGTTATTAAAGCAAAAACCAGAAAACATAAAAAAATATTAGCATTTGCGTTTTTTTAGGACTTGCTGTAAGTTCATTCGCACAAACCAGCAACGGAGGTACAATTTTCCAGACCATTAAAATGGAGGAAGCAAAATCACAGGCGGCAAAGGAAGATAAGTTGATCTTCGTAGACATTTACACTACATGGTGCGGACCATGTAAGACTATGTCTGAAAAAATATTCCCACAAAAAGAAGTAGGAGATTATTTTAACAGCAATTTCATAAACGTGAAATTCGACGCGGAGAGAGGCGAAGGTATTCAAGTAGCTAAAAATTATAATGTAACAGCTTACCCCACCTTCTTGATATTAGATAAAGAAGGCAAAGAAGTAGGAAGAGTTGTCGGCGCTAAAACCCCTGCCGAGGTTTTCATCAAAGACGTTGAAAAGGTAAGGGAAATAAAAAAATAGCAGAAAAATTTCTGCTTGCAGAAGGATAAAGTTTAATAACAGTAACTTTTTGAAAGTAATATCGTTATTATTGAAATTGAATAATATTATGAAAAAATTATTGGTAATTATTCTATCCATGTTAATTATACCGATAGTGTCCGCACAATCCGGTAACGGTATTACTTTCAAAAAGATAACTTTATCTGAGGCTCGGTCCGCAGCAGCTCAGGAAGAAAAAATGATCTTCGTAGACGTATATACCACATGGTGTCCTCCATGTAAATTTATGGACGAGAAAATATTTCCGCAAAAAGAAGTAGGAGACTATTTCAACAGCAATTTCATAAACACGAAATTCGATGCGGGAAAAGGCGAAGGAATTAAAATCGCTGAAATCTATAATATCAAAAACTATCCTACATATCTTATTCTGGATAAAGAAGGAAAAGAGCTTGGAAGAATTACCGGAATGAAAGAAGCAGGGGTATTAATTGATATGGTGGAAAAAATCAGGAACGGGAAAAAAGATTAATTTTTCTTTACCGTAGACAGCATACCGCAGGCAGCGAAAATGTCTTCACCCCGGGATGAACGGATGGTAGTTGTAATACCTTTTGCAGATAATGCATCGCGGAATTTCAACATATTATCATAAGAGCTACCTTCCAGATCGCATTCTGGGATGGCATGAAAACGAATCAGATTGAACCTGCATTTCAATCCGCTCATAAGTCTTGTTATTTCTTTTATATGACGGTGGGTGTCGTTTATTCCACGGAACATTATATATTCGAAACTCACACGCCTTTGCCCCGTAAAATCGTATTTTTTAATAATATCTATTATTTTACGTATATCGCAGGTACGCTGCAAAGGCATGAGGTCCGCTCTTTCTTCAGGAACAGGGTTATGCAGACTCACGGCAAGGTGAACTTTGGTACGGGTTAAAAATTCCTCGATATTATTCAATCCAATAGTGGATAAAGTAATCCTGGAAGGACTCCAGCCGAACCCCCATTCGGAAGTAATTATATCGATACTTTTAATTACCTGTTCCAGATTATCCAGCGGCTCTCCCATTCCCATGTAGACTACATTAGTTAGTTTATCACTTTCCGGAATGGATATGATTTGATTTACAATTTCTCCTGCCGTAAGATTATGTTGAAATCCCTGTCTTGCGGTCATACAGAATTTACATCCCATTTTGCATCCTGCCTGAGATGAAACACATAAGGTAGCCCTGTCTTTATCCGGAATATACGCACTTTCTATATATTTACCCTGGAGAGTCGGGAAAAGATACTTTTTCGTTCCGTCCGATGAAACCTGAACGTCACTATAACCCAATCTGCCAACGACAAATCTTTCTTCAAGAATAGCCCGGTTTTTGGCTGAAATATCGGACATTTCATTAATACCGGCAATCCTTTTCCCATAAATCCACTTTACAATCTGGTTAGAAGTAAATTTAGTCATACTACAATCAACTGCAATATCGCTTATTTCCCGTAAAGTTTTACCTATGAGCCATTCTTTCATGGAACTGCACTGATGATGAAATGTTAAAATACTTCTACGGTGAAATCAGTATTATATTTTACCAAAACCCACTGATTATTGATCCATTTTCCCGAAGGTTCCTGTTTGAAAGCATATGGCACCTGCAGAATTTTTCTTTCGGTACGTCTCAGATAATCCGCATAATTACGTCCGTAACTCTTCATGGCTACGGTAAATAATTTTGTAATATCGTAACCGCGATAAGAATATTGAGTAGGGAATTTACCAAATTCGGACAGATATTTTCCGTCGAATTCACGTATACGCGAATCATTTCTATCACTGTGATAGGTAGTTATATAAGCTACATTAAGTTTAAAGAATAGCTGTTTATCCAGATTTGCAAATCTGGTCCACCTGTTATTTCCTATTACCGTGATATCGTAATAACGACCGGACCTGGAAGATATGGAATTTTGTATCGAACTTAGTTTTGTCAATATCTCTTCGACAGCATTTTCATTATCGGAATTCAATACGATAACATTTTTTTTATCCAAACTCAACGTACCGCTATAAGCTGATGCTGCTTTACCTTTTGCGTACTCTATGCTGGTATATCCGGCAGGAAGAACATCCCTTAATTCAGAAAGCATTCGCTGGTCGGCACCGGAATCTCCATTAATTAGTATTATATTATTTTCCGAAGAAAATAAATTTTTCATCTTATCGTACTTACCAGCTACCGAAGGAGCTATCTGGTAAACATATTGATTACCTCCTTCGAATGCTCCCAATGGAGAAACGATGGGGATGCGTTGTTCTTCAGCAAACCGCGCCGCCGGAACGAACGTATTTTCATATACAGGACCTATTATAAGATCGGATCTTCTCAAGGCATCTGAATTAAATATACGTTGCACCTCTTCTACGGATCGTTTGGTATCGTAAACATTCAGATTCACCGACACACCTTCGGTCTTCAATTCCTTTAATGCCAGTAGCATTCCGTTGTAAAAATCCACAAAATTATCTCCTCCGGAGGTAAACGGAAGAAGAACGGCAACATTTACAGCACCGGAAACTATACGGCCTTCGGACTGAAAATTATTTTTAACGTTATTATCCCTGTTATAATTAGGGAATAATACCGGACTTCGGTCCGTATCCGCAGCATTCCTCTCAAGATACATAGCAGTACTCATCACTGTCGTAGAATCTCCATATACCGGAATTTTAAGAAGAGATCCGAATTTCAAGCCATCCTTAAGCAGTTCCTGATTATAAAATCTTAAAGTATCTATGTTTATGCCTTTTTCACGACTGATGGAATAAAGAGTTTCTTTCTCTTCGACGAGATATATCTCAAAACCGGGAAGAACTTCCGACAGAGAGCCTGTATATTGCTCGAAATTGTCTTTAACTTCGGACTGGGTAACCGATCCTATTATTGATTTAGGAATGAGAACTTCTTGTCCGACCTTGATATTCATAGGATCGAATCCGGGGTTTGCTGTGATAAGATCGTCTATATTAACCGCATATCTTTTGGATATCGAATATGCCGTCTCCCCTTTATTAACCACGTGTCTGGTTACACGCCTGTTATTGATCCTGCCGAGAATATTTTTCTGATCGTTCTCAATCGTATCGTCTGAGACTGGTATCTTTATCACCGAACCTTCAATAAGTCCTTCGACAACCGTAGGATTATATTTCGTGATTTCGTCCCTGTCTATCCCATAGGTTCTGCTCAATGAAAATAGCGTTTCGCCTTTTTGAACATTATGTACATAAAAATGCTCTCCGCCGACAATAACCTTGTTGTCGGAACGTACATTAATGCCCTGAGAGTATCCCCCAAGGCAACATAAAGTAAAAACGAATATTAAAAAAAACTTTCTCATTTGTTTTCTTTATTGTCCAGAGCCCGTAATCTGAGGGCCGTTATAATTTTTTTCGTATAGAGCGGAAAATCACCGTTCATCATCCAGGAATAATAACTCGGTTCATCTCGGAAGACATCGCACACCTTCTTCCCTTTATGTTTACCGAAATTAAATACCTCATTCTTGTTTTTATCATAAATGATTCTTCCTGTAAAATCCACATTAGACGTTTTTGTTGAGAACTCGGCCAGAAATTCTATATCGTTTTCCAGATCCTCATACCTATCCAACTGCGCCAATAAAACTTCGTAGGTAGCTCTTGTATCCGCTTCTGCAGAGTGAGCATTCTCAAGGTCCTTCTGACAATAAAATTTGTATGCGGCTACAAGCGTTCGTTGTTCCATTTTATGGAATATATTCTGAACGTCTATAAATTTCCTCTTTTTAATATCGAGATCGATTCCCGCTCTAAGAAATTCCTCGACAAGTATCGGAATATCGAATTTATTTGAATTGTACCCTCCGAGATCTGAACCTTCGATATATTGCTGTAGAGATTTCGATATGGACTTAAATGTCGGGCAATCTTTTACATCGTCGTCGTAAATTCCATGTATCTGTGAAGATTCATACGGAATTGGGATTCCGGGATTTATTCTTCGCGTTTTACACTCTTCGTTTCCATCCGGAAAAACCTTTACCATGCATATTTCAATAATCCGGTCTTTTGCCGGATCCACTCCCGTAGTTTCCAGATCGAAGAAAATTATAGGCCTGTTAAGTTTTAGCTTCATCCGGATTACGAGTTAATTATCATAGGCATAAGAAGCATAAGGATATCATACTTACATTCTACATCCGATACCGGCATAAATACGCCACCACGCGTGGAATCAGCCAACTCCACAACCACCTGCTCCGTCTCTATATTTGCGAGAATTTCAGTAAGGAACGTCGATTTAAAACCTATTACCAAAGGTTCCCCATCGTACTGGCACTGCATGGATTCTTCCGCTGAAACAGAGTAATCTATATCCTGAGCCGTAAGTTTTATACATTCGTTATTGATGTCCAACTTTATAAGATTGGTGGCAGGATTCGAACATACGGCAACACGCCTGATAGAATTCAGGAGTTCAACTCTGTCCACGAGTAACTTATTAGGATTATTCGTCGGTATTACAGCATTGTAATTAGGATAGGTGCCCTCTATAAGACGGCAGATAAGAATATATTTTTGAAGCGTAAATATGACATTTCTTTTATCGAATTCCATTTTTATCTCCGCATCTTCCTTGCCTAAAATATTTTTAAGAAGATTTGCAGGTTTCTTAGGAAGTATAAAAGATGACACCACGCCGTTAGTTTCGTCTTTTATTCCGCACCTTACCAGTTTATGAGCATCGGTAGCCACAAAAGTAAATCCATCTTCCGTGATATTGATAAAAATACCGTTCATTACCGGACGCATCTCATCTTCAGCGGTAGCGAATATGCTTTTTTCGATTCCTGCACGAAGATCCTCGGAGGATATCGACAATTCGTTCTTTTCAGTATCATCCAAAGCTGCGGGTTTCGGATAACTAAGACCGGAAGTTCCTGGAATCACCAACTTACCGGATTTCCAGCTGATACTTACTTCCCACGTATTTTCATTTGCTTCGAAGGTAAGCGGCTGATCCGAAAATTCACGAAGAGTATCGAGAACCCTTCTTGCCGGAATAGCGATTATGCCTTCTTTTTCAACGTTTTCGATTTCAAGACGTCCCTCTATAGTAGTTTCCAAATCGGACGCGGTTATTTTCAACTCGTTCCCGGAGAGTTCGAAAAGAAAATAATCGAGAATTGGCAGTGTGTTTTTGCTACTGATAACTTTACCGGTAGACTGAAGGAGATTCAGCAAAGATGCACTCGAAACTATGAACTTCATTATATTTTATTTTTTGATTTACAGTATTTAACGCTGCTTAAAGCAACATATTTCCAATTTCCAAAGATATGTTTTTTTTCAGAAGGATACAAGCTTGTCGATAGTATGGGAAATAATATTTTCAATGAACGGACGATAATCGGTTTGAGTCTGTTTAGCTGCCCTCTGAGCTATTACTGTACATATAGTGGTGGCATGGTGGCCGAGCATTGCAGCTAATCCGGCAAGGGCGGAACTCTCCATTTCGTAGTTCATTATGCGCATGTTTTCATAAGAAAATTCCGCAAGGTGCCTATTAAATTTTTTTTCTGCCAGTCCGAGTCTGACAACTCTACCCTGAGGTCCGTAAAAACCAGGAGCAGAAACGGTTATTCCCCGTAAAAATTCTTCTTGGAAAAGTGAATTGAGAAACTCCGAAGAACGCACAAAATACGGAGTGGCAAAAAGGGGATTCCACTTCATATGCTCCATAAATATTCCCTCAGCGGCACAATCCGAGACACCCTGCCCTTCCTCGTAAAAATTCAACAGTCCGTCCAAACCTATCGACATTACCGATATAATTCCCGATCCTAAAGGAATATCGTCATGAAGGGCGCCTGAAGTTCCAAGGCGAACCATAAAGAGGGATTTTTTAACATTTTTTACAACTCTTGTCTGGAAATCGACATTTACCAAAGCATCCAATTCGGTTACTACGATATCTATATTGTCAGTACCTATTCCTGTAGATAAAACGGAAATTCTTTTATTTTTATAATAACCTGTTATCGTACGGAATTCTCGGTTTTCAATTTCGTATTCGATTGAATCGAAATATTTCGCAACCATTTCAACCCTTCCCGGGTCTCCGACAAGTATGATTCTGTCGGAAATTTCTTCCGGTTTAAGATGAAGATGAAAAACAGAACCGTCATTATTGATTATCAATTCCGATTCGGGGATCGTTCTCATATTTTAAATGTTTTAGTTCGGAATCAATTTTTAAAATCTGCGGTACAACCAGCTCATTTTCATCCGCCATAATTATATAATCCGCATATTTATCTCTTTCGACATCAGTAATCTGCGCCTCCATGCGTTTTTTAACGGTTTCGTAAACCACTTTGTCACGCTTTACTACTCTTTCAATACGAATAGTTTCCGGAGCATTGACCGTTATTATTTTATCAACATCTTTATAGTAACCGCTCTCTATAAGGATCGCCGATTCCATAACCGAATACGGACAATCTTTATTTTGTTCCACCCATTTATGATAAATTACCAATAATACAGGATGAATTATATTGTTCATTTCAGCCAGCAGTTCTTTATTTTCAAATATCTTAGCTGCAATATATTTTTTATCGGGCTTTCCATTTTTATACGAATCGGCTCCGAGAAGCGATTTAACCGAATCCACAACACCGGAGTCTTTTTCCAGTAATTGTTTCGCTTCAAAATCGCAATCGAATACAGGTATTTTCAATAAAGAAAATATTTCCTTTACAGTGCTTTTACCGCTTCCCATACCTCCCGTTAGTCCAACTTTCAGCATAATTTTATTTTTTTTCAAATAGGAGTTCAACGTATAATGGATCCATACTTTTTATGAATATACCTTCGCCTTCTTCCGTATATATTTTAAAATATTTATCAATATTGATTAAATTATCGTTGTAATCGACATAAAGCCTTATACCATTTTCTATGTTATCGGAAAAACGAATTCTGGAAATATTCACTTTTACAGTCACTTCGGAAGGAAGGGTAATCGGTATCAAATCTGAAGGAACATTTATAACTTCAACCGGAAGGGATAATTCCAGCTCGGTATATTCGTCTACCTCTATCGAATAAGAAACATTTTCGATCGGCAAAACGATATTCTCTATAGGAGTAAGAGGAACATACCCCCTCAAAGATCTGTTAACATTATAAAAATGCCTGCTTTCCGTGTAAACCCCTTTTAAAGTATCGAGCAAAGGTTCTACAGATCGTACATCTATAGAATCGGGATCTATAGATATCTCCCCTATCTGCATATACTGTCTTTCATACTCCACCGCAATGCGGCTTATAACCGGAACCCTTTTAACCTTTATATCCGAAGTAACAATACGTAAAGGAGGGGTTATTATGGAAATAAGGTTGATATCCGTTAACTGTGAAGATAGTGCAGTAAAAAGTGATGATGGCCTTATCTCACTTTCAACGCTGTTTTCAACAGGTGTAATATCCAATCTGCTTATATCTACATATTCGGTATTGGTCTCAGGACGGAGTTTATATTTTATAAGTTTATACCCTTCCCCGTTCACCCTGCATTCCACATCATACGTATCAGCAAGAATACCGATGGTTCTGTTAACGTTATTTTCAATTTTCACAGGAATAATAATATTCGTATCATAATTATTCCCGAGTTTATTAAAATCCCACAATCCGAAGGCTATCATAACAAATATGATAAAAATCGGATCCATAGCGCGTTTTAAGACACTTACAAATAATTTAAGGTATTTTTTTACGGAGTCCATACTTTAATATCAAATGCCGTTTCAATTTTTTCCTGCAAAGAAACGGGTAAGTTATGAAAAAAATCATATCCCAACAACTGTTCCGCTTCCCGGACGGTGCAAATATAATCCCAATGGGTACCGGAAATATCGCTATTATTCGGTATTACAAAAGATACCGTATGATATTCACCGTCACATTTAACCAAGAGAGTTTTAAAAAATCTTTCCGTAACCGACACTTCATTCTTTCCTATCCTTTCCATAACCAAGTTTAAATCCGGTCCGGTGACAATATATAAACTATCGTACTTGAGTGCGATTTTTCTTATATCCTGTTCGAGAGCATTCCATATTTTTCTATTTAAAGTGGGATGTTGGGGCGAGATATTGGACATAACGAATGTGGCGTCATTCTCTTTTTGATCTATAGTGCGGTCAGCGGAAGGCAAAAGATGTCCACGATCATATCCGGTTTTAGTATAATCGTGAGTTGTAGAATACGGCCAGCCTTTTTCAACGATTAGATTATCCACGATAAATTTATTTTTTCTCGAATAGTTTTTGCTTTTTACATCTCCAGAAGTAAGAATATACGCCACCCACGCTGCCTGCCTGTGGATTGTATCGTAATACACCGAATATCTTCCTGTAGGATTATAAATATAAAAAGTAGAATCCGGGATGTGGGGTAAATGGATATTCTCAAAATGGAAACCATTATTATCGTATGCAGTTTTTTTTACACTGGTAACAGAGCACCCTGCTTCAAAAAACAGCAGGTAAAGAACTACCAGCTGTAAAATAATAATTTTTATCTGCTGGGTACTACTGACGACTATCCGGCGTTTGTTTTTCCTTTTTTTTCTACCGTGAGGCATGAGTTAAGTTCTCCTTTATGGCAAAAGTAGGAAAATTAATGTACTTTTGCATTTTAATATTAATTATCTATGACTGAGATAGTCAGAAATAAAAGCCTTAGGTATCTTAACACGTTCGGTATCGATGTGAAATCATCCCGTTATGCGGAGTTCCGGAACATTGAAGAGTTAAGAAAAATATTCGAATATCAAGAAGAAAATAATTTAAACTGGTATCCTTTAAGCGGTGGGAGCAACACACTTTTTACCAGGGATTATAAGGGAATAATTATTCATCCTCTATGTTCTGATATAACAACGAGAACGGAAAACGAATTCATTTACGTGAAGGCAGATGCCGGAACATTATGGGATAATCTTGTATTTTTTTCGATCGAACATAATTTATGGGGTATTGAAAATTTATACGGCATCCCCGGATATGTCGGTTCATCTCCCATACAGAACATAGGCGCTTACGGCGTGGAGGCTAAGGATTGTATCTATTCCGTAGATTTTTACGATAAGAAGAAAAACGGTATCGTAACCCTGCTTGCGAACGACTGTAATTTCGGTTACAGGGACAGTATTTTCAAAAAAGAACTTAAAGGAAAAGGTATAATTATTTCAGTAACCTATCGATTGTCCATAAAAGAAAATCCGCGTCTGGACTATGGTGATTTAAAAAACGAGGTAGAGAACAAAGGAAAAATAACGATCAAAAATATTGCCGATTCTGTAATTTCAATACGCAACAGTAAATTACCGGATCCTAACGTGTTGGGCAACTCTGGAAGTTTCTTTAAAAATCCGTTACTAAATATCCAAGAAGCAGTAAAACTCAAAAATAAATATCCGGAAGTTCCTTTATATCCCCATGGAGATAAAGTAAAAGTAGCAGCGGGATGGCTTATAGAAAAAGCAGGATGGAAGGGGTACAGAAAGGGAGACTGCGGTGTTCATGACCGTCAGGCATTAGTATTGGTCAATCATGGTAATTCCTCCGGAGAAGAAATAAAAAAACTTGCGGAAGAAATCATCAGCGATATTAACACAAAATTTAACATAAACATTGAAACAGAAGTTAATATTTTATAAAAATGATTACCGATAGTTTCCTTAAATATGTGGAAGAAAATAATTTAATTCATCGAGACGATAAGATCTTACTTGCCGTCAGCGGAGGAGTAGACTCAATGGTTATGATGAATCTATTCCATACGTGTGGATTCAATTTCGGAGTGGCACATTGCAATTTCTGTCTGCGGGGAAAAGAATCCGACGAAGATGAAGAAATGGTAGAGGAAGAATGCCGTAAATTAGGAATAAAACACTACAATATCCGTTTCGATACCCAGAATGAGATCGACTTATCTGGAGAATCCGTACAAATGGTAGCCAGAAGGCTTCGTTATGACTGGTTCAATAAACTTTCTGCTGAACACGGATACACTAAAATAGCTATTGCACATCATTCTGACGATTCAATAGAAACATTCTTTATAAATCTCATACGCGGAACCGGATTACGCGGAATAACCGGTATAAATGTTACCAATAAACAAATAATAAGGCCTTTACTATTTGCAACACGCAGAGAGATATCGGATTATGCTGTAAAAAATAAAGTAAAATACAGGGAAGATTCTTCAAACAGGTCTACAAAATATCTCAGAAACAAAATAAGGCTCGGAATCATTCCTAAAATAAAAGAGGTTTCTCCGAACTTCGGAAAAACCATGACGCATAATGTAGAAAGACTATCCGTGGCTTTGAGATTTATCGATACTGTCATGGGGGATATTATGGATAAAGTTTCTATGAAGTACGGTTCAAATGTAATTATAGACACGAAACTTATCCCAAAAAATCTCGATCTTAATTATGTTATATTTGAATTATTACGTCCCTACGGATTTAATACCGAAGTAGTTAAAGATTTATATAATAGCCTTATGGTCGGAAACTCGGGAACTAAATTCCATTCCTATTCGCATATAGCATATATTGACAGGAAGAAAATCATACTTAAAGATATCTCAGAGATGCCTGAAAATTATTATGTCGAAATAGGGGAGGAACTGGATCAGGAATTCTGTCTCGGAGGCACCTTGACCTTTGAAAAACTAGAGATTGAAGATCTCGAATTAGGAAGCAATCCTGAAAACATAGCACTTCTTGATGCGGAACTTATAACATATCCGCTGATAGTAAGAATATGGAAAGACGGGGATTATTTCATACCACTGGGAATGACGGGAAAGAAAAAAGTAAGCGACTTTCTGATCGACCAAAAAATACCTGTACCTGAAAAAGAAAAACAACTGGTTATAGAATCCTCCGGGAATATAATATGGCTGGTCGACCGGAGAATAGACAACAGATATAAAATCACTGAAAATACGAGAAACGTTCTACGTATAACTAAAAAATTAAATGAAGAACAACTTGACTAGCAAAAAATATAAATGAAAACATATCTCAGACTGCTCGGTTTTGCCAAACCTATTGAAAAATATGCCATACCGTATTTCTTTTTCATACTATTCCATGCCATATTCAATACTGTAGTATTTGTCATGCTCATGCCTATACTCGACACTCTTTTTAACAGTTCGGGAATAATAGAGACAGTAACACGTCCGCCTGTATTTGAATTCAGTATGGATTATGTCAATAAACTTGTTAATTACTGGCTATATCAATTATACGGAGCAGAATACGATTTAATGAGCATACTGATGTTATTGAGTGCTTTGATCGTAGCCTCCGTGTTGCTGAGCAATATGTTCAGATATCTGGCCCAGAGAACTATAGAAGGATTCAGAATACACACTCTGAAAAAACTAAGAAATAATGTTTTCAACAATGTAATGCATCTCCATACAGGTTTTTTCAGCAATGAAAAGAAAGGAGATATCATATCTAAAATAACCTCTGACGTACAGGTAGTTCAGTTTTGTATAACCAACACTTTACAGGTAGCCTTCAGGGAGCCGTTTCTTATTGCAGGGTATGTATTTGCGTTACTTAAAATCTCTCCGGAACTCACTCTTTTTACCATCGTAGTTCTACCGGTTTCAGCTTTAGTAATAGGTTTTATAGTAAAAACCCTTCGTAAATCCGCAAAGGAAGCCCAGGAGTCTTTCGGCGATATGGTAAGCCTTATAGATGAAGCTCTGGGAGGAATTAAAATCCTTAAGGGTTATAACGCTATCGACTATATAGTAAAAAAATTCTATGGTGAAAACGACAGATATTCACGTATCTCCAAACACATGGCAAACCGTCAGCAGATGGCTTCACCCGCATCGGAATTTATGGGAATTACCGCAGTAGCTATTCTTTTAATATACGGGGGAGGAATGGTTATGGGTGGAAAAATACAGGCTAGTGAATTCATTACTTATCTTGCTATTTTCTCTCAGGTCACAAGACCGGCGCGCCAACTTGCAGATTCATTCAGTACGATAAACCAAGGAATCGCCGCGGGAGAAAGGGTTCTGTCATTAGTCGATACTAAATCCGAAATTATCGATAAAGAAAACGCTCTGATTTTAGATGGGTTTACTAATGATATAGAGTTTAAAGAAGTAAGTTTCGCATATGAAAATAAAGGAGTTCTTCATAATATTTCTTTCATTATAAACAAAGGGGGAACAGTAGCACTGGTAGGACCGTCGGGTGGGGGAAAATCCACTATATCGGATCTCATACCACGTTTTTATGATGTATCGGAAGGCGAAATACTAATAGACGGGGTCAACATTAAAGACTATAATATAGAATCTGTAAGGTCCCATATGGGTATTGTTTCCCAGGATACCGTACTTTTCAACGATACTATCGAAAACAATATCCGCTTGGGCAATACTATCGCTACTTCAACACAGGTAATGAACGCGGCAAAGATTGCAAATGCTCACGAATTTATTCTGAATACGGAACACGGCTATCAGACAAACATCGGAGACAGGGGAACGAAGCTTTCAGGTGGACAAAGGCAAAGGATTAGTATAGCACGAGCTATTCTTAAAAATCCGGATATTCTGATCCTCGACGAGGCAACTTCAGCTCTCGACACGGAATCTGAAAAACTGGTGCAGGATGCCTTAAACAATCTGCTTAACGGAAGGACATCACTAGTGATAACTCACAGATTAAGCACCATTTTACATGCTGATAAAATTATCGTTATCGAAGATGGTAAAATAGTAGAATCCGGAACACATAACGAACTTATAGCACTCGAAGGTGTTTATAAAAAACTAATCGACATGCAGAATATAGGAAAACAAAACTAATAATTATGAAAATAAGCGGTTTTACTATTATCAGGAACGCAGAAATATATGATTTCCCTATAATTGAATGCATTCTGTCTGCACTTCCGTTGGTCGACGAATTCATTGTCGTTGCAGGTAACAGCATCGATAACACCGATGAAATGTTAAAAAGTATTAAATCCGACAAAATAAAAATAATCAATACCGTATGGGATACTAAGAAATATCCCAAAAAAGGATATGTTTACGCAAACCAGACAGATATAGCCTTACATAATTGTACAGGAGATTGGTGCCTGTATCTTCAGTCAGACGAAGTCCTTCACGAAAATTCCATAAACGTAATTAGAAGGGCCTGTGAAAAATTTCATGATGATAAAAATATAGAGGGATTTTTATTAAAATATATCCATTTCTACGGAGACTACGACCATTACATACGCAGTATGCACTTTGCTTATCAGAGGGAAGTCAGGATAGTAAGGGGCAAAAATCCGGATATACATTCGCGGCAGGACGCACAATCTTTCAGGGTTATACCCGATTTCGACTATAAAGATTACTGGCAGAAAAAAGGAACTAAAAAACTCAACTGTGTATTGTTGGACGCTTATATTTATCATTATGGATGGGTGCGGGACCCGATGAAAATGACTCCCAAGAAGAAAGAACAGGATTCCTTCCATGAAGAGATAGACGAAAAGAAATATGAGTCACAGTATTACGATTATGGAAACCTCAGTCTACTACCCGTATTTAAAGGACAACATCCGGAGGTGATGAAAGATAGGGTTAAGTCTCTTTCGTGGCAAAAATACCTTCGATTTGAAGGTGAAAGACCGGATATAGGGAAGACATACGGCCTGAAATATCGCTTTCTCAATTTCATTGAAAATAAATTACTGAGAAACGGAGACAGGATAGGGGGACTCAAAAATTATATACTTAAATCCCGATTCAAATAACCTAACTCATTTCCAGCATACGACGGATCGATTTTTCCGCTTTTATACGAAGTTCCTCATTTATATGGATCTCAGGAGCTTCGTATTTTAATGAATTGTAAATCTTATTAAGATTAATCAATTTCATAAAAATACAGTCGTTACATCCACACGTAGAATCTATCGGAGGAGCGGGTATAAATAATTTTTCCGGATTTTCTTTCATCATCTGATGAAGTATACCGGATTCGGTAACGACAATATATTTTTGGGAATCGTCTTTTCTCGCATAATCCAGTAAAGCGGCTGTAGACCCTACATAATCCGCAACAAGGAGAATCGGTTTCTTGCATTCGGGATGAGCAAGTATTTTAGCATCCGGATGTTCGTTTTTAAGTTCGATTATCTTCGCCAAAGAAAATTCTTCGTGAACATGGCATGCTCCATTCCAAATAAGCATATTTTCACGCCCGGTAACACTCTTAATGTAATTTCCGAGGTTCCTGTCAGGTCCGAATATTATCTTCTCTTCACGGGGCAGAGAATCGACTATTTTAACAGCATTGCTTGAAGTGCATACTATATCGGTTAAAGCTTTTACTCCAGCTGATGTATTTACATATGAAATAACAGTATATCCAGGATTTTTATTTATAAGTTCTGCAAAATCTTCCGGTTTACAAGATTCGGATAACGAACATCCAGCGTTCAGGTCAGGTACTATTACTTTTTTTTCAGGTGAAAGTATCTTAGCAGTTTCTCCCATAAAATGAACCCCGGCAAATATTATAATATCAGCATCCGTTTCTGCGGCTTTTTGCGACAACGCAAGACTGTCTCCTATAAAATCCGCAATATCCTGAACTTCCGGAACCGTATAATAGTGCGCCATTATTATAGCATTCTTTTTTTCTTTAAGCCGATTTATCTCACGGACTATATCTGTTCCCTCTGGAATGTGTTCATCAACATATCCATTATTTATTCTCATTTAATAATTAATTTAAATAAAAAATTAATAGTAATAATAATAGGCGTTAGTATGGTTCATAAAAAAATAACCAACGCTTGCAAATGTCGTAATTAATCGAATAAAAACAATCTATTCATATCAAATATTTTTATAAAACTATGTATATTAGTATGTCTATGATTTTACTAACATCAATTAGTAAAATGTAATGGAATTATTTTTTATTTTCAGATACTTTATATTT
>JAJQEF010000019.1 GCA_021201795.1 Rikenellaceae bacterium
AATAACCCGGGCGGTGGCAGTGGAAATGACGGGGATTTGGACGAGAACCCGATGGGATAAAATAATGTGCTAATGTGACTAATATGCTAATATGCTAATGGCTATGCAGCATCATAGCGCAGCTAATTAGCACATTGGCACATTAGCATATTAACACATTTTGTAAACCTAAACTTTAACGTCTTATGAGTACCAAATCATCATCCGTCTGGGGAAAAGTGTTGAAAGCCATTGTTGCGGTCGCTACCGCCCTGTTGGGCATCTTTAGCGCCAATGCCATGAACCGTTAGCGCTTCCCCTTCTCTTAACTATCATTTATCACCTATCATCTATCACCTGAAAAAATGAGATTTATCAACCTCATCGTTGTCCACTGCTCCGCCACCCGCTGCGACCGTTGCTACACGGAGCACGACCTGACAACAGACCACCTGCGCCGGGGATTCTCCGGCGCAGGCTATCACTATTACATCCGAAAGGATGGAAGTATCAAGACTCTTCGCCCCGTCGAAACCCCCGGTGCCCACGCCCGCGGCCACAACGCCAACAGCATCGCCCTCTGCTACGAAGGCGGACTGGACGAGCACGGCCGTCCCGCCGACACCCGCACCCCCTTCCAGCGCCACTCCCTTCGTGTCCTCGTCATGACCCTGCTAAGAGATTACCCCGCCGCCTGTCTCTGCGGCCATCGCGACCTCAGCCCCGACCTGAACCACAACGGCGAGATCGAGCCCGAAGAATGGATAAAGCAATGCCCCTGCTTCGATGTGGCAACGATCCTGACGGAACTACCGCCACCGAATCCGGGGTACCTGTAAGATTAATCTGTATAATCAGGAATGGAATGGGGGATAGGGTAAAGGTGGATGTCGAAATAGCCGATATATTATCTTTTAGACACAGATAAAGCGGATTTTTTTATTTATTTGTTCGTGTAATTGTATCCCGTACTGTCGTGAGGATAGGACGGGATATTTTTTAAATTTTTGGTAGTTGAGTGCTCTTTCTGAAAAATAAAGCTATATTTGTGATAAAATCTTGAATAAGGTAATTTAAGTATGATTATTCAATTTACAATAAGGAAAAATATGAATCCGCGTATCGAAAGAAAGATAACCCGTATCAGTGGTGTGCATGGAGTGAAATAAACAAATAAATCTGTGTGATTAAATAGTTCCATTTATAATAATTTCAAATATTATGTTCGATAGAATTTGTATAAAGTCAAACAATGGTAATGAGCAAAAAATAGATATTGCTTTTTTTGATTGATACTATGCTCTTCTACGGTGAGGTAAATGTTCTCGTTCATGAAAATGAACTTGTAACCTTACTAAATTCTTTTGATATAGACATATTAGCTGAATTAATAAGATTGAAGCGAATAAAATTATATGTTAGGCAGAATATTTTGGGAGTATCAAAAGTAGGCAATGCCGACAACTATCAATATGGAATCAGTTTTTGTAGATCTCAAAATGAAGATGTTAAAGGTGTTTTGTATAGAGCGCATAGGAAAATTATAAATAATAGCATTCAGAATAATAAATTTGCAGATCGTTTTTATTATATAGTTTCACCATTTGAACATGAATCAATAGAAGAGAAGATTATTGATGAAGACTTGAATAATACCCAATACTTAAAATCGGCTGTTTCGTCCTATTTGCAGATATACTATCCAGAATATCAGCAAAATATGGATTTAGAATTTGAACTAGAGAAAAATATTAATAGTCATACTCCTTTTGATACATACTGTGTTCATTCAAATTTAGACACGAAATTGTTGACAGATATACTTAATAAAAGAGGATATAAAAATCCCTTTGATTATTCTGGACTACTTTTAGCTTTAGGTGAAGCAAGAAGTGATAATTATACAGCGGGATTGTTTGAAAGTGAGTTAGTTACCGACAAAAGTTACTCTGAAATCATTTCGTTGCAATTAAGTGATTGTGTTAGTAGAGCTTTGAAAAGTCAAGAAGAAATTAAACTTTTTCAAGAACAAATAACTTTCAATTGTCCAAGTTTGGGAGAAGCATATTTAAATAAAGTAATTAGGAATAAAGAATTGCTTTATTTATTGGAAGAAGGTGACAAATTTAGGTTTTGGCTAAAAGAAAGACCTGTAAATGCAACTCTAATTCATGAATATGTAGAAGAACTGACACGGAAAACAAAAGCTGATAATCCATTGATAAAAGGGGGCGTTGGCTTACTGCATTAGTTACTGGTTTTATTCCCGGCATTGGGACAATGCTGAGTGCCGGTATTTCTGTTGGTGATACTTTTTTTTGGTGATAAATTATTAAAAGGATGGAAGCCTAATCATTTCATTCATGACAAATTGATTCCTGCATTACAAAAATAATTAGCTCAATGTTCTAATTTTATTCATTCTTTTGAAAAGAATTGCCCTCTGTCATGGCTGAAACGGAAAACAATTATTATCTTTGCTCCGTTGGAATATTAAAACAGAGCAGTCATGAAGGCATTACCTTGTGGAATATCGGATTTCCCGCGCATCAGACGGATGAATTTTTACTTTGTGGATAAAACGCGGTTCATTGAAGTGCTGGAGCGCACGTCAAGGTATTACGCTGGTGTTTAAAGGCTGGGAGCTGGTGGCGACGGAGAAGCTGTGAGGGCGGAGCCGGTTGTATGTTTCATCTGTTTATGTCTCCAATAGCTCACTGGTCTTAGTCCAATAATAGTAGGCTTCGGGGAGATTGGCCCTCAGTTTATTCAGTTTATTGGTAAGCGAAGGTTGGATAACCAAATCTTTTATTTCTGTCGGATTTTGCGGATAGGGTTCCATTTTTGTGGCCCCTTTTTCAATCAATGTGGCCAGATAAGCCGCTCTTGCTGCATCAATAATGGCATTGTCAATCTGATAACGCTGCTTGTACATGAATGATTTTACACGGATGATGCCTTCCTGTATTAAATTAAAATCACCCTCTCCGGCTTTTCCCCGTGTGGATATGCAGAGTGCTGTCTGACGGATGTCGTTGAATACCTGTTCTGCATTCGTACCCAAAGAGCGATAGGAAAGTTCTACAGTTGCGATTTTGAGGAATGCTTGCGTGGTAATTTTCAAATCCGTAACATTCTCAAACAGCCTGCCTGCGTCATAGAGCTGCTTGGCAATCTCCATCGAACAGGATTTACCCTTTTTGTAATAAGGTATTCCAGTCGTGTTGGGAGCGAAAGCTGTTAGCTTATCACCGAGAATATCTTCTGCAGACGGCACGGTCACCATCAGTGGTTTTCCTTCTATGCGGATAAACGGGTTGTCGATAGCTATCTGTTGGGTGCGGAAATAATGGATGTCCTCATACAGCACATCCAGCAGGATGTAGGACTGTATATCCGCATCGCTCCGGTAAGCTATCTGGTAGAAAACTTAGAGTGGCTTTTGGGAATGTTGGCATCATCTCTTTGCTTGCGTTCCACAAGTTCTAAATCAACAAAGCCAAAATCGGCAAACGATTTCAGATAATTCTCAATATTGGTTCCCGGAGGACAAATGACGTCAATATCGATGGATAGACGGTGTGCTGACTTTCCGAGTATGAGCATCAAAGCCGTTCCTCCTTTAAAGACCAGGGGACAACCGGCTTCGACCAGCATTTCAAGCAACGACAATGCACGGATTACTTTTTCAATCAGGTTTTTGTCATTGTAATGCAACTCGGACGAAACCTGCTCGATCCATTCCGTAGTAAAGCACTCTTTCTTTATCATTGTATATTCAAATTCTCTAAAATGGATGATAATTCTTCTTTCACTTTTCGTCTGCCGGCATATCTGAAAAGACGGTTTCGATTGACTGTGTACAGATTAAAGGCGTTTTCAATAATATGTTCGCTTTCGCTGCCTTGCAGATAGAAAAAGTCGGTATCTCTCAGTATGTCGACCAATAGCTTCTCTACTGTAGGCATAGGTACATCAGATATTTTCTGTAAAGGGGCTTCTGAAATAAGGTTCTTAACGAAGATAGCCTTTTTGTCCATATCTATATAACGGTATATCATTTCTTTATCCGGTCGCAAATAGGATTCGTACGCTTTTTCTTTTAAGAAATTAAAGACGGTTTCTGCCGAATCTCTTTCCGTTTCTACGTATATGATACGGTTGGAAGAAAGGTGATGCTGAAGCGGTGCGATGATTTCTCCGTGATAGACACAAAATTTGGCGAACGGGAAATAGGTCTGCAACGAACTGTATATTTCTTTCACTTCTTCTGTTGGATTCGGAGTAAATACCTGTTTGGTAACTTTGGCATACATACCCCGTCCGGTTCTGACCAATGCGTTGGCGTTTACGAGTTTGAACAGATACCATGCCAGAGATGACTTGTTTATGCCGGTTCGCTCGTGAAGATAGGCAAATAAGTCCTCTGTGCTGAAATTAGGGTGTGTTTCAGCATAGGCGAGTATGGATGTTGTCGTTTCATTATTACTCATCGTATATACCTTTTTCGATTGCGAAGATAACTAAATTTTGGCATTAAACTAAAATAGTGCCGATAATTTGTATTTTTATCCTTGTTCGATACTTCGGTTCTCTCTCTTCTTTGCAGGATATAAGTCGAAGCTCTGTTTCCTACGCGCGCACGTATATATATAATGTATGCCTTTTCCCCTCTTTCTTTCCCTTTCCTCAATCCCTTCGATTTTTATGTTCTACAACACCTTTATCAATCAGCATGTTACGAAAAAGTTTCATTTTTGTTATAAAAAAGTGATAGATATATTTGGTGTGTATTGATAAAAGCTCTACTTTTGCATCC
>JAJQEF010000026.1 GCA_021201795.1 Rikenellaceae bacterium
AATATTTTATTTGTACAATCTGTTGATTATCAAACATTAAGCCGATTAAAAAATGAGTTTTTTTAAATTTTTCTTATACAAAATAATTTGATAAGTAAGGATATTTTTCCTTTATTTAAGAAATCCCGTCCATCACATGGACAATATAATATCTTCTGAACAAAAGTAGACAAGCAGGACATTCACAAAAAAAGCTGTCTTAGACAGCTTTTTGCTTCGAATGGCTTAGTCTCCCAGTGGTTTTTCCATTGATTTACGGGGGCTCTCTGGCACGAAGAACAATCCGGGATCATCCGGATATTCCGGATTGTACCTTATGTAATCGTCTGCGATATATTTTGCGATATCGAGTTTATTTTGAATGATTCCCTCTATAACCATTTTAGCAAGCTGGTAACTTCCATAGTTGTTATGATGCGTGCCGTCCTGGAATGCTGCTGCTGAACCGTCATGCCCGAGAGCTTCGTAGAAATATACACTCATAAGATTCAGGTCTATAAGAGGAACATTTTCTTCTACCGCCGTCTGACGCACTGCATCAGGATACTGCCCATGTGTATTAACCACTTTTCCATTTTCGTCGAATCTTCTCCTGTGCATTTGGGTGACCAGGACAGGAATAGCTCCTTTTTCACGAGCGGCATTTATATATTTTTTTAAATCGTTCTTGTAAGACGTCCATGGGCCGATACCGTCCCCGCGCCGCTTCATATCGTTATGCCCGAATTGGATAAACAAATAATCGCCTTCCTTCATTTGGGATAGTGCCTTCGCAAGTCTTCTGGAGGAGATCGAAGAATAGAGCGCCTGTCCTGATTCCGCATAATTCGCTACACTTACGTTATTATCGAAAAAACGCGTAAACATTTGCCCCCATGAGTTCCATGGTTCCTCATCCTGGTCAACTACCGTAGAATCACCATTCAGGAATATCGTTACCACATCATGCACCTCTTCAATGACCATAGCGGTAACGGACGGTTTCCTTCCGTTAAATTCGATCGTGAGTTTATTATCCCAATCCAGCTTCCCGAATTCCCGTGGGTTAAGACGCACTGAATCCGTGTCGTTAATTTTTGGGGTTCTGACATTCACGACGAATTCTTTTGTTATGAATTGCCCCGGACGGGTTTTGATAATGCTTGTAAACAACCTTCTCGATTCAGCTTTGATCAATGTTTCAGTGTCGTTATCCGGTGACCCTAAAGTAACGGTAACCTTGTAATTGCCTTCCGGAAGGTCCACTGAAAAATAAAAAGGATTGTCGCTTGTGAGACCGGTCACCGTATTTTTATCTTTGGGTTTACCTCCGAATATCTCTGCTTTAGTTCCTAAATCTATCCCGTAGCCCTTACCTGCATTATAAGTTTCATTCCCTACTTTAGTATATCCGTTTTCTGCCGGCCCTGAGCCAAAGTCAAATTTATAGAGCACTTTATTTTCAGCCGCTTCTGTCGAAATAGATAAAAGCGTAAAAAATACTATTAATAAAATTCCAGTTTTTTTCATTCAGTTTTATTTTTTTTAGTTACGTTAAAGTTCATAAAGTTCTGAAATCACTTGTTCAGGGTTCTCATTTCCGAAAATTGCATTCCCTGCTACGAGAACGTCACATCCGGCATTCAACAGCTCCTTTGCATTGTTCAACGCAACACCACCGTCTACCTGAATTAAAGTGCTCAATTGTCTGTCATCGATCATCTTTTTTAATCTACTGATACGGTCCAAGCTTCCGGAAATAAATGTTTGTCCTCCAAACCCGGGATTGACCGACATTATAAGGATCATATCAGCAATGTCGAGTACTTCTTCGACCATTACTAAAGGAGTATGCGGATTAAGCGCCACACCGGTTTTCATTCTGGATTCTTTTATGCGGTGAATAGTCCTGTTAAGGTGTATACAAGCCTCTGCCTGCACAGTCAGCACATTTACTCCTGCTGAGGCAAATCGTTCGATATATCTGTCTGGCTCCACGATCATAAGATGAGCATCCAGAATTTTATCCGTAAGTTTACGCACGCTTTCGATAACAGGAAATCCGAAAGAAATGTTCGGAACAAAAACTCCGTCCATGACATCCAGGTGGATCCATTGGGCCTGGCTCCGGTTAAGCATGTCAATCTCTTGCGACAAGTTTGTAAAATCTGCTGTTAAAAGTGACGGAGATATTATGTGCGGCATCTTAATTTTTAGTTTTTTACAAAAATATAAATTAATTCATGTCCTTTAATTAAATTTGCTTTAAAATTAACAGGGGAGCAATGCAGGAAATAGTATTAATAATAACAGGATTGGTCATAGGAACAGGATTTTCATGGTTTATTTTTCAGGGAAGAATAAAAAATTCTGCACGTAATTTGAATGATCTACAGGAAAATACCGAAAAAATCCGTCAGGAAACGGACAGAATCCGGAACGAACTTACTGAATCTATAAAGAATAATGCCATGCTTTTTTCCCGTAATGAGTCTATGGAACAACGTATTAAGTCTTTCGAGTCCGATGTGGAAAGACAACGCAGGCATGAGGCTTTACTGCAGGAACGCATAGTTGTTCTGGGAAAAAAGAACTCGGAAGCCGAGGCTGAAAAAAGATCGCTTACGGAAAAAAACGAAACTGTAAAGAAAGAACTCGAAGAAATACGGGAAAGAATGAAAACGGAATTCGAAAATATCGCAAACCGCATCTTTGAAGATAAATCCCGAAAATTTACGGAAACTAACCGGGAAAACATAAATAATATACTTAAACCACTGGGTGAAAATATTGATAATTTCAGAAAAAAGATCGACGAAACATATGATAAAGAGGCAAAAGAACGTTTTTCTTTAGGAAAAGAGGTTGAAAAACTGGTACAGCTGAACCAAAGAATAAGCGAGGATGCGAACAATCTCACCAACGCACTTAAAGGTAATTCCAAAATACAGGGGGATTGGGGAGAGATCATATTGGAAAATATTCTGGAAAGATCCGGATTAACCAAGAACAGGGAATATTTTATTCAGGAGACATTAAGGGATGAAGGAGATAATATAATTATCAATGAGCAGGGAAGAAGAATGATTCCCGACGTAAGGGTTCACTATCCTGATGGTAGAAATATTATAATCGACTCTAAAGTTTCCTTAAAAGCATATGTGAGTTACTGTTCGGAAGAGGATCAGGAGATATGTAAAAGATATTGTGTTGAGCATCTTACATCCGTTAAAAGACACATCGATGAGTTGTCAGCAAAGAAATATCAGGAGTACACCGCAACCCTCGATTTCGTAATGATGTTCATACCAAATGATCCTGCGTATCTTCTCGTTATGAAAAGCGAACCGGAAATATGGCAATACGCATATAACAAAGGTGTTCTTTTAATGAGTCCTACTAACCTCATAACTTCTCTGAAGCTAATCGAGGATCTATGGAGCAGGGAATACCAGGCGCGTAATGCAATAGAAATAGCAGAGTCAGGAGCAAAACTTTACGATAAATTCGTAGTGTTCGCTGAATCGATGAATAAGATCGGAGACAATATACGGAAGGCTGGCGATAGTTACAACGACGCAATGACGCAACTTAAAGACGGACGTGGCAATCTGATATCCAGAGTCGAAAAACTCCGTGAACTCGGAATTAAAGCCAAGAAACGACTTGCCGTTAAAGCTGATAATAATTAAATACTAAATAAAATGAGATTCTTTTTTCTTACATTTTTGAGCTTATTGGTTAATACTCCGGAAAAAACGGACGAATATAATGTTTTTTATACTGACAAAGATGTGGAGATCTTCAATGAATACATATCGGAATTTGAGGATAAGATAGACGAACCTATCGGTGAATTAATCGTAGAAACAGGGAAATATTTTCTCGACACCCCATATGTAGGTTATACTTTGGAATCCCGTGAACCGGAGGAATTAATAGTTAATTTACGGGAGCTGGACTGCGTAACATTCGTTGAATCCACAATCGCATTAGTACAGACCCTTAAATCAGGCCGACATACTTTTGAAAATTACTGTCATAATCTTAAAAACCTTCGTTACAGACAGGGAGAGCTTAAGGATTTCACATCGCGCCTGCATTATTTCAGCGATTGGATATGGGATAAACAGGAAATGGGTATTTTAGAAGACTACACTGAAGCACTAGGTGGCGACCCTTACCATATACATCCGAAAATAATGAGTAAACGACCGCATTTATATCGTCAGCTTGTCAATAATCCTGAATACATACCTGTTATTTCTGAAATCGAGGATCGTATGAAAGACAGGAGAATGTATTCCGTTCCGCAAGCAATGGCTGGAAAACTTGATGATAAACTCGAGAACGGAATGGTACTGGGAACGACCACTAATACGAATATGGATATTGCTCACGTTGGCTTCATTTGTTTCGTAGACGGAAAACCTCATTTCATACACGCTTCTTCGGAACATAAAAAGGTGGTTTTAACAGACTATACTATCGAAGATTACCTAAAAAGAGTTAAAGCGATGGTTGGTTTCATGGCTGCTAAGGTAAAGGATTCGGAAAACGGACAATTAATGATGGCTGACATATCCAGATAATTTTTATTAAAAATTCTTCCAAGATTTTGCAGAAAAGAAAAAACATTATACTTTTGTGCCCGGAGAGATGGCAGAGTGGTCGAATGCGGCGGTCTTGAAAACCGTTGATCTTCACGGGTCCGGGGGTTCGAATCCCTCTCTCTCCGCCAATAAGGCTGAAAATCAGCGAATTACATGATTAACACCCAATTTTACACCCAAAAATGTAAAATTGGGTGTTTTTATTT
>JAJQEF010000018.1 GCA_021201795.1 Rikenellaceae bacterium
ATTTAATAATCCATTAAATGAAAAAGACTTTATAGATAAAAGATCAGAACTTTTATTGTTTTAAAAAGGAAAGCAAATTTTTAATATTCATAAGGAAGTTTTTGATTTTATCGAACATTATTTAAATCAGAATGAGAGTCATCCTAAGAAGAAAAATAAAATCGAGATCTTTAGTCTAAAAATCAGTTTATTACTAAAGCCCTCGAATAAATATTGCATAAAAAAGCGCGGAATACGGTTTTTGCTGGATTCTTTTACAGAGTTCCATGAGTTTCTTAATTCAAATACCCTTTCCGATATCCGGATTATTAACGAATATTTTAATCTTACGAAAGATATAATTAAAATCTTCGTCCCGTACCTTCTGAAAAAAAATCTATCTGTTAAGGATATTGAAGAATTAGATTTTTTAATCCGCTATGAACATTCGGAAAAAATCCGGGGATTTTTAAATGCAGTCTACGAACTGGATGTATATTACGGATTGAGTTTGTTATTACGTGATCCATCGTTCAGTGTGGCGGAACCGTCGGATGAAAATGAAATTTGTATCGAGGATCTTTTTCATCCGCTTATTCCAAATGCCGTAAAAAATTCGATAAAGTTTACCTGTCAAAAAAATATCTGTCTTTTAACTGGAGCTAATATGTCCGGAAAGTCAACATTTATGAAATCCATTGGCCTTTCCATATATTTAGCTCAATTGGGATTTCCCGTTCCTGCGAAATATATGAGATTCAAATTAATGGATGGAATTATTACGTCTATAAATTTAACGGATGATCTGAATTTAGGATACAGCCATTTTTATTCGGAAATAAAAAGGATAAAGACAGTAGCTGAAAATTTGAATAAAAAGCAAAGGTTGTTGGTAGTATTCGATGAACTATTCAGGGGAACAAATTTGCAAGATGCTTCAGAAGGTTCAATTGAGATAATTAATGCTTTATCAACGATTGACAAAGAATCATTCTTTGTCTTCTCATCGCACATCTATGAAATTGTTAACTCACTGGAAAAAAACAATAATATATTTTTTAAATATTTCAAAACTCAAAAAAATGGAGATCAGTTTATTAGAGATTATAAATTATATGATGGATCTTCTATGGAAAGATTCGGTATGAAATTGATAAAACAAGAAAGAATAATTGAACTTATAAAAGCAATGTAACTGAAATATCTCAAGCTTAACATTCGCTTGGGTATGCGGGTTAATAACCGAAAATCCTCTTTATATTCGACTTCCAATTGTTTTCTATAATCTGAAATAATATATTTTTTGGAATGAAGCCTCCATTTGACACATAACTCCATATTATACCAGTTAAAGGAAATCTATATTAAAAATATTTCTAAAATTGGTATTTGAAAATCAGTTACTTTCTGAAGAAATGACCAAGCAGGGACTAAGTTTCCCTGCTTTCTGTTTCTATGAATTCATAACATTGCTCCAAGCTTCGTGCAAATGTATAATTTTGATAAAAATCGAATTGCTTGCATGGCAATATAAAGGGCAACACGAAAAGTTCACTTTTAAGAAATAGTCATAGATTTAACTTGGGAATTAAGAAAAACGACAACCGTAATTCACTGTAGAATTTCAAGAAAACGGCCCCGAAAATTTCGCGGACCGTAATTTTTAAAGAATTGTTTAAACAATATTATGAATAGGAGTGTACTGTTTCTTCGGTGGCTTCAATTCAGATTCTCCAGTTGAGATTAGTTACTGAAAAATTTATTAGTGGTTTAAATTAAAAAGAATGTTTAAATTTAAACACTATTTTTATGTAGTTTTTGCAGAATTTCAACAGGAAACGTTTAAATATGGTCGAAAAAAGTGAATTTTTCGTTTTGCACTTATATCTGTCTATCAGCGTGAATTTGCATGGCAAATTGCATGGCAAATTTTTCTGCTCGAAAATGAACGCAAAAAAAAGAGTTACGATTTTTCGTAACTCTTTGATTTTTAAGTGGGAGCAGAGGGATTCGAACCCCCGGCCCTCTGCTTGTAAGGCAGATGCTCTGAACCAGCTGAGCTATGCTCCCAATATTTATTTGAACCTGTTTGTTGTGTTTCGACGGTGCAAATATAGCTTCTTTTTATTTACCTCCAAAAAAAATAATAAAAAAAATATTATTTTTTTATTACAAAATTATAACTCCTTGATTTTTAGATTTAATACTGGATGTATAAATTCAGGTAAAATTTCTTTTAAAGGCATTATCACGAAATCCCTCATACAAATATGTGGGTGAGGAATTATCAAATTTTCATTTTCTATAATGTGATTATCGTAAAAAAGTATATCTATGTCGATCACTCGTGAGAAGTACAATCTTTCCCCCTCATCGGAATATCGGGGCGTCTCTGTTTTTCCCAGACCTTTTTCAATATCATGAATTTGGTGGAGTAACTCGAGAGGTTCGAGTTCGGTTTTACATACCAACACCTGGTTCAAAAAATTATCCTTACTCTTAAATCCCCACGGAGCAGTTTCATATACGGATGATATTTTTGTTATTTCCCCTATTTTTTCCGAGATCTTTTTTTTTGCGGATTCCAAATAATTTTCGCGGTCTCCGATATTACTTCCGGTCGATAGAACAACGGTATGCATTATCGAGCTTTTTTATAGTTATTTTTCCGTATGTTGTTGTTTTGTTTGTGGTTGTTTTTATTGTTGTTCTGTTTTTTGAAATTACTTTTATTTTTGGTGCGAAGGTTATTTATGACCGGTTTGAATTCGCTTTTTGAACCATTGAGTATATCGTCGTTTATTTCAAACATGTTGTCGCACATATTCCTGATATCATTTATAATGATCTCGTTGCTCGGATGCTCTTGGTTGAATTCGTGCGATTTATTGCGCATGTATTTGGCAATGTTGTTTATAATGATTTTTCGTTCTTCGTCATTATCGGTTTCTTTCAGGACTTTGATCATATTTTGGATGTTTCGTCCGTAATGCTTACGAGAGATGTTGCCTTGAGGGTAGTTCAATTTTTGAGGACATGGAGTTATCGAGTCTGGAGAAGGTTTCGGATAAGGAGAATCTACGTCCAAGTTAAAATCCGATATAATAAACAGGCGATCCCAGAGCTTGTGTTTAAGATCGTCAGTATCTCTTAAGTAGTTGTTAATGTTGCCCATAACATCTACTACTACCCGAGCCTGATCATTACGAAGATCACGATCTTTAATAGACATCAAATATTCAACCATTTTTAAAATATTTCTCCCGTATTCCGGTAAGTTCAATTTTTTGCGTTCAAAGTTATAATTTTTGTTCATTTTGTGAATTGAAAAAGTTCATATCAGTCTTTCTGCATCCGAAACATAACCCTTTTTATGATATGCTATAAAGATATGATTTTGATATACAGAAAATTATTTTTCCGGCAGACAATGGCACGAAGAGTGTGGTTCATTTTTTCGGAAGAAAAGGAATTGTCTGCCTTACTTTTATCTTTGTACAAAGATATATAATTTATTCATATCAGAAATACTATTTAAAAAATTATTGAAATATCCGTATGGCTAAAATATTGGTAATCGACGATGAACGCAGTGTTCGCAATACTCTCAAAGATATGCTCGAATATGATGGTTATGAAGTGGATCTCGCTCATAACGAACACGAAGGTATAAGTAAAACTTCATAGGAAAACTTCGATTTTATACTTTGTGATGCGAAATACTGTAAGATCGATGGTCCTGATATTTTTCAGGAAATCAGAAAAAATCGTCCTGATACCCCTGTTCTCATAACTTCACGGGAAAGTGATGTTGATTCCGTCGTTGATTATATGAAACGTGGAGCTATTGACTTTATCGAAAAACCGATCAATCTGAATAAGCTTTTAACTGCAATCAAAGACAGTATAGACAAAACTCTTGCCGAAAACATTCCTGCGGGTAAAAAATCGTTGAAGGATGAGTATTTTATTTATAAAAAACCGTCGGGAACCTCTCCGGGACGTAAAAAAAATATTCACCCTGAAGAGCTTACTGGTAAATCCCCGAAAATAGAACGAGTAAAAGATCTTATAGATAGAGTTGCTCCGTCGGAGGCCCGTGTGTTGATCACGGGACAGAATGGGACCGGTAAGGAGCTTGTTGCCCGAATGATACATGAACGGAGCAATCGCAGCGAAGGTCCGTTCGTTGAAGTAAATTGCGCTGCTATTCCATCGGAACTTATCGAAAGCGAACTGTTCGGTCATGAAAAAGGGGCATTTACTTCTGCAATAAAACAACGTAAGGGGAAATTCGAGCAGGCGGATGGAGGAACTCTTTTTCTGGATGAAATAGGAGATATGAGTCTCTCCGCCCAGGCTAAAGTATTACGTGCATTACAGGAAAACAAGATCAGCAGGGTCGGTAGTGATAAAGATATCAATGTTAATGTCAGGTTTGTAGCGGCAACTAATAAGAACCTTCGGGAAGAAATCGATAAGAAAAATTTTCGTGAAGACCTTTATCACCGCTTAAGCGTAATAGTAATAAAGGTTCCGTCGTTAAGTGAAAGGCTCGAGGATATTCCGATTCTCGTAGAATCATTCATCGATCAGATAAGCAAGGAATACGGTGTGCCGCCGAAAGAAATTACCAAAGAAGCACTTGGTGAACTTAAAAAAGTAAACTGGACTGGTAATGTGCGTCAGTTACGGAATGTGATGGAAAGGTTGTTGATTTTAGGACAAAATCCTATATCTTTGGATGACGTAAAGAATTACGTCTCCGAAGTATGAAGCCAGGACGAGAAAACAAACCGCACGTAGGGATATATGGCCGGTGTAACACTGGTAAAAGTAGTTTATTGAATAGTATTGTCGGGTATGATTGTTCTATAGTGGCGCCGCGTTCCGGAACAACTACGGATATAGTCAAAGTCGGTTATGAAATTGCCGGGTTTTCACCGGTTATATTTATAGATACAGCAGGGATTGATGATAATTCGGAAATAGGTTCACTTCGGGTAAATCGTACTCTTGCTTCAATGGAAATTATCGATCTTGCCCTTATAATATATAACGAATGGGGGAAAGAAGAAGAGAGCCTTTGCCAAAAGATTGAAAAGTTATCCATACCTTACATATTGATCCGTAATCAAAAAGAAAATACAAGTACAGACAAGGAATACGGAAAAGAATTTATATCTGTCGATACGCTATATTTTACAGACAGTGATAAGGAGGCTATTTTAGATAAAATAAAGTCTGTTTTACCTGAACCATGTTTTGCAAAAAAAAGAATGTTCGGTAATCTGATAGCGGAGAATGATCTTGTAATGTTGGTATGCCCTATCGATTCGGAAGCTCCCGCCGGAAGATTGATACTCCCGCAAGTTCAGCCCCTGCGCGAGCTGTTAAATAACTATGCCATAAGTATAATAGTTCAGCCGGAGCAAATTTCGGAAGTACTGAAAAAAGGTATAGTTCCGAAACTCATAATTACCGACAGTCAGTTATTCGGTAAAATAGAGAAATTGGTGCCGAATACTATAGAGTTTACCTCATTTAGTATTCTTCTTGCCAAAATGAAGGGAGATTACCCGGCTCATGTTGAAGGGTTGAGAAAAATAGATTCCCTCAACAGGGGTGATAAAATCCTCATTATGGAGAACTGCAGGCATCAAACCACATGTGAAGATATAGGCAGGGTGAAAATACCGTCCTTAATTAAGAAATATCATAACGGTAATTTTAAGTTTCATTTTATAACCGGATTGGAGGAACTTCCGGAAAATCTTGGGGAATATTCTTTGGCACTGCAATGCGGTGGATGTATGGTTACTGCCAGGCAAATAAGAAACAGAATTAATAAGTTAAAAGAATCCGGAGTAGCAGTAACTAATTACGGTATGTGCCTCAAATACCTGTCCGGAAAAATAAATTCTGAAAAATAAATTTATATTCCTTGGCACAATTTTTTCATATGTTTTAATGAAGAATTAATGATTATTCAATAAACTTTATTAAAAATAGTAAGTATGAAAAAATTGATTTTACTCGGTGTTGCTATTTCATCTTTGGCGGTTGCGACTGCTGTAGCACAGGAAACTCCTGCTGAAACAAGGGCAGAAGTACGTCAGGAAGTGAGAGAAGCAAGGCATGAAGCACGTCAGAATGTTACTGACGCTCTTGAAGAAAAAGGACCGAAAGAAGTAAGAAAAGAAGAAAAAGCTGAGAAAAAACTTGAAAAAGCAGAAGAAAAGCTTGAGAAAGGCAAATTCGACGATGCTGAAAGAAAAGTTGAAAAAGCTATCAAAAAAGAAATGCAGGCGGAAATAGCTGCAGAGGAAGACAAATAGTCAATTTTTAATTAATAAATAAGCCGGTCGTTCGACCGGCTTATTTATTTAAATGGCTTTGATTATAAAGTAATTTTTTTTGCCTTTTTGTATCAGGATAAATTTCCCGGATAAGAGACTTGTTCTGTCAATTACCATATCCGGATCGGTTACTTTGGATTTGTTTATGGATATTCCGCCTCCCTGAATAAGCCTTCTCAGTTCTCCTTTCGATTGGAATATTTGTGTTTCATCCACACATAAAGTAGAAAAACTGATTCCTGTATCTATTTTAGAACATTCAACTTCGAAAGTCGGAACGCCTTCGAATACCTGTAAAAATGTTCTTTCATCCAGTTTGGCAAGGGTTTCAGTGGTAGCTTTGCCGAAAAGTATCTCGGATGCTTCCACTGCTTTATGGTACTCTTCCTCCGAATGTATCATGCACGTCACTTCTTTGGCAAGCGTCTTTTGAAGGATACGGGTGTGTGGAGCTTCTCTATGCTCTGAAATTACCCGGTCAATGATTTCTTTCCCGAGCATTGTGAATATCTTTATATATTTCTCCGCATCCTCGTCGCTTACGTTCAGCCAGAATTGGTAGAATTTATAAGGTGAAGTATAATTCGGATCAAGCCATACATTCCCCGATTCTGTTTTTCCGAATTTAACACCGTCCGCTTTTTTGATAAGAGGGCAGGTTATTCCCCACGCTTCGCCACCGATTTTTCTCCGGATAAGTTCGGTGCCGGTGGAGATGTTTCCCCATTGATCGGACCCTCCCAACTGTACTTTACAGTTCTTATTTTGGTATAAGTGGAGAAAGTCGTATCCTTGTACCAGCTGGTAAGTAAATTCGGTAAATGACATTCCCTCACCTTCACCCGAGAATCTTTTTTTGACGGAATCCTTAGCCATCATGTAGTTAACTGTGATGTATTTTCCTACGTCCCTGATGAAATCGAGAAAACCTATGCCTTTCATCCAATCATAATTGTTTACCATTTCCGCTGCATTCGGGGAATCGGAATCGAAATCCACTATTTTACGAAGTTGGTTCCTTATGGCTTCCTGATTATGTCTGAGGGTTTTTTCGTCGAGCAGGTTGCGCTCCAGGGATTTTCCGGATGGATCTCCGATCATTCCTGTCGCTCCTCCTACCAGAAAGATAGGTTTGTGTCCGCAAGCCTGAAAGTGCTTGAGTATCATAACGCCGACAAGGTGTCCGATATGAAGTGAATCCGCGGTCGGATCTATTCCGAGATAAGCTGTTGTCATCTCTTTTTCGAGCTGGTCTTCAGCTCCCGGCATGATGTCCTGGATCATACCTCTCCATTTTAACTCTTCAACAAAGTTCATCGAATGAATTTATCTAAATGTATTTGTTTTGGTTTGCCCTCAAATATACGGCAAATAAATCGTCAATAGAAATTTTGTCTGAATATTGCATAAATAATTTAAAAATCATTATCTTACGGCTCCTTTTTTGTATTTATGTCGAAATAAATATTTACATTTGCGCGATGAACTGTAAAGTAGGCTGCTTACTTTGGGGTCAATTAGATGGAAGTAGCTGATGCGGATTGGTTCTAAAAATTGATTTTGACGATGAAAAATAAATACATTGATCTTATTGAACAAACGTTCGATTTCCCGCAGGAAGAGTTTTCGATAGAGGTTAATGAATTGAATTTTAATGATGTACCTTTGATGGATGTCATAAAACAATATGGAACTCCGTTGAAAATCACCTATCTTCCGAAGATTACATCTCAGATACAAAGGGCTAAAAGGTTATTCAATGTGGCGATGGCCAAGGTTGATTATCAAGGTAATTACAACTATTGTTATTGTACCAAAAGTTCCCATTTTTCTTTTGTGTTGGAGGAAGCCATGAAGAATGACATCAATCTGGAGACCTCGTCCGCTTACGACATTCATATAATAAATGCCTTGTATGACGGAGGAATAATAGATAAAGATATTTTCATTATATGTAATGGTTTCAAAAGACCGCAGTATGTTGAAAATATTGCCGGATTGATCAATAATGGCTTTAAAAATACTATTCCCATCCTCGATAATCTTCAGGAATTGGAGCTTCTGGACGATGCGATTGATAAAAAATGTAAAATAGGTATCCGCATCGCATCGGAAGAAGAACCTAAATTCGAGTTCTATACTTCACGCTTAGGTATCCGCTATTACGATATTGTTAATTATTATAAAGAGGTAATAAAGCCTAATAAAAAGTTTGAATTTAAGATGCTTCACTTCTTTATAAACACAGGTATTAAGGATACTGCCTATTATTGGAACGAGTTGAGTAAGTGCCTGAATATATACTGCCAGCTTAAAAAGATATGTCCTGAACTGGATAGCTTGAATATCGGAGGTGGTTTCCCCATTAAGAATTCGCTGGAGTTCAACTATGATTACGAGTATATGACTGAAGAGATCATAGCGCAGATCAAAAACGTATGTAACCAGAATGATGTGGAAGAACCCAATATATTTACCGAGTTTGGTTCGTTTACTGTCGGAGAAAGTGGCGCGACTCTTTATTCTGTCACTAACCAGAAGCAGCAGAACGACAGGGAGCTTTGGTATATGATCGATAGTTCTTTTATAACGACATTGCCGGATACATGGGGAATAAAACAAAAATATATATTACTACCTATTAATAACTGGGATAGAGAATATCAGCGTGTATTTCTTGGTGGCTTGACATGTGACAGTGAAGATTATTATAATTCGGAGGCTCATGCCAACGCTATTTATCTTCCGAAACTGGTCGATGGAGAAACCCAGTATATAGGAATGTTTCACACCGGGGCTTATCAGGAGTCTTTGGGAGGATACGGTGGAATACAGCACTGTCTGATTCCTGCTCCGAAACATATAATAATTGACAGGAATAGCGATGACTATTATACCCGATTGTTTGCGAAGGAACAAAGTTATCGTTCGATGATGAGAATATTAGGATATTAAAAAAAGCGCTGTACAGCGCTTTTTTTAATATATAAGATAATTCCTTACTTGTTGTAAAATACTACATCGAATGTTCCGTCAAATCTGTCGTTTCGTTGAACACTCACAACTTCAGCTTCCCTGACGTTTACATAGTAGTTAACTCCACTGTTTACACGCTCGTAAATGTATCTTTCTCCTATATAATCAAGCATATTTTCCTGATACTCAATATCCATAGTGTAAGTTACTTTATTTACCACGTTTGAAAGGAAAGTATATTTTACTTCTTTAACTTTTGCATCACTGTCCTCGTAAATTACGATATATCTTCCTCCTTCTTCCTCGCCGATTCCTTCGTATTCGTCAATAATAGAACGGGTTTCTTTTGCTTTTACATCCTCCAGCGTACTATTTCGTTCAATTATAGGTAGAGTGATATAATTATCAGAATATTTCGCTTTTACCGTTACTTTAATGGCATCCTCTTTATTTGCTGTAGTAATTGTTATCGTTGCTTCTCCGATTGTATTTGCCGTAATTTCTCCTGTTGGCTCCACTGACACTATATAATCATTATCACTACGGAATTTATACCATACTTTTCCGTGATTAATTTTTAAATCATATGTATCACCAGCGTTGAGTTCGATATTCCTGTCTTTATCATCGACTAATGGACTATCGTCATCTTTGCTGTCTTTACACGAGAACAGGGCTGCTAACGTTAAAGTCAAAAATAGAAGTTTTTTCATGATAGTAATTTTTAGTTAATTAAACGTTTTTATATTTATTTTTTATTCACAATTTTTGCTAACGCAAAGTTAAGAAAATTATAATTCGAAATACTATGATATGGAAATTTACGAAAATTTCTTGAATATAAAATTTTCGAATGTTTTTTTTTCGTAATATAATTGCTAAAATCTCGTTTTTCATTCTAATTTAGAGAAAAAATAAAGTTCATGTTCCGGAATTAATCCGGGATGTAATATATCTATTATATCTTTTAAAATTACATCCGGCATTACAGCGCCTGCTTCCCAGAAGTCGCTTCCTCCTTCGGGAGTACTTCGTTTTGTATTATTATAGACCTGTCCGGATAACACGGATTTAATATTGGAAAATTTCGGGTTATCTTCTATTAATTCCTGGATTGTTGCCGCACTTCCCGGATTTAACCAGAAATCCGCATCGACGGCATATACATAGGCATCCTCTATGCTTATAGGACGTGACTGCGAGGAATCATGTCCCTTGTAAACGTAATCACCGCCTGCGTCATCGATCAGGCGTACCATATAATTTTTATCCCCGGGTACGAACCATGTATCTCTCCATGGAGAATTAAGCATTACAGTCGGTTTGTGCATATCTTCTTTTATCAGATCGCTATATTTTATATATTCATTTTTTATATTCTCGAATATCTCACGTGCAGCATCTTTTTGTTCAATCAGCTCGGCAAATATCATAATCCATTCAGCTTTGCCTAACGGTGTTATTTCCAGATATTCTCCTATATAAAATGTATCTAATCCAAGTTCTTCTGTTTTGGGGCCAAGAAGGGAACTTTCGCCGGATATGCCGTATGTCATCACTATATCAGGAGATATTTCAACAAGGATTTCGTAATTAATATTATTTTCGTATCCCACATCTTTTACATCGTTGTTTTTGATTCTCTGCCTGATGTCCGGAGAGGAAATAAAATCTCCCCCTGAAATCCCTTTTATAATATCCACATAGCCGAGAGTTTCCAGAAAGGCAATATAAGTAGAAGACATGCATACTACATTGCTGACAGGTATGTTTATGGTTATTCCGGGAAAATCGACTGGGGCTTCCTCGTTGTTACGGGAAAGGAAATAAAAAATGTCTTCTCCGTTATTCCAGAGGTCTTTTATTTTTATTATCGAACTTTCACCGAAAGCGAATATCTCGAATCCCTCGGCATACTCTGTCTTATAAGAAAGTTCTAAATTATCCGTGTCGAATTTGTTGGTTATTTTTTCCTTACATGAACAGAAAATAAACAGGGAAAAAAGAAATGTCAATAAAAATTTATTCATGAATTTAACTTGGATTGTTATTGTCGCTTATATATATTTCGATTCCGAAAAGAATGATCAAAAGTATATGGCTTATTTTATCTGCTAATACAGAATTTAATAGTAAAATAAAGATTATAAAATATATGACTGCCGTTACTTTGTTTTTTCCGTTTACGTTTTTGAACTTTCTGACTATTTTAAGTACTTTAGTAAAGTGAGAAATCAGATAATAAGCCATAACTGAAACCGTGAGCCAGTATCCGACTGTCGGGTACTCTTTCATCAATAAAGCTGCAACGATGATCAGTACGGCTAAAATTTGTAAATCCAATCTGTTTTTCCACATATTTATTTAAAATGAACACAAATATAAAAATATATTAAATAGTTTATTACGGTAATGATGAATATTAGAACTTTTTTGGAACGTATGAAGAAAGAGTTATCGGATATATATGAAGAAAGAGAAATACGTTCGATAAGTTTAAAGTTGCTGGAAGAGAAATTCGGAATTTTACGACAAGATATATATATCAATCCGGAGTATATCCTGGATGAAAAAATCGTCGATGATTTTTTGGAACAGTTAATTAAAAACAAGCCTGTTCAATATATTTTAGGGTATGAGTGGTTTATGGGTATGAAATTCAACGTAAATGAAAACGTACTTATTCCGAGGCCTGAATCCGAAGAACTTGTTATGTGGATAATAGAAGATATAAAAAATAATAAAAATATTAATATTCTGGATATTGGAACCGGAAGCGGATGTATAGCGGTATCTTTGGCTAAAAGACTCTTCCCGGCAGAAGTAACGGCCGTGGATATTTCAGAAGAAGCATTGGAAATAGCCGCAAGAAATGCTGCCGAAAATAAAGTGAAGGTAAAGTTTTATAGAAAAGATATAATCTCCGAAACCATAAATGGTAGTTTCGATATAATAGTCAGCAACCCGCCTTATGTTACTGATTCTGAAAAAATATTTATGAGGAAGAATGTTCTTGATTATGAGCCGAAATCAGCCCTGTTTGTGGATGATAATAATCCTCTTTTATTTTACAGGAGAATATCTGAAATATCGAAAAACAATCTTAAAAAAGGCGGGCGTTTATTTTTTGAGATAAATCAACACCATGGTAAGGCTATAGTACAAATGCTTGAGGATATGGGGTATTTTGGTATTGTATTGAAAAAAGATATCTTTGATAAAGATAGAATGGTAAAGGCCGTATGGAAATAAAACGTTGTGTAGGGGCGGAACGCGCCAGGAACAAACTAATGGCCAGGTGCGCTCGCGCAGAAATATGCATCTCGGACGCAAAACGTCTTTTGACAAATTGGAATATTGCTCATGAAGAACAGGCGGAAATAATAAAAATTCTTATTGAAGAGAAATTTATCGATGAAAAGCGTTATGCAGAAGCATTCGTAAGGGATAAAATTAATTTTAGCAACTGGGGACGAAAGAAAATAACTGATACATTGTATACTAAAAGAATTCCGAAAGAAATTATTAGCGAAGTTGTTGTTTTGATAGATGAGGATACAATGTCTGATAAATTGAAAATGGCATTGTTTAGAAAAAATAATTCGATTAAAGAGAATGATCCTTATAAACGTAGAGAGAAACTTTTTAGGTTCGGAGTATCGAGGGGATACGATTATGTAGATGTAAAGGAGGCTGTCGAATACATAATAAATAAGAAACCGGAATAATCCGGTTTCTTATTTTAATTATAATACTATAATTTTTCAATCATATATAAGCCGCTTGCATGTTTGCGCAAAGGTCGGGAAAAACTGCCGGACAATACGCCGACTTCTTCGCCGCTCCACATATCCGTAACCCTGTATCTGCCGGTAATCCCTAAACCATTCATATCTACGACAACTATGTTTTCTTCAATATCGGTATTATTGAATAGTGCGATATATTGGATATTTTTTACCGGATGCTCCGCGGTCCAGACGATTTTCCCGTAATTATTCGAGAGCTGCCTGTTGTTTACGCTTTCGCAATGCATCTCGAGAACCTTTTCATTTGTGAGAAGCGCAAGGGTAAAGTCATCATTGCTTGGAAGATCCCCACCGAACATCAAGGGTGAACGGAAGATAGTAAAAAGGGTCATCAATGAGCATTGTTCGTCTTTAGTTAGTCGTGTCATACGGTCCTCTCCGCGTTCTCCGCGTATCGATATTCTGCCGAGAGGGATCATGTCGCAATCAGGCCAATTCCCGGGCTTAATGTATGGGTACCAGTTAGCGCAATGTCCGAAAAGTTCATCCATATCCTTCCACACATCCCATACGTCGTCGATCATCCTCCACATATTCGCGTGATTTGAAATGTGTTCCGCTTCGGTAACAGGAGTAGGCCCCGGTGATGTGCTGAGGACGATATCCCTGCCGGTATTATCGATAGCTATGCGTATCATTTCGATCTCGTCTTTATGATAAGGCCTTGAAAGATCGTCGATTTTAATAAAATCCACTCCCCACGAAGCATATAGATCGAAAATAGAATTGTAATATTCCTGTGCGCCCGGTTTGTCCCTCAGTATGGTGTAATTATCTCTTAACCAAGTGCACTGAAGGTCCGTAGAATATATCTGGTCTGCGGTAGCGCCATTGGCTCCTTTTATCGGAAGTTTTTTCTCGACAGCCTGTACCGGTATTCCTCTCATAATATGGATTCCGAATTTTAATCCTAAACTGTGGATATAATCGGCAAGAGGTTTGAATCCCTGGCCGTCTGCAGCGGATGGGAATCTGTTCACGGCTGGCATATAACGACCGTATTCATCCATTACGTAGACGGGGTCGGTCTGATTGTATCCTCCGGCCTTATCGTTCTCTACAAACCACCGTATGTCTACCACAATATACTCCCAACCATAATGTTTCATGTTCTCTGCCATGTAAACGGCATTGGCCCTTACTTCATCTTCTGTTACGGTCGGACCGTAACAGTCCCAGCTGTTCCATCCCATAGGGGGTGTCGGAGCCCAGTCACGGAAATTCTCCGGAAATGCTTTGGCACTAATACAGATGCAGATCAGTAGAATAGTCAGTTTCCTCATATCGTGTACTGTTAAGGGATTAATCGATTATGTCGAATCCTGTAAACGGGACCAGTGCTGCCGGAATTTTAATGCCTTCGGCAGTCTGGTTATTTTCCAGCAGTGACGCTACGATACGTGGAAGTGCAAGTGAACTTCCGTTAAGGGTGTGAACCAGTTGTATCTTTTTGTCCTGATTCCTATATCTGCATTTGAGGCGATTGGCTTGGAACGATTCGAAGTTTGATACTGAAGAAACTTCCAGCCAACGTTTCTGGGCAGCCGAATAAACCTCGAAGTCATAAGTAAGTGCGGATGTGAAGCTCATGTCTCCTCCGCAGAGTCTAAGTATACGGTATGGTAATCCAAGTTCCTGAATTATACCTTCTACATGTGAAACCATTTGATCCAGTGCCGCATAAGAATTTTCCGGTTTTTCGAACCTTACGATCTCAACTTTGTCGAACTGATGAAGGCGGTTCAAGCCCCTTACATCTTTGCCGTAAGAACCTGCCTCGCGTCTGAAGCATGGAGTGTATGCAGTCATCTTCACCGGAAGGTCTTTATCTTCTATGATAGTATCCCTGTAAATATTTGTAACAGGAACTTCTGCTGTAGGAATAAGATAAAAATTATCCCCAGTAACATGGTACATCTGACCCTCTTTGTCAGGTAACTGTCCTGTGCCAAATCCCGACGCCTCATTAACCATAAGGGGGGGCATAACTTCATTATATCCTGCCTGTATGTTTTTATTGAGAAAATATGTTATCAGTGCCCTCTGAAGTGCTGCACCTTTACCTTTATACACGGGGAAACCGGCTCCTGTCAACTTATTACCTAATTCGAAATCAATGAGATCGTATTTTTTAGCAAGTTCCCAATGAGGGAGTTTATTGTTACCAAGGTCCGGTTTGTTGCCCCCTTCTTTTATATTTATATTATCTCCCGCCGTGCGTCCATGCGGTACCGATTCATGGGGGAAATTAGGAAGGGTGACTATAAGTTCGGAGAGATCGGTCTCGGCATCTTTCAATTTATCTTCTAATTCCTTTGCCCTATCTTTAAGTTCTGCTGTTTTTGCTTTTAAAATATCCGCTTCTTCACGCTTGCCTTCTTTAAAAAGGAGTCCTATTTGTTTTGAGATGCTGTTAAGTTCCGATAAAATCGAGTCCAGTTCCATTTGAGTCGCCTTTCTGCGGTCATCTGTTGCTATGATCTTTTCGATAGTTTCTGCTGCCTCCATGCCTTTTGCGGAGAGTCTCTCAACGGCATATTCTCTGTTGTCCCTTATCTGTTTTAAAGTAAGCATATTATTTTCTATTTTTCTAAAACGCAAAGGTAATAAAAAGAGTTTACCATGTTCTTTGCGACCGTATTTTTCTTGGCAACTTTTTGGCAGATATTTAAGAACTTTGCGGTATAAAAACTAAAAAATATATCTTTGCATGAATTTCAAAAAGCATAATACATGGAAACGGTTTTAAGCGGTATTAGATCGACAGGGAACCTGCATCTCGGAAATTATCTGGGTGCATTGAAGAACTTCGTACAAATGCAGCACGACAATAAATGTTATTTTTTCGTAGCGGACTACCATTCGCTTACGACTCATCCCGATCCGAAAATCCTGCATCCTAACGTTAAGAGTGTTCTTTCAGAATATCTTGCGGCAGGGATCGACCCTGAAGTAGCGACCATATATATACAGAGCGACGTGCCCCAGGTAGCGGAATTGTATCTGCTTTTAAATATGCACGCTTTTATCGGAGAACTCGAGCGTACCGCATCCTTTAAGGATAAAGTAAGAAAACATTCGGAAAATGTAAATGCCGGATTATTGACTTATCCTGTTCTTATGGCGGCTGATATACTTATACACCGTGCAACAAGAGTGCCGGTTGGGAAGGACCAGGAACAACACTTGGAGATGACGAGAAAATTTGCCCGCCGCTTTAATAATTTTTACGGAGTGGAATATTTTCCCGAAAGTCTTCCCTATAATTTCGGGAAAGAATCGGTTAAAATTCCAGGGCTGGACGGAAGCGGAAAAATGGGTAAATCCGAGGGTAATGGTATATATCTTGCTGATGAAGACGCAGTTATAAGGAAAAAGGTAATGAAGGCTGTTACCGATTCCGGACCGACCGAACCTAATTCTCCGTTGAGTGAAAGTATAAAGAATATTTTCACTATCATGGAAAACGTTTCCACGCCGGATACCATACAGTATTTTATGGATAAGTATAATAGTTGCGAAATCCGATACGGGGATCTTAAGAAACAGCTGGCTGAAGATATTATAAAGATGATAGCTCCTGTAAGGGAAAGAATAAAAGAAATATCTTCCGACGATGCCTATCTGTCCAAGGTTGCACGCGAAGGTGCTGAGAAGGCACGGGAAAGTGCTAATAAAACGGTATCGGAAGTGCGGGAAATAATGGGAATCGTAAGGTTCTAAAAATAAAAGCCGGTTTAAACCGGCTTTTATTTTATTGTAAGATTATTTATAAGGCTGTCTGATCGTCGTCCAGAAGATATGAAACCAAAATACGGCCGCAGTATTCACAAACGATGATTTTTTTGCTGAGTCTGATATCCAACTGTCTTTGCGGCGGTATGCGGTTATAGCATCCTCCGCATGCATCTCTCTGAACAGTAACTACTGCCAGACCGTTATAAACATTTTGCCTGATTCGTTTATATGCGGCAAGAAGCCTGTCGTCGATCTTTTTCGCAGCTTCTTCAGATTGGCCTTGCAAAGCATCGATCTCTTTTGCAGTTTCTTCGTCAATACTGTCAAGTTCGGACTTTTTATTAGACAGGTCGATTTTGCGTCCTTCGAGGATCTCTTTTGCGTCTTCGATCTGTTTCTTTTTCACTTTAGTTTCAGCATTTCCTTCCTTGATCTTTTTCTCGCAGAGTTCGATTTCCAACTTCTGATATTCGATCTCTTTCGATAAAGAGTCGAACTCTCTATTGTTGCGAACATTGTTTTGCTGTTCCTCGTATTTGGTTATCTGAGATTTTGACAGTTCGATCTCTTCTTTCCTGGATTTTATGTTCTTTGTGATATTATCGAGTTCGGCAGTGAAGTTGGCGATACGGGTTTCGAGTCCGGCTACTTCATCTTCCAGGTCCTGTACTTCCAATGGAAGCTCACCTTTAAGTTTATTAATTTCATCGATCTTCGAGTCGATCTTCTGAAGCTCGTACAGTGCTATGGTTTTCTCTTCGATCGAGTAATCTGTAGTGTCGTTTGGTTTGGTGCTCATAATTGGTTATGATAAATATATTACCGGATTTATTGAATTCACACTTTTGTAGGCCGCAAAGTTAGGGAAATTTTTTTTAACAATTTCATATAAAATGTCGATCGAGCAATATTCGCTTTCGAAATGGCCAATATCTGCAACGATTATTCTTCCCGGAGCATCAAGGAATGTATTGTAACGCAGGTCTGCCGTTATAAAAATATCTGCTCCTGCATTTATGGCATCCTCTATGAATGATCCGCCTGCTCCCGAGCTTACAGCTACATGAAATACACTGTCGCGGTCTATGGCTGAGTGCCGTATGGTGCCGGAATTGAAAATGTTTTTTACACTGCAAAGAAACATTTTCGGATCCGTGTATTCATCTAAATTTCCCAATATACCGAATCCGTATCTGTTGTCTTTATGATTTGGCACAAGAACGGAAGTGTTTTTTAATCCTATCATTTCAGCCATTCGATAGCTTACCCCATTTATGGTTGAATCGAGGTTGGTATGCGCTGCGTATATTGCTATGTCGTTTTTAATGGCTCTTATAATGATTTTTTCGACATTTGTCCTGCCGTTGATTTTTTTTATCGGATAGAACAATGCCGGATGATGAGAAATTATCAAATTGATGCCTCGGGAAGTACACTCGTCTATAATTTTTTCAGTTACATCGACACAGAATAGTGCTCCTGTCGCCTCATCTTCAGGGTTTCCGGTTATTAGTCCGGCATTGTCGTAATCCTCCTGAAGACATAAAGGCGCGAATTCTTCCAGGGCTGCAGTTATTTCTTTGATAAGCATACTAAAATAACGATTGTTGAAGAGAGTTATTGTCTGTTTTATCGGGTTCGGATATGTCCGTAATTACAGGTATGTATTCATTCTCTTCTTTGGTATTCATTTCCGATTCGGTATCGAGTTGGAACAACGGTTGTGGTGTGAACGGAGGACAATTTTTGGTAGGTTCCTCATCATTGACAAAATTCGTTGAGTCAACAGATGGTATTACTTCTGCCACTTTTTCGATATTTTCATGGTATACCGTACGTTCTTCTTTAAGTTCCTCTTTTACTTCGATAAGGAGCGATTTTATTTCCAGGAGCTTCCGGACTATTTTAGCGTCTCTTTCAATGGAACTGCCGCCTTCTTTAAGACATTTTTCCGCACCGGAAAGAGTCATGCCTTTTTCTTTAACAAGAAAATAAATGAGGTCCAGTTTTTTGATATCCTCAGGTGTAAATAATCTGTTTCCTTTTTTATTTTTTTTTGGTTTGAGGATTTTGAAGCGTTGTTCCCAAAAACGTATAAGTGACTGATTGACATCGAACATTTCAGCCACTTCCCCCATTGTATATAGTAATTTATCCGGATTTAAATCTCTCTCTGTCAACTCTTCCTGATTTTTGGATTTATACCGCAAGGTAATAAAAAAACACAAATCAATAAAATTATTGATATATTTGTATTAAAGAGGTGATTTATGTTCGGAAGAATTGAAGGGGTAGTTGTAGAAGGAAACCGTATAGGAAGAAGACTCGGTTTTCCCACAGCCAATATACGGCTTAGTGAACGGAACGAGATCAAAAATGGAGTTTATGTAGTTACGATAAATTATAAGGAGTTTTGCTACAAAGGAGTGGCAAATATCGGTAATAAACCGACTTTAAATGGTGATGCGGAGAGAATGCTGGAGGTTAATATTTTCGATTTTGATAAAAATATGTGTGGAGAACATATTTCGGTCGAATTGCTGTATTTTATTCGCAACGAGGTGAAATTTGACTCTTTGGAAGAATTGAGATTACAGATTGATAAAGACAGAATGTTTGCTGAAGAATTTTTTGAGAAAAATAATTATTTATAATATTATAAAGCAGTGAAAGTGCATCGTGACTTTCAATCCTCTGCAATAGACGGTATAATTGCCAACCATTATACATAGGGAAGCTGGCAATGATCGAAAATAAATATAATCAGATTAAAAGCTGGTGAAAATGAATGATGGAATAGTTTGTAATAAATTTTGGAATGAAATAATAAATAATGGTTTCATCCGTATTTAAATTAAAATATGAAAATGAATGATTATAAAGTGGCAGATATAAGTCTTGCCGGATGGGGAAGAAGAGAAATTGAAATAGCAGAAAAAGAAATGCCCGGTCTTATGGCTGTACGGGCAAAATATTCTTCAGTAAAACCGTTGAAAGGAGCTCGTATTATGGGTTCATTACATATGACCGTGCAGACAGCAGTTTTGATCGAGACGCTTGTTGAGTTAGGTGCGGATGTTCGTTGGTGCAGCTGTAATATTTTTTCGACACAGGATCATGCAGCAGCAGCAATAGCTGAAGCAGGTATCCCTGTTTTTGCATGGAAAGGAGAGACACTTGAAGAATATTGGTGGTGTACGGTACAGGCTCTTAGTTTCCCTGGAGGAATGGGACCTCACCTAATTGTGGATGACGGTGGTGACGCGACCCTGCTTATCCATAAGGGTTTTGCTGCAGAGAACGATGCTTCTGTTCTTGACGGAAAAACTGAAAACCATGAAGAGCAGGTAATAGTCGATATCTTGAAAAAACTATTGAATAAAGATCCTTTGAAATGGTCCCGTGTAGTCGCAGACTGGAAGGGGGTATCTGAAGAAACTACCACAGGTGTTCACAGGCTGTATCAGATGTATGAAAAAGGAGAACTTCTAGTTCCTGCTGTAAATGTAAACGACTCTGTCACCAAAAGTAAATTCGATAACCTGTATGGATGTCGCGAATCGCTTGCCGACGGTATTAAACGTGCTACGGACGTAATGATTGCCGGTAAGGTTGCCGTGGTGTGCGGTTACGGGGATGTGGGTAAGGGATGTGCGAGAAGCCTTCGTTCTTACGGAGCCCGTGTTATTGTTACCGAAATAGATCCGATATGTGCTCTACAGGCATCGATGGAAGGCTTCGAGGTCAAACGTATCGAAAATACCCTTGACGAAGGAAATATTTTCGTTACGACTACCGGTAACAGGGATATTATCACTCTGGAGCATATGCAGAACATGAAGGATCAGACTATTGTCTGCAACATAGGACACTTCGATAATGAAATACAGATGGATAGGCTTGAAAAGTCCGGTGCCGGCAAAATCAATATCAAGCCGCAGGTAGATAAGTATACTTTTGAAAATGGTAATTCTATATTCATATTGGCTGAAGGTCGTCTGGTAAATTTAGGTTGTGCCGCCGGACATCCTTCTTTTGTAATGAGTAATTCTTTTACGAATCAGACGCTTGCACAAATACAACTATGGACAAAGGAAATGCCTGTGGGGGTTTCACGTTTACCGAAACATTTGGATGAAGAGGTTGCGAGACTCCATCTGGAACAGTTAGGAGTGGAACTTACCGAATTGACAGAAGAACAGGCGGAATATATAGGGGTCAGAAAATATGGCCCATATAAACCGGATCATTACAGATATTAACGGGAACGATTAAATTTCGGGAAATTACAGTACTTTTGTACTTTAATTAAAAATAATGAAGAGTTTTTGGAGATCAATATATGATCAGTTACTGCTAATAGTTGTAGCTGCGTTTTTTTTGGGTGGTTTTTTCTGGAGCTGTGCGAATATCGGAGCTACTCCGCAGGGTGGTCCTAAAGATACTATTCCCCCCAAAGTCGTGCGTATGACGCCGGAATTCAATTCAACTAATTTCTGGCCCGGCAGGATAAACATAGAATTCGATGAGTATGTCCAGTTAAAGGATTTACAGAAAAATTTCTATAGCTCTCCTTCTATGAATGTTCGTCCGACGACAGATATCAGAGGACGTGGAATTGTTATTAACGTGGAAGCTGATCTGGACTCCAATACTACATACGTTCTCAATTACGGATCCAGTGTGGTCGATAATAATGAAGGGAATCCGCTTATCGGTCTTCGTTATACATTTTCGACAGGTGACGAGATAGATTCTTTATTCATGACCGGTTTGGTACAGGATGCGATGACTTCCGATACGGTTCCGGAAGCGTTTATCTTTTTTTATGATGCTGCCACAGACACTGCTTCATATGATTCTCTTATATTCGATGCCCGAAATGCGCTTGCCGTGTCTCGTACGGCACCAAACGGTATATTTATCCATTCCAACCTGAAGCCTATGGATTACAGGGTTTATGCATTGCTGGATAATAACGGCAATCAAATGTATGATCCCGGAGTGGACGATGTTGCATTCATGGATTCGATTTATAATCCGGCCGAAATGCCTGCATTTTATATGTGGTATGATACGGTGTTAATGTATGAAGTAGCCGAGCCTCAGATATTTATGCGTACTTTTAGGGAAGAGCCGAACGTACGTTATAATCTCCGTTCTTCCGTAAGGGAAGGACCGCAGAAAATAATACTCAGTTTTTCTTCACGGTTTCCTATAATCGAAGAGTTTAATATAAGGGGAATAAATGACTCCAATATTATTGTTGAATACGCTAAGGAAACACGAGATTCCATATTTTACTGGATCAATATGGACCGGGAAGAGATTGCCGATACTCTATACGCCGATCTTCGTTATATCCGTCACGATAGTATCGGACAACTGTATTCCCATGAACAGGAGTTGAGACTGGTATATAATAGGCCGTTCGTTTCAGCCCGAGAACAAAGGCAATTGGAGCGTGCCCAGCAGGAACCTACTCCCCGGCAGTTAAGGCGTGCAGAGAAAAAAGCCAAAAGACAGGCTCGTAGAGCTGCTAAACGTGAATTGAGATTGATGAAGAAGGGACTTTATGTGCCACCTCCAATACAAATCACGGATACTGTTCCGGTGATTGACTCCCTTATGGTTAATGATACTATTCCGTTGACAGAAGTAGGCGACTCTATTAAAGAACCTTCCCAGATGAAAATTATATTGGCCGGAGGGAACGTAGTTCCTGGCGAAATAGTTAAGATGTCTTTCGATATTCCGGTAATCCGTTTCGATTCAGCTTCGGTAACGATGAAACATATTGATCCGATCAGAAATACCGAAGAAGACATGTCGGTATGGTTTGTACAGGATACCCTCCGTATAAGAGAGTATTCACTACTTGTCGACTGGAAAAATGGAGACAGGTATGAGTTGATGATACCGGGAGGCGCTATCGAGACTATTGACGGAGAAGAGAACGATACTTTAACCAGGACATTTACCGTTGCTGAAATGGAAAAATATGGGAACCTTATATTTGAACTTACCAATGCTAATCCGGAATATGAATATATTATTCGTATTTATGATTCGAGCGGTAAAACCTTAAGAAGGGAGATTCCGCATCTCAAGGAGGGTGTACACACAATTAATTATGTGGATCCGGGAGCTGTAGTGGTAAGAATAGTCGAGGACCGTAATCGAAATGGCAAATGGGATACCGGTAATATTATCAATCGTCTGCAGCCTGAGAAGGTTGAACTCTTAGTCGATGCCACAACCGGAGAGAAAGAGATACCTGTCAGGATTAATCGTGATTTTGAAATTACACTGGATCTTGAAAATATTTTCAGGCCGAGGGTTCACTTCGATCGTCTTATAGAGCAAACGGAAGAAATTGTCGAGGAAATCATACAAGAGAATAATGAAGAGCAAGAAGAACTCCTTGAAGACATATGGGAATATAATATGGAAGATCATTTCGACAGTATGGTACCTCTTAACATTGACCAATAATTTGTAAATGGAAAAAAATATATATAAGATATTTTTGACTGTTGCGCTGATTTTTTCTGCTTCGGTTATTTATGGGCAGCATTACGTGGGTGTTCGCGGGGGCTATAGTGGCGGCGGTATACGTCTTGAACCCAAACAGGAGACTGCTTATCTGGTAGGATTCCCTACATTCGGTGCTGGATGGAAATATTATAGTCCCGTAAAATACGTAGGAGCTGTCGGTGCTGAACTTTCATATATAAAAAGCGGATATAAAGTTCTTCCATTCGTTGACGCGGATACGAGTGCCCATCGTACGATAGAAACCATTCAGTTACCATTGATGTGGCAGCCTCATATTTATATGTTCAACCGTAAGGCACGGGCGTTTTTGAATCTGGGGGTTTACGTTTCTTATAATATTGCTTCCGATACATCTACTGTCTCCAAAAGAAACGGAGTTTTGTATGAGGGAAAATATCCGTTGAGGACAGTTAAGGATAACAGATTCGGATATGGATTGTGTGCCGGGGTCGGTATAGGATTTTTTATCAAAAAAATAGAGATACTCGCAGAGGCGCGGTATAATTACGGATATTCCGATCTTTTAAAGTACGCCAATAAATACCCCGGGAACCCAAGGAGATCCCCTGTCGATAGTTTTAACCTCTCGCTGGGAGTATATTACAGATTGGGAAAAGGAGGGATATTATCCCTTCCTTCCGAAAGGAAAAATAAGAAAGTAAAAAAACAGAAAATAATTGAAAATAATACGAGCGATGGAAACTACGCGTCAGCAAAAAGTAGCAAAACAGATTCAAAAGGATATCAGTGATATTTTCACAAAAGAAGGTGCTGAATTTGTTGCCGGAAGTATGGTTTCGGTAACAAAAGTAAGGGTAAGTCCGGATCTTTCTTCCGCAAAAATATATTTGAGTATTTTTCCGTTTGATACAAGTGAAAAAATACTGGAAAGAATTAAAAATAATTCTTCGATTGTACGCCGGGCGCTCGGGAATCGTGTACGGTCGCAATTCAGGATAGTACCGGAATTATTTTTCTTCATAGACGACTCTTTGGAATATATTTCACATATCGATGAGCTTTTAAATTAATTCTTTTAGATGCCGAAACTTCCCTTTTTTTTCGCAAGGAGATATCTTTTTTCTGCTAAATCTGTTTCAGCGATAAATATCATAACCGGGATAAGCGCATTTACAGTTGCTGTACCGGTTATGGCTATGGTAATATTACTGTCGGTATTTAACGGCTTCGACGGATTGATAAAATCCATGTATAAGAATTTCGATCCGGATATCAAGGTGACGGTTAAAGAAGGAAAAGTATTCGATAGGAGTGCAGTTGAAAATAATCTGCACGGTATTCCGGAAGTTACGGGATTATCGTTCGTTCTGGAAGGGAATGCACTTTTTGAATATAGAAACAATCAATATATCGGAACCGTACTGGGAGTGGATTCTCTCTATTCAGAAGTTGTTCCTATTGAAAATATGGTTGTACGTGGGGAATTTAATCCTAAATTCGGAGATATAGATCAGGTGCTCGTGGGACAGGGAATAGCCTATTCGCTGCAAATGGGAGGAAGTCTGATCGAACCGTTGAATATATATGTTCCGAGGAAAGGGAGGGTATTTTCTTTTATGCCTTCCGATTTTTACCGTGTAAGGTCCATATATTTATCGGGTATATATGCTTTGGATAATGAAACCGACGGACAATACGTCATAGTCCCGTTGGATTTTGCCCGGGAGTTGATGGAAGTGGAAGAGGAAAAAGTATCTGCGGTATACATAAAAATAGAAGATAGTACAGACGCAAATAAGGTAAGGAAAAAAATTGCCGATAAATTAACTGATGAATTTAACGTTCAGACGCGCTTCCAGCAAAAGGAAAGTTTTTACCGTATAATGCAGTATGAGAAATGGTGGATTTATTTCATCATCCTGATGGTTCTTATAATAGCGTCGTTCAGTATTATCGGTTCATTGACAATGATAATCATAGATAAGAAAAAAGATACCGATACACTGATAACACTGGGGGCAGGTAAAACGCTTATACGTAAGATATTTATAACAGAAGGTATGCTGATATCGTGTACCGGTATGATTATCGGATTAATCCTGGGAATAACGGTTTGTCTTTTGCAGATGAAATTCGGTTTTATAGAAATGGCAGGAGAGACTTTCATGGTAGATGCTTACCCTGTAAAAATGAAGATTACTGATATTATCGGTGTGGTGTTCAGCGTTATCTTTATTAATTACATTATATCCGTGATAACCGTAAACAGTCTCGTCAAGAAAAAATACATATCATGAAAAAAATATTATATATAATAATTATCGTTCTATCGTTCGTTTCATGCCGTAAAAACAAGGCAATACCGGAGGATAAATTAGCCGTGCTTATAAAGGAAATTATTATGGCAAACGCATATAGCAGTATTCATATAGAGAAAATGAATGCGGACAGTTTCGATATTTATTCCACTATTTTTCGAAAATACGGATATGATACCGACGATTTTAAATACACTCTGAATAAAATAGCATCGCGAAAGAGTTCCCGCCTTTCAGAGATATTGGATGATGCAACACAAGAATTAAGGGATCTGGATAATTATTTTAAATACAGGACCAAAACAAAAGAATATATCGACTCATTGATAATTTCGGAATTTAAGGATACCGTATATGTTCAGGATGCTCCGTTCACTGTGACTGAAAAAAATCTCAAAGAAAAGAACCGATTTGCATTGGACGTAATTTCTGGAACTTATTATGTAGATTTTAAATATATGCTGGATTCTGCCGATGCAAACGGTTATATGACCCTCAGATACGGACTCGTAGATACCATGGGTAAAACTGCTAAGACCGCTACTGCCAGAATTATTAATAAAGGGAAATGGCAGAATGTGAATTTTTCGCTCGATACGGATGATGGAACGGATTCGCTTTTTATTAACTTTTTCGATAATTTACAGCGTTTGAAAGATCCGAAACTTACGGTAGACAGTATTCTTGTTACATGGCATGAGCATATTGCGGAATTGCGCGAGATCGTAACGGCAAGATTTTATCCTTTTGAATTTAAGGACTTAGCAACGAATGACGATAATGAAGAAACGGAATATAGCGGCCCATTATATTTATTGCCCGAAGAACGGGCTGATGCCGAGGACGATACTGACATTTGACGAGAATGGGACTCTCCTTGAAATTCAGCCTGAAATAAACTCCATGGATGCCTTGCAGGGTGTCGAATTTTACAGTGGAGTTATTGTTCCGGGCTTAATAAACTGCCATAGCCATATTGAGTTATCGGTTCTAAAAGGAAAGATCCCGGAAAATACCGGATTGACAGGATTCGTAAAAGCTATCGGTGCTGTCAGGGGTGAAGCAGGTACCGAACAGATTATGGCCGCTGCATCTTATCAGGATTCTTCCATGTATTCAGAGGGAATTATTGCCGTGGCTGATATTTGTAATTCCGATGTTGTATTTCCCGTAAAAAAGAGCGGTATCAATTATTATAATCTCGCGGAAGTTTACGGCTTTGGCGATAATCCGGAACAAATATATATTCGTGGAAAAAGTATTAAGAAAAAGTCCGAAGAATATGGAATGCCCTCTTCGGTTACTCCTCACTCGACATATTCCGTGTCGGATGGATTGTTAAATAAGATTATTTCCGAACACCATAAAAATGCCCCTTTGTCTGTTCATTTTCTTGAGAGTCAGGAAGAAAAGGAGCTATATCGAAATAAGGGTGCATTGGCTGATCGATATAGGGAAATAGAGTATAATCCGGATTTTCTGCATTACAGCTCTCCCGTTAACAGGCTGATAAAGTCTATACCTTGGGATGTGCCGATTCTACTTGTTCATAATACCTTCGTAACAGGCGGCGAGGTCGACATTATCGAATCGCATTTTAGTGATGTTACCTGGGTAGTTTGTCCGCGGTCGAATAAATATATAGAAGGAAAACTTCCTGATGTGGAATTATTACTGGAAAAGTCCTGCCGGATCGCTATCGGTACCGACAGCCTCGCATCGAATTATTCTCTTTCTATGGCGGACGAAATAAGTTTTATTTTAGATAATTTTGAAATTCCCTTCGATAAAGTAATTGATTTTGCGACCGTCAACGGAGCAAAGGCGCTAAAGATAGACCAATGGGCCGGAACTTTCGAAGTCGGTAAAAAACCTGGAGCGGTACTGGCTGAAAATTTCGAATGCCGTTCATTCAGAAAGATAATCTAAATTACCCGAATCTTTTAAAACCGTTCCCGTATATCTCGTGTGCATTAACTATCGTTATGAATG
>JAJQEF010000004.1 GCA_021201795.1 Rikenellaceae bacterium
TCGTTATCTGTCTTCCTAAACACCACAAAAATAGGGCTCAGTTATATTATTTCCTGCGCCCTTAATAAAGAAGGCGCAGTGTCAACACCCTTACGATCGGTCATAGGAAACCAAAACATGGTATGTTGAACTGCGCCCAAGCCTGTCCTACCTGCAAAGGTAGGACAAAACCCGGGTCTGAACAACTTTTTCACACCATGTTATAAACCTGCCACCAATAAGATGACAGTTCCTATGTTTGTCGTAAGGCATAAAGAGTCGTTTTCCCTTTATAATATGTCGAGTGCCACTTGGGCATTTTTGTTTCTCAAACAAAGAAAAGAATAAAAAATCAAAGACACAACACCTTGATTAATAATTAATTAAACCTCTTGCGGGTCGCAATAAATACTTTAGCGAAACGCAAATTTATTGTTGCGGGGAAACGAGGGTTAAAGATATTTTTTGGTTTTTTCTTATTCAGTAAGGATTTGCATGCAAATCCGCGGAGGACGTCAGGCGTGAGCCTGAAACTTTTTTACCAGAAGCAAAGAAAGGAATAGGTTTCAGTGCGTCTATGACCTTGATATAGTTCACGTAAACAAAAAACCGGACAGATGTCCGGTTATACTTTTATATCGATATATTGAGTTACAGGCTGAACTGCTCTACGCTTCCCATCATTTTTTCGGAAACTTTCAGAACTTCAGGGTTGCCTTTATAATATATAACACCGCTGCTGCCGGAGGTCGCATCTAATTTATCGGTGCCCCATACGAATACCTCCGCGCCGAAACGGGAACGGACAGTCGCGGATTTTGCTTCAAGGCTGCGTGCGTCCACCTTACTTTTAGCGTTAGCGTCTATGTTGAGGTATTCGGTATCTCCGCTTATCATTACCGCCGAATTGCCGTCCGCAGAGACCGACAGATCCTTGGTGTCGACTTCCATCGATAGGTTGCCGCCTGACGATACGCTTACTTTGAAGATGCCGTTGTCGACAACTTCGTCGAAAGATACTTTGGATTTTATGATCTCCAGTTCGTTGACATTCTTATAATATATCGTTACTTCCGCGTAGCTCTCCTTCTGGGTGTTGGTTTTTAATTTTATAGTGAGGGTTCCGTTCTTCACACCCCAGTCCGCTTTGTTCACGTCCGTGTTGAAGAGTTCCATGTCGAACGAATTTTTGTCCGATTGGACGAGTGTCGCATTTATCTTACCGGATAGAACGATTTTATTGAATTCGTCCGCATTGGTGTAATTTACCTTCTGGGCGGACAGTGTCAAAACGCTCGCCATCAACAAAACTAAAAATGTTATTTTTTTCATGTCTTCTTTTATTTTCTTTTCCACTTACTAATAACTAACGGCAAAGTTAAAAAAAAAGGAAACTATACAAATTTTAGACTGTCTATTTTTATTGATGTACAGACAGTTTTATATAAACGGGGAACTTGTGGCGCGGAGATATGATTCCGGTTATTTACCATAAGAGGCCGTTCTGTGCTTTTTATGTCAGGGGCGCGACTGTCTTCCTCTGCGGATTTGCGTGGAAATTTTTATTGAATAATGAGTAGGGCTGCGCTACGGAACCGAAAAGAAATTCGGGTTCTGCCCGAGTCTGCCTGCGAATTTTGCGGACGCAAAATTATATTCGACGATTGGGCGATTGAAGCGAAACTTTTTCTAAAAAGTTTCATCGAAAAATTTTCATGACGGCTAAAGCTGATCTTCACCGAAGTAAAGTTTCCGAAATTACACGAGCGAGGAAAAATAAAAAAAGGGGCCACGGTCGCGGCCCCCTTCTATAAATAACCTCTCAGGATTATACGCAACCCTGTGCAAGCATAGCGTTCGCAACTTTAATGAAACCTGCGATGTTTGCACCTTTAACATAGTTAACGTATCCGTCAGCCTCGGTACCATATTTAGTACACGCAGCGTGGATGTCTTTCATGATAGAGCTGAGTTTAGCGTCAACTTCTTCAGGAGTCCATGATAATCTGATAGAGTTCTGAGTCATTTCAAGACCTGAAGTAGCTACACCGCCCGCATTGGATGCTTTACCCGGAGCATAAAGGATCTTAGCATCCTGGAATGCTGTGATAGCTTCAGGAGTAGACGGCATGTTAGCGCCTTCTGCAACGCAGATACATCCGTTAGCAATAAGAGCCTTAGCATCTTCTTCGTTAAGTTCGTTCTGTGTGGCGCATGGAAGTGCGATGTCGCATTTTACGCTCCAAGGACGTTCGCCCGCGAAGTATTTAGCGTTAGGATAGCGGTCAGCGTATTCTTTGATACGTCCGCGGATCACGTTCTTAAGTTCGAATACGTAAGCCAGTTTTTCAGCGTCTATTCCGTCCGGATCATAGATGTAACCTGCAGAATCTGACAATGTAACGACTTTAGCACCTAACTGTGTAGCTTTTTCGGTAGCGTATTGGGCAACGTTGCCGGAACCTGAGATAGTAACCACCTTACCTGCGAATGAGTCACCTTTGGTTGCGAGCATTTCCTGAGCGAAGTAACATGTACCGTAACCTGTTGCTTCCGGACGAAGAGGGCTGCCTCCCCAGCCGAGTCCTTTACCTGTCAGGGTGCCTGTGAACTCGTTCCTTAATCTTTTGTATTGTCCGTACATGAAACCAACCTCACGTGCGCCAACACCTATATCTCCTGCCGGTACGTCCGTATCCGGTCCTATATGCCTTTGGAGCTCTGTCATGAACGACTGGCAGAATCTCATAACTTCGTTATCCGATTTTCCTTGAGGGTTAAAGTCCGAACCTCCTTTACCACCGCCCATAGGAAGGGTCGTAAGGCTGTTTTTGAATGTCTGTTCGAAAGCAAGGAATTTAAGTATGCTGAGGTTCACTGAAGAGTGGAAACGAAGACCGCCCTTGTAAGGACCGATTGCGCTGTTCATTTGTACGCGGTATCCTTTGTTAATCTGAATCTCTCCTTTGTCGTCAACCCAAGGAACCCTGAACATAATCACTCTTTCAGGTTCAGCTATTCTTTCGAGAACTTTCATTTTCCTGAGAACAGGATTTTCAACGATGTAAGGAGCAAGGCTCTCTACTACTTCGTAAACTGCCTGGTGGAATTCTTTTTCATTAGGGTTTTTGGCAATGATATTGTCCATAAACTCCTTCATGTACTGTTCGGCTTGTTTATTTTCCATTTGTGTTGGTTTTTATGTGAATTAATTATTTTTTCAGATGAGTGATGCAAATATATACTAAGAAGTTATTTTTTCAATGGCTTTGATTTAAATTTGTTTAGAAAAGTCTTTTGTGTGTTATTTTTAACATTTGGTGGATAAAAAAACAGGGTCAGGCCCTGTTTCTCTTTTCGAAATTATTTTTTATCACCTGTGAGATAGGTATTCCTTTTATTTTACTTTCCAGCCATGAGATTATATCGAGATAGAAGAAAGTCCTGCGCTCGAACGGATGTGAAGCATAGTGGAGCAGTTTCTCGTATAGTTTCTGGAGCTCCTGCTTGAAATCCGAACTGTAGATCGTGTTCAGCCTCTTGAGGAAGGAAATCATCTCTTTCTGAACCTCGTGCATGTCGTTCATCTTCACGAGGAAGGCGTATACGGATTTTATCTGGTAATCGATGTTGTGGTCGAGGCCTGCTTCGTAAGATGCGATCAGCGAAAGTATCCTCGCGTAGCACTGGAGGTCGCGCCTGATCTGAGGATTCCTCGTCGAGGTTATGATCCTTTGGAGGTATTCTAGACATTCGTGATATTGTTCATTCCCGAAGTACATACATGCTATTTTATAATAGAACAGCATTTTATAATGTGTACTAAGGTATCGTTCGTAGCGTCGTAAGTAATACTCGATTTCTTCCACAAGTTCGACACCCTTATCGAACGTGCCAGACATAAAATGCTCGTTCATCCTGCCGTAATAATACACGACGCCGAATAGCATTCCTGCGTTTTCATTTATGCTGAATATGCCGTTCCTCTCCGTTTCGAGTTTTCTCAGAACTTCCGAGTGGCGGCGGTAGCTGCCGAGCAGGAACAGACCGTCCAGAAGCCTCGAGTATCCGCGAAGGTAATTGTCGTACATCACGATCTTCATATAGTCGTGCTGGTCGAATAGGTCGACCCATTTGATGGCATATTTATAGCACGCAAGAAAATCGTGCATTATATAATTATACCATACAAGCGACTGGAAGTAGTAAACGCTCTCGGTGAATGATAGCTTCTCATTGCGGTATTTTTCCAGTTTCGGTTTGAAATACTGAACCACAAGTTTGATATCTTTTTCCGAGCGGACATAACCGAGCTTAAGGTAAAGTCCGTAGAGCATTGTGGAGATAAGCGACAGCTCGTTTGCATTTATGAGTTTGGTGCAGATATCTATAGATTCTTTGCTGTTTGTCTCGGTGTTGCCGACCATTGAACGGTTGCTCTGCATGGAATCGACGGTTTTCTGGAACTCGATGATCTCGATGACGATAGTGTGAAGTTCGTTAGCGAGTGCCATTTCTTTGGCTTTTTCGAGCAGTTTATGGCTTTGGCGGTACTGACCCTTATTGAACAAAATACGGGCAAAATCCATATTTTCCCGTATCTGCATATCGATATTTTTCTGTGCGTCCAGCAGCCTGATGCTGGTAAGAAGCTGTTTGTACAGATGGGCCTTCATGTTGGGCAGCTGTTCTTTTTTAACAGGACACTTCTTCAGAATCTTGGATTCGTCGTACTCTTCCATAGAGTCGAATACGTCGAACAGCATTATAAACTTTGTATCATGATTGCCTGATAAACGGGTGGCGTAGAGTTTAAAATTCCTTTTCTCCGCTTTGGTCATCGATTTGACGAGTTCAAAGACAGGCTCGTGCTTGTAGTTAGTCTGCATATTATACTTAATAGTATTATGGGTAACAAAGTTAGTTTTTTTTTAACTTTGCGAAGTTATTTTTTTACTTAAAAAACGATCAAAAATGTCCGATTCATCACGCTATTCGCAAAGAGGCGCTTCGTATGCCAAAGAAGACGTGCATAATGCGATAAAAAATATCGATAAAGGTTTATTTCCCCATTCTTTCTGCAAGATAATTCCCGATCTCTTATCTAACGATCCGGAAGCATGTCTTATTATGCACGCAGACGGTGCGGGAACGAAATCTTCCCTTGCCTATGCGTACTGGAAAGAGACCGGCGATATGTCTGTATGGAAAGGAATCGCTCAGGACGCTATTGTAATGAATACGGACGACCTGCTTTGTGTGGGTGCCGTGGATAATTTCCTGATGTCTTCTACTATCGGACGCAATATGCGGAAAATTCCCGGTGAAGTTATTTCAGCGCTTATAAACGGAGGCGAGGAATTTATGCAGACTATGCGTGACATGGGCGTTAACATTTATTCGACCGGAGGTGAAACTGCTGACGTGGGCGATCTTGTGAGAACCGTCATTGTGGACAGTACTGTAACAGCAAGGATGAACAGGGCGGATGTAGTTACAAATGAAGATATCCGTGAAGGCTGTGTGGTCGTAGGACTCAGCTCGTTCGGTAAGGCGGTATACGAAACCGAATACAACGCTGGAATGGGAAGCAACGGACTTACTTCCGCGAGACATGATATTTTCAACCGTTCGGTAGGTGAAAAATATCCTGAAACTTACGATCCTGCAATTCCGGACGATCTTGCATATACAGGAAAATACAACCTTACCGACATGGTGGATGAGATCGGAATGACTGTGGGTAAAATGGTTCTTTCACCGACACGTACCTATGCTCCTGTCGTGAAAAAAATATTCGAAAATTGTAAAGGAGCGGTTAAAGGAATGATTCACTGTACTGGCGGAGGACAGACCAAGGTCCTTAATTTTATAGGGAATGTACGTGTAGTGAAAGACAATATTTTCGACACTCCGGTATTGTTCCGTATGATACAGGAGCAGCTTGGTACAGACTGGAAAGAAATGTTCAGTGTATTCAATATGGGACACAGGCTGGAAGTTTATACCGACCCTTCTTCCGCCGATGAAATAAGGGCAATCTCCCGGGAATTTGGGGTCGAAGCGAAAGTTATCGGATACGTTGAAAAAGCTGACAGACCATCGGTGACAGTGATCAGGGAAGGCGTGAAATACGAATATGCTAAGTAACATTAAATTAATATATAGCGGTATTGCATTCTTATAAAAAAATCATAACTTTGTCGCTGTTTTTACACAAAAAATATCTAATTAACAAATTATGAGTTATTTAAATTCGGAAAAAAAGCAGGAGCTTTTTACCACTTACGGAAAGTCTAATACGGACACAGGTTCACCGGAGAGCCAGATCGCCCTATTTTCATACCGTATCAGCAATCTTACCGAACATCTTAAAAAGAACAAGCATGACTACAACACACAAAGATCGTTGTACAAGCTGATCGGTAAGAGAAGAAGTCTTTTGGATTATCTTAAAAAAGTTGATATAGAAAGGTACAGGGCAATCATTAAGGCGCTGAACCTTAGGAAATAATTTATTTCCGCAATTAATAAAGGCAATTTTTAAAATTGCCTTTATTTTGATTTAATAGATAAGTTTTAACTGCAAAGAGTAAAAAGCACATACACGGACATTGCACAGGGCAGGTTCTGGAGGTAGAAACGAAGAGGTACACGAGAAAAGAAAAACAAATTAAGAGAATAATATGAACGTTACAAAAAAAGTAATTGAACTGAGCGGTGGTCGCCAGATCGAGATCGAAACAGGAAAGTTGGCAAAACAGGCTGACGGTTCGGTCGTAGTTAAACAAGGAAATACCATGCTTCTCGCAACGGTTGTCGCTGCAAAAGATGCACGTGAAGACTGTGATTTTATGCCTTTGCAGGTCGAATATAAAGAAAAATTTTCATCGCTCGGACGTTTCCCCGGTGGATTTATGAAAAGGGAAGGACGTGCGTCGGATAACGAGATTCTTGTTTCGAGGCTTATCGATCGTGCGTTGAGACCGCTGTTTCCGGATGATTACCACGCTGAAGTTTTTGTAACGGTAAACCTTATATCTGCTGATAAGGATATTATGCCTGACGCTCTTGCTGGTCTTGCAGCGTCCGCTGCCCTTGCAGTGTCGGATATACCTTTCAACGGACCTATCTCGGAAGTAAGGGTAGGTAGAATCGACGGACAGTTTGTTATCAATCCCGGATTCTCAGAAATTAAAAGAGGCGATATAGATATTATGGTTGCGGCTACCATGGATAATATTATGATGGTAGAGGGCGAAATGAAGGAAGTATCGGAGAAAGATATGCTCGAAGCGATCAAATTCGCACACGAAGAGATAAAAAAACAGTGTCAGGCTCAGATCGAGTTGATGGAAGAAGTCGGTAAAACCGTTAAACGCGAGTACTGCCACGAGAAAAACGATGAAGAACTTCGTCAACTTGTTATAAGCGAGACTTATGATAAGGCTTATGCAGTTGCCAAGAGCATGACTTCGAAACATGAAAGATCGGAAATGTTTGAAGCTGTGGAAGCTGAGTTCTGCACAAGATTTACAGAAGAAGAATTGGCGGAGAAACTGCCGCTTATCAAAAAATATTATCATGACGATGTCTTGAAAAAAGCTATGAGGAACATGATCCTCGATGAAGGCGTGCGTCTTGACGGTCGTAAAACAGATGAGATCCGTCCTATATGGTGCGAAGTGGGATATCTTCCTGCAACTCACGGATCGGCTGTTTTCACAAGGGGCGAGACCCAGTCGTTGACCACTGTGACCCTCGGAACGAAACTCGACGAGAAAATGATCGACGAAGTTCTCTACCAAGGTTCGGAACAGTTCGTCCTTCATTATAACTTCCCACCGTTCTCTACAGGCGAAGCGAGACCTCAGAGGGGTGTATCAAGAAGAGAGGTAGGACACGGTAACCTTGCGTTCAGGGCATTGAAACATGTAGTTCCCGTAGGCGAAGAAAATCCTTATGCGGTACGTATAGTATCGGATATTCTCGAATCCAACGGTTCTTCATCTATGGCTACGGTATGTGCGGGTACCCTTGCGCTTATGGACGCCGGAGTGAAAATCAAAAAACCTGTATCGGGTATAGCAATTGGGCTTATTGCGGACAACGGTAAATTCTCTGTGCTTTCTGATATACTCGGAGACGAAGACCATCTGGGAGATATGGACTTTAAAGTTACCGGAACCAAAGACGGTATCACTGCAACACAGATGGATATCAAAGTGGATGGACTTTCATACGAAGTTCTCGAAAAAGCGCTTGAACAGGCTAAACAGGGACGTATGCATATCCTTGGCAAAATGCTCGAGACCATATCCGAACCTCGCGAAGATTACAAACCATTTGTTCCAAGGATCGTACAGATAATTATACCTAGCGACTTTATCGGAGCCGTAATAGGTCCAGGAGGAAAAGTCATCCAGGAAATCCAGAAAACTACAGGTACCACGATAACTATCACTGAAGCAGATGGCAAAGGTATAGTAGACATTTTCGGTGAAAATAAAGATGCGCTCGATACTGCTCTTGCACGTATAAAAGGAATTGTCGCTGTTCCCAAAGTGGGCGAGATATATAACGGCAAAGTTAAATCCATTGTGAACTTCGGTGCTTTCGTAGAAATTCTTCCGGGAAAAGACGGTCTTCTTCATATTTCTGAAGTAGGGCCCCAAAGATATCCGTCAATGGTTGAAACAGGTTTGAAAGAAGGTGATGCTCTCGAGGTTAAACTTGTCGATATCGACTCTAAAACAGGAAAACTCAAACTTTCGCGTAAGGTACTCCTTCCTAAAGAAGAAAAGAAAAAAGAAGAAAAAAAGGACGAAAATAAGTCCGAAGATAACTAAAAGCAGGACTTAAACATGTCGGTTTTACGCATAAATGTGTAATTAAGGCCTAAACGTGACATAAAATTCAAATTATTTTTATATTTGTATTTTAAAATATTATGTATTAAGTCTATACTCTTAATTATAAATTAAAAAAGTTCTGATTATGAAAAGATTCTTGAAAACAGGCCTTTTATTGGCAGTTATAGCTCTGGCTTTCTCCAGCTGTAGTTGTTACAATAAAATGAAAAAGAAAGTGGCTGCCGTGCAAACGACAAGCACTCCTGCCGTTCTTTCACTGCAGGGTAAAGAAGTCAGCTCCACGTATACAGTGGAATTTCCTGCTGAATACTTTAAACCTAAAGCTATTCTTCGCGTGACTCCGGTTATCGTTTATGAAGGCGGAGAACTTGCCGGTACTCCTGTATACGTTCAGGGTACTAAAGTAAAAGATAACTACACTGTTATCAATAAACAAACAGGTGGAAAGATAACTCAGACAGTATCGTTCCCTTACAATCCTCAGATGAGACAATCGGTTCTCGAACTCAGAGTGGATTCAAAATGTGATAAAAAGAACAGCCAATATGTTCCTTTTGCTGTGATACATGTGGCAGACGGTGTTAGTACCGTACAGGAACTTGCGGATCTTTCAGGTAGACCTGCGATTGCTGCAGATAATTTCCAGAGAAACACGACCATCTCTCAGGAGGCTCGTATCATGTTCCTTATCAATAAAGCAGACGTACGTCCGGCTCAGCTTAACAGCACAGAGATCAAAGCTCTTGAAGATTTTATCGTAGAGAACTCAGGCGACGCTAAAAAATCAGTAGGCAATATCTATACTAAAGCATACGCTTCTCCAGACGGTCCTACGGATTTCAATAACAAACTTTCTCAGGATCGTGCACGCAATACGGAAACTGCACTTAACAGAAAATATGCTGAGGATAAACTTCCGGGCGACCTGGATTTCGATGTTGAAGCTCTTGGTGAAGACTGGGAAGGTTTCAAAGAATTAGTTGAAGCTTCTGATATTCCTGATAAAAACCTTATTCTTCAGGTACTTCAGATGTACTCTAACCCAGAACAACGTGAAAGGGAGATCAAAAATATGTCTGCTGCATTCAACGTGTTGAAAGATAAAGTACTTCCTGAACTTCGTCGTTCGAAACTTCGCGTAGATGTTAACGTAGAAGGTCTTTCTGATCAGGAAATCAGGGCTGCAGTAGCACAGAACATCGCAAATCTTAACGTAGAAGAAATGTTGTTCGCTGCTACTCTTTATGATGGAGATCTCGACCAACAGGCTAAAATCTATAAAGCTGCTGCTGATAAATACAATGATTACAGAGCTTGGAATAACTACGGTGCTATCCTTTTGAAACAAGGTAATGTAACTGAAGCAGGCGCTGCTATACAGAGAGCTTCTCAGCTTAATAGTTCTTCTAATGAAGTTATCAATAACTTAGGTCTTGCAGCTCTTGCTGCAGGTAATAACGATGACGCAAGAAGATATCTTACTTCAATCAATACTCCGAATTCAGTGTACAACACAGGTCTTCTTAACTTGATGGATGGAAACTACAGCGAAGCAGTTAAAACCCTTGAAGGCTATAACCTTGCAGTTGCAGAAGTTCTTAACGGAAACCCATCGAGAGCGAAATCTCTTTTAGCATCTGAAACCTGTGCTTATGCAGACTATCTTAAAGCTGTGATCGCTGCGAGAGAAGGTGATTCTGCTGGTGTTACTTCTAATCTTAGAAGCGCTACAAGCAAAGAAGCTTCACTCAAAAACAGAGCGAAAACTGATATCGAGTTTGCTAAATGGTATGGTTCTTCAGATTTTAACGATATCGTGAGATAAAATAACAGAATATAATAAATAAAAAAAGGCGCCGAGAAGCGCCTTTTTTTATTTAATTCTTAAATTTGAAGTAACTTTTGTACACGACCCGCGTTATAATAACAAACCTGTTAACCCGATAGATGAGTACGGAGGATTATAACAAATGTGTTGACATATATTCTGACGGGGTCTACAGATTCGCTCTTAAGATCCTCAGGGATAAGGACTCTGCAAAAGATATTGTGCAGGAGAGCTTTCTCAGACTCTGGGAAAAACGTAGCGACGTGTTGAAAGGAAAGGAGAAGTCTTATCTTTTTACGATTGCTTACAGGCTGATAATAGATACTATACGGCATAATAAAAAATTTACGGATGAAGAACCCATAAAATATATTAAAAGTACGTACGAAAAAATTTACGACAATACCAGTGAAATAATAAATTCGGCAATCAGGGAATTGACTATGCAACAACAGCAGCTTATTTTATTAAGGGACTATGAAGGTTACAGCTATAAAGGAATCGGTGAAATATCAGGTCTTACGGAGTCGCAGGTGAAAGTCTACATTTTCAAGGCACGACTTATTCTAAAGAAAAAATTGAATAATATAATTGGATAATGGAAAGGATAAATATTAATAACTATGAAGAATTCGCATTGGACTATATAGAAGGTTCTATGACGAAGGACGAGGAAAAGTTGTTTGAGGATTTCCTTGACGAACATCCCGATGTTGCTAAAGAAATTTACAACCTCAAGAGTTATATGCCTGTTATCGAACACAATGGTGAGGTGTACACAGATAAGAATATTCTCTACAAACGTAAGGCTGGTTTCAGAAAGATTGTATGGACGAGTGCTGCCGCTGCAGCAATTGTAACAGGATTTATTTTGTCGCTGGTTTTTCAAACCTCGGAAGCAGAGTCTGAAAATCTGCATAAAGAACCTGTAAAACTGGCAGCATACTTTAATAAGAATGAAAAAAAATCTACTATTGTAAGTAATCAGGAACCTATACCGAACACACAGGTTGTAAGTAAAAAAACGGAATCTGTCGAAATAGCGCGGCAGTCTGATGAAAAAAGTATGAATACCAATAAAAAACCTGTAGAAAAAAAGAGGAAAGAATAATAGAAAAAGTTGTGGATTTCACCTTGCCGGAGCGCGTAATTTATGAACCTGAATTACTGGAATTATCACCGATAGATTTGGAAGATCTGTTGGCCTGCGAAGATTACGGCATGGGTAATATAAGTTTAATTTATACTGAGTCCGATGCAGCGGAGTATGGAGGAGTGCAGATAAAAACAAGTATTTTCCAGGATGTTTCTAATGATCTGGCTTCGCTGGTTAAAAATCTTGTGAAAATGAAAATGACTATAATGATTCCGGAATAAGTGATTGTAAACATTGCCCTCAAAAAAACGCAAACAAAAATTAAAGATATGAAAGGGAAGATTTTTTTACTGATAGCTCTAACCGTTCTTTTGTCATGGAACTTTACTTATGCACATGATCACGGTTCCGCGAGTATAACATGGAAGAAAACTCATACGTTGAGCTTCGGAGGTGTAGGTCTCGGTTAGAGCGGACTGGTAAAAAATCTTGGCAATCTTAGTTTACCTGAAGGTGCCGAGTTTCTTAGTCAGGAAGGAAAATCGATAAATTTTAAATTATATATTATCGATTATACACATAATTTTACTCCAAGATTAGGATTAAGTACCGGAATCGAAATGGAAATTAATAATTTCCGGTTTGAGGAGAATATGATTATAAAAAAAGATCCGTTTACCGGTTATATTGTGCCGGATTATTCATACACCAGCCGTGGAATATATTTAAAGAAAAGTAAACTTGTAACAGGTTATTTTAATGTACCGATTACCTTGAAAGTCCGTTGGGGCAAAATGAATAAATGGTATATGCAAGGAGGAATTGTCGGAGGATGGAGGTTTAATGGGCACACTAAGATCAAAGCATCAGGTAATTTGAGCGGCAACTTTAAAAATTACAAAGACTTAAATCTAAGGAATTTCCATTGGGGGTATACTGCGGGCATAGGATTTAAATATTATGGATTATATGCTTCGTATTATCCACAGTCCATATTTAAAACAGACTTCGGGCCTAATGTAGAGCAAGTCAATATCGGAATCTTCCTCAAATATTAATATATTCACTACTTCCCGTTTTGAGTAGCCATCCGTTAGGATGGCTTTTTATTTGTTTATATTTTATTTAGCTTTGCCGGAAACAAAAAAAATGAGTCGCGAAAAGTTCAAATCTGCTTTTTTTTTATTGTCTATCTTACTTTTTTGTTCCTGCGGAGGAGTATCGACCAATGCTGAAAAAAAAGTCAGGAAATCAACGGAGAACTCTATCAAAGTTTCGCCTTCCCGTTCTGATATTTTTGTTCAGGGAACCGACGTCCGGATTTCTTATGAATCCCCTCTGGATTTTGATTCTGTAAGGATATGGATTGATGGAATGTATGTCGGGAAGATCGATACGGTTTACGTCCATAAAACCTCACTGGATAGCAGGGTCGGGTATATTCCTTTTATTTTGGAATTTTATGTCGGTGGAGATAAAGAATCCCGATCCAGTGAATTTTTTCTTAAACCGGCGAATGCTCCTGTTTTATACGGGTATAATGTTAGAAACGTCTATTCTCATGATAACGATGCTTATACGCAAGGACTTTTTTTGTATGACGGTTATTTATATGAGGGGACGGGATTGGAAGGAAAATCCTCGCTCCGGAAAGTGGAGATCAACGGCAATGTGGTCCGTAAGATCGATAATGATCCGGAATATTTCGGGGAGGGCATAACGATGATAGGGAATAAACTGTATCAACTTACCTGGAAGCACGGCAGAGGCTTTGTATATGATTTGGAAACATTCGAAAAAATCGATGAGTTCGGGTATTCCGGTGAAGGCTGGGGGCTGGCTACAGACGGTGAAATACTATATATGAGCAATGGAAGCAACCGTATAAAGGTTATCGATCCTGCGAATTTCAATACCATACGATATATCGATGTTTTTACCGATCAAAAGCCGGTAAATTTGATAAACGAACTTGAAATGATCGATGGAGAATTATGGGCCAACGTATATCTTACGGATTATATAATAAAAATAAATCCGCAGACCGGAGTTGTTACCGGATTAATAGATATGTCCGGTCTTTTATCCCCACAAGATATTACGGCAAAGACGGATGTGTTGAACGGTATTGCTTACGACAGTGATAAAAACAGAATTTTCGTAACAGGAAAAAATTGGAATAAACTTTTTGAAATTGAAGTCATTAAGAAGTAACATGAAAAGGGATATAAGAGAGGAGATTAAAAAAAGAATACTGGTTCTTGACGGTGCCATGGGGACATTGATACAGGGTTATGGATTGTCGGAAAAAGATTATAGGGGAGATGGTTATTGTTGTTCTAAATCGGAACTTAAAGGTTGTAACGATATTCTTGTTCAGACGCGTCCCGATATTATTGCAGCAATTCATGAGGAATACCTGAAAGCCGGAGCCGATATAATCGAAACAAATACATTCAATACAAACTCCATATCCCTTGCCGACTACGGACTCGAGGATAAAGTTTATGAGATAAATCTCGAGGCGGCAAAATTATCCAGAAAGTCAGCCGATAAATTCGAGACGCCGGAACGTCCTCGTTTTGTTGCCGGATCGATAGGCCCCACAAATAGAACCGCTTCGATGTCTCCGGATGTGAATGATCCCGGATACCGTGCGGTAACTTTCGATGACCTTGTACAGTCTTATTATGACCAGATAAGGGCACTATATGACGGTGGTGTCGATCTTTTGCTTATTGAAACAGTTTTCGATACATTGAATGCGAAGGCAGCCTTATTCTCCTCATCAATTGTGGCAGAGGAGAAAGGATATAAATTGCCCATAATGATTTCCGGAACTATCACCGACGCAAGCGGAAGGATACTGTCCGGACAGAATATAGAAGCATTTTATATATCGGTGTCCCATGCCGATCTTCTGTCGGTAGGTTTGAATTGTGCGTTCGGTGCCGATAAGATGAAGCCTTATATCAAAGCCCTGGGAGATATAGCAGATTGTGCCGTTTCCGCACATCCAAACGCGGGACTTCCTAATATTATGGGAGGGTATGACGAGACTCCGGCAAGTATGGCGGATATTATAGAAGAATATCTTAGGGAGGGACTTCTGAATATAGTCGGAGGCTGCTGCGGAACTACTCCCGCGCATATCGAGGCGATAGCTGAAAGAGCCGCACGGTATAAGCCGCGGGAAGTTGTTAAGCGCGAGCCAGTTACTATGCTGAGCGGATTGGAAGCCTTGAAAATTACTCCGGAAACTAATTTTGTAAATGTAGGGGAGCGTGCGAATGTCGCAGGATCCGCTAAATTTGCAAGGCTCATCCGTGAAAAAAATTATGAAGAAGCGTTATCTATCGTTCAGAAACAGGTTGAGGACGGAGCGCAGATTATAGATGTTTGTATGGATGACGGACTTATCGAAGGCGTACCTGTAATGACGGAATTCCTTAATCTTATGGCGTCTGATCCTGATATTTCCAGAGTACCGCTGATGATAGATTCTTCTAAGTGGGAGGTATTGGTTGCCGGACTCAAATGTTCGCAGGGTAAATCCGTGGTTAATTCCATATCGCTTAAAGAGGGAGAAAATGTATTTCTGCAACGAGCTCATGAAATAAGAAAATATGGCGCTGCAGCAGTGGTTATGCTCTTCGACGAGAAAGGCCAGGCAGATACCTTCGAAAGAAAAATAGAAGTTGCGGGGAGGGCTTATGATTTATTGGTGAAAAATGGATTCCCGGCACAGGATATAATTTTTGACCCGAATATATTGTCTGTGGGTACGGGCATAGATGAACACGATAATTACGGGTTGGATTTTATTAACGCGTGCCGTTGGATAAAAGAAAACTGCCCTTATGTTAAAGTCAGCGGAGGAGTAAGTAATCTGTCATTCTCTTTCCGCGGGAATAATACTGTAAGAGAAGCGATGCACTCGGTATTTCTTTATCATGCGATCGCTGCAGGTATGGATATGGGTATAGTGAACCCTTCGATGTTACAGGTTTACAGCGATATTCCTGATGATTTGCTTAAACTGTCTGAAGATATAGTGCTGAACCGTCGTCCTGACGCTACTGAAAGAATGGCGGAATATGCCGAAAAAATCAAGGGGCAAAAGGTTGCGGGAGGTACTGAAAAAACTCTGGAATGGAGAGATAAATCTGTAGAGGAAAGGCTCGCGTACAGTCTTGTAAAGGGGATAACGGAATTTATAGATACCGATACGGCAGAAGCCCTGGATAAACTCGGTTCGCCCCTCGATGTAATCGAAGGGCCGTTGATGGACGGGATGAATACCGTAGGTAAATTGTTCGGGGAAGGAAAAATGTTCCTGCCTCAGGTGGTCAAGAGTGCAAGGGTAATGAAAAGAAGCGTTGCCTATCTTACTCCTTATATAGAAGAGGAGAGGAACACGGGGAAGACGGCTTCCGCTGGAAAAATACTTTTCGCAACTGTTAAGGGCGATGTGCATGATATAGGAAAAAATATCGTTTCCGTGGTGCTCGGTTGCAACGGATACGAGATAATAGATATAGGAGTAATGGTGCCGGCAGAAATAATCGTGGACGAAGCGGTTAAGAATAATGTGGATGTTATAGGATTGAGCGGTCTTATTACGCCTTCTCTGGACGAGATGATAAAGGTCGTTACGGAACTGGAGAACAGAGGGCTCAAAATCCCTGTGATGATCGGTGGTGCGACCACTTCCGCAATGCATACGGCTGTGAAGATAGCGCCTAATTTTTCAGGTGCTGTCATTCATGCTAAGGATGCGTCCGACGACGTACAGATATTATCGGAACTATTCTCGGATAGAAGGGAGAAATATATCGAGTCACTGAAAATATGTCAGGTCAAATTGAGAAATAAATTTAACAATACCGGGAATAATTCCGGGTATGTTTCTCTTGATGAAGCACGAAATAACAGATACCTACCCGCTGTCGATTCGGTTAGTGTGCCGAAAATGACCGGACGTGTCGTATTCGAAGATTATCCTTTGGAAAAAATAAAAGAATATATAAACTGGAGCTTCCTGTTCCTTGCATGGAACCTCAAAGGAAGGTATCCGGCTATATTCGAGAATGAGAAATACGGCGAGGAAGCGCGGAAATTATACGACGATGCTGTGACTATGCTTGAAGAACTGATTAAAAATAAATCATTTAAAGCGAATGCTGCGGTTGCGATACTTCCGGCTAACAGCGATGGCGACGATATAGTGCTCTTCACCGATACAGGAGAAATACGCCTTCCGCAGCTGAGGAATCAGGAGGCAGGGAAGGAGAACAGCTCCCTTGCTGATTATCTTCTTCCTTTAACATCCGGGGAACGAGATTACATAGGAGTATTCGGAGTAAGTATTCACGGTACGGATATGATCGAACAACAATATAAGGATGCCGGAGACGATTATTCCGCTATACTTGTGAGAGTGCTTGCCGACAGGCTTGCCGAAGCATTTACGGAAGAGCTGCATACGTTGGTAAGAAGAGAATTCTGGGGGTTTGGAGCGGATGAAAATCTTGATAAAGAACAGATTTTCAAAGGCGAATCCCAGGGCTTCCGTCCTGCTGTCGGCTACCCTTCGATTCCGGACCATTCTCTTAAAAAAGAATTATTGGAAATCGTAGACCATGATAAAGCTGTAGGAATCGAATTGACGGAATCTTATATGATGACACCGGTCTCTTCCGTTTCCGGGCTTATTATGGCTCATCCCAAGTGCGGTATATTCGGTGTCGGTAAAATAGATCGAGAACAGTTGGAAGATTACGCTAAGCGAAGGAATATGTCAGTTGGAGAATTGACGAAATTAATATCACAACATATTCGATAGTATCGATATCTTTCTATGCATCAGACGCTTTAGGTTAGAGCGTCTGTTTTTTCTTATAAGTTTAGATTGCTTTTTTCTCGGTACGAACCGCTATCCTGATACTGAGTTCGTATAAAAGATACATCGGTATTCCTATTAATATCTGGCTGAAAACATCCGGTGGTGTAATAATTGAGGCGAAAATGAGTATAACGATAACTGCATGCTTGCGGTATTTTTTCAGGAAGTCTGAGTTTACAATTCCGGTTTTGGTAAGGAAATATATGAATATCGGTAGCTGGAACACCACTCCGCATGCCAGCGAAACGTTGAGTACGGTTGACAGATATGATGAAATATCGAAAAGGTTCGTGATAGAATCGCTGACCGTGTATGTCTGAAAAAAACTGATGGTTATCGGAGATATGAGAAAATATCCGAAGAAAATTCCCGTAAAAAAGCATAGCGAAACGTACAAAACCAGATACCTGCTGTTTTTTATTTCTCTGGGGGCAAGCGCCGGTTTAATGAACTTCCAGAGTTCCCAGATAATGTAAGGCACTGCTATTACTAGTCCCGAAACAAGGGATACCGTAATATGAAGGATAAACTGTCCGGATAATTTGGTGTTGATGAGATTATATTCGACATTATTTATACATAGCGCCTTACTCCCCGTAAGCTCGCCTAATCGACACAACATCCGGTTGGTGATAAAATCCGGCGACTGCGGACCGAATAGTATCTTGTCGATAATCAGATCTTTAAAAAAAAATGCTGCGATGCTGAATATAAGCAAACCTGCGGTCCCTTTGATAAGATGAGGACGCAAGGCATCGATATGCCCGAAAAAAGTCATCTGACCCTGTTCTGTCCGCTCGTTCTTATTCTCAGTCATTGCGACTATTTATCCTCTTCTTCAGACTCTTTTTTATCTTTCTTGTCTTCTTCAGAATAATCTTTGTTTACCGCGTCTTTGAATTCTTTAACTCCGCGCCCTGCTCCGCGCATCAGTTCCGGAATTTTCTTTGCCCCGAAGAGCAGCACTACCAGAACCACGATGAGTATAATTTCCTGTGTACCGATGAGTCCGAGTGGAATAACTGTTAAGCCAGCCATATTTTTAGTGTGTTTTATTAAATATTAGGTCTGTTTATTGCGTTATTAACAAAGTTAGGATTTTAATTACAGATTGCAAAAAATGTAACGATTTTACGGTTAAATGGATATATTTGCATAATGGGTTCTCGCCAAGATATCGTGAAAATAGTGCTGTGTATCGTGGCCGTGTGGTTGTCATGCGGCAATATTTATGCGCAGAACGATGTCGAATATATATATACTCCGGATACTATCGTACGTAAAAGCGCCATAGACCGTTACGCGAGATTTTACGATAACCTCGAGGAGAAGAGCCATAACTCCAAATTTATGCACATGATCTACCGTGCTGTGGTTACGGACAGCCGCCGTACGGAAGAGATTCCTTTGAGTCCTGTTCTTGTGCGCGAAGTAGAATATTTCGACAAGTTCGACGGTAAAATTATCCGGAGTATCAATATATTCCGGAACAACGTGTTCGTCGATATAAATTCGGAGAAAAAAATATTTGATTTCCTCAATAACGTTCATGTGCTTACACACGAGAGCCGTATACGGCAGGCACTTCTCTTCAAAGAAGGCGATGAACTTAATCCTACGGTCCTGGTACAAAACCAGCAGCTGCTCCGCAGACAGGATTATTTTTCGAAGGCTTATATTCTGGTTGTCGAAGATAAGGACGACGAAAATATTGTGGATGTGTTTATAGTTACCCGTGATAAATGGACGATCAATGTTACTTATAAGTCCGCATTCGAAAAGTCCAGGTATTATCTCGATATATGCGACGATAACTTTTTAGGGTCCTGGAACCGTCTTGGGATAAGGACCTACAATAGTTACAAAAAGCCTGTGTACGGTGGTAACATACTTGAGTTCACGACGATGAATATGTTCGGTTCTTTCTTCGATACGGAAGTCATTCTCGGAAGAGGGTATGAAGAACGGGATTACGGTATAAAGGTCAGCAAACCGTTCATTCTTTCTGCCGACTATATGGCCGGCGGTATTGCGGAACACAAAAGATATTTCGAATATCAGGTTCTGGAAGACACGGCGAAGATTATCAAAAGAAATAATTTCGAGGTATGGGGCGGTAAATCATTCCATATCCCCATAATAAGGCACAGTCTGTTTATGGCGGCAGGATACAAGAACGTAAAATTTCTGGATCGTCCGGAGGTGAAGGTCGATTCCAATTCATATTATCATTCCGGGCAGTATCTTCTTTTCAGCACTGGTTTTTACAGGGAATCTTATTATCGCGGTAATATGATCTACGGTTTCGGAGCTACGGAGGATATTCCTTACGGTTATAAATTCCAGTTTACGGGAGGACGCTACTGGGGCGAATTCGGAAGGAAGTGGTACGGAGCGCTGGTCTTTGCTGCCGGACGCCAGACAAATCTGGGATATGTACGCGGAGAATTAAGAGGAGACGGTTTTGTAAATAAATCCGGCCAGTTTCGCCAGAGTTCCATAGGATTGAATTTCGGGTATTTTACGAATATTTTCGATACGGGAAGATCATTCCTACGGCAATTTGTGGATATGCGTTATACAAAAGGGTTCGCACGCGATAAAGGGGAAGGTGAGATGCTGACATTTTTCGATCTTGATTCTCCTCATGGTTATACCGGCGACAGAATGCTGGGAAATAATCGTATGGTAATCAATACTGAAACGGTAGTATTCAGTCCTCTGTATTTTCTTGGCTTCCGGTTTGCATTCTTCGGATTTATCGATATGGCATGGATAGGGGATAAAAATTTCGTATATGCCAATGATTTTTATACGGCGATAGGCGCAGGAGTCAGAGTCAAGAATGAGAGGCTTGTATTCAATACCATTCAGATAAGGGTAGGTTTTGCCCTTAATAAGAATGGATTCGCGGATTACCGCCATTACAGCTATACCCATGCTACGCGCCTTCAGGAGTATAGTTATAAACCGACTAATCCGCAGGTGACCGAATTCAGATAAAATAAATAACTATAATTAACGTTAACAGTAAGAATTAATTTAAAAAATTATGTCAGTATTAGTAGGAAAACAAGCGCCGTCATTCAGTGCGACGGCAGTCGTGAATGGTTGCGAGATCGAAGAAAATTTCTCGCTCGACCAATATATAGGCAGAAAATATGTGGTACTTTTCTTCTATCCTGCGGACTTTACATTCGTGTTTCCGTCCGAGATCCTGGCATTTCAGGACTATATGGAAGAATTCAAATCGAGAAATGCAGAGGTTGTCGGTTGTTCGGTGGACTCGCATTTTTCACACTGGAAATGGCTCCAGACCGATGTGAACCAGGGAGGGATCAAAGGAGTTAAATATCCTTTGGTTGCAGATCAGACCATGACCATCTCTCACAATTATGACGTTCTTGCCGGAGATTTCATGTATAATGAAATGGGCGAGATGGCTTTCGAGGGAACTCCTATGGCTTACAGGAGATTGTTCCTTATCGATAAAGAAGGAATAGTGCGCCACCAGCTGGTGAACGATATGCCTTTAGGGCGTAGCATAGAGGAAGTTATCAGGCTTATAGACGCACTTCAGTTTACGGAAGAACATGGAGAGGTGTGTCCCGCAAACTGGAAAAAAGGACAAAAAGGAATGACTCCTTCACAGGAAGGTGTTTCGGAATATTTGTCGCAACGAGAAAAATAATCGTCCGACGAATTAATTTGTTGAGGCTGCCCAACCGGGCAGCCTTTTTTATTGTCGGTTTTGTGGTTTATAATATCTTTTTAACTTTGTAATAAACCATTCCAGTTATGAAAAAAACAAAATTCTGCATTTTATCTGCCATGCTGATTGTCGTGAGCACGGTAATGGGACAGTCTGAGAAAACCGTGTATGCGAAACTCGAAGAAGCTACTGTATTTCTTTTAGGTGCAGAACTTACTCACACGGCGGAGGTGTCGGTGACTGAGGGGGAAAACCAGATAATTATAAGTGGATTGAGCCCGCGATTAGACGTGAGCAGTCTGAAAGTAAAGTCCGATAGAGGACTGATAATAGCTTCCTATGAATTTACCGCAAGGCAAATGGTATCGGAAAACCAGACTTCCCCGGTTATTAAAAGAATCAATGATTCCATAAATTTCTATAAAACTGAAATGGAAAGGATCTCGATTGAAAAAACTATTGTAAGCAACACCGACTGGCTGCTTCATAAAGGAATCGAGAATACTGTCAGGGAGACAGAGAACAGGCTTAAAGAGGCAGAGCTTGCTTCAGACTTAAAATACTACAGACACCAGAGAATTGAACTTGAATCAGAAAAACAACGACTTTTTAAGGATAGCATCAGATTAATTACCAATTTGAATCGTTTGTACAGCGAATATGATAGGGAGCGCTTAAAAGGAAGCCAGATAATAGGGGAGCTGAAGATAAATACTTCGTCTGCCGCCGCCGGACCGGTTAAATTAATTGTTTCTTATTTTACCAGAGAAGCACAGTGGATTCCTTTTTACGATGTAAACATAAATTCTACCGATAGTCCCGTAAGTTTCAGCGCAAAGGCTAAAGTACAACAAACTACCGGCATGGACTGGAATAATATCCGCCTGACATTATCGACCGCTGCTCCGGGTAATGGTAAAACAGCGCCTCTTCTTTCTACATGGTTTCTTGAGGGTGTATTACCTGAGCCGCCCGGTGTATATGCCCGACGCGGGGATAGGAATGCGAGACAAAATTCCTATTCTTATGAAATCGTCGATGATATCCAGATGGTTTTTTCAGGAGCGGCAAGTGATGACGCAGTTGAAAATAAGATATATCAATATGTTGCCCAATCTGAGAATATGCTGAATGTTACATATGATATCGATCTGCCTTATTCTATTCCCGGTAACGTAAAGGGACAGAATATCGATCTGACTGTCAAGGAAGCTCCCGCGATATATAAATATTACACAATACCGAAAATGGATAACGAGGTATATCTTCTTGCGGAAATTCCTGAGTGGGATAAGCTGGGACTGTTAAGCGGTACAGCCAATATTACTTACGACGGGACTTATCTTGGGGAAGCATATATAGATGCTTCATCGACTATGGACAAATTACCGCTGACGCTCGGTACGGATAAAAGAATAAGCGTTAAACGGGAGCGTATTACCGATTATAGCAGTACACGGACATCGGGAAGCGATATAGACCAAACCTTCGGCTATCGTATAACAGTTAAGAACAATCAGAATCATGCGGTTAAGATCATAATAAAGGACCAGTATCCGGTATCCACACAGAAAAATATCGAAGTTACGCTGAACAGTAAACAGACTACGACATGGACCGCAAATATCGAGGAGACAGGAGTCGTTACATGGGAAGAGAAATTTGCACCGGGGAAAACTAAGGTCTATAATATCAGTTACAGTGTAAAATATCCGAAAAATATGAATATCAATTTATAATATTAACGGTATTGACTATAAAAGGGACGCTGAAGCGTCCTTTATATTTAGTTTTAACTTTACGAAAAATCTTTATTATGGGGTGTCTTAAATCTCTCGGGCAATTCTTTGCAATGATATTTTTAGTATTGTGTTGTAACAGGGATTATGCTAATATCCATTTACATGACTATTATTATGTTACTGTGAACGAATACGGGGAAGGATATTATTTGAATACCAATCCGGGTTATTCGAATTCGCCGTATATAGAGAATTTAAAATCCATCCAGTGGAACAACCGTTATATAGTTGTGGAACAGATAAAAGAAAAAGGTACCGTGTGGTTCGTGGTTAAATCTCGAGATGAAGAACTCGTTGCCGGAAATGACAGTATATTCGGTCCGATGTCTTTGGAAGAGAAGGATTATTATCTTCAAACAAATGAGACCGGAAAGTTAAACCAAAAAAAATTTAAATACAGACCGGGGAAGAAATTTAAGTATTCCGATTATGTAAGGTTGAGTGATAAACCTTCGCCGTTCAACGAAAAAAAAGATGTATATAAAGTAGAAACAGAGGAATAAAAAATAAGCGGCCGATCGGCCGCTTATTTTTTATTAATTATTTAACCCTTTCATGAATGTCTATTTCAACTATTCGTAACTGGTTGTTTACGTTCCTTCCGTTCGGATCGTGGAAGAGATCGAGCTGTACGTTCGGATCGAGCTCCACTATGCTTCCGAACCCTTCTTCTTCGGGGTTCTCTCCTACAAGTCTGATAGTGACTGATTTACCTCTTGTCGGTTCGAAGGCGAGGGTTACATAACCGAGACTTCTCGATGTTTCTCCGCTCCATACCACTTTGTCTCCTACAAGAACAGCGATCGGATAGCTTCTCATCCTCCATCCGGTAAGCTTAAGATCGATCTCCGAGATGTTGGCTTCTCTTTCAAGTTCATATGTGATCCATGCGGTCGAGAGTCTTGCATCGTTCGTCCATTCGGATTTCTCATTGTCGTCATAACTTAATTTCGCCTTCTCCTGATTTGCTCCAGCTGTAGCAGAAACTATTTTTATTGTTTCCCTGCTTACTGTGTAAGAAGGGGTTCTTGGAGTAGGGCCTTTTTCCATATAAGAAGGAAGAGCGTCTTTCTGGAACGTAGTAGCAAGGCCGTCCACTACTTTGACAGGCTTTGTATTGATAGTGACCGTCGCCGGTTTAAGAATACCTGATTTAGCTTTTACGGTTATTTTACCTGCTTTTGTAGTCGATCGAACGAATACCCGGTTAACCCCGCACTCCACAGGGAGTATTTTAGAAAGGATAAAGTTGCCGGGTCCTTGGGCGATACCTCCGCGCCACTCAGCCGGTCCGTCGATTTCGAATTCGATATAGTCGTTGGCTACCGGACACCTTCTTTCCTGTGCGTCCACAACTTCCACTTCGATAAGAGCCACGTCGTGTCCGTCTGCAAGCATTCCGTCAGGCGATGTCATCGGAGTAAGTTTTATCGCGACAGGCTCTCCAACTGTTTCGAGTATGTGTGAACTTAGTTCCCTGCCCGATGCATCATAACTTACTGCTTTAAGAGTTCCCGGTTCGTATCTTACGTCCTTGAAAGTGTTGAGGAAATTATATTTCCTTTCAGGTTCTCCGAGAGATTTGCCGTTGAGGAAGAGCTCAACCTTAGGCGCGCCCGATACCACGTAAACGTCTTTCACGGTGAAGATATTTCTTCCGTTGGTTTCCGAATAAAGATAGTTCCAGTGTCCGATTATATGGGTTTCATATTCATCCAGATCTACCCAACCGTTCCACATCACTTTGTGAGCGAAGAATCCGTCCTTCGGTATGCGCATCGGGTCAACGACTCCGCTTCGTCTGTAATTCTCTTCACCGCGGTAGTGTGTGTTTGAATCCGAGAAAATGATTTTAGCTCCTCCGGAACTTACCCTGCTTCCGGTTCCCGGACGTACCACGTAATAATCGTTCCATGTATTTATCAGAGTAATAGCGAACTGATCCTGATTATGGTTGTAGGCGCTGGCATCCGCTCCCCTGTAAAGAGGGCCCGCTCCTTCTTTATGATAAGGATATGAATAATCATCCCAATATTTTCTCAATCCTTCGTCACGATTATATTCCATTGCCCACATAGGATGTTTGCCGCTCTTGTTTATATATAGCATCTCGCCGCCATATTCAGCGATGTCGATATCTAACATCTCTCTTGAGCCTATTGCTCTTCCTCCATATGGATCATATTGGTCGCGGATTAGTTTCATTTCCGCCATATGTTCGAATGATATGCCTTTGTTACCGCATTCGTACATAAGTATACTGGGGTTATTACGATTGTAAATGATAGCTTCGCGCATAAGTTCCTTACGCTGCTCCCATTGTCTTCCTTCAACGTCTTTTTCTGCATCTCCGGCAGGCATCGCGTGAATAAGACCCACGCGGTCAGCGGATTCTATATCCTGCTTCCATGGAGCTACGTGCATCCATCTGAACATGTTACCGTTGCCTTCGATAACCAGGCTGTTGGAGTAATCGCTTATCCATGCAGGTACACTGAGTCCTATAGCGGGCCATTCATTGCTCGTACGCTGCGCATAACCCTTCATTTGGATCACCCGGTCGTTGAGCCATATCATACCTTCCCCGAATTGTGTCTTGCGGAATCCGGTCCGTGTTACAACTTCGTCGACAGGCTTGCCGTTCTCGAGTAGTGTAGTCGATACATTATATAAATAGCCATACCCCCAGCTCCAGAAATTGAGTCCTTCTACCAGTTGTTTCGCTTTAATTACCGCTGTTTCACCCGCAGCAAGCGTAAAATCGTTTCCGCTGAATTCAGCTACGGTCTTGCCTTCCATATCCTGAAGGGAAACCTTGTACGACATTCTTTTAGTCTCGCCGGATTCGTTTCTCACCTCGGATTCGGCATTGATAACCGCCTTAGCGTTATTAATATCTATATCGGATGCGTAAATGTATACGCCTGTTGTTTTAAGGTTGTTGTACAACGGTAATGTCTGGTATATGCGCGGAGTAATGTGAAGAACTACATTTTTAGGTATTCCGCCGTAATTAGCGTTAAAGTTCTTATCGTTCCACTGGAACCTCGTATCCGTGCCTGTTTCCCTGTAATCCCATGCGTTATCAGTTCTTACAGCAACTACGTTGTCTTCTTTGCCGAATTTAACAACGTCGGAAATGTCGATACCGAAGGCCATGACCCCATTCTCGTGAAGTATCATTTTCTGGCCGTTGACGTATACCGTTCCTCCCTGTCTTACACCTTCGAATTCAAGAAAAACTTTTTTCCCTTTATCAGAAGCTGGCAGACGAAATGTTTTTCTGTACCATGCTATTCCGGTGGATAATTCATCTATCGCGACTTTGAACGCTTCGTCTTCGTTCCATGCGTGCGGTAAAGTTACGCTCTTCCAATCATTATCATTGAAATTGGGATTCTCGGCGCCGGATGCTTCTCCGACGAACACCTTCCAACCGGGATTGAAGTTGTATTTACTTCTTTCCGAGGCTGCATTTAATTGTAATGCAATGATAAAGAAAGAAATAACGATAAAAAGTTTTTTCATAGAAAGTAGTTTTAGAAATTTATTTTTTCAAAATTAATAACTTTATTTTATATAAATTTAAAAAAGATGTTAATATCGGTCAATATTAATTGTTT
>JAJQEF010000009.1 GCA_021201795.1 Rikenellaceae bacterium
AGACTGAAGATAATAAGTTGTATCTTGAGTTATTTAACATGATAGATAAAGATAAATATCCTAATAAAGAATCTATCTCTGAAACTTTTCATAAAAAATATCCGAATTCTTTTTTAGCTGCACATGTCAAATATTTGTTCGAACTGATTTTACAGGTCGTAGTAGAATTAAATATAAAAAAGAATAAAGAATATGAATTGTACAATTCATACCTTAAAACAAAAGTATTAAGAGAACGTGAACTTTACGATGATTATTTATCCCTGCTTCGAGAAACAAAAGAAAAAGCTAAATATACCGGAGATTATAACCTGCTGCTCACTTTGCAGAGGGATGAAATAAAAATCGATTCGCGGAATTATTTCGAACAGATAAGGGAAGAAGACGAATTAATTAAAAAACAACATGAGATAAATGATAATCTGAAGACTATAAGGCAGATCAACGAGCAATCGTTTCTTTACGAAACTCTAAGATTTAAAATAGAAAAAAACAAGTCAGTACAAACCGGGAAGCCTTATTTATTCAATGATTTATTGATCAGTGAAATGACTTTGGTATCCGGAATGAAAAAGGAAATATTTGAAATAAACCGCCTTCACCAACTATTTCAGGCTAACTACTTCATAAGCATAGGGAATTATAAAAGCGCTCTTAATTCTTTTTCAGAATTGACCAAACTTTATTCCGAGAACGAACAGTTTTGGAATAACCCTCCCGTATATTATGTAATGGTATTGGAAGGAGTCCTTGAAAGTCTTAAAAGAACAAGGATCTTCGAAGAAATGGAGACTTATAAAGATCAGTTATCGACACTGACTGAAAAATATCCGTATGCGCATTTTATTCTGGAAATAACCGCCATCGAATTTATATACTCCGTTGCTCCATATATGTACGGCAAACAGTACAAAGAATGCTTGGAAATTATAAATTATTATCAGGAGTCACTTATCGATAAACTTTTATTGCTTCCTCCTCGTTTATTTCTGGGTGTTTCGATTTGTTTATCTGGAATTTACCTGATGAATAAAGATATGGTTAGGGCCAGAAAACAGCTTGCACCGATTATTACTAATAATACCTTTGACGATTTAAAAATATTCAGGTCTGTCCGGTTACTGAATTTGATAATATATTACGAGTTGAAAGAGACGGATTATATTGAATCTACGATTCGTTCTATAAAACGTAAAAATAAAAAAACTAACAAAGAAACGCAGATCGAAAAACTAATTTTCCGTTATCTGGGAACCGAATGGCTAAAGTACTCCATGGAGAAAAAAAATACTCTTACAAAGAAGTTTAAAGATGAAATAGTCAATATGAAATACAGCGTCGACGATCTGCTTCTGATAAAATATTTCGATTTCCCCGAATGGATATTAAACAAGCTGGAGTAATCGAGCTTCCCGTGCTAATTATTAACAACCTGATCCTATAATTAAACTCTTAATCCGTTTTGTAATTTTATTTTTTTACATTTTTTGTCTTGGAATGGCATAACTTTCTCAGTAGGTTTGATTATACACTAATTAAAACGTTACTGAGCCATGACAACAAAAAAATTATCGTTCTAGGGAGCTGTAATACCGATATGGTTATACAGACTGCACGTCTGCCCGTACCGGGAGAAACTATAATAGGAGGAGAATTCTTGATGACTCCGGGCGGTAAGGGTGCCAATCAGGCTGTCGCCGCAAGCCGTTTAGGCGGAAATGTGTCTTTTATCACCAAAACAGGAAACGACGTATTCGGTAAGCAATTATTGGAATTATACGAAAATGAAGGTATAAATACGGATTGTGTATCTTCCGATATGGAAAATCCGACAGGAGTAGCTTTGATTACCGTAGATAGAAATGCCGAAAACTGCATCGTGGTAGCTCCCGGTGCCAATAAAACTCTCTCGAAAGAAGACGTCGATAAATGCCGGGAGACTATTGAAGGCGCTGATATTCTTCTGATGCAATTCGAAATACCGATGAACACCGTAGAATACGCAGCTGAAATAGCCCGGAATGCCGGAGTTAAAGTCGTCGTCAACCCTGCACCTGCCTATCTCATGCCGGATAACCTGATAAAAAATACCCATATTCTTATCCCGAATATGACGGAAGCTGAAATAATTTCAGGCATCAGAGTCACAGACTGGAAAAGTGCTAAAGAAGCTGCAGACATAATCCAAGAAAAAGGTGCGGATATTGTAATCATAACATTAGGTGCATTGGGCGCCCTACTGAAAATAGGCGGAACCTTCCATGAAGTTCCCATAGAAGTCAAAGTAAAAGCAGTGGATACGACCGCAGCCGGGGATACGTTCTGCGGAGCTCTATGCGTAGCCATAGCCGAAGGTATGTCGATCAGGGATGCTATACGTTTTGCGAACAGGGCTTCTGGAATAACCGTAACAAAAATGGGCGCACAGGTTTCGATTCCTTACAGAAAAGACATTGTTTTACCTTAAAACTCAAAAAATATGCTTATAGTCGAAAGTTACGGAGTTGCAATACTCTTCTCCATAATAACCATGATTTGCTGGGGATCATGGGGAAATACACAGAAGCTGGCAGGTACGAAATGTCGCTACGAACTTTTTTATTGGGATTATGCCATAGGAATGTTATTATTTTCTATCATTATGGCCTTCACATTGGGCAGTTTCGGAGAAGGCGGTAGAAGTTTTCTTACCGACCTGAAACAGGCGGACGGCAAAAATCTGTTAAGCGCTTTTATCGGAGGAGTAATATTTAACGCCTCGAATATATTATTGGCGGCTTCCGTTTCGATGGCAGGATTAGCCGTAGCATTCCCGCTGGGAGTGGGACTTGCATTGGTATTAGGCGTATTCATAAACTATTTCGGTAATCCGAAAGGAGATCCCGTGGCATTGTTCTTAGGAGTTGCATTAATTGTAGTTGCACTGATCTTGAACGGTCTTGCAGCGAGCAAAAAAGGGAACCGTGCAGGCGATTATGTCAAAGCTAAAAAGGGGATTATATTAGCCGCCATAGCCGGTATCGTTATGTCGTTCTTCTATCGCTTTGTCGCCTCTGCAATGGATTTGAATAATTTCGAAACTCCGGCAGCAGGCATGATAACTCCATATACGGCATTCGTTCTCTTCGCTGTAGGAGTATTCGTAAGTAATTTTATATTCAACACATTCGTGATGAAAAAACCGTTCGACGGCGAACCTGTTACATACAAACAATATTTTCAGGGAACCTTATCGACTCATATGGTCGGTGTATTAGGCGGTGTAATCTGGGCATTAGGAACACTATTCAGCTATATAGCGGCAGGTAAAGCCGGTGCAGCCATTTCATATGCACTTGGACAAGGAGCTCCGATGATCGCGGCAATATGGGGAATCTTCGTATGGAAAGAATTCCGTAATGCTCCTAAATCTGCCGACAAATTTCTTTTTATCATGTTTATATTCTTTTTAACCGGCTTGGGATTGATTGTTTACGCCGGGGCCTGATACACAAACTTTAACAAACTAAAACAACTTACCATGAAAAAATTGATTTATTTTATAGGGATAGTTTTTTCCCTTGTGCCATTAGCGGCGTGCGCAAATGACAATGTACAAATAAATGAAAACCAAAAAGTAAAAATGATCCTCGATCTGGACACGGGCATCGACGACGCATTAGCGCTGGCCTATGCCTTAGCCGATCCCAAGATCGATCTTATAGGAGTCGTTGCCTCATACGGAAATGTAACTATGGAGGAGAGTGTATCCAATACTCTCGAACTTCTCGATATGCTTGACCGCAAAGATGTTCCTGTATTTAGGGGAGCTGACCGTGCTATAGGTGAAAACACACCATTCGAAGTTATGCCTATAAGCCGTTTTATCCACGGAGACAACGGTATAGGGGATATACAGATAGCAGCTAGTCCGCGCGTTGCGGATAAACAGGACGGTGTGGACTTTATGATCGAATCCGCTAAAAAATATGGCAAAGACCTTATTATTGTGGCAGTAGGGCCCATGACGAACCTGAATGAAGCTGTTCAGCGGGAACCGAACTTTAAAAATATGGTTGGCAATCTGGTGATAATGGGAGGTGCGCTCATCGTAGACGGTAATGTAAATAATCTTGCCGAAGCGAATATATTCCAGGATCCGGTATCGGCAAATGAATTATTCAGGAGCGGAGCCCCTGTTACAATGGTGGGACTCGACGTTACACAACGTACACTGCTTACAAAGAAAGACACGAAGGTTTGGCGTGATCTGGGAACAACTTCAGGGAAGGCGTATGCCGATATGACGGATTATTATATCGACGCCTATCTTGTGAATGCTCCTGAACTGGGAGGATGCGCGCTTCATGATCCCCTTGCCGTAGCGGTCGCGGTACATCCCGACCTCGTTAAAGTCTTGCCACTGCATATGCGCGTGGGAACAAGCGACGAAGACTGGGGTAGAACCATCGGTATAAACGGAAAAATGAACGATCCCGATCCGAATGTCTCGGTATGCGTAGATGTGGAAGTAGATAAATTCGTCAATAGTTTTATGGATTTGCTTACAAACCTGTTCAAGGCGAATTAATATCTTCCTTTAATACTGTCAATATCAATAATTACCCCTCCCTTTTCTGGGAGGGCTCTAACTCAACATCTTACTGAATCATGAAAAATATTAAATTTCTAATATGTTTATCTTCTTTCTTTTTCATGTTCATGGCGACAGCCAATGCTCAGGAAATCAAAAGAGAAATGATCGTTCCTCCTAACTGGTTCGCTCACTACGCGAATATAGTCAATAGCTATACAACCCGTTTCGGTCCTACAAAAACAAACGATCTATATCTCGAATATGAATTAATGGGAAGGCAGGGAATATTCGACTTCTACGGATATTTCGATATGCCTAAATTCTTCGGAATCGGAAGCGACCATCTGGAGGGAATCTGGGATAAAAAAGGAACGAGACTGTTCGCCGATTTTCAGGGTCGTATGTCGATAAACGGTTTAATAGGAAAAGGACAGATAAGGAGAGGACCGTTCAGAGAATTTTTCGTATCCACCAATTATGTAGGAAATTTTGCCTCGAAACCCAACGCATCACATGTTTTGTGGTTCGGATTAGGTACCAATATAAATACATATAGCAAATTGGATCTGAACATAAATTTTTACGTCCGCAAAACATTTACGGATTTCGGTTCCGTGAACGAACACTCCGTGCAGGGTTACCGCTTAAAAATGAAATGGATATATCCCATTACTTCACTATTCAATAATCAGGGCGGTCTTACTTATATAGGTTTCGGCGATTATGACTTTAATCTTGGGAAAGCACCCAAAGAATACCCGTCCAACAACATAGGAAGTAACGACGCATTCCAACTATCGAATGTCCTCGATCTTTCATATAAACGCTTCCATTTTGCCGCGGTAGCCCGCTATTGGTATCACGGGGGAGGAAATAAATATAACGGAGGTTCGTTCCCTGTGAGGACCAACGGATGGGGTTCCTATTTCATTATCGGATACCGTCTTTAAAAATAATCCTGTAATAAAATTACAACTTCAGCAGTACAAGTACATACCGCGTAATACAAGGAAAGGATTAAACCATCCTTTCCTTGTATTATAATTATTCAGTACATCTCTTCAATATCCGTCCTCAGTAGGGGGATGGTTGGAGACATTCAACCCTCAGTATTGTGTTCATATACAAATGCATTACAAACATCATATCGATTTTGATAGTTTTAACCGTAAAAACCGACCGAACTTCCGGCCGCAAACCGGACAACAGCGGTGCGCGGCGCCCGGAATCATTCTCTGTCAGTGGAGATAGTCCCAAATAAAATCGTTTGTTCAGCAATGGCTGGAGTCGGTAAAAAATTTTCATTCCTTATTTCCGGAAGCGGAGAGAAGCAAGGGGATAGCATTCCTCAAAGAGCGATAAGATACCTGGAATATATTAAGTCTTGTTGGGTTAATCTTTTGATTTTTAACGGGATATATTTGTTTAATTTTATTGCATTCAAAACATCCCTCTCTGAATAATTCAAATAACAATACATATAAAGCGGTATAGGCTGTAGTATATTTACTAACTAATAGGGATTTAACATTTTCAGTCATTTGTATACTTTTGTTCCGATTGTTAATGACAAACTTATATATAATGATGAAAAAAATTACGTTCTTATTAATGGCCGCATTCTCATTCGTTTTGTTGAACGGATGTAGTGATGACAAGAATGAAGATGATGTAGTTAATTATGCAAAAGTAATCGCAGGAAACTATTCCGGATACACTTCCGCAACTAACGGAGCCGGTTACTTCATTGATATGATTACTGAAAATGAAGGTTTGGTGATTACTGCCAATGAAGACGGTACTGCAAATTTAGTGCTTACAAGTTCTCAGTGGGGGACGTTCTCAAGTGAAAGAGTAACTGTTAAATCCACATCCGGCGGTTATACTGTATCCGGTTCCGGAGCTACGGAATTGTCTGCTCATGAAAGTTCGGAAACAAGTTCATATCAATTTACCTTTACGGGAACTATCGTATCATTAAATGATGCAGAATTGGTTTTTGATTTTCCTGCATTAATGACCAACGGTACCATAATAACATTTAAAACCGGAAGCGCTCCTGAGATCCCGGAAGACGGTCTTGCGGAAGCGGTAGCCGGAATTTACAACGGATATATTTTAGCCACTAACGGCATGGGTATGTTCACGGATATGCTTTCTGAAGATGTTGTTGTTTCAATCACGGCAAATGAGGATGGTACAGCCGATTTGCAACTCGTGAGTTCTGAATGGGGTACCTTTAATCTGGTTGATATGGAATCGAAAAATTAACGAACGTTTATAATGTGTCCGGTTCAGGAGCTGCTGAAATAGAAAGGAACGGAAGTACAAGTTCCTATCAGTTTACACTTGCGGGAACTATTGTATCTTTAAATAATGCGGAATTGGTTTTCGATTACCCTGCACTGATGCCTGGCGGTACTGTAATCAAATTTAAAACCGGAACCCCTCCGACGGTTGATCCGGATCTTTCTGATATTGCAGGCCATTATGAAGGCTACACTTTAGCCACTAACGGAGCCGGTTACTTCACTGATATGCTAACTGAAGATGAAAACATGCTTGTTACAGTGAATACAGATGGTGCTACCCTCGATCTGGCTTTAACGAGCTCCGCATTGGGCACTTTCTCTGCGGAAGGAGTTACAGCTGAATTAACATCTGACGGAGTTTATGAAGTTTCTGCTTCCGGTTCTGCTGAGATGGAAAGGAATGGCAATTCGAGCAGTTATTCGTTTACCCTTACAGGTACGATAACGTCGACTGAGGATGCTGAGCTGGCATTCGACTTCCCTGGATTAATGTCTGGCGGAACAGTAATTACTTTCTACACCGGTACATATTCTGCGGAATAAGTTCAGCTCGCAGACGGTTTATGAAAAAATCTGTTTTATAACTAAATATTTTTGGGGGTCTACTTCCTGAGGTAAGATATTATTATGGGAATAAACACTAAAACTGTTAAGCAGTATAATGATGAATTTTCAATCGAATATGATCAATTGGTTTGCAATACTGGGAATGGTTTTTCTCTTCCCGTCCTGCGGCGATTTTATTTACGATAAAGACAATGGTGAAGATGTCGTAATTACCGAGGGTTCTTTCTCGATGGTTAATGCTTCCGCCTACACAACGTGGGTTTACATCAATCTCGAAACACTTGAGGCGGTGGCAGTGGAAGAGTATTCCGGCAATAATGAAATTACCGTGCCGGAAGAATGGCATTTTGCGCTTCACCGCTTCGATTGTAAGACCAATGGCGGAGCAGTAATGGAAACTGCTTATTCTTCCCTGGAAGAACTTCTGGACTCGGGTAATATACCTGACGGGGAATTCACAGAGGATGTAATCACAGATGATGTAATTGCATACGATATGTCAGGAATGATGGAAGGGATTATTATCTACGCCGAATCCGATTACAACACCGAGTTGTCTAAATGGATGAATGTCGACCTGAGCGTTATGCCTCCGATCTATACTGCCAGCAACAAAGTCTACCTCATACGGATGAAGGACGGCTCGCTTGCTGCCGTAAGGTTTACTGATTTTATCGGCCCTTCGGAAGTAAAAGGTTACGTATCGTTCGAATTTATTTACCCTTTTAGTCGTTAGCCGGAATAAACCTTTTGATTGTGAAAAAATATATATTTACTTTTCTGTTACTTTTTTCATGCGGGATCCTGCGGTCTTCATCTCAGTTAAAAGTTTCGGGAAGAGTTTTCGCTGAGGCCGGTTCACCGCTTGCTTTTGCTTCCGTGTTCGTAAAAGAAAAAATGATAGGGGTATGTACCGATAAAAACGGGGAATATTCGCTGAATCTTCCGGACGAACAATATTATACTCTTTCGGCATCTTATATAGGATATGAACCCCAGGAAATAAAAGTATCCGGAGCGGAGAAGGATAATGTGGATTTCAGCCTCCCCGAAGATATGTTAAATGTAAATACCGTTGTAGTTACGGCAACGAGAACACCTAAATTACTTAAGGACGTACCTATACAAACACGCGTAATTACCGCTGATGAAATACGAAAAGTCGATGCGACCAATATCGGCGACCTTTTACAGGCGGAGCTTCCGGCGGTGGAATTTTCTTTTTCCATGAACCAACAGACCTCGCTTAATCTTCAGGGATTCGGAGGAACTTCAGTTCTTTTTCTTGTGGACGGGGAACGCCTTGCGGGAGAGACACTCGATAATGTGGATTACTCCCGGCTGAATCTGGATAATGTCGAGCGCGTAGAAATAGTTAAAGGCGCAGCATCTTCACTGTACGGTTCCAATGCGGTAGGAGGAGTGGTCAATATAATTACCAAAGAAGCGGATAAACCTTGGGCCGTTAATCTTAATACCCGTTACGGAACGCACAACGCACAACGCCATGGCGCTTCCGCCTCCTTTAATCAGGGACGTTTTAACAGTGTCACGGATTTTCAGTATAATTCAATAGATTCCTATTCATTATCTGCGGAGGGAGACATATCCACCCTTCTCGGAAACAGTTCATACACGTTTAAAGAGCGTCTCGGGATAGATGTGTCCGACCGCGTGAAGTTGATAGCGAGGGGGGGGTACTACTTCCGTGAAAGGGATAACTCTTCTTCTATTAAAAACCGTTACCGGGATTTTAATGGGGGTCTGCGGATGAATTACGATATGAGCCGCACGCAATATCTGGACGCAAGCTACAGTTTCGACCAATACGATAAAAGCAATTATTATACGGGAAGCAGCAAAGATATCCGTAATTACAGCAATATCCAGAACACTGCCCGTGTGATGTACAACCGGATTTTCGAAGAGGGGCATACTCTTACCTTAGGCGGAGACGGCATGACGGATTATCTTATGTCGTACCAGTTTGAAAATAACGAATCTTATAAAATGTATTCTGCAGATGCGTTTGTGCAGTTCGATTTCCAGCTTACACCAAATATGTCAGTGGTGAGCGGACTGAGACTGGATTATTTCTCGAAACTTGACGATATTAATTTCTCGCCTAAGCTCGCGATGATGTACAGGCTCGATAAATGGGCCTTCCGTGGATCGTATTCTGCCGGTTTCCGTGCGCCGACCTTAAAAGAGATGTATATGGACTTCGATATGGCCAGTGTCTTCAATATCTATGGCAATCCGGATCTCAAATCGGAAACGAGCCATAATGCCATGCTCTCCGCCGAATATACCAACCGCTACTGGAACGTTACGGCAGCAGGTTATTACAATATAGTCAACGACCGTATCGGTACTGTCTGGAATGCGGAGCTATACGGTATGGAATACATGAATACGCGGCAGGTGAACGTAGCCGGAGCAGATGCCAATATATCATTGAAATTGCCTTGCGGTTTCGGAGGACGCCTCTCTTATGCATATACGCGCGAATACATGAAGAAAGGGGAGACCCGGACATCGGATGCCAGACCACATACCGCATTGCTCAGACTGGAATACGGTAAAAATTTCCGTGACTACGGCTTCATAGTGATGCTTACAGGACGTTTTATGTCGGCTGTGGATACGCATACCCTCACTTCTGCAACCCAGTATCAGGAATACGCCGAGGTACATTACCCCGGATATACTTTATGGAAACTTACGGTTTCACAAAAGGTTTGCAGATTCGCTACAGTTAATTTTGCAGTGGACAACCTGTTTAATTACAAACCAAGTTATTTCTACTACAATTCTCCGACTGCTTACGGAACTTTATTCTCGATAGGACTGTCTGTGAATCTCGAGCAATTATTCGTTAAACGCTGATAGTCGTTCCCAGCACAATAAACCATATGCAGAAAAAACAAATAATAATATTACTTGCCGTCTTCGCAGTGATTACATCAGGATGGCTGATATGGAAACAGACAGCTTCGCCGACGCGCGTCGCGCTGGTGAATTTCCAGAATTTCCAGGTGGCTAAAATGGTTAAATCAGTCGATAACAGATACATTAAACCGGAACAGCTTACGATAGATGATTTTAATAAACTCAAACGCTACGACGCCATAATAATATTCGGAATGGGGATCCGCATGACGGATGAACACCGTGATGTGCTTCAGCGCCTCGGAGAAAGAGGAATGCCGATCTATACGACTGCCGTTACCGATCCTATGAATAATATTAATACACTCGATTCGTTGCAATCAGCACAGGTTGCAGCATATCTTTCAGGAGGAGGGACAGGCAATTACCGCAGTTTGTTCAACTATATCCGTAGTGAAATTCATGGAAAGAAAAGTCCTGCATGTACTTACGAAGATCCTGTCGAAGTGTTGTCGGACGATATAATGTTCCACCTCGACGAAGATAAAGTATTCGAGACTCTACCCGCTTACGAACAGTATTATCGCGAACAGGGGTTTTATAGGGAAGGTGCGCCGAGAGTTGCTCTTATCGCCGGATATGCGGGGCCGATGGATGCCAATAAAGAACACCTCGATTCATTGATAGCAGGCCTCGAATCACGCAATATCAATGTTTATCCCGTGTCGAGCGTGATGAAGCGCATGCAGTTCCTCCAGGAAATCGATCCTGATGCGGTAATTTATATGCCTCACGGACGTTTATTGATGGGTCAGGGCGAGAAGGCGGTAGAATGGCTCAGAGAGAAAGATATTCCTATTTTTACGCCGGTCACGTTGAATGAAACTTACGACCGCTGGATAGAAGATAAACAGGGCATGGTCGGAGGATTCATGAGCCAGAGTGTCGTTATGCCTGAAATCGACGGAGGTATAGTTCCTTCCGCATTGATCGCACAATACATCGATGAAGACGGATTGTATCTCTTCAAAACCATACCCGGGAGACTCGAACAGTTTACCGGTACCGTTGCAAATTATCTCAAACTCCGTTCTACCGCTAACCGCGATAAAAAAGTTGCGGTTTATTATTTCAAAGGGCCAGGAGCCAGCGCTATGGTTGCCGCCGGTCTCGAAGTTGCTCCGTCGCTGTATAATATGTTGAAATATCTCCGTCAGGAGGGATATACCGTGACCGGACTACCGGAAACGGAAGCCGAATTCGAACGCGTGTTAATGGAGCAGGGACCTGTTTTTAACAGTTATGCTGAAGGAAATAGACATCGTTATCTCGAATCTGGCCATCCTGCATTCGTGAGAGCGTCCGTTCTCGACAAATGGCTTAGAGAGACCATAACACCTGAAAATTACAAAGAGTTGACCGCAGAATTCGGTCAGGTTCCGGGGAATTATTATACGAGAATTCACGACGGTGAGCAAAGTATTGCCGTGACGCGTGTAGAATTCGGTAATATAGCGCTCCTGCCGCAGCCTACTCAGGGGGTAGGTGAGAATTCGTTTGAAGCGGTACATGGAGCGAATCCTACACCGCCATACCATTATCTCGCATCATATCTCTGGGCAAGAAATGCGTTCGGTGCGGATGCCATGATCCACTTCGGCACGCACGGTTCGCTGGAATTTATTCCCGGCAAACAGGTGGCGCTTTCGTCGAACGATTGGGCGGACAGACTCGTTAACGATATACCGCACTTTTATCTTTATACGGTAGCCGATGTCGGTGAAGGTATTATTGCAAAGCGCAGAAGCTATGCTACCCTGATATCCCACCTCAATCCTCCGTTCATCGAATCAGGATTAAGGAACGAGGGCCGTGCCCTGCAGGATATGATACGATCATATCTCAGTGCTGAAGTTAAGGATGAAAAACTTAATCTTACAATAAAAAGTAAAGTCATGGATATGGGGCTTAACCGTGATCTCGGCTTGGACTCCATTCTGAATTTACCGTATAGCGAGTCTGAGATCGAGAAGATTGATAATTTCGCAGAGGGACTTTGCGGAGAAAAGATAATGGCCGGTCAATACACACTGGGTGAGGTATTTACCGATGAAAAAAATAATTTCTTCGGTAGAGCTTATGGCTACCGACCCTATCGCTTACAGCATGGCTGCGCTCGATAAACTTCAAGGTAAGGTAACGCAAAAGGAGATAGACAATAAAACATTCTTCAATACGCGTTATTACGTCCCTGCTCATAATCTGGTTAAACGCATTCTGGCTAACCCGCAAACGGACCCGGATACAGCTTTGCGTTCACTTGGGATTACGGATATGGACAGGGCCCGTGCTGCCAGTATACGTGTAAGAATGGAGCCTAAAATGAACCGTATGATTGCTGCCATGATGGAAATGGCAGAAAAAAGCGATCAGAAGATTGAGAAAAAAAGTGGTTCCGGACATCCATCATGGATACCTAAAAGCGGTGAAATGCCTGAAAAGGTAAAAGAAATGTTGGGTGGCAACGGTAAAAAACAAGAACCGGAAACGCCGAAGCACTTACAAAACGGACATTCTGCAGCTGCTGAAACCTCGCAAAGCGGACAGCATCCGCATGTACAGACACCGCCACACGGAGAAACAGACCTCACTGAAAGACCGCAAAATACCGGAATGTCAGGCATGGATTCGATATCGGAAGAAGTCCCGGTAACTAAAGAAGAACGTGATTTTGCGAATGCCGTACTGGCTATAGAAACTACTATTGCGAACGTAAATAATTACAGGAAAAGTCTCGCCGAGAGTTCCGAAGAGGAGCTCCGGGCGATTGTTCGCGGACTTGACGGAGGATACATAGCACCTTCTCCAGGCGGTGATTTTGTCTCGAACCCCAATGTGGTGCCTTCCGGACGGAATATGCATTCGATAAATGTCGAAGCTACCCCTTCGGTTGCCGCATGGGAAAAAGGAGTCGACCTCGGACGCAAACTTCTTGCGTACTACCAGAAAAACCACGGAGGAAATTATCCTGCTAAAGTGAGTTTCACACTGTGGTCGGGAAGTTTTATCGAAAGCGAAGGAACTACTATAGCACAGATACTTTATATTTTAGGTGTCGAACCGGTGCGTGACCAGTTCGGACGCGTACTCGATATAAGACTAATTTCAGAATCCGAACTCGAAAGACCGAGGATCGATGTGGTGATACAGACATCTGGACAGTTCCGGGACGTGGCTGCGTCGCGCCTGACGTTATTGCAAAAGGCGATAGAAATGGCTGCTTCGGCGGACGATAACGGGGAAAACTTTGTCGCTTCGGGGAAAAACCGTGCTGAACAGGTGCTCCTCGAAAAAGGATTTTCACCGAAGGATGCACGTGAATTATCCACAACACGTATCTTCGGGGGCTTAATGGTATGTCCGGAACCGGTATTACTTCTATGGTCGAAGCCGGGGACCGCTGGGAAGAGGAGAGTGAGATAGCCAAAGTATACCTTAACAATATGGGTGCAGTTTACGGAAGCGAGAAGACGTGGGGGGATTTCCGCGCCGGAGTTTTCGAGGCTGCTCTGCAAAACACCAACGTAGTCGTTCAACCCCGCCAGAGTAATACATGGGGTGCGCTGAGTCTCGACCATGTTTATGAATTCATGGGGGGCTTGAACCTCACGGTACGTCAGGTTACGGGAGAGGATCCAGATGCTTATTTCAACGATCTTCGCAACCATTATAATGTTAGGATACAGGATCTTCGTTCAGCCATAGGAGTCGAATCACGATCTACATTATTCAACCCTACTTACATCAAAGAACAGATGAAAGGAGGTGTCGCATCGGCAAGTAACTTTACCGAACTTATCCGCAATACTTACGGATGGAACGTGATGAAGCCAACGGCTATCGATAATGAAATGTGGGACCAGATATACGATGTTTACGTAAAAGATAACCTGAATCTCGGTGTCAGGAATTTCTTCGAACAGCAGAGTCCGGCCGCATTGCAGGAAATGACAGCTATCATGATTGAAACAGCCCGCAAAGGATATTGGCAGGGCACTGAACAACAGTTACAGGATATTGCCGAGCTTCACAGCGAACTCGTGAATAAATACGATGCTGCCTGTACTGGATTTACCTGTGACAATGCTAAATTGAAGAATTTCATATCGGAAAAACTTACGCAGGACAATGCATCGCAATACAGGTCGCAGGTCGACCGCGCGCGCGATGTAAATATATCTGAAGGAGGTGACGGGGTGGTTCTTAAGAAAGAGCAGCTTAATCAGACGGATTCTAAAAAATCCGGTCTGGGATTGAAAACAGCACTTACCGTTTTCGTTGTTGCAGCAGTTCTGATGGCACTGGTATTCGTTTTAAAACGCCGTCGTACGAATGAGTGATATAATCCTGATCCTTTCGATCCTTTACGGACTGAAAGCCCTGTTAACGACAAGCCTGATCCCTGACAAATGGATAGGTATCGGATTCAGTCTTTTGTGCGGTGTTTTTGTCTGGTATAGCCACGGATTTGCCTTGGAACAGAATAAACTCACATTGGAGACTGGATTAGAAGGGCAGAAGATCCTTACAGATGTTTTCCTTGTAGTTATGGTCGATCTGATGCTGACCCTTGGGTTCTGCATATCCATACTTAAAAGAAGCATTAACGAAAAAGAGAATTGGGCGAATCGTATGCTGGGATTTATTCCTCCGCTTATGATGCTTCCGTTACTCTACTATATTCAGGTAAATATGTTTTTTACATTCGTAGGTGTAGATTTCAATCTGCTTACCTCAATACTTTGCGGAGCTGCCGTGATATTTATGCTGAGCGGTACGTACCTGACAAAATACGTTTTACCTGGTACAGCATTCCGTATAGAATTGACGGCATTACTCGAATTGTTAATATTCATACTTGTAATATGCTGTACGATCTTCCATCCGTCTGCACTTATCTATACCGACGATACACCGTTAGATTACAGGAGTCTTCTGTTGACAATAGGCGTGGTGGTCGTGTTTTTCACGGTAGGATTCATATGGAATAAACTCAAACTTCGAATAAAAAGAAAAAAAATAATTATTATGGAACAAATATCTAATGTATTGTTTTGGATCTCAGGCGGATTACTGGTTCCGGTAATTCTGGGTCTTATCTGGTTCTTCGTAAGGAGCATGCTTATGCTCGGTAATTTCTGCGGAAGCTACGTAACACGCGTCCGACGTGAAAAGAATCGTACGGAGTGGATCGATTCGCTGAGTCAAACCGGCAAACCGACAATGGATTCCCGATTTGAATCCCTTTCTGAAACCCCGTTTACAAAAACCGTACGCTGTATGCTGAGTGAGGATTATAACGAAGCGGTGGTAAACCGTACGATTTCCGATTATGAGATCACTTCCGACAAAGAATTGGGTAAATATAAATTATTGGTTAAAATGGGGCCTATACTCGGTTTGATGGGAACTTTGATACCTATGGGACCCGCACTTGCAGGTCTGGCTTCCGGGGATATCTCGTCGATGGCCTACAATATGCAGGTTGCGTTCGCGACGACGGTAATAGGACTTTTCGTCGGTGCTGTCGGATTTATCCTTGCGCAGATCAAACAGCGCTGGATAAATACCGATATGGTGCAGTTGGACTATATTGCTGAGCTGTATTCACAGAATCATGGGGCTTCTGATAAAGAGGAATAACATGAGAAAAAATCGCAGGAAATTAAAGGGTTCCGACGGAGACGATCCGATGGCTATGATGGCAAATCTTTTTGACGTGGCTATGGTTTTTGCCGTCGCTCTTATGGTCGCGCTGGTGGTTAAATTTAATATGACCGAGATATTTTCACAGGAAGATTACACTATCGTGAAGAATCCGGGAAAAGAAAATATGGAGATCATAACCAAGGAAGGTGAAACCATAACTAAATATAAACCTTCCGAGAATCAGGAATCCAACGGGCAAAAAGGTAAACGTGTCGGAGTAGCTTACGAATTGGATAACGGAGAGATAATTTATGTTCCGGAATAAGTATGCTGTCTAAGATAATTAATAAAGGAAACGAAAAAGCACCGTATAAACGCGGTGCTTTTTATTTGTAGATATCTCAGAATACTAATTATTAAATATTATTTATAATAAAATGAATTATATTTTGTTTATAATTAATTTTGTTTAATTTTGTTGTAAATTATTCAAAATGGAACATAAGAGAAAATTTCCACAGTTCTGTCCTTGCTGTCAGTCATCGTTACATGTCGTACAACTTGAGTGTAAGGAATGTTCGACTCAGGTAAACGGTAGATTCGAGCTTCCGTTGCTGGCGCAATTTACGGAATCGGATATGTCATTTATTGTGGAATTTGTAAAATCCAGCGGAAGTTTAAAAGACATGGCTCGTCAGCTCGGGGTAAGTTATCCGACGGTACGCAACATGCTCGATGAAATAATTGAAAAACTCAATAACATGGACAATGATGAAAAATAACCCTTTGTGGGTCGATCCTTTCAGAAGGATTGCCGGTGCTCAGGCATTATTATACGGGCTTATAGGTATGGTTGCCTCGCTGATAATTTCTTTATTGACAAATTATCATTACCATGGACTTTTGCATTTCGGTTCCGCACCGAATAATTCGGAATGGGTCTTTATCGCGGAACATCTTGTCGTTTGGCTTATACCTGCCACACTTTTTTATTTGTGTGGATTGTTTTTCTCACGGTCGAAAATAAGATTTATAGATGTTTACGGTACTGTATCGTTCGCTTTATTGCCGTTGCTTCCGTTGCAGTTGATCTCAATTATACCTGGATTTAACGATCTTTTAAGAGATCCGATAGGAGGTGTGATGCTTGCAATGTTTCCGCTTACGATTTGTGCATGGATGCTGATATGGCTGTTCGATTCGCTGAAAGTGTCATGTAATCTCAAAGGTTCCCGATTGTGGATGTGTTATCTATTTTCAATATATTTTGGAGATATAATCTGCCGGATCATAATTACTAACTTTTACCGATTATAAAAATCACACTCTATGAAAAAATTATCACTACTATTTGTTTTTATTTTTTGTTCATATATTGCCTTTGCCGACATTGCCGGAATGTGATATGGGACAACCTTCGGTATGCCGCTGAATTTTGAAATTACCCGTACGGAGATTGGTTATAATGCCACAATGCAGAGCCCGCAGCAGTCGGTATCAAGGTATCCCGTAAGTTCCGTATCTTTTAATGACGGAACACTGAGAATAGAGATCGCCAACCTCGATTTTACTTTTACCGGAACTGTCGACGCGCAGAAGATCGATGGTTCATTTAAACAGTTTGGACAAACATATGAATTGATTCTTGAACGAGAAATGTCAGAAGAACCGGTCGTTCGAGAATTCGGAATCGCCTACGATATTTCCGGTATATGGTACGGACAGGTCGACTTAAAGATCAGGATTGCTAAATTAAATTTTTATTTCAAAGTTTCAGACGGAAAATTGACTGCGTTAATGCAGAGTCCGGAGGAATCAGAAAGATGGGGACCAGTCTCAAGTGTGAAGTATATTGGTAATCAAATAGAAGTTGAAATACCTGAAATTAATTTGAGCTTCGATGGAATAGTGAAAGAGGATGGAATTTACGGAATGCTGACACAACGTGGCATATCTGTTCCTGCAATTTTTAAGAGAGAGGACTTCTCTTCTATCCGTCCGCAGACCCCGCAGCCTCCGTTCCCTTATGAAAGTAAGGAGATAACATTCAGTAACACTGAACAGGATTTCGATCTGGCAGGAACCTTGACACTTCCTGCAGGAGACGGTCCTTTTACCGCTGTAATTCTTGTATCCGGAAGCGGACCGCAGGATAGGGACGAAACCATATCCGGGCATAAACCGTTCCTCGTTATTGCGGATCATCTTACACGTAACGGTATTGCAGTACTACGTTATGACGACCGGGGAACTGCATTTTCAGGCGGAGTGTACAGAGGTGCCTCATTGGAAGACTTTTTGACGGATGCGGAATCTGCGATAAACCACCTGCGTTCAAATTCTAAAATAGGAAAAATCGGGATTGCTGGACACAGTGAAGGCGGAGCGATAGCCCTTATGTCGGCAGCCAACCATGTACCTGATTTTATTATTACTCTTTTGCCGGACCCGGTATTTACGGTGAAGAAGGGCTGGCGCTTCAGCGTGCAGCCATAATGAGACTTGGCGGTGCATCGGATGAATACATCGATAATTATAACTCTGCATTGGATAAAGCCAATAAATTCCTTTTCGAGAATATCGATGATCCGGATAAACTCGAAGCGGAAATCTATGATGTGATAAAAGGAACTCCTCTTGAAGGAGCGGAAAAGGAGATCCTATCGTTACGTGATAATAAAGAATTATTGGGACTGCTTATGTTCCGTCCGGAAAAATATTATCCCCATATAAAATGTCCCGTTCTTGCACTTAACGGAGAAAAGGATGTACAGGTTACTTATAGGGAGAATCTAGACGGGATTTTTAACGGACTAAGTTCTTCGGGAAATAAGAATGTAAAAATCATTTCCTATCCGGGACTCAACCATTTGTTCCAAACAGCGGGAACAGGTAATTTCGATGAATATAAAAAGATCGAAGAAACTTTTAACATAAAGGTTCTCGAGGATATGGCTGAATGGATAACCGATTTAAAATGACATCAAGTAATGATTATGAAGCGAATGAGAATATCCTCCTCTTTAATTAAAATTTTTTCTTATTTTTGGTGTCTAATTATCAGAGATTCTTGTCTAAAAAAAACTTACTATGAGAGCTAATAATATTCTTGCCGGTATTCTGTCTATATTTTTATTCTTGCCGTTAAGTCTGACGGCACAGGAACATAAACCTGTTAAAAACCTTATTCTTATGATACCGGACGGGACCTCCTCTCCGGTGCTTACTTTATCGAGATGGTATCAGTGGTATCTGTTGGGAGGAGATGAGAGACTCGCTGTAGATCCTTATTTCTGCGGTATGGTCAAGACCCATTGCTCGGATTCCCCGATAGGAGACTCAGCACCTACGACTTCCGCTTTCATGACAGGATATTATACTAATTCGGGATATACAGGTATGTATCCGACCAGCTTTCCGGACAGGGACATTTATCCGATAGATACCGCACGTAGGTACCAGCCTTTAACGACCCTGCCCGAGGCTATGCGGATCATGCAGAACAAATCCATAGGATTAGTTGTCACTTGTGAATTTCCGCATGCGACACCTGCTAATGTAGCTACCCACAGCCACAACCGTTCGAATTATCCGTTACTGATGAAGCAAATGGCTCATAATGGTCTCGATGTAGTATTTGCCGGAGGCGCAGGGCTCATTAATGATGCCGAGTATCAATATCTCGAACAAACAGGCACGACGGTCGTAAAGAATAATATAAATCATTTCCGTCAGTTTGAAGGCGATAAATTATGGGCATTATTCGGCCGTCAGGAAATGCCTTATGATCTTGACCGCGATACCACAATGATCCCGTCCATAGCGGAAATGACAGAAAAAGCTCTCGGCATCCTGTCTCAGAATGAGAACGGATTTTTCCTTATGGTAGAAGGAAGCCAGGTGGATTGGGCTGCTCACGCAAATGATCCGATAGGACTTGTTACCGAATACCTCGCATTCGACCATGCCGTCCGTAAGGCGATAGATTTTGCAAAAGAAGATGGGGAGACCTTGGTAATTATCGTTCCGGATCATGGCAACAGCGGAATAAGTATCGGGAACCACAGGATTTCGTCCGGATATGATAAACTGCCGCTGGAGAAACTGATGAGCCCGTTCAGAGATTTTAAAGTTACATCGCAGGAGATTGTCGATATGCTGGAAGCATCCAAAGAAGCAGATGCTAAAGAACTTTTTAAAGAGTATCTCGGTATCGACCTGACGGACGAAGAAGTCGATCTTTTAAATAATGCTTATGATTACAATAACAGCCCGCTTCCTAAAGAAAAACGTAAGGGAAAAAGGTTGCAGTATCGTATAGGCGAACTTATGGCCGCACGCACGCTTATCGGATTCACTACTACCGGCCATACCGGGGAAGATGTGTTCCTTGCCGCTTATCATCCTTACGGAAGAACTCCGGGAGGTTTGTTTTCGAGCGAAGAATTGAATGCCTATATGCAGAAAGAAGTAGGATTAGGAATTATACTGGATAGTCTTACGAATGAACTATATGTTCCGCATCATAAGATTTTTCCGGATGCGAAAACAGAAATAGATATGAAAGGCGAGATACTGAAAGTGAGTTCCGGAAAAAATAAACTTACGGTTTATGGTAATACTAATCTTATAGAGATTAACGGAACCGAACATTATCTTCCGTCCATAACCGTATTCGTAGAACCGAACAAAACTTTTTATGTTCCCGCATATCTCAGGGATTTTAAAATAGAATAAAAGTAAAGCAGGGTCACGAACCCTGTTTTACTTTTTTGTATAAAAAATACTTATTTAATTAACTTCGTCTCCCCATAATACCTGCTGGACTATCCATTCCCACATGTTGGCGAAGAATATATCCTGTGCGGAGGAGACTATTCCTGAATAGTAGGCCGGTAAACTTAATCTGTCTGTTCCCTGCTGATGCAGACTTCCATCCCCGTGGTAAATTATCCTTCTTTTTTTGTCTACTCCCAATGACATCTGGCCGTCAGGCGAATTTTCGTGTTTTAAAAGAGGGATAATATCTTTATTATGCAGTGCGACCGAGTGTCCGAAGTATAAGTCAACGCACCGGAATGGGGTCGACTGCGGCACATCCCCGAAAGAACCATGAAAAAAAGGAGCTGTTTCCGGATTGTCGTATGAAACGGGATAAAAGTATTTTGTACCTCCCGTCTGAATCTGTCGCTTGTAATTGTCTGTCAAAACCCCGAGATTGAAACGCCAGTCGAACTGGTCCGCAAGCAAACCGTTTTTATTCGGCAGGATCAAGCCAGGCGAAGTTTTATCGCCATCGCAGCCCACGATCAAAACTTTGTTCGGACTCGATTCGAGCCATGCTATTAAAAGTCCGGCGGAATAAAGCGAAAGATTATTGTCGTTCGCAAGAAAAATTACATCTGCCGCTCCGATCATCATACGTGCCTGCAGACTGTAGTCATTGGTTCCGTTAGCATCCCTGAGAATCGCTTCGCTCTGGGAAAGATTGAAAAAAAATCCGGCAAAACCGTCCACTGTTCCTCTGGGAGAAAAATTATCTTCATTGGATAAAATCAATCTAAGAGGTCTTCCTGAAGAACCTAACGGATCGAAAATACTGCCGAGGCTTCCCGTTGATCCCATATGTGCAGTAAGGACATTTATTGCCCGTGTTACACTAACGTCGTAATACGACTGGGTCACGTTTACATAAAATATCCAGTTCATCCACTCGACTTTGAGCTGGGAATTACGGTACTGCGACGTATTGTTATTGCTGAGGGTTTTAATTACGATATGCGATAAGTCGTCGGTGTCATCGGTATAATTTACTATCTGTGCTGAAAAATATTGGTTATTCACTGCTATACCTCCGATTCCGGTAGAGGTTCCGTCTCCGTCCACCCACGAGATGCGGTAAGGAACCGTGGACTGTACCCCTATAACTTTTTGAAGACCTTCTTTGTGCCCCAGCTTTAAATTCCGGGAATCTATTCCCATGTAATTGTCGCCGTTAGCATACATTTCCATAGTGAAGTCTTCCCATGTTTTGATCTCAGCAATTATTGTAGTAGAACGATTTTGTGCTGCTTCACCGGGAGTGTCCCATCCGGAGCCATTAACCTGTTTTACAGTGAACTCGTAACGATGGTTTCTCAATACCTGACCTAATGGATGTCCTTCCAGTCCGGAATTGAAGTCTATTCTGTAATAGGATAGAGTACCGGAGCCGTTATAATAACCCCCGACCACGACACAGGTAGATTGTTTATGTTGGTCCTCGAGGTCAATGTAATGTGAAGATTCCGGCAAGTACAGCTTTTCTATAAATTCGTCGAACGGATTCTCTACTCTCTTTGAATAAGAACTGTGCTTTACCGCATTCGAAGGTACTGACGGAGAATTTACTCTTAAAGTTTCAGAAGAAGTCAGAGCCGTTATATCCGGAACAGTTTGGATATTATCATTTGCCCTATATATAAATGCTTCCTCTATAATAAAGGGATTCGAATAATCCATATCGAGATCGACAACGACATCAACCCGTGCGACAGCACGAAGCATGGTTATCTCTTCTTTGTTTATTTCTTTGGCATCCAAAGAAGGTAATATGATGCTTCCGAACATCGGGATATTTTTAAAGCTGTCCGCGTCGAATTTTTTAACGATATTCTTCCTGACTACATCTTCCGTCGCATTGACCGCTGGTGTGTATATCTCGAAAGATTCTTTCGAATTAGCGACAAGAACGAGTTTTATAGGGTCGTCCGATGTTTTCAGTTTGGCTGTGAAATTGGTCTTAAGGGGATTGTTCCCGTCCGGTTGGATATGTTCTCCTTCCACCATATATTTAAATCTGTACTCTCCGCTTTCATCGGTAAAGACCAGTATTCTTATATCTGAAATTTCATGTTCCGAAACGTTTAAGGAACGCGTAGCGTTACGAGGCAGCGTTGCTCCCGGAGCGGTTATGGTCAAAGTAACCGTAGCTTCATCCACAGGAACGAAATTATAATCGTCTATATCTTTTACGCATGAAAATAATACCATGCTTAGCAAAAGAAGCATTAATGCTTCCCGTATCCGGAACCATACTGTAAGTTTATTTCCATTCATGGTTTTATATTTATATATCTTGCTCATGATAGAGGTTGTAAATTAGTATTCCGTCCATTGGTGAATTTCATCCAATGGGGTTACTTTCACATATACCGATAATTTTCCATTGACGCCGATCTCCATCAGGACATTTGTAGTGCGTCCTGAAATAAGGGTTATAAAATTCCCGTTACTATCCTTATTAGATCCGGTAATTGAAGTTTCTCCTGTTTCTGTTTTTTCCAAAATGTTCACCCATATATCGCCGTTCGGTTCGTTGTCCGAGTGGGTCAACAGATAAGGTGTTGGGGAGATATATTCCTGCTTAGTATTGAACGCGCCCTGTTCTTTTAATTTTGATGTATTCAAAACCGGTGTGCCCGTGAAATAGTAGCCGTTGCTACTATTGGATATGCTAAAGGAATAATTATCCGCATCGGTACCCTTCAGTCCACGTACGGTGATATTCATCCTTGCGTTCTTCCGGGTAATTACAACTTCTTCGCTGCGGTTCTTTTTGTTTCCCGGTAATACCTCCTTATACCCGAAAAAAAGTCTTCCGGAGAAATATCGTAACCATTATTTTCCTTATTCCGTAGCAAAGTAACTTTGGACTCTCTCAATATACTTTCATTAGTCATATCCGATATAGATATTTTTTCACCGAGATTACCCCATGCAGATATTTTAAATCCGGTTTTACCACAGTCTTTTAGCGCGACCGGTTGTCTACCTGCTATCAGTTCTGCATTCATTCCGTATGAAGCCATGAAATTTTCCATTTCATCAAATATGAAAAGTTTCACATCTTCAACCTCTCCCGTCACGGTCATATCTTGTCCGGTAACGATATCTTCCACTTTTACATACACCAGACATTCATCGATTACGCATAAGCCCAAGTCCTCCTTTATCGAACATGCCTGCATTAAAGATATTCCGACAATAAGTAATAAGTAGAATTTATATTTCCGGGCTGTGTTCCTATTCATGTATGGAAATTTATCCTGATAACTTTTAAATCAACCCGCGGGAAACACCCGCAGGTTGAAATGATTAAGTAATGAAAATAGAACGAAATTCTACCAGGTTTCGTTCTGGTTGATGTATTCCCAGTCTATTACTTCTACGATAACATCGAGGCTTCCCTCTTCACGTGGCTGTTCAGGATCAGTAGTTCCTTCGCCTAATTTCTTGATCGTTACGCTGACTTTGTAATGCTTGTTATTGTTCACGAAAGTACCGTCAGTGTTTTCGTTGCCATCCTGATAATTGATTTTTATAGGATAGTAAATCTGATCGTCGTCGTATTTAGCACTGATAGTCAAAAGTGTACAATTTTCTGCTGAAGTGTTGGGGAACACCAGGAAATAATTGCCTAATTCGTATTCCGAATCCGTATCGTAAGGAATGGTTCCGATATTGAGATCATCGTAAAGATAAGATTTTACCTGAAGTTCGGAGCTTCCTGCTGCTATACCGCCATAGTGATAAGAGCCTTGCTGACCTACCGTATAGTAAGATTTCAGGGGAGATAATGTCACCTCTGGTGCAACACGCTGTACACTTACACCTAAGATTTCGAGCAAATTAATGTCGTGGCCGTCCTCTGGTTCGAAAGTTATTGATTCAAGCGAAATTTTAGCTACTGCACGTTCGATGTAAACCCTCTCTTCCACGGTATTATCTTTGATAACAGTTACCTCGTTCTTTGAGATTCCGGTCATGATGTAGCCGTTTTCTTTAACTGCGTCAGGAGACTGTTTGTCAAGATTGATCTTATTTACAGCAGCAGATAATTCCGAATAATTGTTAACATCCGGATATACGCCGAGATTTGCAAGGATTACGACCTTCTTTGTACTTGCCGAGCTAAGTTCCGTAATCGTTGTAGGATTTGTAGCGTTCCCTGTTGCCTGAGCTTCCAGAATCCCGGTTGTAGCTCCGAAAACATAAACGTGATAATTGAAGATTTTGCTGTCTACAGCGGATAGGTTCTCGAGCGAACGACTTTTGCTGGAACCTTCTATACGGACCGTAATGGCTCCTTTGCCGTTTGTGTTTCCATTTTCTCCATTCTCGTCTTTGGAACATCCGGTCAGAACCAGGCCCGTGATTGCGATTAGAGCAAATAATAATTTCTTCATTTTCTTAAAATTTTGTGAATTGATTTGGTTGAATTAATAGATATATAATTTGTTTATTTTAAATTCTTTATCGATTGAGCCCTTATTGCCCACTCATTCTGCTCGATATTGGATTCCGCAAATTCACTTGCCATAAAGGATAATTATAAATACGGTGAGTTAACAGGCAGTTTCCGTTTCTTAAGCTATTATCTGGTTATCGGTAAACGATTTATGCGCAAAATCGAGAACCTCCAATTTGTGTGATTCGAAATTATGTTGTTTCTGTAGCCTTTAGTGCGCAGTTCCTTCTATCGTATAAATATAAGATCCGGAATCAAACTTGTATCTCGATTCCTCTTCGGCATCTCGTTGTCCTTGACTATTACTTTAAGGTAATTTACCTTTGTATAAAATGATGATAAATTGTTTCGAAGGCATTATGATTTCATTCGCGAACATTATTTATTAGGTCCGTTGTAATACGTCGTTTATTATTATATTTTCTTTATTCAAGTTCTGTAGATTTAAAGTTATAATATTGGCCAGATCGGAAATATGTTTAGTAATAGCGTATACCTGCAATAAATATTATATCTGAAAAATTATCTGAATAGTTTCGGGAAAGGTGTTAAAGAGGTGATGCGAAATTATATCTTAAATCCGGATTTTGATTGGTAATATAATGGCTTAAATTAAAAATTAATAAAAGATTTAATTTCTTTTATAATAAATATTAGTTTTAATAAGTTTCGAAAAAAGAAAAATAAATTTATTCGTAATAAGTTTTTTTAATTTGGATAATTAACAGATTAATAAATTTCTTATTCCGGTTTTCTGGTAATTTTTAACAATATTAAAATTCAGTTTTTC